>NZ_JBWMBB010000022.1:0-56627 GCF_056521305.1 Rhodoferax sp. RT4P68
GTCGGGGCTGTCCACCTTGGTGATCTCGCTGATCTGGCTCACGTCCAGCTTGGCGGCCACGCGCGGGGCGATGTTCTTGCCGCTGGCGGTGGCGGGGAACAGCAGGTGGCTGTAGCCCGAGGCGATGGCCAGCACCTGCGCGGCGACGTTTTCGGCCAGGCCGTGCGCAAGGCCGGGGCTTTCTGCGTGCAGCACCTTGGCGACGCCGGCGATCTGGCTGGCGGCTTGCGCTGCGGCAGCGGCGTTGTGGCCGGCGATGAGGACGTGCACGTCACCCCCGCACGCGACGGCGGCGGCGACGGTGTTCAGCGTGGCGCCCTTGATCGAGGCGTTGTCGTGTTCTGCGATGACGAGGATGCTCATGTGGTGGTTCCGTGAAGCGTGACAGGGCTTGAACGCGTGCCCCTTCCAGGAACACCGCGGAACCGGCTTTGCCGGGCCGCTGGTGTTGCCCCCTGCAAGGGGGTTGGCGAAGCGACACGCAGTGCGCGAAGACTGGGGGTCAGATCACTTTCGCTTCGTTCTTGAGCTTGGCGACCAGGGTGGCCACGTCGGGCACCTTGATGCCGGCGCTGCGTTTGGGCGGCTCGCTGACCTTCAGGGTCTTGAGCTTGCTGGCAACGTCCACAACCAGGTCTTCGGGCTTGAAGGTGTCCAGCTGCTTCTTCTTGGCCTTCATGATGTTGGGCAGCGTGACGTAGCGCGGCTCGTTCAGGCGCAGGTCGGTGGTGATGACGGCGGGCGTGGACAGGCTCAGCGTCTCCAGGCCACCGTCGACTTCACGCGTGACGCTGACTTTGCCGTCGGCCAGTTCGATCTTGCTGGCGAAGGTGGCTTGCGGCAGGTCGGCCAGGGCGGCCAGCATCTGGCCGGTCTGGTTGCAGTCGTCGTCGATGGCCTGCTTGCCCAGGATGACGAGGCCGGGTTGTTCCTTGTCGACCACGGCCTTCAGGAGCTTGGCCACGGCCAGCGGCTGCAGCTCGAGACCATCCGCGGGGGTCAGCACCAGGATGGCGCGGTCGGCGCCGATGGCCATGGCGGTGCGCAGGGTTTCCTGGCACTGCTGCACGCCGCAGGAGACGGCAATGACTTCGGTCGCCAGGCCCTTTTCTTTGAGACGCACGGCTTCCTCGATCGCGATCTCGTCGAACGGGTTCATGCTCATCTTGACGTTGGCGATGTCGACGCCGCTGCCGTCGGACTTCACGCGAACTTTCACGTTGTAGTCGACCACGCGTTTGACGCACACGAGGATCTTCATGCGGCAACTCCTGCGGGGCTGCGGGTCTTCGATGTCCCGCCGTTGTAGGCTTTCATGGTGTCCCTTTCAGAACTGGTGGTCGGCCAGCGCCAGCGTGCTGGCGGCGCCGCCGGTGACGGTGTCGCGCAGGCCGCCGGCCTGCGCCATCTGGTGCGCCATGTAGTGGCGCGCGGTGTGCACCTTGGCGCTGAGGAAATCGGCCTCGGCGTCGCCGGCCGACAGCAGCGTGGCCGCCGCCTCGGCCGACAAGGCCATCAGCCAGCCGCCGACGACGGTGCCGGTCAGCCGCAGGTAGGGCACGGCGCCTGCCGCAGCGCCGGCCGGTGATGCCGCGCTGTGCTGCAGGAGCCAATCGGTGGCCACGTCCAGCGCCTGCAGGCCGGCCTGCAGCGCGTGGCCCACATCCGCCAGCGCGGCAGGCCCCCCGGCCAGGCGACGCGCGTCGCCCGCCATGCGCGCGCTCAGGGCCTGCATGGTCTGGCCGCCCTCGCGCGCCAACTTGCGGCCGATCAAGTCGTTGGCCTGGATGCCGGTCGTGCCCTCATAGATGGTGGTGATGCGTGCATCGCGCAGGTCTTGCGCGCAGCCGGTCTCCTCCACATAGCCCATGCCGCCGTGCACCTGCACGCCGTCGGTCACCACGCCGAAAGCCGTGTCGGTGCACCAGCCCTTGACGACAGGCGTCAGCAGTTGCACCAGCGCGGCGCTGGCACGGCGTTGATCGGCGTCGGCATGGCCCTCGGCGCGGTCCATCTGGCCGGCCGCGAAATAGGCCAGTGCGCGCATGGCCTCCACACGCGCCTTCATGTCCATCAGCATGCGGCGCACGTCGGGGTGGCCGATGATGCTGCGGCTGCCCGGCACCAGCGTGGCGCCCTGCACCCGGTCCAGCGCGTAGGCGCGGGCCCGCTGGTAGGCACGCTCGGCAATGCCCACGCCCTCCAGGCCCACATTCAGCCGCGCGTGGTTCATCATCGTGAACATGCAGGCCAGGCCCTGGTGCGGCTGGCCCACCAGATAGCCGATGGCGCCGCCCTGCTCGCCAAAGCTCATCGACGCGGTGGGGCTGGCATGGATGCCCAGCTTGTGCTCGACCGACGTGCACTGCAGGTCGTTGCGCGCGCCCAGCCGGCCGTCGTCGCCCACCAGAAACTTCGGGCAGGCGAACAGCGAGATGCCCTTCACGCCAGCAGGCGCATCGGGCAGGCGGGCCAGCACCAGGTGCACGATGTTCTCGGCCAGATCGTGCTCGCCCCAGGTGATGAAGATCTTGCTGCCGCTCACGCGGTAGTGATCGCCCTCAGGCACGGCGCGGCTGCGCAGTGCGGCCAGGTCGCTGCCGGCTTGCGGCTCGGTCAGGTTCATGGTGCCGGTCCAGCGGCCGGCCACCATGTTCGGCAGGAAGCGCGCCTTCAGCGCATCCGTGCCGTGGTGCGCAATCGCCGCGACCGCGCCCAGCGTCAGCATCTGGCACAGCGAGAACGCCAGGTTCGAGGACTTCCACATCTCCAGCACGGCGGTGCTGACCAGCGTGGGCATGCCCTGGCCGCCGTGCGCCGTGTCGGCCGGCATGGCGTGCCAGCCGGCCTCGCAGAACGCGGCGTAGGCGTGGGCAAAGCCGTCGGCCGATTGCACGCGGCCCCGGTCCCAGCGCACGCCCTGGCGGTCACCCGTGGCGTTGATCGGGTCCAGCACGCCGGCGGCGAACTTGGCGGATTCTTCGAGCACCGCCTCGACCACATCGGGCGTGGTGTCCTCGTGGCCGGGTTGGGCGCAGACGGCGTCCAGCCCGGCCACTTCCTTCATGGTGAACAGCATGTCGCGCAGCGGCGCCTGGTAGGGGGTCATGGGGATTCCTTGCGGTGAGAGAACGTCAGGCGCGCGCGCCGGCGGCGGAGCCCTTGCCAGCGTGGGCCGGCACGGGTGCCACCTCGTCGACGATGGCCGAGGCCGAGCGCCGGTGGTCGATGAAGGCCAGCGCCAGCGCGCCGATCACGCCGCCTGCGCCGATGACCAGGAAGTTCTGCTCCAGCGGCAGCTTGAGCGACACGATCAAGCCGATCAGCAGCGGCGCGGCAATGGCGCCCAGCCGGCCGACGCCGGCTGCCATGCCGATGCCCGTGGAGCGGATTGCCATCGGGTAGAACTGGCCACAGTACGCATAGGCCACGATCTGCGCCCCGGTGGAGCAGGCGCCCACCATGGCGATGATGAAGTACAGCACCTCGGTCGAGGTCTTGTAGGTCATGAGGTACAGGAACACGCCACCCAGCGCATACATGGTCACCAGCACCCACTTGATGTGGAAGCGGTCGGCCAGCCAGCCGCCGGCGATGGCACCCACCATGGCGCCCAGGTTCAGCGCGATCACGAACGACAGCGCCGAGCCCAGGCTGTAGCCGGACATGGCCATCAGCTTGGTCAGCCAGCTGGACAGCGCGTAGATCATGAACAGGCCGGTGAAGAACGCGATCCAGAACATCACCGTCGAGAGGCCACGCCCGTCCTGGAACAGCTGGGCCAGCGGCGCGCCCTTGGCCAGGTCTTTCTCGGGCACGAGGAAGCGGTCACCGGGCGCGACGTGCAGGCTCGGCTCGATCTTTTGCACCACCTCGCGCAGGTGCGCGTCGTCCTTGTGGGCGACCAGGTAGGGCAGCGACTCGGGCATGGTCTTCAGGATGAACGGGATCAGCAGCACCGGCGCGCCGGCGGCGATGAACACCGCCTGCCAGCCGTAGTCGCCGATCAGCTGCTTGCCCAGCACCGCCGCCAGAATGCCGCCCAGCGCGTAGCCGGAAAACATGGCCGTGGTCATGAGGCTGCGGATCTTCTTGGGCGCGTACTCGGTCATCTGCGCGACGATGTTGGGCATCACGCCGCCGATGCCCAGGCCGGCGATGAAGCGCATCACGCTGAAGGTGATGGGGTCGTTGGTGAAGCCGGCCGCTGCGGTGAACACGCTGAACAGGAACACGCAGATCGAAATCGTCCAGCGCCGCCCGATGCGGTCGGACAGCGTGCCTAAAAAGATGGCGCCGAACATCATGCCGAACAGTGCCGAGCTGGCCATGAAGCCGGCGGTCGAAGCGGTCACGCCCATCTCTTGCATGATGGACGGCAAGGCCGTGCCGGCCACCGCGATGTCGTAGCCGTCGATGATGATGATGAGCAGGCACCAGAGCAGTACGCGCAGGTGAAATCGGTTGAACTTCGCCTCGTCGGCGAGCTTGTGGACGTCGATGGTTTTCATGGGTGTCTCCGGGGGTTTATTCAATGGCGCTGGCGGCGCGGGTCTGCTCGCGCAGCACGAACTTCTGGATCTTTCCGGTCGATGTCTTGGGCAGTGCGCCAAAGACCACGCGCTTGGGCACCTTGAAGCGGGCCAGCAGGCCGCGGCAGAACTCGACCATCTCGGCCTCGGTGGCGTGCGCGCCGTCCTTCAGTTCGACGAAGGCGCACGGCACCTCGCCCCACTTCGCATCGGGCTGCGCCACCACGGCGGCCAGCAGCACGGACGGGTGGCGGTGCAGCGCGTCTTCGACCTCCAGCGAGCTGATGTTCTCGCCGCCGGAGATGATCACGTCCTTGCTGCGGTCGGTGATCTTCACGTAGCCGTCCGGGTGCAGCACGGCCAGGTCGCCGGTGTGGAACCAGCCGCCCGCGAAGGCCTCGGCCGTAGCCTCGGGGTTCTTCAGATAGCCCTTCATGACGACGTTGCCGCGAAAGAAGATCTCGCCGACCGTGGTGCCATCGGCCGGCACCGGCGCGAAGGTCTGCGGGTCCAGCACCGCCACCTCCTGCTGCATCGGCGCAGCCACGCCCTGGCGGCCATTGCGCATCGCGCGCTCGGCCGCGGGCAGCACATCCCACTCCTGCTGCTTGGCACAGACGGCGGCGGGGCCGTAGACCTCGGTGAGGCCGTAGACATGCGTCAGCGCGATGCCGGCGGCCTCGCAGCCTTCGATCACGGCGGCCGGCGGCGCAGCGCCTGCGATCTGCCCTTGCAGCCGGTGCGTGATGCCTTCGCGCAGGGCAGCCGGCGCATTGATCAGCATGCTGTAGACGATGGGCGCGCCGCACAGATGCGTCACGCCATGCTCGCGCACCAGCGAGAAGATGTGCGCCGGCTCCACGCGGCGCAGGCACACGCTGGTGCCGGCGATCAGCGCCATCGTCCAGGGGAAGCACCAGCCGTTGCAGTGGAACATCGGCAGCGTCCACAGGTAGACGGCGTGGTGCGGCATGCTCCAGCTGATCACATTGCTGGCCGCGTTGAGATAGGCGCCCCGGTGGTGCGTCACCACGCCCTTGGGGTTGCCGGTGGTGCCCGAGGTGTAGTTCAGCGCAATGGCATCCCACTCGTCGGCGGGCAGCTGCCAGGCGAAGGCCGGGTCGCCACCGGCCAGGAAGGACTCGTAGCTGAGCTCGCCCAGGCGCGGGCCGTCGGGCGCGTCGTCATCTTCCACCTCGATCACCAGCGGGCGGCGCGGGCCCAGCAGCGTCAAGGCCTTGCTGATGACGCTGGCGAATTCGCGGTCGGTCAGCAGCACCTTGGCCTCGCCGTGCTGCAGCATGAAGGCGATGGCCTCGGCGTCGAGCCGGGTGTTCAGGGTGTTCAGCACGGCGCCGGCGGCCGGCACGCCGAAATGCGCCTCCAGCATGGCGGGCACGTTGGGCAGCATCAGCGCCACGGTGTCGCCGGGGCCGACGCCGGCACGCTGCAGGGCACTGGCCAGGCGGCGGCAGCGCTCGAAGGTCTGCGCCCAGCTCTGGCGCCGCGCGCCGTAGACGATGGCGCTGCGCTCCGGGTAGACCGCGGCTGCGCGCTGCAGGTAAGACAGGGGCGACAGGGGCGACAGGGCGACATGGTTCGCGCGGTTGCGCTCCAGGCCGCTGTCGTAGAGGTGGGGTGTTGGCATGCTTGTCTCCGTCCTGCGGTCGGCACGGCACCGCCCGCTGAGCCCGAAGCATCGCGTCCAAGGCTTGCGCTGGATTCACGCAATGTGACGAATGTTTGCGTCCTCCCGCCACATCCCGCGAGGCGCACCAAGCAAAAGGCCGCGCAACCGCGCGGCCTGTTCATGTGCGCGCCGAAGCGTCGATCAACGCTCCTGCGCGATCATCTTCAGCCAGCTGCCCGCCTTGGCGGTCACGATCCAGTAGGTGGCGTCATACGTCACGGTGCTCAGGCCCACCATGATCCACGGGCGCTCGTAGCGGCTGCGCGGCAGCAGCATGCTCACGTCGGCCAGGGACTGCGGGTTTTGCATCGTGATGTAGTTGGTGCCCAGCACCTTGGTGCTCTCCCAGGTGGTCTGGATGCGGCGCTGGTTGAAGTCCGCCAGCTCCTGCATGCTGTACCAGCGGAACTTGTTCACGCCGGCCAGGCTCGTGGCGCGCTTGACGAAGGTCTCCACCACACCGAGGTGGGCCAGCGCGCCGGGCGGGTGGTTGTAGAACAGGCGGTTGGTGCGGTGGTTGACGACGAAGCTCTGCAGGTCCACCAGCCACTGGGCCGATTGCGCATCGGTCTGGCCGTTGGCCTCGAACTCTTCGAACGTGGCCGAGACGCCGAACGGCGCGATCGGGTTGGCCCACAGCTTGTTCGTCAGCCGCGCGCCGTTGCGCCATTCGCGCGTGGCGGCCGATCCGGTGTTGCTGACCGAGTACATGCCGACCACGCCGCGCGCTTCGATCCAGTTCACGGCCCAGGTCGGGTTGTTGCCCAGAGGGGCGGAGTACTCGCGCAGTCTGAAACCGGTGACATCTTCGATGGCGCCGAAGTTCAGCGTCAGCCAGGGCTGGTAGGTGGCGGCGTTGTCCTCGTTGGCGCCGAAGCCGTAGAGGTTGTGGTTCCAGCCACCGTGCGAGCCGATGCTCTGGCGCGCCCAGTCGCCAAAGACATAGCGGCCCACCTTGGCGGCGCGGCGCACCACGTCCTGCGCGGCGGGGTTGTACGGCAGGTTCATGCCCAGGCCATCGCCCGGCACGGCCACGTCCGGGCCGGCCGTGAAGTGCACCGAGAACGGGCCGGCATTCTTCATCCAGTCCAGCTGCATCAGGTACTTGTAGTCGGGCACGACATCGTCGCCGTCGTCCACGTGCCAGTTGTAGACCAGGCCGCCAATGCCGTTGGGCTGTGCCGACAGGCGGGGGATGGCCACCTGGTCGCGCGCGAAATGGGTCAGGAAGCCATGCAGCAGCGCGCCGTCCGTGCCCAGCGCCTTGAACTGGCCCAGCGGGATGTTCACGAACAGCACCTTGCCGTTGCCGTAGCTGCGCTCACCGGCCACCAGGCCGAACTCGGGCGAGCTCAGGAACACCGTGCCGGGGAAGGTGCCGGTGGTGACGAAGTGGTAGTAGCCCACCTCGCTGTAGCCGTAGCCGCTGATGGTCTGCAGCGTGGCGTCGTCGGCCGCCAGGTTGGTGGCGGTTCGGCTGGGCGAGATCTCGGTCCAACCCCTGCCGTCGGTGCCGACGCGGGCGCTGACGTCGTCGGCGCGGCGCAGGCTGTCGGCCACGGTCGCCGGTGCGTTCATGCTCATTTGCGTCAGGGCCTGGGTGGCGTTGTTCACCAGGCTGTCGTAGCGCAGGGCCGGGCCGCCCAAGTAATTCCATGCCCAGCGCGTGCCGTTGGCGCGCGAGGCCAGCCAGTTGCGCATGTAGCCCGAGCCGCCCGGGTCGAAGCGGCTGGTCGGCACATAGGCCGGCAGCGACACGCTGGAGCGGCCTGCGACGCCGGAATCCGCGTAGGGCAGGTACTTGCCCGGCGGCAGCGAAAGGTTGTCCAGCCGGCCCCTGGTGCCGACCACGGGGCCAAAGCCGACGACGCGGTCGCGCAGGCTCTGGTCCAGCACGTAGTCCACGCCGACAAGATCGGAGAAGCGCGACCGGCCCGCCGGATCGTACGAGCCGTTCTCGTTCAGCGAGCCGGCGTCGAACGTCAGCATCAGACGGCCCCCCCGGGCCACGTACTGCTTGACGGCCGCCACCAGGGCATCGCTGGCCTGGATGTGCGCGCTGTCGGGAAGGATCAGCCCGGCAACGGACGAAGCGGCGTTGTTGCCCAGGGCCCGGAAGGCGCTGTCGGTCATCACCTCCAGCTGGATGCCTTCTTCGGCCGCCGTGTCGGTCCAGACCTGGACCTGCCAGCTGGACAGGACGGCGTTGTTGGGCACCAGCAGCGTGAGCTGGTCACGCACGCCGGCCAGCGCGGGGCCGGCCACGAGGGCCAGCAGCATCAGCCCCAGCGAAGCCGCATGGCGGCACCGCGCGGCGGATGAACGACGCAGGAGACGAAGCATCATCTTCATGGAAGCACCTCTTGAGATAGTTTCTTGGAACAGGCAAGCACACAAGCACCGCGTCAACGCGGCGCGGGGAATACAGGGGCCACGGGGTCGGCCAGCCAGAGCAGCCAGCGCAGGTCGCCGATCTGGAACGGCCAGGCGAATGGCTGGCCGGGCTGCAGCCAGGCACTGCGGGCGCGGGCCACCCACGCGCGGGCGGGCGCCTCGTCGCCGACGCAACGCGCGGCCACGGCGATGGAGGGCCACCAGAAGCCGTCGGGGTCGACATCGCGCACCGACCAGTCGGCCGTGCCCTGCCAATGGCGGGCGGCCGCGCGCCAGGCGCTGGCGGCGTCCGTGGCGGTCGGCCCCGCCACGCCCCACAACAGCGGCCAAGCCTGGGCCACGGTGTCGGCGTACCAGACCGAGAAATCGGGCGCGCCGGCCTGCAGGCTGACGCGCCAGGCCCCGCGCGGGGCATGCCACAGATGGGTGCGTATGGCGCCCTCGGTGCGCACGGCGGCGGCCAGGCTGGTAGCGGCGCCGGCGGTGTCCGCATAGGCCGATTGCTGCACGCGGGCCCAGGCTCGCCAGCCGGCCGCTACTTCGGCGGCGTCCATCAGGTAGTCGACCAGAAAGCCGGGCTTGGCCGAAGTCAGGCCCTGGGCGCCGGTCAGCGCCGTCACGGCGGCTGCGGCCCCCTCGAGCGCGGCGCGTACGCCGGCCTCGCGCAGCAGCGCCGGGTCGCCGGTGGTTGCCAGGTAGGCATCGGCCATCAGCAACAGCGAGGCGGCCGTGCTGTCGTGGGCGTCCACGTCGGGGCAGTTGGCAGGCAGGCGACCCGCCGGGCAACTGGACACCTGCAGGTCGCCGGCGCGCACCCAGTGGTCGAACACGATGGCCTGGCCCGGGCCGGTAGGCGTGGTGTGACGCGATTGCCAGCGCAGCCATGCGGCGGCCGCAGGTGCCTGGGCCGGCGCCACGCGCAGTGCTTCGGACAGGGCCAGGTTCACCTGGTAGGCCGAGATGAAATGCCACGCGTCGCCGTTGGGGCTGACGTGGCCGGGCGCCAGGTTGGACCTGATGGCGCCATGCGCGGCCTGGCCCGGCGCGTGGACCACCAGCTGCGACAGCATGGTCAGTGCCGCGTCGCGCAAAGCGGTGTCCACCAAGCCACCGCGTTCGCAAGACGCTGCTGCGGGCGCGGGCGTCGCAACTGAAGCGGTAGCCGAAGCCGAAGCTGGCGCAGGGGTCGGCGCCGAGGTGGGTGTGGCCGGTGGGTCGCCGCCGCCGCCCGTGCAAGCCATCAGCAGTGCGGCCAGGGCTCCCACGAAGCCGCCGCTGCAGACTCCGGGTTCATCCGGCACTGCGAACCTCCGCGCCAAGTTTGCGCCAGCCCATGCCCCATCCGTAGAGCGCAACCACGCTGATGACCGGCAGCATCACGCCGAACATCAGGCTGAGCAGCGGCAGCAGGATGAGGCCTGCCTGCCAGGCCAGCGCCACGTGCAGCGCGTATTGCAGCGGCGTCAGCACGAACAGGTAGGCCAGTGTCGCCCCCGTGATCAGTGCGCGCTGCCAGGCGGCGAACGGGAACAGGTAGTACGTCAGCAAGTGGATCCACGGCGTGGCCAGCATCAGGTACCAGGCCTGGCGCAGGCCGCTGGCCACGTGGCCGGACATGGTGTGCGTGAAGCTGCCCGACCAGAACATGAAGAACACCACCGAGGCCGCATGCACCAGCACCCCCAGCCGCACGAAGAAAGCCAGTGGCTTGGCCGCATCCGACACCCAGCCCGTGCACCACCACAGCAGCAGCAGCGCGGCGCCGTGCTTCATCGGCGACCAGGCGTCGGGGGCCGGCATCTCGGGCGCGACGACGGGCACCACCATGCCGACTGCGCCCGCCGTCTGCGGATCGCCGGGCGCGAAGTAGCCCGGCAGTTCGAGCCCGCGGATCCACCACAGCAACTCGCCACCCCAGGCCTGGCCGATCCACGGCCGCAGCCACAGCAGCAGGCCGGTGAAGGCCATCGCCAACCCCAGGCTTTCCAGCACACGGCCGAGCGACAGGCTTTGGCGCCAGATGGCCCGGTGCTGCGCGATGGTGCCGCCCAGGTGGCCGCGCGCACGCAGCCGCTGGACGGTGTCGTGGGAATGCAAAGGCTTGTGCATCTAGAACTGCGCGAACAGGCCGACGCCCAGCGTGCGGCGCCGGTAGGTCGGGTTGCGGTAGAACTCGGCCTGGGCCGAGAGGCCCCAGCGCGGCCCCAGCCACTTGCGCCAGTTCAGCGCCACGCTGGTGCTGTCGAAGTCGACCAGCTGGGCTTGGCTGCCGATGGCCTGGTAGGCCTCGGAGCCGCTGGCCACGCGCAGGCTGACGTACTGCTGGCCCTCGCGCCCCAGGGTCACCGCCACATAGGGCATGCGCGAGTTCACGTTGCCGGGGTCGCTGACGTTGAGCACGATGCCGGCCTCCACCACTGCGGCGACCGGCAGGTACCAGGCCAGCGACAGCCGCGCGCCCTTGTCGCTGCGATTGCCCTCCAGCCAGGCCCGGTACAACGCCACGGAGCTGACCAGTTGGCGCTGCGCCAGCCACTTGCGCGAGACCTGTGTGTCCACGCGCACGTTGGACCAGGCCGGCCCGCCGTGTCCGACCACGAGCGTCTGCACCAGGTACCAGTCGTCGGACAGCACGCGGGTGTAAGCCCCCACCGCCACGCCGCCGTGCTCGCCGAACTTGTTCTCCTCCATCAGCTCGACTTGCAGCACGTCGCCGCGCGGCAGCGCGATGGCACCGCGCAGGCTGATCGAGGCGCCATCGGACAGGCCGGCACTGAGCTCGCTGTGCGTGGTCACCAGCTCCCAGGTCATGCGCGGCGGCGCGGCAGTGGCCGACGGTGCCGGCGCGACAGACTGTGGCAGCGCCTCGGTGGCGGGCGGCAGGTTGTCGACGGTCTGCGCCAGACCCGTCGCAGCGGGCAGCGCACCCGCGAGCAGCAGCGCCCGCGCGTATCGGTTCAAGGCGTGTCGCATGGTCACAGCGCCGGCTCCAGCACATCGGCGATGCGCTGCGAGGTGTGCCCGTCGCCGAAGGGGTTGACGGCCTCGCGCATGCGGGCCAGCGCGTCACCCTCGCCCAGCAGGCGCGTGACGGTGCCGACGATGCGCTGCATGTCGGTGCCCACGATCATGCCGGCGCCGGCCTCGATCAACTCGGGCCGCTCGGTGGTGTCGCGCAGCACCAGCACCGGGCGCGACAGCGCGGCGCCCTCTTCCTGGATGCCGCCGGAATCGGTCAACGCCAGTGCGCTGTGCTGCAGGCACCACAGCAGCGCCGGGTAGTCCAGCGGCGGGCACAGGCACAGCCGGCCTTCCAGCCGCGGGACCAGCTCGCCCAGCTCGGCATGCACGATGTCGGCCACGGCCGGGTTGCCATGTACCGGCCAGACCACGGCCAGGCGCGGGTCGGCCTGCAACAGCCTGGCCACCGCGCGCGCGATGTTCTGGATGCCGGCGCCCCAGTTCTCGCGGCGGTGCGCCGTGACGGTGATCAGCCGGCCATGCGCCAGGTAGGGCTGCAGGCGCTGCAACGGCTCGGGCAAGGCCAGCGCGCCGCTCTGCAGCAGGCCGTCGAGCCGGGCCACGCCGGTCAGTGCGGCATCGACAGCGGTATTGCCCACCACGTGCACAGCGTGGGCCACGATGCCCTCGCGCGCCAGGTTGGCGGCGGCGCCGGCCGTGGGCGCAAAGTGCCACTGCGCCAGGCGCGCGGTGAGCTCGCGGTTCTTCTCCTCGGGAAAGGGCTCACGCGGCTGGAAGGTGCGCAGCCCGGCCTCGACATGGCCGATCGGGATGTCCAGATAGAACGCCGCCTGCGCCGAGGCCAGCGTGCTGCTGGTGTCGCCGTGCACCAGCACGGCGGCGGGCCGGGCGTGTTCGTAGATCTCGCTCAGGCGCTCCAACAACAGCGCGTTCAGGTGCGCCAGGCTGCCGTTGCGGCGCTCCAGCGTCACCTCGTACTCGGGCTGGATATCGAAGAAGCGGTACAGCGTCTCGGCCATCTCGCGGTGCTGGCCGCTGTGGGCCCAGACCACGGGCATGCCACGGCGGCGCAGTTCGGCGTACACCGGGGCCATCTTGATGATCTCCGGACGGGTGCCGACGGAGATCAGGATGGGTCGATCAAAAGGGGTGTAGGTCGGTGTCATGGAGCGGAGGAAGCGGAAGAGGAAGAAGGGGGCGGCATGTCGGCACGCCGCGGCAGCTGCAGCCGCAGCTGCCGCGTGTCGCCGGCGACGACGCGCCAGTCGTCGCCATCGCGTGTGACGACGGCAATGCCGTCCAGCACACGTGGCTGGCCGTAACGGCGCGCCGGCAGCAGCCAGGCGAAGTGGTCCAGCGTGCGCGGGTGGCGTGCCTGCAGCACTTCGGAGGCGGGGTCGCGGTCGTCGACCTGTGTCTCCCATTCGACCGCCAGCCGCTCGTTGGCGAAAGCGGTGTACTGGGCCATGGTGATCCAGCGCAGCTGGCCAGCCTTGACCATCGCCGCGGTGTGCTGCAGCCAGCTGTGAAATGCCTGCGGTACCAGCGCCACGCCGGGCGGATGGAAATACACCAAGCGCACGGTGCGGAACTGCGCGCAGAAGTCGGCCACGTCTCTCAGCCAGGCGCCAATGTCGCTCTGGGAAATGCCGGCGAACCAGGTCTCCTCGAAGCTGGCGTGCACGCCATAGCTCAGCACCGGAAACGCCCACATGCCGGATGGGCTGCGCTTGCCGTCCTGGTAACTGCGCGTGGGCGCCATGCCGATGTCGCCGGTGAAGTAGTAGGCACCGATGCCCTGCTCGCGCAGCCACGGGGTGGTCCACCCGGGGTGGTTGCCCAGCGGCGCGGAGTACTCGCGCACGGGCTGACCGCTGGCCGCGCGCACGTCGGCGATGTTGCGTTCGATCAGCGCGATGGACTGCTCAGGCGACTGCTTGTCGACGCTGCGGCCGAAGGCGTTGTGGATCCAGCCGCCGTGGCTGCCGACCTCGTCTCCGCGCGCGACGAAGCGGCGCACCCACTGCTGCATGCGGGGGTTGCGGGCCAGGTCCATGCCCTGGCCGTCGCCGACCTCGTCCACGTCGGGGCCGGTCGTCAGGTGAATCGAATAGGGTCCTTGCTCGAAGGCGCCCAGCGCTTCCAGCGTCTCGATGGCGGGCACGGCGGCAGCGGAATCCACGTGCCAGTTCATGATCATGGCGCCCTGCGCGTCCGGCACCTGCGAGAGCTGCGGCAGGCCGGCGATGTCCTGGGCGAAGTAGCGCAGGAAGCTGTGCAGGAACAGGCCGTCCGTGCGCAGCTTCAGGTAGGTCAGCGGCAGGTTGACGAACAGCACCTGGCCCAGTCCCACGGTCTGCAGGCCGGCCAGAAGGCTGCCGTCTTGCGCGTGCATCAGGCGCCGGCCGGCGTACTGGCCTCGGGTGGTGAACACGGGGTAGGTCAGCCGGCCATAGTGGTAGCCCACGACGGCCAGCGGCTCCTCGTCCTGCGGCGGCGCCTGGGTGCTGTTGATCGGCTCGTTCTCGCCGTCGCGGATCAGCTTGCCGGGCGGCAGGCGCAGCAGCGGCACGGCGGCGCCCTCGACCCAGGCCACATGCTCGGCCGACATGCGCTCGCGCAGCTCGCCGTACAGCGCATAGGAGACCCCGGCCAGCCGCGACAGGCGCGAGCGCTGCGGGTGGTAGCCGCCATCCAGACCTTCCACGCCGGCATCGTTCACCAGCAGCAGCCGGCCCCCGGCGCGCACCCGTGCGTCCAGCGCGGCGACCAGTGCGTCGTTCATGCGGCGGTGCACCTGGTCGGGCAGGATCAGCGCCACATCCTGCGCCGGCGCGCCGGCGCGCAGCAGCCCGGAAGCGCGCAGCACCGACAGCGGAAAACCCAGTTCGGCTGCGGCATCGCGCCAGGCCTGCACGTGCCGGTCGGCCATGGGCAGACCGTCGGGAATCACCAGCGCCAGCCGCGTCGGCGCCAGCGCCACAGTCGGCTGCGGGCGGCCGATGAGGCCGACCAGCACCAGCGCGGTGACGGCCAGTGCCAGCACGGCAGCGCGCAGCAGCCAGATGCGGCGTGTCACGGGCCGGGCGCTCACGCTGTCTCCGCCTGCGTGGGTCGTTGCGTGTGGGCCGGTGCCCAAGCCGCCGCAACCACCGGCGCCACGCAGCGCCCCTGCTCGCCCGCCCACACCGTGCCATGTACCTCGACGCCAGCGGCGATCGCGATCCTGGGTGCCGCCACGGTCGCGGGCACGGCCGGCGCGCCGACCACGCAGCCGTCGCCGATCGCAATCGCGGTCTCGGACATCAGCACGCCGCGCACGCTGCAGTCTTCGTCCAGTGTGATGTCGGCGTCGGCGAACACGCTGCCGCCGATGGTGCAGGCGGCGCCGACCATCAGCCGGCCACGCACCTTCAGACTGCCCTCCACCACGCAGCGCGCGAACAGCGCCAGGTCGCCGTGGCACACCAGGTCACCCTGCCAGGCTGTGCCGTCGGGCACGGTCAGCGGGCCGCTGCTGGTGGCGCGCAGGCCGCCGGCATCCCAGTCCACGCCGGTCAGTGCAGCGCCATCGCCGACCGCGCGCACGGTTGGCGGACGCACGCGGCAGGGCAGGAACTGCAGCCGCGGCGCGTGCAGCAGCGTGAAGCCGGCGCCCGGCGCCAGTACCAGCAGCCGCTCGGCCGTCACGCGGCCGGCCAGGTTGCACGACTCGCCGACGACCACCTCGTCACCATGCGCCCAGCGCAGCACCGACGCGTGCGCACCCAGGCGCAGCGCGCCACCAGCCCACAGCGCCTTGTGCACACTGCGCTCGGCCGCACGCAGCGAACCCTTGGCGGCCACCTCGGCATAGAAGGAGACGCCGGCCGGCAGCTGCAGGTCACCGTCGGCATGCCAGACGCGGTGGCTGGCGCCGGCCGCGCGCTCGGCGTCGGTCAGTGGCAGCGGGGCACCGGCGGCGGGGCAGGCCACGATCTCGGTGCTGCCCAGTTGCGCTGCGCAGTTGGCCACGGCGCCCGTCAGATGCGTGGCGAAGCTGCGGGCCAGATACGGCGGGTCCAGCGCGTCGGCCTCGTCGATGCCCAGCGGCTGCACGTCGCTGGGCCGGCGCCATTCCCACAGCGCGGGCAGCATCGGCAGCACCAGCGCGCCGAGCGTCAGGACCACGAGCAGGGCCAGCATCATGATCCGACCTTTGCAGGCGGCAGGCCCAGGGCCGGGCTGGCACGGCGGTAGCGCACGGTCTTGTCCCACTGGAACTTGCCGCCGGGCAGACGGTCCAGCAGCACCTGCTCATAGACCGAACGCATGATCGCCACGGCGCTCACGATGAAGCCCAGGAACGAGAACGCCAGCAGCCGGATGCGCCGGTGCGAGCGGTCCAGGTGCGTGGCCGTGGCGATCTCGAAGAACGCCGCGAAGT
The DNA here is from genome assembly GCF_056521305.1 of Rhodoferax sp. RT4P68. Lineage (NCBI taxonomy): Bacteria > Pseudomonadati > Pseudomonadota > Betaproteobacteria > Burkholderiales > Comamonadaceae > Rhodoferax > Rhodoferax sp. RT4P68. The sequence continues at coordinate 16,025 of NZ_JBWMBB010000022.1, forward strand.
TGCCCAGCGCGCTGTGCACCATGAAGGCCATCAGCAGCATCGCCGGCCCCATCCACTGGATGCTGACGGTGAAGTACATCAGCACGCTGAGCACCCAGCCCAGCAGCAGCACCGGCGACATCATGTAGACGCCCAGCAGCAGCAGCCCGTCCAGCCGCTCGGCCCAGCGCAGGCCGGGCTGGCGCAGCAGGCCGCCGAAGTGGCGCACCAGGGCCTGGTTGTGGCCCTTGGACCAGCGCTTGATCTGGCGCATGCGCACGGCCCAGCTCTGCGGCACTTCCTCATAGCACTCGGCGCGGTTGTGGTAGACGGTGCGCCAGCCGCCCAGCAGCAGCCGGTAGGTGAGGTCGGTGTCTTCGGCCAGCACATCGTCGTGCCAGCCGCCCACGGCGTGCAGCGCGCTGATGCGGATGCCGCCCACGGTGCCGCCGTACTGCGGCACCAGGCCCAGGTTCATGCGCGCCTGCTGGTCCACCTGGTAGCCGCCCGCGCGCTCCAGATCGAGCAGCCGGGTCAACAGGTTGGCGCCCACGTTGAGCGGCACGACGCGGCCCATGACGGCGCCGACCTCGGGGTCGAAGAACGGTGCCATCAGCCGGCGGATCAGCCCGCGCGAGGGCATGTAGTCGGCGTCGAAGACGATGATGTAGTCGGTGTCGACCAGCGCCGTCGCGTCCTTCAGTGCGGCAGCTTTGCCGGGCTTGCCGCCCACGCGGTGGAACGGGCGGATGCGGCCGGGAAAGCGCGCCACCACCTCGTCGATGATCTCCCGCGTGCGGTCGCTGGAGCGGTCGTTGACCGGCACCACGAGCATGCGGTCGGCCGGGTAGTCCACGCGCATCAGGTTTTCCAGGCAGTCGCGGATCACGTCTTCCTCGTTGTGCGCCGCCACGAAGATCGTCACGCGCGGCCAGTCGGCGTTCACCAGGCTGGCGTAGGGGTTGCGCTGGCGGGCGAACAGCCGGTTCAGCGAGAAGACGTAATGCCGCGCTGTGTAGACCGTCAGCAGCACCATCACCAGCGCCATCAGGATGCCCAGCGTCCAGGCCCATACCGGGCCAAGGGGGCTGCTGATGCGCAGCGGCATGTCAGCGCCCGGTAGGGCCCAGGACGGTGCAGCGAGCACAGCCGCAACACAGCCGATCAAACAGCGGAACTTCATGAATTTGCAGCCTGGCGAGAGGTTTGGGAACACGGGAAACAGACGGAAGTGGCGTCCCCGAAACCCCGGGCGCCAGCTGTGCGCGCTGTCATCTCCCCGCAACCGATGTCACCAGCGCCTCTGTGGGCGCCACTGGCTACCAATTCATTTGCATGCAATCAGTAGCGATTGACCGTACGGTATTTTATGGATGCAGTAACAAGCCAGTGAAGAGCCTAAATATGTTTGTTGCACATCAATTACAAATCCAGCGCGGATATCGCCTGTCTTGTGGTTGACATGAAGCGCTACCGCTCGAAGCGGTTGACAAATTAGGAAGTTGTAAAGTAACTTGAATGCAGTTATTGCACTCAATGTAACGAACACGCTGCTGCTACTTCGCACAGGAAATGCGCGCATCGGCCTGCCAACACACCTCGCGCGAGGGTGTTTGACAGAAAAACCTCTGTATTCGTTTTTAGTCTACAAAACGGGGTGGCCGTTTGTCGACGCCCGCGCGTACCGCTTCGCGCTGGTTCGGGCTGCCGACCAGGCGCTGCTGTTCGACCGCCTCGGCCAGCAGCAGGCCAGCCGCATCGGCGTCGCAGCTCTGGTTGAGCAGCCGCTTGGCGGCGCGCACCGCATGGGGGTTGCGGCCGGCGATGGCGCGGGCCGTGGCCAGGGCCTCGGCCAGCGGGTCGGTGCAGATGCGGGTGCCCAGGCCGATGCGGCAGGCCTCCTCGGCGGCGACCACGCGTGCGCTGTAGACCAGATCGCGGGCGATGTCGCCGCGCACCAGCTCGCGCAGCAACGCCATGCCGGCCATGTCCGGCACCAGGCCCCACTGCATTTCCATGACGGCCAGCCGCGCGTCGGCGGCCAGCAGGCGCAGGTCGGCCCCCAGCGCGATCTGCAGGCCACCGCCATAGGCCACGCCGTGGACCGCGGCGATCACCGGCACCGCCAGTTCACGCCACTGCCAGGCGACCTGCTGGAAGCGGTTGGCCAGGCCATGCGTGCGTTCGTGCAAGCCGGCCAGGCCGGACACGGCACCGCCGCCGCCCTCGGCCATGCTGGCGAAGCTGGCCATGTCCAGGCCTGCGCAGAAGGCCCGGCCCTCGCCATGCAGCACCACGGCGCGCAGGCCGCGGGCCTGCTGCAGCGCGGCGCCGGCGGCCAGGATGCCGTCGAACATGGCGGCGTCCAGCGCGTTCATCTTGTCGGGCCGCGCCAGGCGGACCGTGGCCACGCCGCAGGTGTCCAGATGCAGCGCGACGCGCTCGTGAAAGATCTGCTCGTCGCCCATGGCATGGCTCCTTGGTTTGCCGTGCGCGGGATGTGCGCACGACCTTGGCCGTCACAGCGCCCGCGAAATCACTTCCTTCATGATCTCATTGGTGCCGCCGAAGATGCGCTGGATGCGCGCATCCGTGTACATGCGCGCAACCAGATACTCGTTCATGTAGCCGTAGCCGCCGAACAGCTGCACGCACTCGTCGACCACGCGGCCCTGCGCCTCGGAGGCCCAGAGCTTGGCCATCGACGCCGTGGCCGTGTCCAGCCGGCCGGCCACCAGATCTTCGACGCAGCGGTCGATGAAGGCACGGCCGACCTTGGTCTGCGTGGCGATCTCGGCCAGCTTGAACCTGGTGTTCTGGAACTCGGCGATCGGCTTGCCGAAGGCCTTGCGCTCGCGCACGTAGTCCAGCGTGGCGAGGTAGGCGCCCTCCATCGCCGCCAGCGAGGCCACGCCGATGATCAACCGCTCGTACGGCAGGTCGCCCATGAGCTGGAAGAAGCCCTGCCCTTCCTTGCCGCCCAGCACGGCATCGGCGCGCACCTGCACGTCGTCAAAGAACAGCTCGGCCGTGTCCTGCGCCTTCAGGCCCATCTTGTCCAGCACGCGGCCGACGCGAAAGCCCGTGCAGTCCTGGGTGTCGACGATCAGGATCGAGGTGCCCTTGGCGCCCTGCGACGGGTCGGTCTTGGCCACCACCAGCACCACGCCGGCCAGCAAGCCGTTGGAGATGAAGGTCTTGGAGCCGTGGATGCGCCAGCCGTCCTGCGTCCTGTCGGCGCGCGTGCGGATGCCCTGCAGATCGGAGCCGGCACCGGGCTCGGTCATGGCGATGGCACCCACGATCTCGCCCCGCGCCAGCAGCGGCAGGTACTGGCGCTTTTGCGCATCGGTGCCGTGGTTCATGAAGTAGTGCGCCACGATGGAATGCACGCCGATGCTCATGCCCGACAGCGCGCGGCGCGCCATCTCCTCGTGGATGATGGCCTCGTGGCGAAAGTCGCCGCCACCGCCGCCGTATTCCTCGGGCACGTCCACGCACAACAGGCCCAGCGCGCCGGCCTTGCGCCAGATGGCATGGCCGACGTTGCCGGCCTGGCGCGCCTCTTCGTCGTGCGGCAGCATCTCGGTCTCGATGAAGCGCACCACGTTGTCGCGGAACAGCTCCAGGTCTTCGTCCATCCAGGAGCGGCGAAAGTCGATGGTCATGGGGTCTGCGTTGTTCGGTTGACGAGAGGTTCTTCAAGGTTCACTTGAAGTACGCCCGCGCGGCGGCCTGCACGCCCCAGCGCTGCAACACGGCCGCCGCGTCGTCGCCCTGCGGCAGCGCAGCCGGCGTGCGGCTGAAGCGCGGCGCCGGGGCCGGCTGCACCAGGCCATGGGCCTGGACATACGTGCCACGCGCCACGTTGTGCGGGTGGGCGGGCGCCTCGTCCCAGTCGAGCACCGGGGCGAAGCAGGCGTCCGTGCCCTCCAGCAGTGCGCACCAGGCGTCGCGCGTGCGCGTTCGAAAGACGTCGGCGATGCGCAGCTTGAGCAGGGGCCAGCGGGCCTGGTCCATCTGTGCGTCGAAGGCCGGGTCGTCGGCCAGGCCGCAGCGTTCGCGCAGCAGCGCGTAGAACTGCGGCTCGATGGCGCCGATGGCCACGTACTTGCCGTCGGCGCAGGCATAGGTGTCGTAGAAGTGGGCGCCGCCATCCAGCATGTTCTCGCCGCGCTGGTTGCTCCATTTGCCGGCGGCCTTCATGCCGACCATCATGGCCGACAGCAGCGCCGCGCCGTCGGTCATGGCGGCGTCGATCACCTGGCCCTGGCCGCTGCGCTGCGTCTCGTGCAGTGCCGCCAGGATGCCGAAGGCCAGCAGCATCGCGCCGCCACCGAAATCGCCCACGTAGTTCAGCGGCGGTACCGGGGCCTCGCCCGATCGGCCGATGGCATGCAGCGCGCCGCTGATGGCGATGTAGTTGATGTCGTGCCCCGCCGCGTGCGCCAGCGGGCCGTGCTGGCCCCAGCCGGTCATGCGGCCATAGACCAGTCGCGGGTTGCGCGCGTGGCACTCGGCCGGGCCCAGGCCCAGGCGCTCCATGACGCCCGGGCGAAAGCCCTCGATCAGCACGTCGGCGCAGGCGATGGCGTCCAGCACGGCGCTGCTCGCGCCCTCGGCCCGCAGGTCGACCTGCAGCAGGCTGCGCCCGCGCGCCAGGATGTCGTGCGGCGAGCGGCGCGCCCCGGGCCGCTCGATGCGCAGCACCTCGGCCCCCATGTCGGCGAACAGCATCGCGCAAAACGGCCCGGGGCCGATGCCCGCCATCTCGACCACCTTGAGCCCCTGCAAAGGTCCTGCCATCGTGTGCCTCCTGTGGCTGCGCGCAGAGTGCGCCAGCTTGTCCGATGCTGTGCATGGTGGCCGCGGGCCGGCGCGGCTGCATCGTCGGAACGGACGAAGTTGCGCCGTGTGGGGGTGCAGGACCATGCGGGGACGTTCAGCGCCGCGCGCGCTCTGCGGCGGCGCCGCCTACACGGCCCGCCAGCGCAGCAGGCCGTCGGCCGCGGCGCCAACCTGGCCACGCGTGCCGACAGGGCTCTGGTCCAGATCGGTCAGGCGCGCCAGCGTGGCCTGGTCGTCGGCCGGCACGCGGGCCATCAGCCGTGCACCACCCGGCGTGCGCGCGATGACGATGCCATGCGTCGGCGCGCCGGCCCGGTCGTAGACGATGGTGAAGGTCTCCAGCACGGCCGCACCGTCGTACGCAGTGACAAACGCCGGCACCGGGCCGCGCCGCGCATCGGCCTGCGCCTGCACGCTGTAGTCGGCCGGCGGCAGGCCGCCTGGCGACGGGCCGGCGCCCAGCACCAGCGCATGGTGCTTGGTCACGTACTCGCCCTGGCCGTACAGCAGCGCGGCCTGGCCGGGCGCGCCGCGCAATGCACGCACCAGGCCGCAGGCGGCATGGGTCATGTAGTTGTTCAGCGGCGCGCCGAAGAAACTCAGGCCACCGGTGGACGTCATCTGCGCATCGGCCGGCAGGCCCAGCGTGCGGCGCGCCATCTTGGGCACGACGGGAAAGCAGCTGTACAGCTCCAGCATGGCGAACGCCGCGGCGTCGCCACCGGCCTGGGCCAGCACGGTTTCCATGACCAGATCCTGCGCGTGCGAGCGTTGGTAGTGGTCACGCTGCAGGTAGTCGCGCGGCTCGCGCGCGGCGGCGCCGTCCCACACATACACCCAGCGCTCGGGCGGGATGCCCAGCGCCCGCGCGTGGCCTGCGCTGGTCAGCAGCACGGCCGCGCCCATGTTGACCAGCGGGTTGGCGACCATGGCCTTGGTGTAGGGCCAGGCGATCAGGCGGTTGTCGCCGGTCGCGTCCAGCACCTCGGCCGGCGTGAAACGGCGCGCGCGCCAGGCGTGTGGGTTGGCTGCGGCCACCTCGGAATAGCCGGCCCACAGCCGTGCCGATTCGTCCTGCGCCTGGCGCGGCGTCTGGCCCCAGGCCGCCGCCGTGGCGTTCTCGTAGAACGGGTAGATGGTGGTGGGCATGTAGGCACCCAGCTGCACGGCCACGGGATGGCACAGGTCGGTTCCGCGCACCAGCTTGACGCTGTCGTCACGCGGCGCCCAGGGCAGGTTGACGCCGGCCTTGGCAGCGGCGTCAACCGTGTAGCGGGCCTCGGCGCCGGTGATCGCGGCCACACGGCTCTCGCCCCGCGCGATGCGCAAGGCCGCCTCGTGGAGGTAGCGCACCGGCGACTCACCGCCCGTCTCGCCATAGACGCAGCGCGCCGGCAGGTGGCCCAGGCGCGCACCCAGCAGCGTGGGCGCATCGGTGTAAGGCCAGGAGTATTCGCAGACCACGTCTAGCGAATCGAGATCGGCCAGCAGCGCGGCGCCGCTGTCGTGCTCGGCCAGCCGCATGGCGCGGGCCATCAGCTCGATCGGCTCCAGGCCATCGTCAGCGGCCTTGCTGCGGTGCGTGATCTCGCCGATGCCGACGATGACGGGGGTGCGGTCGCTCAAGGTGGTCATGTGTGCAGTGTCGCCGGCCACAATGGCCCACATTCCAACGATGGAGATGCCGAGATGCTGGTCACCGCGACCCAAACCAAAAACCCCTTCGGCGCCATCTGCGCGCACGCCCAGGTCGAGCCCGTCTTCATCGAAAAGCGTGGGGCGCGTGGACACGGTGACCATGTCGATCCAGCAGTCCGACGCATTGATGGCCGCCAGCCAGCCCACGACGCTGGCACAACGGCAGCGGCAGTTCGAAGAAACCTACAAGGTGTGGATCGGCGAACAGAACGCCCGGTTCGATCAATACGGACTGTGGTGCGACGATCTGCGTGTGTGGTGAGACGGTGCCGACGGTCACCCCTGCAGCACGACGGTCCCTACCCGCCCACCAGCCCCCCCACCCGCTCCACCCGTCGCCCGATCGCCCCGCGCAGCACGCCCGCATCGGCCACCAGCGTCAGCCAGTGCCGTGCGCGCGTGATGCCGGTGTAGACCAGTTCGCGCGTGAGCACCGGGCTGAGACTGGCCGGCAGCAGCAGCGCGGCGTGGCTGAATTCCGAGCCCTGGGACTTGTGGACCGTCATCGCGAACACGGTCTCGACCGCGCGCAGCCGGCTGGGCAAGACCCAGCGGATGCCGTCCTCGCCGTCGCCGGCCGCAAAGGCCACGCGCAGCGTCCAGCGCGGCTGCGGCTCGCCCGCGACGTGCGTGGGCAGCGCCAGCGTCACGCCGACATCGCCGTTCATGAGGCCCAGGCCGTAGTCGTTGTGCGTGACCAGCACCGGCCGGCCCAGGTACCAGCCGCCATGCCCTGCGTCCAGCAGGCCTTGCGCGCGCAGCAGCTCGGCCACCCGCTGGTTCAGGCCCTGCACGCCCTGCGGTCCATTGCGCAGGGCGCACAGCAGCTGGAAGCGGCCGTGGGCGCCCAGCACGTCGCGCGCCCAGGTGTCGAACGCTTCCTGCGGCGCGTGGCCATCCGGCTGGCGCGCGCGCAGCAGTTCCAGGTAGTGCCGGTAGCCCACAGGCGGCGGCTGCGCGTCATCGAACGCCAGGCTCGCCTGGCCACTGCCGGCGAAGCCCTGCGGCGCACCGTCGACCACCAGGCGGCGCAGCGCGGCGTCGTCGCCCGCTGGCTGCTGCGCCAGGTCGGCGTGGCCGCTGGCGAACACCTTCTGCAAGCCGCGCCAATCGCCTTCGTTGACGGCGTGCGCCAGCCGGCCGATGCCGCTGGCGGCGCTGAAGCGGTGGCTAACGCGCAGTTTGGCGATGGCCTGGTCCAGCGGGCGGCCGGCGGTGTCGATGAGCGCGGCGTCGAGCGCTTGCCCGCTGGCCGCCTGCAGCCAGGCCGCCGTCTCCGGCAGGTAGTGGCCCGCGTCGGCGCGCTGACACAGATCGCCCAGCACGGCGCCGGCCTCGACCGAGGCCAGCTGGTCCTTGTCGCCCAGCAGGATCAGCCGCGCCTGCGGCGGCAGCGCGGCGCAGACGCTGGCCATCATCTCCAGATCCAGCATCGAGGCTTCGTCGACCACCAGCAGATCGAGCGCGAGCGGGTTGCGCGCGTGGTGCCGAAAGTGCCGCGTGTCGGGCCGGCTGCCCAGCAGGCGGTGCAGCGTCGTGACCTCGGTCGGGATGGCGGCGCGCACGGCCTCGCCGCCCGGCAGATGCCGCATCTGCAGGCCGGCCACGGCGCCGGCAATGGACGCATTCAGCCGCGCGGCGGCCTTGCCCGTGGGCGCGGCCAGGCGGATGCGCAGCGGGCCGGCACCGCCTGACAGCGCCTGCGACTGCAGCAGCGCCAGCAGGCGCACGACGGTGGTGGTCTTGCCGGTGCCGGGGCCGCCCGTGACGATGGCAAAGCCCTGGCGTGCGGCCAGGGCGCAGGCGGCCTTCTGCCAGTCGAACACGGCGCCGTCGCGGGTGGGGAACAAGGCGTTGAGTGCGCCGCGCAAGGTTGCGGGTTCGGCGACCACCGCAGGCAGCGCCAGCCGCTGCGCGATGGCGGCGCGCACAGACTGCTCGTACTGCCAGTAGCGCCGCAGGTACAGCCGCGTGCCGACCAACACCAGCGGCTGATCGCCCGGGCCGTTGCCGACGAGGGCAGGCTCGTCCAGCGCGTGTTGCCAGCGCACCATCTGCACACCAGCCAGCAATCGCGCGGGTGGCTCAGGCGGCTCGTCTGCATCGACCAGCGGGCGCGCGCCCTCGGGCGGCAGCGACAAGGCTTCGCCGGCATTCGCCAGCGCGGCCGCCAGATCCAGGCAGGCATGGCCACGGCCCAACTGGTGGCTGGCCAGCGCGGCGGCCAGCACCAGCAGCGGGTCAGCCTGCGGCGCCTGCCGCGCGAGGAAGGCGGCGAACGCATGGTCCAGCGCGCGCAGCCAGCCTTGTTCCACCCAGCGCTGCAGGGCCGCCAGCATGGGCGCGTGCTGTGGCGGAACGGGGCCGAGAAACACCGTCATGCCGACACCTCCCGCTGCCCGCTGAACAGCGCGTCCAGCGCCTCGATCAGCGCCTGCGGCGGGCACTCGGCATGCACGCCTGCGCCCGGCGCCCCGTGGCCGCGCAGGAACAAGGTGACCGAGCCGCCCATGTGCCGCGCATAGTCGTAGCCCGGCAAACGCGCGCGCAGCAGCCGGTGCAGCGCGAACACGTACAGCACGTACTGCAGCTCGTAACGATGCGCCAGCACGGCATCGCGCATGGCGTCGGGGTGGTAGTGGGCATCCTGCGGGCCGAGCCAGTTGGACTTGTAGTCGGCCACGTAGTAGCGCCCCTCGTGCGTGAACACCAGGTCGATGTAGCCCTTCAGCATGCCGTGCATCTGCTGCGGCGCGAGCGCAGGGCGCGGCGCGGCGGCCAGCGTGTGGCGGCGCACCAGCGCGTCGAGCGCGCGCGTGTCCACCTGCTGCGCGGCCAGCCAGAACTCCATCTCGATCTGCACCCGGCCGAGGGCGGCGGGCGCCACGGGGGCCGCGTCGTGCAGGCCCAGCGGCAACGGCGTTGCCACCCAACGCAGCAGCCAGGCCTGCAGCACCGGCGCCCAGTCGGCGTAGCCCTGCGAGGCACAGCGCCGCGCGACCTGGTCGGCCAAAGCGGCCTGCACGGCGGCTTCGGCCCGCACGCGCGCAAAGCCCTGCTGGCCCATCCACTCCAGCAGGCCATGCAAAAAGGTGCCGGGGCCGGCGCCACGCGCAAACGCGTGCAGGCTCAGCGCATCGGGCGCGGGCAGCGGCGCGGGTTCGCCGTCGGCCAGCGCGTCGGTGCGGCTGTCGGCGTAGATGTCCTCGGCCGCGGTGGTGGGCATCGGCGCGCTCGCATCGACCCCCTCGGGCGTGTGCGACGCTTGCGGCCCGGCCTCGGCGCGGCACAGGGCGGAGTAGCTGGCGATCCACCAACGCTCCATGGGCTCGGTGGGCAACGGCGGCTCGGGCGCCAGACGCAGTGCCTGCGCGTGGTCGTCGAAGCGGTCGCCATCCGGCGCGGGCGCGTCCTGCACGGCGATGGCGTCAGACGCCAGGGCCTGCAGCGCGGCACGCAACACGCCGGGCGGCAGCGCGGCGCCACCGCCGAGCAAATAGCCCAGCGCGCTGCGCGCCACGTCTTTGGTGGCGGTGACGCCGACCCAGGTCGCGTAGCGCGCCCGCGTCAGCGCCACGTAGAGCTTGCGCAGGTCTTCGCCCAGGCGTTCGGCGTCCACGCGCGCCAGTTCGACGTCATCGGCCTGCAGCGCCACCACGAGGCGGCCGCCGTCGTCGTGCCACTTGAGTGGCAGGTCGCCGGCCTTGGCCGCGCGCAGCGCGGTCGCGAACGGCAGAAACACGAGCGGGTATTCCAGCCCCTTGGACTTGTGCACGGTGACGACCTGGAGCAGATCGGCATCGCTCTCCAACCGCAGCCGGCGCGCATCGGCATCGCCACCGGCGCCACCGGCGCGCTGCTCGGCCAGCCAGCGGATCAGCGCATGTTCGCCATCGAGCTGGGCACTGGCCTGCTGCAGCAGCTCGGCCAGATGCAGCGCATCGGTCAGCATGCGTTCGTCGCCGGCTGCCAGCAGGCGCTGCGGCACGCCGAAATCGTGCAGCAGGTGGCGCAGCATCGGCAGCACGCCCTGGCGCTGCCAGATGCGCTGGTAGCCGCTGAACTGCAGCACACGGGCTTCCCACTGCAACGCATCGTGGCCCAGCGCGTCGAGCGCCTGCCAGTCCAGCCCCAGCAGCGCGCTGCCCAGGGCGGCGCGCAGCAGGCGCTCATCTTCGGGCGTGGCGCAGGCGGCCAGCCCATGCTGCAGTGCGGCCGCGACCGGGCTGTCGAACACGGAATCCTGCTCCGACAGGTACACGCTGCGCACGCCGCGCGCGCCCAGGGCCTGGCGCATGGCGCGCGCCTCGCTGCCCTTGTTGACGAGCACGGCGATGTCGCCCGGGCGCAGTGGGCGCAGCCGGCCCTGGTCGTCGCGAAAGCCGGCGCGCTCGTCCTGCCCCGCGTTGAGCAGCCGCACGATCTCACTGGCGCACATGGCGGCCATGCGGCCTGTGGCGTCGGTGCCGGCGTCCTGCACCCACGCGGTCAGCGCGGCGGGGGCGCGGCCGTCGAGCCACCAGCGCTGCGCGCGGCCTCGGGCCTGCACCGGCACGAAGGGCAGCGGGTTGCCGTCTGCTATGCGAAAGCCGAAGGCGCCCTGCCCGTCCAGCCGCTGCTCGGCCTGGTCGAACACGGCGTTGACCGCGGCCACCATGGGCGCGGTGGAGCGGTAGTTGGTGCCCAGCGTGGCGTGGCGGCCGGCCGTGTCGCGGCGTGCGGCCAGGTAGGTGTGGATGTCGGCACCGCGAAACGCGTAGATCGCCTGCTTGGGGTCGCCGATCAGCAGCAGCACTGCTTCGGGCGCGTTCGCGGCGACGCCGTAGACGGTGTCGAAGATGCGGTACTGCAGCGGGTCGGTGTCCTGGAACTCGTCGATCAGCGCGGCCGGAAACTGCCGCCGGATCAACGCCGCCAGCCGTGGTCCGTTCGGGCCTTGCAACGCGCCATCGAGCCGGGTGAGCAACCCGTTGAAGCCCATCTGCGCGCGGCGCGCCTGCTCGTGCGCCATGCGCTGCGCGCACCAGTGGGCGGCGTGGCGCAGCAGGGCGTGCTGGCCGTCGGGCAAGGCTTTCACTGCGGCGCGCAGGCTCTGCAGCGCAGGCCATGCCGCATGGTCGAGCAGGGCTGCCAGCTGGGCGCTGTCGCCGGCCCAGCCATCGGCCAGGCCGTCGGCGCACAGGCGCTCCCAGGCGGTCTTGGTCAGCACCGGCTCGGGTGCATCGCCTTCGGCCCACGCACGCAACGCCTGCATCCAGTCCTTGCGCTTGGGCAACTTGCAGTGCCTGGCGGTGGCCGCGTCCTCCAGCCGGCGCAGCAGCTCGGCCGCCCATCCGGTGTCACCGGCCCACGGCGCTTTCAATGCGGCCAGCGCGCGGCTGGCCACTGCGCGCGCCGTGGCCAACGCATCCGCCGGTGCCTCGCCCTCGCCGAGCGCATCGCCCAGGCCGAGCAGCTTGTCGACGGTGCCTTGCAGCTTGGCGGGCGTCGGCCACCAGGCCCGCACCTGGGCCGCGTCGTCGGCGGCCAGGGGCGTGCAGAAGGTGCGCCAGTAGTCACGCAGCACCTCGGCCTGCAGCTCGGTCTGGTCGGCCTCCAGCGTGAGCTTGAAGGGGCTGCCGCTGTCGAAGGCATGCTCGCTCAACATGCGGTTGCACCAGCTGTCGATGGTCGAGACGGCGGCCTCGTCCATCCACTCGGCGGCCAGGCGCAATGTGCGGGCGCAGTCCGGCCACTGTGTCGGCGCGTAGCCGGCTCGCAGGTCGTGCAGCAGGTCGTGCCCGGGCGGGCGTTCAGGCACACCGGCAGGATCGGCAAGGAACGCCTCTGCCGCTTCGGCCAGCCGCGCGCGGATGCGGTCACGCAGTTCCTGGGTTGCCGCCTTCGTGAAGGTGACGACCAGGATCTCGGGTGGCACCAGCGGGCGCGCGAAAGCCGCCTCGCCGCCGTGGCCCAGCACCAGACGCAGGTAGAGCGCCGCGATCGTGAAGGTCTTGCCGGTGCCCGCGCTGGCCTCGATCAGGCGGCTGCCGCGCAAGGGCAGGCGCAGGGGTTGGAGCAGATCGGGCGCGGTCACTGGAGTGCTCATGCCGGGCTACTTCCCATGCGCTGAACGGCGTCATTCAGCGGCTCCAGCACGATGGTGACCCAGTCCGCAAACGCCCCCTCGCCCCACACATCGGCAAAGTGCGGATAGGCCCGCGCCAGGTACGCACTGCCCGCCACCTCGGCCCGGCTGAAAGGCCCGTCGCCCCCCTCGTAGCACGCCTGCGCCTTCTGCCAGGCCGGCGACTGCGGCGTGTCGTGCCGCGTGCCGTTCGCGTCGAGCCACGCAAAGCCGGTGCGCACCGCCAGCGGCAGCGGCATGCGCAGGCCCTGCTGCCAGGCCTCCAGCAGCCCATCCCACACCAGGCGCGCATCTTCCAGCGGCAGCGGCGACAGCGTCACCGTGCCGGCCTTGCTGACCACCACCGTGGTGAGTGGCGCGCCTGCCAGGTGCCCCGCCACATGCGCGACCCAGAACGGCAACAGCTTGTCGCGCCGCCAGCGCCGGTCCTTCACCAGCCCGGTGCTCTCCAGCAGCACGCGGCAGCGCGCGCCGGCATCGTTGGTGCGCAGACCGCCCAGCCAGTCCACCAGGCGCAGGGCGTCGGGCTGGCCCTTGGGCAGATGGTCCAGCAGCGCGTCGGCCACCGCATGCGGCCAGTCGGCCAGCACGCGCAGGTAGTCGCCGAACATCCGGTCCATGGGTTCGGCCAGCTCGGCGTGCACCAGGGCCCCGAAATGGCCGGCCGGCAACACGCCGCGTCGCGCCATGCGGGCCAGCTGGTCGGCCAGCGCGTCCTCACGCGGCTGGTCGGCCTGCAGGGCAGCCTTCTGTGCCTGGATCAACTCGTCCTGCAACTGCCAGTTCTGCAGGCCATCGAGCGCGAACGGTTCCTGGTCCTGCACCAGCGCATCGTCGGCATCGAAGTGCACGCCCAAACGCAACTGCATGAACGTGCGCGCCGGCTCCTTCAGGAAGTGCGACAGCAGGCGCAACGTCAACGGCCCGTCGAACTTGAACGGCGCGAGCGGCGCGTCGCGTGGGGCAGCCGGCGCCGCCGCGCTCGCCGGCAGCAGGCCCGCACGCCATTCACGCGCGTGGCTGAACAGCCGCGCGTCGCCGCCCAGCGTGAAGTACGCGGGGTGGAACGGCTGCAGCCGGTGCGCCACGGTCAACACCTGCAGCAGCCGCGCGCCAGCCTCGTCCTGCGCCAGCGCTTCATCGCCCACCAGGCGCCAGCCGGCGGCCAGGTGGTCGCGCAGCTGCGCCACCAGCACCGAGGGCGCACGCTCGCTCTGGTCGTGGATGCTGCGGCCGACCCAGCTCACGTGCAGCCGGTCGCGCGCGGACAGCAGCGCTTCGAGGAACAGGTAGCGGTCGTCCTCGCGCCGCGAGCGGTCGCCGGGCCGCCAGTCCTGCGCCATGAGGTCGAAGTCCATGGGGATGCGGCTGCGCGGGTAGTCGCCGTCGTTCATGCCCAGCAAGGCCACCACGCGGAACGGGATCGCACGCATCGGCATCAGCGTCGCAAACGTCACGGCGCCGGCGAAGAAGGGCTGGTTCAGCGCCGGCTGGTCGAGCTGCGCCAGCCAGTGCTCGCGCACGACGGACAGCGGCAATTCATCCGCCAGCGCGGCCGCGGCGCAGGCGTCCAGCCAGTCCTGCAACGCCGCTTCCAAACGGCGCAGCGTGAACACGTCGGCGTCCAGCGCGGGCGCGAAGCAGTCGGCCAGCAGTGCGCGCAGGCGTTCGCCCCACACCACCGGCGTGGCCGGCTGGGCCAGTGCGCGCCAATGCGTCTGCAGCGTCTCCAGCAACTGCGCAAGCGGGCCGAGCAACGCAGCATCCAGCCCGCCGATCTCGTCCAGCGGCTCGATGCCGGCCCAGTGCTGGCCGTCACCCACGGCATAGCCCAACAGCATGCGCTGCAGGCCGAAGTCCCAACTGTTGGCGCTGCCGGCCTGCGGCAGGTCCAGCGCGCGGCGCTGCTCGGCATGCAGGCCCCAGCGCACGTTGGCCGCGGCCACCCAGCGCGCCAGCAGCGGCAGTTGCGCAGCGTCGATGCCGAACCGCGCGCGCAGGGCCGGGACCTCCAGCCAGTCGAGCACGTCGCTGGTGGCCACGCGCGACTGCGGCAGCGCCAGCAGCCGCTCCAGCGCGCCCAGCAGCGGGTCGTGGTGGCGCTGCGCCTGGTCGGCCAGGCTGTAGGGAATGTGGCGCGCATCGTCCGGCGTGCGCAGCCCGAACACGGCCTGCACGTGCGGCGCGTAGGCGCCGACCTCGGGCACCATCACGATGACGTCGCGCGGGCGCAAGGTGGGGTCGGCGGCAAAGGCGGCGAGCAGTTGGTCGTGCAGGATCTCGACCTCGCGCTGCGGGCCATGCGCGATGTGCAGGCGGATGGAGTCGTCGCTTGCGTGCAGCGCCGGCCAGTGCGCCCGCGTCTCGGCCAGCGGCCGCAGGTCGCGGATGTCGTCCTGCAACTGGCGCAGCAGCCTGTCGCCGGCATTCGCGTCGAACACGTCGATGCGCTGGCCGATGGCGGCGATGCGCTCGGCATAGGCCTCGTGCGCGTCGTGCATGTCCAGCAGGCGGATGAAGTCGCGGCCCTGCTTGCCCCACGCGGCCAGCAGCGGCTGCGCATGCTGGTGCAGGTCGCCGTCGGCAATGGCGCCCTCGCTGCCGGCGCGGCGGCGTTGGCGCATGCGCTCGGCGCGCAGCAAATCCTTGTCGGCCACGATGTGCGACCAGTCGTGCGCGCAGGGGTTGTGCACGCACATGAGCACCTGCGTCCAGCGCGCCAGAGCGGCCAGCACCTCCAGCGATTGCTGCGGCAGCGAGGAGATGCCGAACACCACCAGCCGGCGCGGCAAGCCCGCCGGGCGCTCGCCAGTCCAGACCTGTGCTGCCGCCAGGAAGCGCTGGTGCACGGCGGCCCGGCTGCCGGCGGCGCCCGCTGGTCCCACGTCGTCCAGCAGCGCACGCCACAGGCGCGGCTGCCAGCGCAATTCCTCGGCCACGCGCTGGCGGCCGCCGCGGCTGGTGACGGTCTCGTCGCGCCCCGCGCCCCAGTCACCCAGCCAGTCGGCGCGGTAGACCTGGTACTGGTCGAACAGGTCGGCCAGGCGCTCGGCCAGCTGGTGGCGCTTGCGCAGATCGGCATCGTCCAGCAGGAAGCGGCGCAGCGGCGCGAACACGTCTTCGGCCAGCAAGGCCGGCAGCAATCGCATCAACCGCCAGACCAACAGCGGCTTGTCGAAGGGCGAGACGGTGGGCACGGCGTCATGGCCCAGCACGGCGCGGTAGGCCTGCCATTGAAAGCGCGAAGGCAGCTCGGTGCGCAGCGAAGCGGCGATGCCCATGCCGCCCTGCGCAGGCGGCTGCGCCAGCGCCAGCCGCAGCCACTGGGCCACGCCGTTGCTCTGCACCAGCACCCATTCGTCCTCCAGCGGCGCCAGCGGGTGCTGGGCCATCCACGCCAGCATCAGGTCGCGCAGGGCTTCGGGGTGGTTGCTGTGCACGGCCATGAAGCCAGGGGCGAGGGGGGTGTCTGTCATCAGGTTGGCGAAAAAGGGTGCGGCCATTGTGGTCGCGGTGAGGTGAAGCGCACCGCAGCGATGACTCACAGCACACACCTGCAGGACTTCGATTCATTGCACACAAACGCAGAGGGCGAGTACAAGTTTTCACAATGAATGCAACCCCTTGCGCCCCCAATGAAACAGCGCCTCGCGTTGCGTTTCCTCACGATTTTGATGCGCGTTTGATCTGGCGCTGCAGATCGTCCACGCCTACATTGCGGTCTCGTTCGCACAGCACTGGCGACCGAATTTCCCGTGAAAACCAGGCCACAAGAAGATGAACACCCTGACCTCACCTCGCCTCTCCGTGGCCAGTCGCCACGTCCCGCTGCACCGCAGCGCCTGCGTCCTCGCAATCGGACTGTTCGGAGCCCACGTCGCGTGGGGCCAGACCAGCCCGCCAGTCAGCGCAGGTTCGCTACTGGAGCAGCAACGCCGCCAACCCCCCACAGCGCCGCCGCAGGCACCCGAGGCCGGCGTGCTGCCGGCCACGCCCCCGCGCCCTGCACTCGACACGACAGCAGCGAACCCGGGCCTGTCGGAAACGACGGTGCTCCAGTTCGATGTCGCCGGGAACACGCTGCTGACCGACGCCGACGTGCAGGCCGCACTGGCCCCCTGGCTGAACCGCGTCGTCGGCCTGCCCGATCTGCGTGAGGCGGCCAGCACCCTGGAGGATGCCTACCGCGCAAACGGCTGGCTGGCCCGCGTCACCCTGCCGGCGCAGGACATCACCGACGGCACGGTGCGCATGACCGTCACCGAATCGCGCATGGGCCGTGTGCGCCTGCAGCAGGGCACACCGGCACTGCGGGACGCACTCACCGCCCGCGTGCAGGCCATGCTGGAGCACCAGCTGCCCGAAGGCCAACCTTTGAGCCTGCATGCGCTGGAGCGTGCGCTGCTGCTGGCTGACGAACTGCCTGGGGTGCGCGTGCAAGGCAGCCTGCAGGCGGGCGACAGCCCGGGCAGCACCGATGTGCTGGTGACGCTCAGCCCCGGCCCGGCTTTGCGCGGCGAGGCCAGCGTGGACAACGGCGGCAACCGCGCCACCGGCGCGGAGCGCCTCAACGCGCAAGTGCACCTGCTGTCGCCGCTCGGCCTGGGCGAACAGTTCAGCCTGGGCACCAGCATCAGCCGCGGTGCGCAGTACCTGGGCCTGGGCGCCAGCGCGCCGTTGCCCGGCACGCCGGGGCTGCAGGGCTGGCGCATGGTGGCCCATGCCAACGCGCTGCGCTACCAGGTGCGCAGTGCGCGCAATACCACCACCGGCCTGGCGCCTGAAGGCGACAGCAACGCCCTGGGCTTCGGCGTTCAGTACCCGCTGGTGCGCACGGCCCTGTCGCACTGGCTGTTTTCTGCTGGCGTGGGGCAGACCCGTTTGCACAACCGCGACGACAACGTCGTGCTGAACCAGCGCGAGACCACCAGCCGTGGCCGCACCCGCACCCTGCAGCTGGGTCTGGCCGGTCACCGGTTCGACCGCTGGGCCGGCGGCGGTGTGACCAGCGCCAGCGCGGCCCTGACGCATGGCCGCCTGAACCTGGACGGCTCGCCCGCCAGTTTCCTCAGATCCGATGCCCAGTACGCCGCCACAGAAGGCGGCTACACCAAGCTGCGCTGGAGCGCCACGCGGCTGCAGACGGTGGCCCCGCGCACCACGCTGGTGGCCTCCGTGCTGGGGCAGTTTGCCAGTGGCAACCTGGACGCGTCGGAGAAGCTCTACCTGGGCGGCATGCACGGCGTGCGCGCCTACCCCAACGGTGAGGCCGCTGGCAACACCGGTCTGCAGTACACGCTGGAGCTGCGCCACAACTTCGCGCCGCAGTGGGAAGCCAGCGCCTTCTACGACTGGGGCGAGGTCCACCAGTACAAACCCAACCACTACGCGGGCGGCACGCAGCAACTGGTGCTGCGCAACCGCATCGAGTTGCAGGGTGCCGGCCTGGCGCTGGCATGGAACGCCGGCCACGGCGTGAAGCTCAAGGCCAGCTGGGCCCGTCGCATCGGCAGCAACCCACTGGCCACCGCCAGCGGCGCCGACACCGACGGCAGCCTGCACAAGAACCGCCTCTGGCTGGAAGCCAGCATCGGGTTCTGACCTGACTCCTTGCAGTCGGTACGACTGCAGCGCCATGGACTTCTGACCTACGGGATCTCACATGAACCACGTCTATCAACTCGTCTGGAATGCCGCGCACCAAGCCTGGGTCGCGGTCTCGGAAGTGGCCAGCGGCATCGGCAGCCGTGGCACTGTCCGCATCCGTCCCATGGCACTGGGCCTGGCGGCCTGGTTGCTCGCGTTGGCCGGCCCGGCAGCGGCCCAGGCCATCGCGCCCACCACACTGCCCCAGGGGGGCGTGGTGACCCAGGGTGCGGCCACGCTGCAGGGCGCGGGCAGTGCCACCGCGCCGGTGTTGAACGTGAACCAGAGCAGCCAGCGCGCCGTGCTGAACTGGAACAGCTTCAACCTCGGCTCGGCCGGCACGGTGAACTTCAACCAGCCCAACGCCCAGTCCGCCACGTTGAACCGCGTGCAGGACATGCAGCCCAGCCACATCATGGGCCGCATCACCGCACCGGGCCAGGTCACGCTGATCAACCCGGCGGGCGTGTATTTCAGCCCCGGCGCGGTGCTCGATGTGGGCGCGCTCACCGCCACCACGCTGCAGCAGACCGATGCCGATTTCATGGCCGGCAACGCCCGCTTCAGCCGCGACGGCGCCACCGGCCGTGTGGTGAACGCGGGCAACATCCAGGCCCGCGACTACATCGCCCTGCTGGCGCCCGAGGTGCGCAACGAGGGCCAGCTCACGGTGGCCACGGCCGGCACCATCGCGATGGCCGGCGGCGAAGCCATCCAGCTGCACTTCGACGCCTTCAGCCGGCTGGCCAGCCTGACCGTCACGCCCAGCCAAATCGCCACCTTGGTGGAGAACCGCAGCGCCGTGCTGGCCCCCAGCGGGCAGATCATCCTGAGCGCCAGGGCCCTGCGCGGCCTGCAGGCCGGCGTGGTGAATACCGGGCATGTCGACGCCACCAGCCTCACGGCCAAGGGCGGGCGCATCGTGCTGGAGGGCGACCACATTGCGCTTGCGGCCGGCAGCAGCCTCAACGCCAGCGGCGCCACCGGTGGCGGCACAGTGCTGGTGGGTGGCGACTGGCAGGGCAGCGGCCCCATGGCGCAGGCCACGACGGTGGCGATGGAGGCAGGCGCCCGCATCGACGCCAGCGCCATGCACAGCGGCGACGGCGGCAAGGTCGTGCTGTGGAGCGACGTGCACCAGGCGGCCGGCAGCACCACCGTCAACGGCCGCATCACGGCCCGGGGCGTGGGCAGCGGCGGGCGGGTGGAGACCTCGGGCCACACGGTGGTGCTCGGGTCCGCCCAGGTCGACGCCGGTGGCCAGGCCCAGGCCGGGCTGTGGCTGATCGACCCCTACGACTACACCATCGGTTTCGGCGAGGCGGCCACCATCAGCGCCAGCCTGAGCGGCGGAACCAGCGTGACGGTGGACACCAGTGCCGACATCGCCGGCCTGGGCAGCTCGGGCAATGTCGGCGACGCCGGCGACATTGCCGTCAACGCCGACATCAGCAAAACCGGCGGCGTCGACGCGACACTGACCTTGCGCGCGCACAACGACATCGTGGTGGCGACGAACGTGGCCATCGGCTCCACCGCCAACCGTTTGAACGTGGTCTTCAACAGCGATCTTGACGGCGACGGCGCCGGGGCGATTGAGCTGAACACGGGCTCCAGCATCACCAGCAACGGCGGCAACGTCACCCTGGGCGGCGGTGTAGCGGGCGACGGCTCGGGCAATGCGGCTGGCAATGCTGTCAACCGATACGGCGTGCGGCTGACCACTGCCACCGTCGATGCCGGTGGCGGCAATGTGGCGATGCGCGGCATTGGCTCCACCGACGCGGATGGCGTCGAGCTGCGTGACAACAGCATCGTCACCACCAGTGGCACCGGCACCGTGACCCTTAGCGGCACGGGCGGCGGCGGTACCGTAGACGTAGTGGTCGGTGTCAGTGTCGATTCGTCGACTATCAGCGTCGCCAGCGGGGCCATCACCCTCACGGGAACGGGTGGCACCGGCACCGGCGAGGATCTAAGCGGCGTCAACCTGGGGGGCAACGCACAGATCACTTCGACCGGTGGCAACATCAACTTCACCGGCACAGGGGGCGGCACCGGCAATGGGAACGTCAACCACGACGGTGTGCACGTTGAAGGCCCGGTGACGGTGAGCGCTGGCGGCGCCGGGAATCTGACCATCGTCGGCACTGGAGCCAGCAACACGGCCGGCCGTTCGTCAGGTGTGCAGCTCAACGACGGCTACACGCTGCAAACGGCCTCGGGCCGCCTCAGCATCACTGGCACCGGTGGCCCCGGAGGTACCGGCGGTACCGGCATCTCAGTGGAAGACGGTACGTTGCAGACCACCGCCGGTGGCGACATCGATTTGACCGGGACATCGTCTGGCAACGACGGCTCGCGCGGCCTCGCCTTGATCAGGGGCGCAGTGGTGCGCGCCACCGGCGGCGGCAATATCGTCCTGACCGGCACCGGCTTGGGGGCAAACGACGCAGGAGGTGTCCGGTTTGACAATAGCGCAGCTGTCAGCACCACGGCAGGCACAGTCCAGATCCTGGGCACGCTGGGCCTTGGTGCGACAGGTACGTCGAAGGCGGTGCACCTCGACGACAGCAGCTCCGTCAGCGCCAATGGGGCCATCAGCATCGAGGGCGACACCCAGGGGCAAGCTGGGGCCGCGGGGGTGCTGCTGGGGACGGGCGCCAGCATCGGCACCAGTAACAACAACCCCATCACCATCACGACCGACAGCTACTCCGGCGACGGCACCGAGTCCGTGTCGGCAGGCACCGGCATCGTCAACATCCGCAACCGCACGGCAGGCATGCTGATCGACCTGGGCGGGGCCGATGTGCTGACCGGCGGCCCGCTGACCCTGGGCCTGAGCGATGCCGAGCTGGCCCGCATCACCGCAGGATCTCTGGTGGTGGGCCGCAGTGGCGCGACGGCGCCTGGGGCCATGACGGTGTCCAGCGCAGTGGCCCCCCTGCTAGCCACCAACGTGACGCTGCTGACCGGCTCCACCCTCGCCATCGACGCACCCATCACGGTCAACAACACCCTGACGCTCACCGCCTTGGGCAACGTCAGCCAGACCGTGGGCGGCAACATCAACGCTGCCAACTTGCTGCTCAACGGGCCGGGCAACTACGCCCTCACTGCGGTCGACGTCAACAACATCGCCGCTGCAGGCGTAGGCGCTGTCAGCTTGCAGAACAGCGGCGCCCTGCAGATCGGCAGCGTGGACGGCGTCAACGGCATCTCCGCCAGCGGGCCGGTGTACCTGGGCACTGCCAGTGGCGATCTGACCATCGCCCAGAGCGTGACCACAACTGATTCCACCAGCAGCGCCATGTTGCTCAACGCAGGGGTGGACAGTGCCGCGGGTACCGCCAGCGGCGGCAACATCGTGTTCAGCGGCAGCCCTGCCATCACCACCGGCAGCGGCGGGCGCACTACGTTGATGACGGGGTCGGTCGGCGGCAGCACCGGGCTGACCAACTTCGTGGGGGCGGGCAGCGGGCGCTTTCGCTACAACAGCGACGAAGTCACCACCAACTACACCACCCCGTTGGGCAGCGGTGCCTACGGCATCTACCGCGAGGCCCCGACGGTGAACCTGGCCGCCGGCAGCACCTCTACCACCTATGGCAATGCAGTGCCCGGCCTCAGCGGCACGGTGACCGGCGCGGTGAATGGCGACACACCGGGTGCCTCCGTCGCGGTGGGCGGCGCGCAATCGGGCTCGGGGAACTACACCGCGGGCAGCCACAGCCTGACCCCCTCCAGCCCCGCCGCCCTGGCCCTGGGCTACACCATTGGCACGGTGACGCCTGGCACCTTGGACGTGGCCCAGAAGACGCTGTCCCCGAGCCTGGTTGGTGTCGACCGCAACTACAACGGCACCACGACGGCCAACGTGATCACCAGCCCCGGCAGCTTGTCCGGTGGCGACGCAGTCACGGTGACTTACACGGGTGCCAACTTTGCCGACAAGCACGTCGGCACGGGCAAACCCATTGCCGTCACCGGCCTCGGTCTGTCCGGCGCCGATGCGCTGAACTACACCATCGCCCCTACCGGCACCGCCAGCGCCAGCATCTTCGCCGCACCCATCACCCTGACCAGTTCCACGGTGAGCAAACCCTACGATGGCACGCCGGGTGCGCCAGGCACGGCCTCGGTCAGCACGGGTACGCTGTTTGGTGGCGACACCGTGAGCGGCGGCACGTATACCTTCACCGACGGCAACGTGGGGCCGGGCAAGACCGTCACCGTTTCAGGCATCACCGTGGTGGACGGCAACGGCGGTGCCAACTACATCGTCACCTATGCCCCCAACACCAGCAGCAGCGTCACCCCGGCCACGCTGACGGTGACCGCCCCCACCGTCAGCAAGACCTACGACGGCACCACGCATGCCACGGGCAATGCCACCGTCGGCGCGCTGGCTGGCAGCGGCGCAGGCGAGCAGGTGGGGCTGCCCGCCACCGTGGCCTACACCGACAAGAACGTGGGCGTGGGCACCAAGACCACGCGCGCCGCAGGCCTGACCGTGGTGAACAACATGGGCATTGATGTCACGGTCAACTACGCGATCACCTACGTGGACAGCAACGGCAGCACCATCACCCCGGCGCCGCTCACCGTCACAGCCAATGCCGATGCCCGCTTCGTCACCCAGCCTGATGTGGCCGGCTACAACGGGGCCCGCTACGACGGGCTGGTCGGCGGTGAAAGCCCCAGCGTGCTGAGCGGCACGCTGCTGATCACCCGGCCTGGCGCCGCCACGGACGTGGCCGCCGGCATCTACCCCGGTGCCCTGGTGCCTGGCGGCGTGTCCTCGGGCAACTACAGCATCACCTTTGCCCCCGGCACCTACACCATCGTGCCGGCCAACGAGTTGCTGGTGCGGGTGGCCAACACCAGCACGGTCTACGGCACCGCGCCCACGCTCAACGTGACCAGCGTGCAATACCTCACAGCCGACGGCAGCACGCTCTACACCTTGACCGGCAGCGCTACAGGCAACACCTGGAACTACAGCGACGGCGTCGGCGGCAGCATCACGTTCACCCCCGGCCCCCTGGGGGCCGGCAGCAGCACCGCCGGCAAGACCCCCGTGGGCAACTACGCGCTGGGCGATCCCGCACCCGCCGTGGTGGGCAACAACTTCGATGGCAGCCCGGTGTTCGTCGGCAACCTGGCGGTCACGCCAAAAGCCGTCACGGCCGGCACTACGGGCCCCAGCAAGACCTACAACGGCACCACCGACATGCAGGGGCTGACGCTGGCGCTGTCGGGCAAGGAAGCGAGCGACAACCTGCTGGCCAACGGCACCGGCGCGTACGCGCACAAGAACGCCGGCACCCAGCAGGACTACGTCGTGCGCGACCTGGCCCTGGCCGGCAGCGATGCCCGCAACTACTACCTGGCGGGCAACAACAGCCTGACCGGCCAGGACGGCATCATCACGCCGGCCGCCATCACCCTGTCCACCACCGACGTGGTCAAGATCTATGACGGCAACACCAGCGCTGCGGGCACGGCGGTCGTGGTGGCAGGCCAGCTGTTCGGCGGCGATGCGCTCAGCGGCGGCAGCTTTGCGTTCAGCGACGAGCGCGTGGGGACTGGCAAGACTGTCACGACCACGGGTGTGGCGGTGGGCGACGGTGTGAACTTCAACAACTACACCGTCGGCTATGCCGACAACACCAACAGCGCCATCCTGGGCGGCTTCGACCCGCTGGGCAATGACACACAAGGCGACCGGGTTCTGCGCGAGCTGGTCGCCAACGCGCCGCAGGCCATCATCGATGCCGGCGGCAGCACGGCCCAAGTGGCGGGCCAGCGCAGCCGCATCGACAGGACAGACGGAGGCCCGGGCCCGCTGGACACCGAGGAGCCCCAAGGCCCGCTTGTGCTGGTCACCCCGATCCGCGACGCCACCGCCCAGGTCACGGGCCTGGTGCAGGCGCGGGTGAGCACGGCGGCGCGGCGCGCACCCTCCTATGCTATCGTCTTGCCCGAGCGCACGGCCGGGCTGCTGCGCGGCGCCGGGGGCCAGGTCGGCGCCACCTTGCCCGAGGGCCGGGCGCTGCCGGCGTGGCTGCAGTTCGATGCGCAGAGGCTGGCGTTCACGGCCCGCGAGATGCCTGTCGATGGCTTGCCGCTGACGACGTGGGTGCGCACGGGGGCTTTGCTGGCGGAGGTCGAGATCACCGAAATTCCCTGACACGAGGGGCCGGGTGGCACCCGTAAGATGGCTGCTCCATTTCTGAAGCGGCCCTGCGCCGTGCCCTGCAATGAGCATTCCCGCGTCCCTGCCCGCCCTCGAAGTCCTGCCCCGCGACCTGTCCGCCTACCGCGAGGGCAACACCGGGGTCGACTACGTGCACCGGTTCGATTCCGGCCGACCCGGCCCGCATGTGCTGATCAACGCGCTGACGCACGGCAACGAGATCTGCGGCATGGTGGCCGCCACGCACCTGCTGGACACGGGCGTGCGGCCCCAGGTCGGCACGCTGACGGTGAGCTTTTCCAATGTGGCGGCCTACGAGAGCTTCGACATCGAGAAGCCCTTCGACAGCCGCCAGCTGGTGCACAACATGAACCGCATCTGGTCCACCGCGTGGCTCGATGGCGCCGAGGACAGCCCCGAGCTGGCCCGCGCGCGCGCCCTGCGCGAGGTGGTCGATGCGGCCGACCACATCCTGGACATCCACTCGACCAGCCAGGATGTCCCCGCGTTCTGGGTCTACCCGGATTTCGCGCGCAACGCCGCTGTGGCGCAAGCCATCGGCCGCCCTGCCCTGCATCTCTTGATGCCGCAGGGCCTGGGCACCGGCACGCCGCTGATCCAGTTCGGCCGGCACGCCAGTGACGGCCCCGGGCCTGGGGTCGCGCTGGTGGTCGAATGCGGTCAGCACTTTCACCGTGCGGCGTCGGATCTGGCGACGGCCGTGACGCTGGACTTCCTGGCGCACTTCGGCCTGATCGAAGCCCCCACGCCGCGCCCGCCCGCACAGCCGTCGCAGCGGTTTGCATTGATCGAAACCTTCCTGGTGCGCACGACCGAGTTCCGCTTCGAGCGGCCGCTGGTGGGGCTGGAGACGTTTGCCGAGGGCGAGCTGATCGCGACCGACGGCGACCACCAGATCGTCTCGCCGTGCGACGGCTGCACGGTGTTCATGCCCACGCGCGAGCCGATCGTGGGGCGCGAGGCGGTGTATTTGACGCGGGCGGTGTAGGACTGACCACTCCTGGTGAATGATGTTGGTCAGGATGGCAAACTCCTGGCCCTTCTGGATGTCGTGCTCGCGCCAGTAGTCGGTGAGCTTGTTGCGCGTTTCCTGGCCCGTCATGCGCTGCTGGATCCACTTGTCGCTGCGGCCGTGCTGCTGCCAGGTCTGGCGCGCCCGGTCCAGCGACAGGGCAGGATCGGCCATCTCCTGCATTCGTTCATAGCCCACCTTGGCCAGCCAGAGCTTGATGGGTTCGGCCTTGGGGCTGGGCACCGACTGCACGAGACGCAACAGCGTCTGCGCGGTCGCAACGTCCGCGAGTCGTTGTTTGCCGTCGGCGGCTGGCAGCTTCAACTGGTGACAAGCTGTCACCAGTTCACTGCCCTCGGTCTTCAGGCGGCGCTTGAGCTGGTTCCAGTATTTGCGCGCTGTCAGGTCGTCAACCTGCTCGGTCAGGATTTGGACCACATCCACCACGGAGAACCACCACGTGTCGGTGGTCTCGTCGTAGACGCGGCGGATGTCATGGCCATCGAATTGGGTCGGCAGGTTCAGCATCGGTTCGCTCCATGATTTCTTGTCGAGGTGGATGATGCCAAACGACATCTCCTGTTTCCAATGTTGCCCGTCGGCCAACATCCCGACACACGCCCGTACCTCTCGTTGCCGGGCACGGCCCGCACATCCTCAAGCCTGCGGACGCCGCACCTGGAAAGACTGCGCACCGCTCCCTAGACTGATCCGGCACGCACATCGTTCCACGAGAGGCATTTCCATGGCGTTCCACCTCGAGAATTTTCTGACCGTTCGACAGGTCTACCCCGGCATCAGCACGCAGCGCCGTTCGCGGCTGGAGGTGACGCCGCCGGCCAATGCGGTCGAGCTGGACTACCGCGAGTTGCTGTCTGAAGCCAACCTCAACTTCTTCCACCGCGAACACACGATCGCGCTGCAAAACTACTTTGCACTGCGGCAAAAAATCGTCGAGCAAAGCCACCCCGAACTGCCGCGCGTGCCCGGCATGGGGCGCAGCTGGGCGTTCGAATGGGCGGGTGTGCGCATGGACCGGGTGCTGGAGCTGTCGCGCCGCGTCGCCGGCACCACCAGCCCGGGCGAGCGCATGCGCTCTCGGCTGGGCGATGCCTCGCCGATCCGCGTCGGCGAGTTCGAGGCCGATGCGCGCCTGCGCCCCTGGACCACACTGGGCGTGGACGTGCGCCAGGTTGCCGCCGACCCCAAGCTGCGTGACCGCGCCCGCGAGCTGGTGGCCGCCACCAAATTCGACGAGGCCGTCACGCAATACAGCGCCGCCGCCGAGGCCGCGCTGGCCGCTGGCGACGTGGAGCTGGCCGCCGACATCACCAACGAATCGGCCGTGATGCTGGCCAGCTATGTGCCCGGTGCCGCGCGCGAGACCGCACTGAAGCAGGCGCTGGCGACCACGCAGCAGGCCGAGAAGCTCTACGCCAAGGCCGGCAACACCGAGGGCCAGAAGATGGTGCTGGCCAACCGGGCCGGCATCGAGGCCGAGATCGCCGCGCTGGGCACCGCGCCGGCACCTGGGCGCATCACGCCGATACGCGCACCCGGCGCCAAGCTGAGCAAGACGGACAAGGTGACCGCGATCACCAAGATCCCGGTGCGCCCCGGCACCACGACGACACCCGGGACGCCGCCGATCGCCACGGCGCCCACGGCCCCGCCAGCGCCAACCGCCCCGACCGCGCCGGGTGCCACAGACACGGCCACCGCCACCTCCATCCGCCTGAACCCGAGCCTGGCCCAGACCGGCGTGCTGAAGGCAGAGGCCCGCATCGACCGCACGCAGATCATGCTGCCGGCCACGCAGACCGCGCGCGTGCTGGTGCTGCGCGACGCCACGGGCTGGCAGGCCGCCACCACCACGCTGGGCGAGCGCGCCGCCACCGTCACCACGGCCCGCACGCTGGGCATGTTCCGGCCCGAGGGCACGCAGGTGCTGTCGCTGGCGCAGGCCGACTTCAGCCAGCAGGCGCGCACCCAGCTCTACCAGCCGCGCGTGGCCGCCACGACGCTGGAGAAGCTGCGCTTCTACGAAGAGGTCGAGGTCAACTTCGTCGCCTACTACGTGCACCTGTATTACTTCGTGCTGCCGGTGGCGATCGGCGACACCTACGCCGCGATGGGCCAGTACGAGAAGGCCATCACCGAATACCGCAGCGTGCTGGCCTACCCGTTTCTGAACCTGGGCATCGAGGGCCGCTTCCTGTGGCTCAAGATCGCGCAGGCGGCGCTGCAGGCCGGCAACACGCTGTTTCGCCGGGGCCTGCGTGCGGCGGCGGCCACGCAGTACGCACGCATCCTCGCAGCCGACGGCAGCGTGCCGGCCGCCACGCCGCTCTACCAGGGCAGCGCCTTCGCCCCGCTGGTGGCCGAGGTCGGCGAGGTGGCCAAGCAGATCCGCAGCGAGGCGCATGCGGCCTTCAACCCACGCGTCGGCGCGCTGGTGATGCAGGTCGCGCTGCGCCAGCGCTACCTGGCGCAGGGGCTGGATTTCCTGGGCCTGTCGGCCGACCACGCGCCGCTGCTGCGCTTCAAGTACCTGCAGTCGGTGGCGACCTATTTGGCCGACAACGCCATCGAGGCCGAGCGCACCTTCATCGGTTACCGCTCCAATGCCGAATCGCAAAAGATGGAGCACATGCAGCTGGAAAGCACGGTCGAGATCAACAAGGCCGCGCTGGCCATCGAGCACAAGCGCATGGAAGACGCGCAGCTGGAAGCCGAGGCCGCGCGCCGCACCCGCGAATACGCCCAGCTGCGCCGCGACAACGCCAACGCCGCCATCGACGAGTGGGACACCAGCGGCCGCGAGCTGACCTCGATGAACGCCGCGCTGTCCTGGGCCGGGCAGGCCGCCAACGACCAGGAGATCCGCTACACCGGCGTGCGCTACGACGGCGGCCGGCACGACTACGAGGGCACGGTGGAAGAGTTCTTCGACACCGTGGGCGAAAAGCGCGAATGGCTGGACTGGGAGATGCAGCGCAACCGGCTGGAGCGCCAGGCCGCCGAAGTGGCGGCCGAGGTCGGCCTGTCGCAGGTGCGCGAGGCGCAGGCCCAGGTGCGGCTGCAGGTGCAGGCGCTCAACGTGCAGATGCAGCAGTTGCGCGTGGAGGCGGCCGAAGAGGTGCTGGACTACGCCAGCGAGCGCATGTTCGACGAAGACCTGTGGTTCCAGCTGGCCGGCCAGTTGCAGGACCTGGCACGCGACTACCTGGACGCCGCCATCTACGCCGCCCGCGTCATGGAGCATGCCTATGCGCTGGAGTTCGACCGCAGGCTGAACCGCATCCGCCTGGACTACGGCATGGGCGGCCCGGCCGGCCTCTTGGGCGGCGACATGCTCAAGCGCGACGTGACCTCGTTCACCAGCGACTACCTGCAGCATGCGCAGAAGAAGAACCCGGTGCGCCTGGCGCTGTCGCTGCGCGAGGAGTTCCCCAGCGGCTTCGCGGCCTTCGTGCAGACCGGCGTGCTGCCGTTTCGCACCGACCTGGAGCTGTTCGACCGGCGCTACCCCGGCACCTGCCGGCGCAAGCTCAAGAAGATCGAGATCTTCGTCGAAGGCCTGGTGCCGCTGGAGGGCGCCAGCGGCTTCCTGACCTGCCACGGCATCTGCAGCGAATGGCGCAACAGCGGCGCCGGCTGGGCCAAGCTGCAGCGCGTGATGCCGGTGGAGCGCATGGTGCTGTCCAGCTACCAGTTCCGCCGCGACATCGCGGTGTTCCAGCCGTCGGAGGAGTTGCTGGGCCTGTTCGAGAACAACGCGCCGCAGTCGGACTGGACGCTGGAGATCCCGCGCTCTGGCAACAATATCGACTACGCCTCGATTGCCGACATCAAGTTCGTCGTGTACTTCGATGCGGATGTGGACGACGCGCTGGCCGCGCACGTGAAGGTCCACTACCCGACGACGGGCGGGCGCTCCACCGTGCTGTCGGCGCGCTTCCATGTGCCGGACGAATACTTCCGGCTCGACGTGGAGCGGCGCATCCGCTTCGGCGTGGCGCGCTCGGCGTTCGCCTTCCACCACGAATCGCCCACCCTGTCGGCCTACGGTGTGCGGCTGCTGGACAAGGCCGGCGCCGGCATGGCGGGCGCGCCGCTGCGCATCACCCGCGCGTCCGACGGTGTCGCCATCGACGTGACCACGGACGCCACCGGCACCGCCATGGGCGACGCCGCGACGATGGCCCCCTTCGACGCCTGGCTGGGCGCCAGCGCCATCGACAGCTGGGACGTGGCGCTGGGCGATGGCGTGGACTCAGCCACGGTGGGCGACCTGCAGCTCATCTACAGCTACCGCTTCGACTACCGCGCCGACTGACATGACCGCGACCCGATCCAGTGGCGTGGGCGAAGGCAGCCAGGCCCGCTTCGGCGGTGCCGGCGCCGTGCGCTCGCTCGGCGATGCGTTCCAGCCCAACCTGGCCATGGGCGGCGGCACCTACCGCGTGCCCATCGAGCTGCCGGCAGGCGCCGGGGGCCTGGCGCCGCAGCTGGAACTGCAGTACGACACGGGCGCCGGCAACGGCCCGTTCGGCCTGGGCTGGTCGCTGTCGGTGCCCAGCATCGAACGCCGCCGGCCACGCGCCTTCGCGGCCGAGGGCGAACCCGAGTTCAGCCTGGGCGGCCAGCGCCTGGTGCCCTGCGACGATGGCAGCCAGGTGCTGGCCATCGGCAGCACGCTGCAGCGCATCGTGCCGGCCAGCGATGGCTGGACCAGCCGCACGCTGAACCTGGTGGAGCTGCACTTCGGCACGACCGAGGCCGAGCGTGTGGAGGCCGAAGTCGATGGCCGCCAACGCACGCAGCGCTGGTGCATCACGAAGAGCGTGCATGCAGGGGGCCGCGAGATCCGCTATGAATACCTGCGCGATGGCGGCCAGCTGTACCTGCAGACCATCCGCTGGAGCGTGCTGCGGCTGGAGTTGCAATACGAGGAGCGGCCCGACCCCTGGTCGCAGTACGACGCCGGCTTCACACTGCGCACGCGGCTGCGCTGCAAGCGCATCGAGGTGCACCACGCGCGCCTGCCGCAGACGCTGATGCGCAGCCTCGATTTCGTCTACGAGCGGGCCGAACACACCGGCATGTCGCTGTTGACCGGCCTCACGCTCACCGGCCACCGTGGCGACGAGCAGGTGGCGATGCCGTCGCAGGAGTTCGGCTACACGCGCTTCGACCCCACGGCGCGGCGCATCGAGCGCTTCAGCGCGCCCGTCAGCCCACCGCCACCGCTGGCCGACGACGTGACGCTGGTGGACTACGGCGGCACCGCCCTGCCCGGCCTGCTGCGCCTGTCGGACACCGGCGCCAGCTTTTGGGAGAACCGTGGCAACTTGACCTGGGGGCCGCCGCGTGCGTTGCGCGACCTGCCCTCGGGCGTATCGCTGATGGACGCCGGCGTGCGCTTTGCCGACATGGAAGGCCGTGGCAATGCCGACCTGGTCGTCGGCCTGGAGCATGGCGCGGGCTACTACCCCAACCGGGCCGGCCAGGGGCTGGAACGCAAGCGCACCGTGCGCGTGGCGCCCAGCTTCGACCTGACGGAAGAAGGCAGCTATCTGCTGGACCTGGACGGCGACCGCGTGGCCGACCTCTTGAGCTTTCGCAACGGCTGGCCCATGGCCTTCTTCAACCGGGGCGACGCGACCTGGGCCGGCCCCGTCGCGCTGACCGGCAGCGGCCTGCCGCGCTTCGTGGGGCTGGAGCGCCGGCTGCGCATGGCCGACATGAACGGCGACGGCCTGGGTGACCTGGTGCTGCTGCACGCGCGCCGCATCGTCTACTGGCCCTACCTGGGCCACGGCCGCTGGGGCGAGGAATGCACGATGGCCGGCACGCCGGACTTCGACGTGCCCGACCCCGACAGCGACGTGCTGCTGGCCGACCTGAACGGCGACGGCGCGGCCGACCTGGTGCTGATCGGCGCCAGCGAGATCCGGCTGTACCTCAACCGCGTCGGCGAGGGCTTCGCGCCGCCCATCGTGCTGGCGCGCACGCCGCGCCTGTCGGCCGGCCGCGTGCTGCTGGCCGACATGAAGGGCAGCGGCGCGGCCGGGTTGCTGTTCACGCCCAGGGATAGTGGCGAGTACCGCTACCTGGACCTGCTGGGCAGCGCCAAGGCCGGGTTGCTGAACCGCATCGACAACCACAGCGGCCTGGTGACGACCATCGAATACGGCAGCTCGGCCGACGAGCGCACGCGCGACCTGGCGGCCGGCCGGCGCTGGAGCGGCTACCTGCCGTTCTCGGTGCCCGTCGTCACGCGCATGACGCTGGCCGACAGCGTGACGCAGCAGCAGTCCACCAGCCGCATGCGCTACCACGACGGCCATTTCGACGGCACCGAGCGCGAGTACCTGGGCTTTGCCGAGGTCGAATCCGTGCGCACCACCGGCCCCGAAGAGCAACCGCTGGTGCAGCGCACGACCTTCCACACGCGCCATGCCACGGCGCGCGACCCGGCCTTCATCGCCGGGCGGGGCCAGCCGCGCCGCACCGAGACGCTGGACCCTGCGACCAGCGCCGTCTGCGTGCTGGAGGAATCGGACTGGGCCCTGCGCCGCGTGGCCGGCACGCCGGACGCGAACCCCGCCTACCTGGCCTACCAGGCCGGCCGTGACAGCCGGCGCCTGCAGGACGGCGCCGAATACGAGCGCGAAGAAGTGCAGTTCGAGATCGACGCTGTGGGCAACGTGGTGGACGAGACCCGGCGCACGACGTGGAGCGACAGCGACGGCACGGCCCGCAGCGAGACCCTGCGCATCCGCACCGACTTCGCGCGCCACGCGGTGCACGGCATCACCAGCATCGAGGCCCGCATGCGCAAGCAGGACGGCGATGGCGCGCTGCTGAAAGACGTGCGCAAGCACTACGACGGTGCGCCCTTCGACGGCCTGCCGCTGGGCGAGGTGGACCAGGGCTTTCGCGTGCGCCAGACCGAGGTGGCGCTGACCGCGCGCGAGATCACGCTGGCCTACGACGGCAATGCGCCGGCCGTGGTGGCCACGTTCATGCGCAATGAGGCCGATGCCGAGCACGGCACGCTGCAGGTGCGCGACATCGCGCGGGCGCGGGTGGACGCCTGCGGCAACGAGGTCGAGGTGATCGGTGCCTCCGGCCTCACGCGCGAGTTCCGCTTCGACGCCGACCTGCTGCATCCACAGGCCGTGCGCGAAGACGGCGGCCCCTGGCGCGACATCGCGTTCGACCTGATCGCGCAGCAGGTGGCGCTCTACACCGACCTGAACGGCCACGCCGTGCGCAGCGTGTTCGACCCGCTGGGCAACGTGGTGGCGCTGTTCAAGCGCGGCGCGGCGGGGGAGAAGCCGACCGAAAGCTTTGAGTACCGGCGCGGCGCGCTGCCGCACGCACGCATCCAGCGCGTGCGCATGGAGCATGACGATGCCGAGCCCGGCTACTGCAAGATCGACTACCTGGACGGGTGCGCGCGCATCGCCCAGGTGCGCATGCTGGCGGCCGGTGGGCGCTGGGCCGTGGGCAAGCAGCAGCGCATGTCGGTGCCCGGCAAGCTGCTGGGCGAGACCGATGCATGGTTCGACGATGGGCCCGATTTCTCCGCTGTGCCTGCTGGCACGGCCGAGCGGCGATTGACCTACGACCACCTGGGCCGCGTGCTGCGCGAGCGCCTGTTCAACGGCCGCGAGACGCTGCACCGCTACCAGCGCAACGAGGTGGCGTTCTACGGCCCCGACGCCGCCGACGCGCTGGCGGGTGACCCGACCACGCAGCCGACCCGGCGCAGCCTGCTGGATGCGGGCGGCATCGTGCGCTCGGTGTTCGAGCGCGATGGTGCGCGCTGGTGCGAGGTGCGGCGCGAGGTCGATGGCCTGCAGCGTCTGCTGACGATGACCGACCCGCTGGGCCACGAGGCGCTGGCCAATGTCTACGACCTGTGGGGCAACCGCATCCGCGTGCGCGCAGCCGATGGTGGCGACATGCGCTTCGTGTTCGACGCCGAATGCCGCGAGGTCGAACGCATCGACGCCGACGGCCAGCGCCTCATCAGCGAGCGCGACGCGCGCGGCCGCGTCACCACACTGCGTGAAGCGAACGGCGAAGACGCCGGCACCGTCATCGAGCGCTACACCTACGACGCCGGCCCCGGCGAGAACCTCGCAGGCCGGCTGGCGCGCGTGGAAGGCAGCTTCGGCACCGCGGCCTACAGCTACACGGCCGAGGGCGAAGCCGCCGAGATCACCCGCACCTTCCCCAGCCGGCCTGATGCACTGGTGACCCGCTTCACCTACAACGCCCAGCGCAAGGTGCGCCGCGTGACCACGCCCGACGGCGCGAGCGTGGGCTACGAATACGACGCGCAGGGCATGCTGGAGAGCATCCCCGGTTTCATCGACCAGGTGGAACACGGCCCCACCGGCCTGCGCGAGCGCATCGTCTACGCCAACGGGCTGGAAGGCCGGCGCGGCTACACGCCGGGCGACTACCTCGTCCGCGAGCTGCGCACCGCCCCGCTGGCCGGCGGCCCGGCGTACCAGCACCTGGTCTACGAACTGGACGCTGTGGGCCAGGTGCGCCGCATCGATGACCTCTCCGGCGTGGCCGGCAAGCTGCGGCTGAACCAGGCCTTCGACTACGACGACCGCAACCGCCTGGTGCGCGCCACCGGCAGCCAGGACGGCTTCGACTTCGTCTACCGCTACGACGACCTGGGCAACCTCACCTTCAACGGCGAGACCGGCACCACGCTGCACTACGCGCACGAGGCCGGCGCCACGTTGACGCCGAACCGGCTGACGCACCGCAACGACGCGGCCGCCGACGAATACGCCTACGACGCCTGCGGCAGCCTGACGCAGGACCCGGAGATCGGCCAGCTGCACTACGACGGGCGCCACCGGCTGGTGCGCATCGACCGGCCCGACGGCAGCAGCATCCACCACGCCTACGACCACAACGACCGACGCGTCACGACGCGCATCGAACGCCCCGGCGAGGCACCGCGCACGCGCTGGGACGTGGAGGGCCTGTACCTGATCGAGGAAGACGGCGCCAGCCGCGTCGTGTTCGACGAAGGCCGCCGCCTGGCCGTGGTGCCGGCCGTGGGCGACACGCTCATCCACCACTTCGACCGCCTGGGCAACGTGAACGTGATCAGCAACGGCGCCACGGGCGCCTATGCCGGCAGCGACGAATACACGCCGTATGGCCGGCTGTTCGCGTCGATGGTGATCCAGCCGGCGTTCACGTTCCAGGGCGCGCGCTTCACCGACGGGCTGGAGCTGACGCTGCTGGGCGCCCGCTGGTACCGGCCGGCGCTGGGCCGCTTCCTCACCTGCGACCCCACGCTCGTGGTCGACCAGGACCGCATCGCGCCGCTGGGGGCCGCGCTGAATCTGGTCGTCTACGCGTATTGCAGCCCCGTCAATTTCACCGACCCCACGGGCGAGATCGCGCCGCTGCTGGTGGCGTTGATCGTGGCGGCCATCGTGGGCGCGGTGATCGGGGCCATCGGCGCCGGCGTGAACGGTGCGAAGACCTGGGACGAATGGCTGCTGTGGATCGTGGGCGGCGCCATTGGCGGCGTGCTCTCGGTGCTGGCCTGGTACGGCATTTTGGTGTGGCTGGGCGTCTCGGCCGTGGCGGCCGCCATTGCGGCCACGGCGATCACGCTGGGCGCCTCGGTGCTGGGCCTGTTCACGCCGCTCATGGACGAGAGCGACAGCGGCGTGGCCTGGGGCTTCAGTTGGGCCATCAAGCTCATCAAGTCCCCGATCCTGACCATCCTCGGTTTGTTCGTGGTGGCCGGCTTTGCCATCGCGGGCAAGCGCGTGGACTTTCGGCGGGGCGCGCTGTTCGTGGAAGTGGGTGCCGGTGGTGGCGGGCTGACGCTGGGCGGCATCGTCTACACGCAGAGCGACCATTTCGGGGCCGATGGCAAGGTGAACGACGAGTACGCGCTGCACGAGGCGTACCACACGCGCACGGTGGCGGTGCTGGGCGAGTTCGGGTTCTACGTGACCTACGTCACCTTCGGATCACTGTTCGCCTGGGCGCAGGGCGGGCCATGGAATGCGCTGGACAGCCGGGGGTGCGGGAACCCGTTCGAGAAGCATGCGTACACGCATTACAGCCCCTGGACGGGCACGTCGGGGTCGGGGGAGGAGCATGCGGGTGGGGGGACGTGTTGAGGGGAGCCGGGCGGCACTGGGAACGTTGGGCCTGGGTGGCTGCAATGCGCCCTCTGCCGTCATCCGCCTCATCGACCTGAACGTCAGCAGTGCAGCGGAAGCGATGCTCCAGGGCAGGGCTTCAGTTGGACTGGAATCAAGCAACAAGCAGAAATACGTGAGCGGTGCGTCGCTGCTCTGGTTGACCTGCTGCGACGACTAATTAGCTAACGCAGTTGCCACCTAAAAGCCCGAACTGCATCGAAAGCAACAGGGCGGACACGCTCCCACAACAACTTAGCCCCTCAACATTACCGCAAGTGCTGATCCGTGGGTTGGCCCAGCGGGAGCAGCTCGATACTGACCTAGAGGAGAGCTCACGCCGGAGTCACCCCAAAGACGGAACCGTGTGCACGACAACGTGGGCGTTCGCATTTACCCTGCGCATGTGTTGGATGGCGTCCTGAGACGCGGCTGCGACGGCATCCGTTGCGAACACCACAAGAACTGCGGGAAAGGGAATCTCCATCAAGAAAGAAAGATCCTTGAGAAGTCGATCCCTTGACCTGGCAAGCGAGACCTCGATGCCTATGTGCTCCCCATATCTAGCATCTGAACCCCAAGTAAGAACAATGTCGAGGCGAAATTGTCTACGTTCCTCGACCTGAAGTGATCGCGTCCGGCCTAGCAACGCGCCTCCCGACAGAGCGGGTTCGCTAGCTAAGCGTT
The DNA here is from genome assembly GCF_056521305.1 of Rhodoferax sp. RT4P68. Taxonomy (NCBI): domain Bacteria; kingdom Pseudomonadati; phylum Pseudomonadota; class Betaproteobacteria; order Burkholderiales; family Comamonadaceae; genus Rhodoferax; species Rhodoferax sp. RT4P68. The sequence goes on from NZ_JBWMBB010000022.1 coordinate 52,453, forward strand.
CAGTCAAGTCGACTTCCAAGGCTTCGACCAAGGCCCTCTCCATTGGGCGTCGCGCAAGAAGCTGCTGTGGTTGCCATCCCTCCAAGAATTTAAGGACGTGTCCCAAACGACTGTCCGTAGTGGAAGTTATATCTGGCGATCCATATTCAATGCGTCTGACCTGCAGCAGTTCAAGTCCCAAGGCTTCATTGAGCACTCCACGGTCAAACAAATACTTGAACAGTTCAAACGCCCTCAGAGAGCTAAGGAGTGTCAAGACGATACTGCCTGCTCGCACTCCTCGAAGGCGAGCGTCTGGCACGATTCGCCGAATCGCCTCAAAGACACGCTGAGCCTCGTCCACCGTCGCGCCATGGCTGCCGACCCGCACTTCCCACAACACGACTTCTTCAGTACCACCGCTGCAGGCTTGATCGAAAAGCAGTTCGGATAGCAATAGCTGCTGCTCGGCGGATAGAACTTCCCTCCGCCCCTTTCCACCGCGCCGAATTGAGATCGTCTTGTAGAGCGAGCGCAGTTCTGCGCCCTCGTCCCGGCGTTCGTTGAGCATCCGAAACATGTACTCAAGGCCATGGCGAGTGTCATACCACGCCCCTTCGGGAAGGTTCGGCGCAATTTGCGCGGCGCAGCGCATTAGCGCCTTTGGCATCGGGTCGACCCCATGATACTCAGCGAGGCCTCCAGTGTTGTTAGCGCTGACGGCCAAATATTCGTTGCGCTGCTTCTGGCAATACTCGAGCGCCTGCCGCCGAGCATCCGGGACCTCACGATCGCCTGCACCCGGCAGGCCAAGACGACTGTGATCGGCGACTAAATCGAAGAAAAAGTTCTTGTCAAAGAAGCTGCGCGCACCACTTTTGTGGATATTCGCGGAAACTTCAAATGGGGTAATGGCAACAATACTAACGCCAGGCTCGTCACAGACCGCGCGATGTAACGCTGGGATCATTTCAAGTTCGAGCTTCTTCTTGCAAACATTTAAAGCTTGAAGTTTTTTGACACGCTCGACTGCAGAGAGGTCATCGGGCAGGACGCACACAATGTCGAGGTCGCTGTGAAGCGCATCGAATTGCTCACCATCCAAGTAAATAGCGCTCCCAAATAGATAGAAGCGGCAGGAAACCAAACGTGCATTCTTAGAGGATTCAATTGCCCAATTTCGGCACAAATTGATTGACGCTTCCGCATCGGGATACCAATCGCTCATAAATAGACCTAAGGAAGGTCTGCATAAATCCGCTCCCGATGTGCTCGGCAGACCGTCGCGCTGAGAAAATCTGAGCCATGAAACAAGTCGAACTGGGCCTGAACTTGACGACCAAGCGCACGCGCAAGCGCGAGTTCCTGGCAGAGATGGAACGCGTGGTGCCGTGGGCGGCACTGGTCGACCTGATCACACCGTACGCACCCGAAGGCAAGCGCGGTCGCCCGCCCTTCGCGGTGGAGACCATGCTGCGCGTGCACTTCATGCAGCAGTGGTTCACGCTGAGCGACCCGGCGATGGAAGAGGCATTGCACGACGTGCCGCTGTTCCGCGAATTCGCTGGCCTGAACTGGAGTACGGCCGTGCCCGACGAGACGACGATCCTTCGGTTCCGCCGGCTGCTGGAAGAACACAAGCTAGCCCCGCAGATCCTGGCGCTGGTCAACGAGCTGCTGGGCGCCAAGGGCCTGCTGCTGCGCGCCGGCACCGTGGTGGACGCCACGCTGATCGCCGCACCCAGTTCGACCAAGAACGCCTCGGGCGAGCGCGACCCGCAGATGAAGCAGAGCAAGAAGGGCAACCAGTGGTACTTTGGCATGAAAGCGCACATTGGCGTGGACGCCGACTCGGGCTTGGTGCACACGGTGCGCGGTACAGCGGGCAACGTCAACGACGTGGTTGAGGCCAACACCTTGCTGCACGGCGAAGAAGCCCAAGCATGGGGAGACGCCGGCTACCAGGGCGCCGGCAAGCGCCCCGACGCCAAGGAAGGCGTGCGCTGGAACATCGCCATGCGCCCGGGCAAGCGCAAGCTGCTGGACAAGACCAAGCTGGTCGACGACCTGACGGATCAGATCGAACGCATCAAGGCCAGCATCCGGGCCAAGGTCGAGCACCCGTTCCGGGTGATCAAGCGCCAGTTCGGCCACGTCAAGGTGCGCTACCGCGGGTTGGCGAAGAACACCGCGCAGTTGCACACGCTGTTTGCGCTGTCCAACCTGTGGATGGTGCGGCGAACGCTGATGGGAGCGCAGGCATGAGTGCGCCTGCAAACGGCCAAATGGCCGCAAAGCAGGCCGAAAACGGCACGCGATGGGCTTGGCGACGGGCTGAATCGCGCTCGAGAAGGGCCCAAATGCGAAATGGGCTCGACTGCGCCGCATCAGCACATCTGCAAGTGCTTTGTGCAGACCATCCCTAAGTTACACGCTCGAGTGTAGAGCAGGCGTGCGGGGGCGCACGCTCGTCGGCCGCCTGATTAACGGCCGCGTCAGCGTGGAGAGCCACCCGCCGAGTTCGCTTCTACGGCGCGAACAGTGACACGGGCTGAAAGCGGCGAGTTCTTGCAAGACGCCGGCGGCCACAGAGGCGGTTAGCGGTCGCTGCTATTTGTGGCCAGGCCGTGCCGAAGCACAAGGGTCGCCGCAACCGTCAGCAGGTCCTTAGCTTTGCGCAGCCTCTGCATCTCCGGCTCGAAGTTCTGTCCACATGGGGCTGCACGTTGCCATCCCGAAGACTCGAGGTGCAACGGTGCAACGCTCGCGCAACGTCGATGGCCGCTTCCGTCGTGACCTGTCGTTCGCCGCGGAGGACCGAACGACAACACCTGGCCGGAGGTTGCCGTTCAACGGCATGGCGCTCCGACAATGGCGTCCAAGTAGCGCCGAATCACGTTGGCTGCTTCCTTGGCGGTGCATGTCGACGTGTCAATCACCACGTCATATGGTCGAGCGAACGCTGAATGTCCGAGTTGCTCCCGCGCCATGCCGGTCGCTCGGTCCTCACGGAGACTTTCCCGACGCTCGAGGGTTTCGAGCGGAGCCGTGATACCGACCAAGCAAAGCTGACGGTCTGACAGAACGTCAATGCAGGCCTGTAGTTCCTCTTGATCACGAAGCACCGTGTCGAGGATGATTTCAAAGTCCGTGTCGACAAGCCGGCGAAGTGTGGAGCGAAGGTTCTCGCAGTGGATGCGATAGGCCAAGCGTTGCTCTTCTGCACTTCGCATATCACGCCGCCTAGACATCGTCACAAACGCGTCCAAGGTCACATGAAATGCGGGAGCCGGAGCGCAATCCTGAAGCGCGGTCGCAGTGGTCGATTTTCCTGCGCTGGTCGGGCCGTGCAGGACGATGGCGAACGGTTTCATGGAGTGCTTGAACGACTGGTCATGAGGAAATTCTGCTTGGCGACTGGATGACTGCTTCTGGCCGCAAGCGCCAACACGGATAGCCAGCACCACTCGGCGACAGTGAGTCCAGGCCTGCCGGTCGCCGAGACAAGCTGGAAAACAGGAACTGGCCGCGCGCTTGAACCCATTCAGGACCAAAAGAGCCGGTACACGCCCAACTGCTGCAGTGAGTTGCGCGGCGTTTGCCTGCCCCACGATCACACCGCGCAACGTGCCGGGGCGACCTACCTGCTGCCCGACACTTTGCGCCAGATGCGCGCCCCGAGGCGTGGGACGTCCAGGGGCCGGCATCGCCCCGTCGCTCAAGCCTTCACTTCCACCACCTGCTCGAACCCGCCAAAAATCATGCGCTTCCCGTCGAAGGGCATGGGCGGGTTGCCGGGTGTGGACGGGTCCATGCGCGGGTCTTCCATCATCTTCTTCATGCCGGCGTCGCGCGTGGCCTTGTCCGGCCACTCGACCCACGAAAACGCCACCGTCTCCTCGGCTGTCGCCTGGACGGCGCGGCGGAAATCGGTGAGCTTGCCGTCGGGGACGTCGTCGCCCCAGCCCTCGATCACACGGGTGGCGCCCAGCTCGAGGAAGATCGGGTCGAGCGCACGGGCGTGCTCGATGAACTTCTGCTTGTTGGCGGTGGGGACGGCGATCACGAAACCATCGATGTAGTGTCCTGTCGCAGAAATACGCTTCGCGATTTTCTCGACCTTCTTCAAGATCGAGTCCGCCGTAGCCACCCACTGGAAAGGCGAGGCATCCGCGTTGTAGCGCTGCACGAATAGC
>NZ_JBWMBB010000023.1:0-48552 GCF_056521305.1 Rhodoferax sp. RT4P68
CATCAAGAAGGAGTCCAAACCGAAGAAGTTATCCACACCATGAGCCCCGCTGGGCTCGATCCAGGGTGGGTCAAGGTTCGATGGAAATGGTGGGTCAGGAATACGTGGAAATCAACAACCATGAACGCAATGTTCACCCAAGCCTTCGCTGCTATCTCCATCTCTTCTCTGCCATTAAGAAGCTGGCATCCGTAGCAAACAAGGTCCCTGAGAATGCCACTCTTAAGTCACCCCACACGGTTGCCGCTCAGCGTTCAGCGAAACTATATCGACACCTTCGGGTGGTACCAATGTCCTTGTAGAAACATTACACACCCGAGACAGATCTGACTAAGACAGTGTTCCTAAAGCGGAATAATCCCACTCCAGTCATTCATGTCGATGCTAAATCAGACAGTGCTGATCCAATGGTCAAGTCGTCTCCATCACCTCTTCTCCACAATTCACCAAACCTATATCCACCCGATATGCACAAGACTTCACTACCGACTGGGGACTTATTCTGTCAGTACGTCTAAGGACACTCTCTGACTACTTCTACTCCGTTTGTGCGTGTCACCGAAACGATCAAACCGCTGGTGACAATCTGCCCGCGACGGATGCACCCGCGAGTCTTGCCTGTCTCAGTTGGGCTGCTCCGTCCTAAACCAAGGATTCACAAGAGCTTAAGACCATCCTCTTCCTAGGAATACTGACCTTATTCATCGCCCTGCCCTTTGGAACTTTAGTTGTGCGTCAGTGAGATCGACCCAGCCAACACCATGGCAATGCAACTTCCCATGATCCTACGTTGAACCATGAGGCCCGCACGTGCAACTGGAATCCAACCCTGGCGCGCACCTGGAACCCGAGCACCAAACACACAAGGCCAGTTAACAGGGGCCGTCGCCGGCCCTCCTGTGGGATCGTTTTCGCCCTACTGCAGTTTATGGGTAGCCAATTCAAAAGGCTCCCATTTCTTGCCCCGCAATATCCCCATCGCAAATCGCACCCCAGTTCAATGCACCTAAGCATTCCTGCTGGCTTTCAAGCGGAACAAGACTGATTGGCGACGGGCCCGCAATGGCAAGTTCTTCAAGTCACCTATAGATAGTACCTCCAAGGGCGCGACAGTCATCTACGGCAGGACTGAATGTGCATTAGGTATTGACTGGTCCCAACTCCCTTAGCCATGCCTGAGATCATGGCTCGAGTTCAGGAAGTCACCAATCACGAGAAGTCAGCGTACGTCGGATAGAAGTCCTGGGAACTTCTCCCAGACTTCTCAGACATTTGAGACCGATATACTGAGTAGTCTCAACTTTCAAAATCGGCTATATCCAACCGATACACCAAGCCCCATTCATGGGGCGTTTTCTTTGCCCAACACAAACTAGCTCATGACCATCCTATGCATCTCAGATTCCGAAAGGGCCCAAGACGCCACTCACCCTTTGGATCGATGTGGAACGGTCCGCAACCCGACGAAAAACGAGGCCCAGGGTTCAACCCGCGAGGACCACGTCACTCACCTGGAATCATCATCGACTGTTACAGCTTGTGATCAGATTCAAGAACGCTTGAGGACCCAATCAGCCGAACCCGCGTGGTTCACAGTAGCGATCTCACTTCACAATTCCATCAGACATTCCTTCCAGGGGATCGGTACTGATATGTAAATTTCCTCAGGAACATCAACCATGCAACCGCTGCAGCATCACCCCCGTACCAAGAAACAAATCAAGGACATCCTCCATGGTTTGCTGTACAACCCCATCGACAAACAGATGAAGAAGCGTCTGGACGCGATCATCACCAAGAACACTGTGCTGGGAGGCTACTCCCACAAGTCGTTCATGTTCAAGAATGTGCTCTATAACTGCGACGACAGCCCACTGCCGGCCAAGATGAACGTCCTCGTTTCGGCCATGGAGTTCGAGATGCTTGACTATCTTGCCGAAGTCAAACACTTGAATAAAAAAGAACTCTCCCTAGTGATCGGTTATATCAATCAAGTCCTGCAATCATCCAATGACTTGTGCGATTACCTTCGCTTATTGCCAGATGCCGTGCAGGACCCCATTCGGCAATTGAATGACACATGCCCCTGCAAATCCGAGAAACTCGATGAAGACACGGTTGTGATGCTGCGGGAAAAAAACCAATCTTCTATTGAGATGATGCGCGCCCGTATGGTGATAAATCTTCTAATCTAGGCACCTGCGAGCCTTAGACAGAAAGCGGTGCATTACTCAAACCTAAAAGTACTCGCAGTCGATAAGACATCAATACCGCAGCGCCCATTTCCCACGCCCATCGAACATCTAACCGGCGCCGGTGTACGTTAGACCTTGACCGCGTCCATCACACACTGAGGTGCGGTCTAGGTAATGCAAGACTGGAGCCAGATCAATGTAACCAACGTTTGACTGGTTCGGTACAGTAATCTGGTGCGAACAGCATGCGCGTAGGAAACACCGTTGCGCGGAGTTGCATCAGCGAGGCCGAATTCACTGGTGCACATCAGATGTTCATGCCACGATAGCTGTAATAGATCAGTGCTTTGTCTCCACATTGTAGGTAGTCGCTACGTTCAGTACTTTACGGTTTCCCTTAAGCTGCAAAGATCTGGTGACGTGGGGGTGGTGGAAACCATTCCCGAAGTTACCCGGACCTCTGAGTCGCTGAAGCGGATGGGATTGGCTCCGCGCTGCTTCTGAAATAGATTAATTAACGAAGGATACTAATCAACGCAACAAACTACTACTGCTAATCTCCTTGTGAGGCACGACCGCCTAGAAAAAGCCAATTCCTCTTCAATCCTCCCCATAATTCTATGATTGCGATAAAATTTTCAAAACTATGTGATCTTCCCCGACGGAATGGTTATCAATACTGACAAGGGCAATACTCTCGCCAATCACCTAAATGAGAACGGTTATGTTTATGTCAGTCTGCGGAAGGACAATGGTGGGAAGACAATAGCGGTTCACCGCCTAGTCGCCCTCGCCTATATCCCTACCCCAGACGACAAACCGTTCGTCAACCACTTGGACGCTAATCGCAGCAATCCAAGACGGGAAAACAGTGGTGCACACAGGCAGAGCACATTAGGTATGCCTACACGCTAGGAAACATGAGCCAGAAGAAGAACTTCACAGAAGAAGAGACTGATTGGCTCCTGGATCAATTTATATTAGGGCGAATGAATATGACCGCACGCAGCCAAGATGGGAGTCGGTCTATCCCGACTTACTATCAATATTCGGAACCGCGTCCACAAGACAAATCGTCTGATTGAGTTTGAGATGGCGCTTGCGAAGCTAAAGAAGATCCGAAATACCGAAGCCAACTCCTCGAAGCGGCAACCAGTAGCGCAGTTAGATTTCGATGGCAATGTGCTGGCACATTACCCAAGCGCAACAGCCGCCGCTCGTGTTTTGAATAAAAGATCGTCCGGAACGATATGCAACGCCCTCAACCCAGCACTCCCACAAAGCGTTGCCTACGGATTTAAATGGAAATACGCGTAGTGGTACTGAGTCGGTGACAAAAGTCTCAACTCAGCAGTTTGACGTCACCGAACTTATCTGACCCTGCCTTCTACGGCAACAGCCTGGCTTTTGCCACCAGAAAAGAGGCCAAGAACCTCATGGACCGCTGGACCCTGGTCGTAGACTGGCGCGTTGTCGAATCCGACCAGCCGGTCAACTACCGCATCACCGAAGCCGGTGTGGTCGAAGCAGTAACCGAAACCATCCCATCATGAAAAAGACCCTCACCGCTCTGGCCCTGGGCCTGGCACTCAGCTCGACCAACGCCGCCATCTTCACCGGCAATCGGCTGCACGAATGGCTCAATGACAAGGAGATGCAACCAATGGCAGCCTCGTACATCGCGGGTGTCTTCGATGCCGGCGAGGCCACTCGGTTCTGCTTACCCCCTCGTGTGTCGGTGCGGCAGCTGTCGGACACCGTTCAGATGTTCCTGAAGGAGAACCCTACCATCCGGCACGAAGCGGCCGTCGATATGGTCGACACCGCGCTGTCGACCGCATGGCCCTGCAAGCCGCTCTAGAGCAAGTCCGCCATCTGTGTGGCCGTGGGGTTGAAGTACACCATGGCCTGCTTCGGGTTCTTCCACCCGAAGATCTTGCACAGGAACAGCACCTGCATGCCCGGCAACATGGCCACCCGAGTGGCTGCGGTGTGCCTGGCATCGTGGAAGGTGAAGCCAACCAGGCCAGCTCGCTTGCGGTACTTCATGAAGTAGGCCGACAGGGAGCTGGCCGTCATCCCCATCACCGTCGTAGCATCCCAGCCCTTCATGCGCTCCAGGATGCGTTGGCCCACCTTGGACAGCGAAACATTCCTGCCCGGTCCCGTCTTGGACTTGTGCAGCACGATGTGATCACCCTTCACGTCTTCCTTCTTGAAGGCGCAGATCTCCGACTCCCGCATCCCGGTCGACAGCGCCAGCAGAAAGGCATGTGCCACTGCGTTGCCCACTGTCCTGACCTTGCTTGGGTCGTACCGCAGATGCCGCAGCATTACCCGGATTTCCCGGAAGCTGATGACCCTCTCACGATGGTCAGGTTCGCTGGGTCCCACCACATCACGCATCGGGTTGACCTTGATCCACTGCCACTCCCGCCGTGCGATCTCAAAGACGTTGCCCAGCAGCGTCATGTCCCTGAGCACCGTGCCGGCCTTGTTCTTGGCCAGCCGTGAGTCCCGCCAGATCACCAGGTCCGCAGTGGTCACGTCCTGGAGCTTCTTGCTCAAGGGCAGCTTGTGCCGCTTGTAGGCATGCAGCCTGATCAGCTCCTTGGGGCCACCCTTCTTCTTGGGGCTCACCTTGACGCCGTATTCATCCAGGGCTTCCTGCAGCGTCCTGATGCTCCCCACCGTCTGACCGGCCGCAGCAATGATCTCGTTGCGCCTGCGGGCCTGCCAGTCCTCAGCTGCCCGCTTCGTTGGGAACGTGCCGGCATCCCGGACACCCCGCACCATGAGCTGCACACGCCAAGTGCCTTCGTTGGTTTTGGTTGGTACAGCCATGTGGGGAAATTTCTGGGTAAAAGTGGGGAAGCGATGTTCCCACAACTACCCCTGACGAAGAAAAGCCCCTGGGCTAGGGGCTTGATTTTCCTCACTTTTCTTTCCGCGAAGAACCTGAAAGTAGCTTTTTGGTGCCCCGAACCGGGCTCGAACCGGTACGCCCCCTTGCGGGAAAGCGGCGGATTTTAAGTCCGCTGTGTCTACCAATTTCACCATCGGGGCCTGGCCGCGCCGGGACGGCCAGCAACGAAAAGCCCCTGTGGCCGGCGGCTTCAGGGGCTTCGAAATCTGGAGGCGCGACCCGGAGTCGAACCGGGCTGGACGGATTTGCAATCCGTTGCATAACCGCTTTGCTATCGCGCCGAGCGTAAAAAAATGCGCTGTCGCGCACCTTTCGAATCTCTCTCGACCGGAAGGTTACCGGCCAGTCGAGCCCGCGATTCTATACCAGCTGCGTGCGCGATTGGCACGGCGCGCGGCGCGCCCTGCACCAGCCACCATGCTGCATTACATTGGCCGCCCGACACCCCAACCACCACGCCCGCCCCCACGGCACATTGCCCACGCCGGCCAAGGAGACTGTGCCCGATGCTGACCCTGTACCACTGCGTGAACGCGCGCTCGTTCCGCCCCTTGTGGGTGCTCGAGGAACTGCAGGCCAGCTACACGTTGAAAGTGCTGCCCTTCCCGCCGCGCGCGCTGCAGCGCAGCTTTCTGGCCATCAACGTGCTGGGCACCGTGCCCTTCCTCCAAGGCGACGGCGTAGCCATGACCGAATCCGCCGCGATGTGCCAGTACCTGGCCGAGACGCTGGACCCGGGCCATCAACACCGTCTGCATGTGCAGCCGGCCGAGCGCGACTACCCGGCCTACCTGAACTGGCTGCACCACGGCGAGGCCACCCTCACCTTTCCGCAGACGCTGGCGCTGCGCTACAGCCGCTTCGAGCCTGTGGAGCGGCGCATCCCGCAGGTCGCGGACGACTACACCAAGTGGTTCCTGGCCCGGCTGCGCGCCATCGATGCCCTGCTGACACAGCGCGAGCACCTGTGCGCCGGCCGCTTCACGGCGGCGGACGTGTCGGTCGGCTACGCGCTCATGCTGGGCGCGATCCTGGGAATGGTGGAGCGCTACCCGGCGGCCGTGCAGGCCTACTGGGCCCGGCTGCAGCGGCGCGAGGGCTTCCAGCGCGCCCTGGCCGCGCAGCACGACGCGGCCGTGGCGCAGGGCGTGTCGGTGCGCTCGTCGACTGAGACCTGACGCGCGCGGCCTGGCCCGCATCAGGCGGCCGTCAGGCGGGCTGCGTACCGCCGGCCGACCACTTTGGCAACCAAAACGCCAGATGCTCGGCAAAGCCCTGGGCTGCTGGCGACAGGCCACGCACAGCCGAGTGGTACAGGCAGACCGTGCGGATGGCTTCCGGCTCGACCACCCGCCGCATGACCAGCCCGAAATACGCCGCCAGCGGCTGTACATAGGCCGGCGCCAGCGTTGCCACGCGGCCCTGCGCCGCCAGGCCCAGCGCGGTGGAGATGTGGTCCACGATGTCGACCGGCGCGATGCGCGCGTCGTCGGGCGATCCCAGCCGCATCATCTCGACGCTGCGCTCGTGGTCGCGCCCGGCAGCCAGCAGCGCGTGCTCCCGCAGCGCCTCCCAACGGACGGACTTGCGCCGCGCCAGCGGATGCGTGGGTGCGCACCACAGCACCCAGGGGCTGGTGAACAGGGCCTGGCGATCGACGTCTGCGCCGACCGGCCGGTCGGGCCCCACGGCCAGGTCGACATCGCCACGGGCCACGCTCTCGACCAGGCCGTCCACCGGCAGGTCGCGGACGCGGACCACGACCTTGGGCTGATCCCGCGCGTAGGCGTGCATGGCGGCAGGCAGCGCCACGCTGGCGAGCACCATCGGCGCGCCGATGCGCACGACGCCGGCCGCGCGGTTGCGCACATCGGCCGCCGCGCTCTCGCTGTCGCGCACGTGGCGCAGCACCGTCTCGGCCGAGGGCAAAAAGTCGCGCCCGGCGCTGGACAGTGCGACGCGGCGCGTCGTGCGGTCGAACACGCGAAAGCCAAGCACAGCCTCCAGCTCGGCCACCAGCTGGCTGACCGCCTGCGCCGTCAGACCCAGCCGGTCGGCTGCCGCGTTGAAGCTGTGCGCCTGCGCCACCGCCACGGCAGCTTCCAGCTGGCGCAGGGTGAAGCGGGTCAAGGGCATGGGTTTGATTATCAACCGCTGCTTGTTAAAGACAGAGATTCGATTGCTTGTCTGCCCACCCCTGCGGCCCGCACACTCGCCGCACACCCACTACGAGACACATCCATGCTGGAGACATCGGTTCACGCCGCCCTGGCGCAAGAGCTGCAACACGCGGAACAGACGCGCACGCAGGTCGCACAATTTTCCAGACGCCACCCCGGCATGACCATGGCCGACAGCTATGCCATCCAGCGCGAGTGGATGCGGCTGCAGCGCGAGCAAGGTCGGCGGGTGATCGGCCACAAGATCGGCCTCACGTCGCGTGCGATGCAGATCGCCTCGCAGATCACCGAGCCGGACTACGGCACGCTGCTGGACAACATGCAGCTGCGCGATGGCAGCGAGGTGCAGGCCGCGCGCTTCATCGTGCCACGCCTCGAAGTCGAGTTCGCTTTCATCCTGGCCAAGCCCTTGCGCGGCCCGAACGTCACGCTGTTCGACGTGCTGAACGCCACCGACTACGTGGTGCCGGCGCTGGAGCTCATCGACGCGCGCATCGAGCAGTTCGACCGCGACACCCAGGCCCCGCGCAAGGTGCTGGACACGATTGCCGACAACGCGGCCAACGCCGGCATCGTGCTCGGTGGCCGCCCGATGCGGCCCGACGCGGTGGACTGGCGCTGGGCCGGTGCGCTGCTGTTCAAGAACGGGCAGATCGAGGAATCAGGCCTGGGCGCTGCCGTGTTGAACCACCCCGGCAACGGCGTGGCCTGGCTGGCCAACAAGCTCGCGCCGCATGGCGAGCACCTGGAGGCCGGCGAGATCGTGCTGGGCGGCTCGTTCACACGGCCGGTGGCCTGCGCGGCGGGCGACGTGTTCCATGCGGACTACGGCCGGCTCGGCTCCCTCTCCCTGCGCTTCATCTGAGGACCACCCATGACCGACATGCTGGACATCGCAGGCGTCACCGTCTCGCCCGACCACTACATCGCCGGCCGGCGCATTGCATCTGCAAAGCGTTTCCAGCTGCACTCGCCGATCGACCAACGCCTGTTGGGCCGCATCAGCGAGGGCATGCCCGAACACGTGGACGCCGCCATCGATGCCGCGCAGGCTGCGTTCCCGGCCTGGAGCGCGCTGACAGCCGCCCAGCGCAAGCCCATGCTGGACCGTTTCGCGGATGAGATCGGCCGGCGTGCCGACGCCTTCTGCCTGCTGGAGAGCACCGACGCCGGCGTGCTGCTCTCGCGCATGCGCCACGGTGTGGTGCCGCGCGCGATGCTGAACATCACCTGGTTTGCGCAGCACGCACTGGGCCTGCAGAACCGCCCCATCGAGACCGAACAGGCGCACCACATCGTCAAGCACGATCCGGCCGGCGTCGTGGTCATCATCACGCCGTGGAACGCGCCGCTGATGCTGTCGACCTGGAAGCTCGGCCCCGCACTGGCGGCAGGCAACACCTGCATCCTGAAGCCGCCGGAATGGGCGCCGCTGACCTGCTCGCTGCTGGCCGATGCGGCCCACGCCGCAGGCCTGCCGCCCGGCGTGTTCAACGTGGTGCAAGGCACCGGCGCCACCACCGGTGCGAGGCTGGTCAGCGACCCGCGCATCGCCCGCGTCTCGTTCACCGGCAGCGTGCCCACGGCCAAGTGGATCGCGCAGGCGGCCGGCGCCAACCTGGTGCCCTGCAGCCTGGAGCTGGGCGGCAAGAGCCCCTTCATCGTGCTGGAAGATGCCGACCTGGACAACGCCGCCGCCACCGGCGCGCTGATGTACCGCAATGCCGGCCAGGTGTGCCTGGCGGGCACGCGCTTTCTGGTGCACGCGAACATCGCCGAGCGCTTCGTCGCCACCATGCGCGGCTATGTGGAAAAACTGGCCGTGGGCGACCCGCGCGACGAGTCGACCGAGGTCGGCCCCATCATCCACCCGCGCCAGCTGGAGCGCGTGCAGGGCTTCGTGCAGCGTGCCGTGGCCGGTGGCGCCAGGTTGCTGTGGGGCGGCGAGCCGCACCCGTTCGGCGCGCAGTACTTTCAGCCGACCATGGTCACCGGCCTGCAGCAGAGCGACGAGATCGTGCAGAACGAGGTGTTCGGCCCGGTGCTCACGCTGCAGACCTTCCAGACCGACGACGAAGCCCTGGCGCTTGCCAACGGCACGGACTACGGCCTGGGTGGCGTCTGCTACGGCGAGACCGAGCACGCCACGGCTGTGGCCGAGCACGTGCGCACCGGCTTCATCTGGGTCAACAGCTTCGGCATCCGCGACCTGGCCGCACCGTTCGGCGGCATCAGGCGCAGCGGCGTGGGCCGCGAGGGCGGCGACTGGAGCTTCGAATTCTTCTGCGATGTCAAAGACGTCGTGGTGCCGAAAAAGCCCTTCCGCGCCAGTTTCAGCAAGCGATGAACAGGAGCCACACCATGGGACAGATCGTCGGCGCGGCCCTTGTGTCGCACCACCCCGGGTTGATGCAGTGCGAAGAGTTCCGCCGCGCCATGGGCGCCGGTGAAGACTCCGACCTGATCGCCGGCTATGCGCGCCTGCGTGCGCACATCGCGGCGGCCAGGCCCGACGTCGTGATGATTTTCGACAGCCACTGGTTCACCACCGGCTACCACCTGATTGACGGTGGTGCGCGCTACAGCGGCACCTACATCTCGGACGAGATGCCCTGGTACCTGCACGGCGTGCCCTACGACTACCGCGGCCACCCGCCACTGGCGCTGGACATCGAAGCCGTCTCGCGCGAGCGCGGCGGCTACAACCGCGCCATCCAGCACCCCGAGCTGGGCCGCCAGTACGCCACCGTGAACCTGGTCAAGCACCTGCGGCTGGAGCTGTCCGACACGCCGGTCGTCACCGTCAGCTCGTGCCAGAACTGCACCTGGCAGCACTTTGTGCAGTCCGGCGAGACCATTGGCGATGCCATCGGCCGCAGCGGCCTGCGGGTGGTGCTGCTGGCCTCCGGCGCGCTGAGCCACAAGTTCAACGGCATCGACTGGAAGCCCACGCACCCACGCATCTTCCACGAGAGCAATGTGTCTTCGCCCGAGAACATCGCGAGCGACAAGCAGGCCATCGCGCTCATGGAAGAGGGCCGGCACGACCAGATCCTGGAGTGCTGGGACGAGGACTACCGCAAGAAGCCCTGGGAGGCCTTCGGCGCCCACTACCTGCAGATGCTGGGCGCCATGGGCGGCAGCGCGTGCCGCGCCAAGGGCACGCCGCTGTCGGCCTACGAGAACGCGCGCGGCACCGGCAACATCCACATCTGGTTCGATACGGAGGCAGCATGAATTTCGAATTTCCCTTCCACCAGTTGCCCGCCGTGATGGTCGGCCCGCGCGTCGAGCGCCGCCGCGTGCTGGTGGGCGGCAGCGCCTATTGGGGCACCATCGTCGAGGACGGCGCCAACGCCGGCCAGTTGCGGCTGGACGACGGCCGCCTGCTGGACGCCGAGGCGCAGGCCTACCTGCCACCGGTGAACCCGAGCAAGATCATCGCGGTGCACATCAGCTACAGCTCGCGCAGCTTCGAGACGCGCAACAAGCCCAAACCGACCGAGACGCCGACCTACTTCACCAAGCCGCCGACCGCGCTGAACGGCCACAAGGGTCAGATCCTCAAGCCGGCCGACTGCAAGTACCTGAACTACGAAGGCGAGTACGCCGTGGTGATCGGCCGCACCTGCCGCAATGTGACGCCCGATGAAGCCTGGGACTTCATCGAAGGCTTTTGCCCGGCACTCGACATGGGGCTGCAGGACTTTCGCGACACCGACCAGGGCAGCATGCTGCGCGTGAAGGGCGCCGACACTTTGCTACCCATCGGCCCCGGCATCGTGCGCGGCGTGAACCTGTTCGCGCAGACGCTGCGCACCTACATCGACGGCCTGGTGGTGCAAGAGGCGCACATCGGCGAGGAGACGATCTGGGGGCCGCACTACGTGATTGCCGACATCGCGCGACACATCACGCTGGTGCCCGGCGACGTGATCCTGATGGGCACGCCCTGCCATTCGCGCAGCGTCGACCCGGGGCATTTCGTGGAGTGCGAGATCACCGGCATCGGCCGTGTGGGCGGCACGGTGGTGGCCATCGACGCGCCGCGCGCCGCCGCGCTGGGCGTCGGCCACATGCCGACCGACACCCCCGAGGTGCGGCGCGTGGCGCTGGGCTTTGACGAGCGCGTGCCCGAGCAGTTCAAGGACAACCTGCGCCGCGCGAAGCACCACCACGCGTGAGGGCTGGCGTTGTGGGTGCAACGCAGGCGGCGCCTTGCGCGGCCGTGCGCGCAGCCCCTGCATGCGCCCTTGGTCAGCGGCCTACCGAGCGGTCCAGGAAGGCAATGATCCGCGCCGTCACCTCGTCGCGGTTGGTCTCGTTCAGCAGCTCGTGCCGCGCCTGCGGATACAGCTGCACATCGACATCACGCACGCCGGCGTCGCGGTAGCGCTGGCCCACCAGCTGCACCGCCGCGCCTGCGGGCCCTGCAATCGGGTCGGCGTCACCGGACAGGATCAGGATCGGCAGGTCCGCGCGCACCTGCGCAATGGCGGCCGGGTCTGCCGCACGCCGCAGCGAGTCGATGCCCGCAAGAGGTTGCGCGACGAAGCCACACGCCGGATCGGCGCAGTACTTGTCGACCTCGGCCGCATCACGGCTCAGCCATTCGAAGCCGGTACGGTGCTCGAACGCCTGGTTGAACGCACTGAGGTCGACCGGCCCCTCGGCGCTCAGCGCGGTGGCGATCCCCGCAGGCTCGCTCGTGCCCAGCAGCACAGCGGCCTGCACATCGGCAGAGTGCTCCAGCAGGTACTGCTGCGTCGCAAAGGAACCCATGCTGTGACCGATCAGCACGAGCGCCAGGGCAGGATGGTCGGCGCGGATGCGCAGCCCCAGTTGGTGGAGATCGTCCACCCAGCCCGGCCAGCCGTCGCGGCCCCAGTGGCCGTAGGCGCCGGCGGCCGTGCGCCCCGAGCCACGGCCATCCGGGGCGTGGACCAGGTAGCCGGCGGCGGTCAGCGCTTCGCCCAAGCGCCGGTAGCGGCCGGCATGTTCACCCAGGCCGTGCTGCAGCTGGACCACTGCGCGCGGCCTGCCGGCCGGCGCCCAGCAGTAGGTCTGCACAGCAATGCCGTCGCGTGAAATGAAGCTGATGGTGCTGTCGTGCACGGCGTGTCTCCTTGGCGCGCGGGCACGGCGTGCCTCGGCGGCGCGATTGTAGGAACGCACGGGCGAGCCAGCGCCATCGCCCACGCTGTCAGGGGCTTTTCGGTTGGGCAGGCTGCCAGCACGCATCGTTCGCCGCGCTGCATCCACCGGCGCCACGCACCGCGCTCGTCACAGGCCCCTCGCCCGTCGTCCACCCAAGAATTGATGCAGCGCAAGACCATGGCCGGCAGGGCCCCCTACCGTAGGGACGTCCTGTTGACCCACGACGCCATGCCCACGCCCCGCAAGATCCTTTTGCACCTGGACCACACCGCGCGGATGGGCGCGCGCATCGAGGTCGCAAGAGCGCTGGCCGAATCGCTCGACGCAGAGGTCGACTGCCGCGTGTGTTCCATGTCCGAGCTCATGCTGTACCCGTTGTCGATCGGTGCCGCAGGGCCGGTGGTGGAAACCATGCACAAGACGCAACAGGCCAGTCACGACAAGTTGTACCGCTTGTTCACGGCGCATGGCGGCGGCTCGCCGCGGCTGAGATGGATCGAGCCCGATGGTGCCGGCCCCAGTGTCTTTGCGCGGCACGCCTATTACGCCGATCTGATGGTGCTGGGCCAGCGCGACCAGCACGATCCCATGGACCATCTGCTGCCACCTGACTTCCTGCCCGGCTTGCTCATCCACAGCGGCCGGCCTGCGGTGGTGCTGCCCTACGCTTGCACGACGACACCGATCGGCCGCTCCGTGCTCGTGGCGTGGAACGAGAGCAGCGAATCAGCGCGGGCGCTCCATGCTGCGCTCCCTTGGTGCCGCACGGCTGGCAGCGTCCACGTCGTGGTCTATGGCGAGGATGTCGCCCAACAGCTCGCGCGGGTCGATGTATTCATGCGTTCGCATGGCATCGCGAAGATCACCCTGCACCGTGGGGGCGGCCAAGACGACATCGGCAACCGGTTGCTGTCCCTGGCGGCGGACCTGGGTGCGGACCTGCTGGTCATGGGCTGTTACGGCCACAGCAGGGCGCGTGAGTGGGTGCTGGGCGGCACCACGCGAACCATTCTGGACAGCATGACGCTGCCGGTCCTGCTGGCGCACTGACCCATCTTTTGAAGGGCCACCGTGATGCGAATCGATTTCCTGGGCGGCACCAGCACCGTCACCGGCTCGAAATACCTGCTGACCCATGCAGGTCGTCGGCTGCTGCTGGACTGCGGCCTGTTCCAGGGCTTCAAGCAGCTGCGACTGCGCAACTGGGACACGCTGCCGGTCGACCCTGCCAACATTGACGCGGTGCTGTTGACGCACGCCCACCTGGACCACAGCGGCTTCGTGCCGCGACTGGTGCGGCTCGGCTTCAAGGGCCCGGTCTACGCCAGCCAGGCGACCCGCGAGCTGTGCGAGTTGCTGCTGCCTGATTCCGGCCGCTTGCAGGAGGAAGACGCTGATTTCGTCAACCGCCATGGTCAGACCAAGCACAAGCCAGCTTTGCCGCTGTACACGGAGCAGGATGCCCGTGCGGCACTGAGGCGCTTCCAGGACCTTCCGTTCAACGAGGAATGTGCGCCGTGGCCCGACTGGTCTTGGCAGTTGTTCAGAGCGGGCCACATCCTGGGTGCGGCCAGCGTTCGCATTGGCTGGCCGGGCGCGAGCCTGCTCTTCTCCGGCGATCTGGGCCGCAGCGACGATCTGCTGATGCGCCCGCCCGAGCCAGCCCCGCCGGCCGACTATGTGGTGGTGGAGTCGACGTACGGCAACCGCCAGCATCCGGTGACAGACCCGCTGACAGATCTGGCCAGCGTGGTCAGCCGCACGGCAGCACGCGGCGGAGTCGTCGTGGTTCCAGCCTTCGCGGTTGGCCGGGCACAGACACTGCTCCATGCCATTCAGGTGCTCAAGGAAGCGCGACGCATTCCCGACATGCCGGTCTACCTGAACAGCCCCATGGCGGCGGACGCGACGCGCCTGTACCAGCGCCACGCCGACGAACACCGGCTGAGCGCGGAGCAATGCACCGCAATGCAGCGCCAGACCATCATCGTCAACACCATCGAAGAATCGCGTCGACTCAACAGCCTGAGCGTGCCGTCCATCATCGTCTCAGCCAGCGGCATGGCAACCGGGGGCCGCGTGCTCCACCACATCAAGGCCTACGCACCCGAAGCCAGGAACACCATCCTCTTCACCGGCTTCCAGGCGGCGGGGACGCGCGGGGCAAGCATGCTGGGTGGCGCGGATGCCGTCAAGATTCACGGCACCTATGTTCCCCTGCGCGCGGAGGTCGCCAACCTGGACAGCTTGTCGGCCCACGCCGACCGCGCTCAGTTGCTGACCTGGTTGGGCGCCCAGCATGCACCGCGGCGCGTGTTCATCACCCACGGCGAGCCGGCTGCGTCGGACGCGCTGCGCTTGGCCGTCCAGGAGCGGTACGGCTGGACCTGCACCGTACCGGACCACCGCGATGCACTGGAACTCTGATCGATGGCGCCTCGCACGTGCTGGCCGGCGTATCGATGCCTGACCGGCACAGCGTCGGGCCCACCACAGCGGCAGCCGCTCGTGTACCAGCGAACCTGACCCGCGCCAACACACTGGAGACACTGGGATGACAACCGACGCGCACCGTGCGACTGGACTCGCCACTGCCTCAAGGAGGCGTTTCGTCCGTCTGGGTCGAATGCGAACATGGCTGAACCCCGAGGTCGGCCATCGTGTCGCGGCACTTTTTCTGGCGGGCGTCTTCCTCTCGCAGGCGGCTGGCGCCCAGACGCGTGGCCAGTTGCTCTACGAGACGCACTGCGCCGAGTGCCACACCGTGCAGATGCATTGGCGCGAACAGCGGCTGGTACAGAACTGGGACGGCCTGCGCGGGCAGGTTCAGCGCTGGCAGTCGATCGCGGCGCTGGGTTGGACCGAGCAAGACATCCGGGATGTCGCACGCCATCTCAATGAGCGCTACTACCAGCTCGTGGAACCGACGGTCCGCAGTGCCGTCGACGTCCAGGTGTCCAGGCACTGATCTACCGCAAGCCGTGCGCTCGCCCTGCGCCTAGACTCGTCTCAAGCACTGTCCCTGCGCTCGCTCAGCGACGGGCTGCCGAGCACTCCCTGGCACGCGCACCCGATACCGAAAGGCACCCATGACGCACCAACCTCACAAGCGCGGCCAGTCGACCCTGTCGCTGAGTCTGTCGGCCCGCTTGCAGCGCGCGCGCATGGAGGAGCGGTCCCATCTCGCACAGGAACTCCACGACGAATTGGGCGCTTTGCTGATGGCGGCCAAACTGGACGTCGCCAGCCTCAAGACGCGGTGCAGTCCGATGAGCGCCGATGTCCAGTGCCGCTGGCAGCACCTGACCGAGTTGCTCGACGCGTGCGCTTCCCTGAAGACGCGTGTCGTCGAGGGGCTGCGTCCATCTGCGTTGACGGATCGGTGTCTTGCAACCGCGTTGGCCCGCCTGACCGATGACTTTGGTCGCAGCGCCAATGTCGCGGTCGTGATGCATCTGGAAGACACGCCGTTGGATGAAGCCGAAACGTTGGGCGTCTACAGATTCGTGCAGGAGTGCCTGACCAATATCGGCAAGCACGCGCATGCGACGCAGGTGACGGTCGAGCTGCTCAACGGGCCGCACCGGCCTGTCGTGGCCGTGTCGGACGACGGCGTCGGGTTCGATCAGCGCAGCATCGCGCCATTCGCCCACGGACTCACGGGCATGCGCCATCGCATCGACGTTCTGGGGGGTCACGTCACCATGACCAGCGCTCCAGGGCGCGGCACGCGCGTGGTGGCAACACTGGCGCAGCGTGGGCATGGCCGCAGCGACAGAGCGAAGCCGCTCGCGTCCTGTCTGCCATCGTTGTTGAGGGACGGCCTGCAGAACATGCGCGTACAGCCATCTCCGACTTGACCACCGCCCACCCGGTCCCAACCGATCTGCCCTGATCGCTGGCCATCGCGGGCCGGGCGGCTTCGCGCAGGACCCACGCGTGCGTGGGCGATCTGTGCCCACACTCAGTGGGCCATCAGCACAGGAATCGTCATGGTTCGCAGGATGGTGCGACTGGCTCCGCCCAACACCCATTCGCGTGCACGGGAATGGCCGAAGCAGCCCATCACCAGCATGTCGGCGCCGAAGTCGGCCGCCCGGGACAGCAGATCGTTCCCGACATCCCCTTCCGCGCCCTCGCTCGCATGCACCACAAGGTTCACGCGGTGGGCCGAGAGGTAGTGCTGCAGGCGCTGCAGCGACACGGTCGCCTGCTCTCCGTAGCAGACGGCGTGCACACTTTGCGCCCTGCACAACCAAGGCAACGCTGCGCTGACGGCACGCGCGGCCTCGCGCGTCTCCTTCCACGCAATCAGGACCCGGTGGCCGACGGTGTGAAAACTGCCCGCGAAGGGGACCAGGAGGACTGGGTGGCCACTTCGAATGACCTGGTGGGACACGAAATCGGTCGGGGTCTCCATGGCCGATGCCACCGCATCGTCACGTTGCCCGAGGATCAGAAGGTCTGCGTACATCGCGCGGCTCTCGAAACCGCCGATCGTGTCGCCGGGCACTGCCTCGCTCCGCATGCGCCCCGATGCGGCTGCGGCGTCGGCGAACCGGCGGATGGCCGCGGCCTTGCATTCCTCATCGAACCGCTCCAGGCCAAGGGCACCTGCAGACCCTTCCAGCCCCATGGGATAGCGCAGCATGGACGGCGTGACGCTGTAAATGCCGGTCACCGTGGCATGGAACGTCTCGGCCATGTGGGCAGCCAGTCGTGTGCGCTCGGTGCACCGCTCCGAGCCGTCCAGATGCAACAGGATCGATTTGATATCCGACATGCGTTTGCCCCTTCCATGTTGTGCCGAACGGCCGGCGGGTTCAATGGCGTCCGGTCTGGCGGATCTGCTCCAGGCACAGCAGCAGCCGGTGGTGGGCCTGGAGGTCGGCGTCGACCGTGAACGTGACGAGATCCTCGGAGTCCACGAGCAGCACGGCAGCGTTGCCGCTGTGCGAGGTGCTACGGTGTGTACTGGACATCGCGTTCTCCTTCAGCTGCGCAAACTCTACGTTGCCTGGCCTGGGCGACATTGACGCCGCGCAATGTCTAGGCAGCAACACCAGCCTGGGAACACCAGTCATACCGTTTGTGCAAGCCAATAGTTGGCAGTTTCTTCGTTTATGTGGGTATGCCTCCCTATACTGCCTGGCCTTTCCCCCAACCAGCACCAGACCTTTGGGCACCGCAATCCACATCGCTGTTCTCGATGATGAAGTCGACATCACGACGCTGCTGGCCAAGTACCTGCGTAGCCACGGGTTCCGTGTGACGCCGGTGCACACTGGCCCGGCGCTGATGGCGCTGCTGGCTGCCGACCCCCCCGCGCTGGTGCTGCTGGATCTGGGGCTGCCGGGTGAGGACGGAATCGCTGTCGCCAGGGCCGTGCGCGAGCGCAGGGCCTGCGGCCTCGTGATCGTGACCGGTCGCGGCGACATCGTGGACAAGGTGGTGGGCCTGGAAGTGGGTGCGGATGACTACGTCACCAAGCCGTTCGACCTTCGCGAACTGGTGGCCCGGGTCAAGGCCGTGCTGCGGCGGTTGATGCCGAACGAATTGGACGAGCCCGGCATGGCCGCATCTTCGCCTTCGAGCCCCGCGGCTGCAGAAGTGCTCGTGTTCGGCGACTGGCGCCTGGCAACCGCTAGCCGCTCTTTCACCCATGCCCAGGGACGTGACGTGGCGCTGACCACCGGGGAATACGAACTGCTTTGCGTGTTCGTCCGCCATCCGGGGCGCGTGCTGTCCCGCGACTTCCTGTTGGAGCACACGCGCCACCGCGAGGCAGCCCCCTTCGATCGAACGATCGATGTGTTGGTCGGGCGGTTGCGCAGGAAGATCGAGGCCGACCCTGAAGATCCCCAGATCATCAAGTCGGTGCGCGGCGCGGGCTACATCCTGGTGACGTCCGTCTCGCGGGCCTGAGAACTTCCGCGCTGCGCCGTGACAGCATCCACCCCTCCACCCACATTGGCGCTGCCTGCGGGGATCGACGAGAGCACCGTCTTCCGTTCGCTCTTTGGCGCCTATCCTGACGCGCTGCTGGTGGTCGATGGCAGCGGTCGGATCGTGATGGCCAACCCCGCTGCAGCCGCCTTGCTGGCGTATACGACCGTTGAACTGGTCGGTCTGCACGTGGAGACACTGGTTCCCGACAGCATCCGCCCGCGCCATGCCGCCTACCGTGAAGACTACCAGCGCGCGCCGCGGTCGCGCCCCATGGGCACGCACATGGAACTGGTCGCCAAACGCAAGGACGGCACCGAGGTGATGGTGGAGATCGCCCTCAGCCCGCTGCAGGACCACGGGCTTCCACTGGTCGTCGCGGCCATCCGCGGGATCGGCGCCTATCCCCGCGTGCAACAGGCACTGCAGCGCGCGCGTTATAGCGAGTTCCTGGCCACGTTCGGCCGCGCGGCTGTTGACGCGCGCAGTCCACAGGCGCTCCTGGACATGGCGCCCGCCATTGCAGCCGAGGCTCTGCAGGTCCCGCTGTCCATCATCAAAATGCTCAGTGAGGACGGCCAGACGTTCGTGGTCGCCAGCGGCGTTGGCTTGCTGCCAGGCGAGCAGGTCGGCGCCCGCGTGCCGGCCGAGCCCGGCTCACCGCCGGGTTTTCTGCTGATGCAAGGCGACATGGTCACGGTGGAAGACTACGCCACGGAGACCCGCTTTGCCGTGCCGCAGGCCTACCTTGACGCCGGCTTCACCAGCGCGCTGGCCGTACCGCTGTACGACCGAGGCCGCGTGATCGGCACCTTGAGCGTGCGCTCTCGGGACGCCCAACGCTTCGGAGATGAGGAGCGGCGGTTTTTGGGTTCACTGTCCAGCCTGTTGTCCACCAGCCAGCAGCGGGCACGGTCGGAAGAAGCGCTGAATCACGCGCAGCGCTTGGAAAGCGTGGGCGAACTGACAGGCGGCATCGCGCATGATTTCAACAACCTGCTGACTGTGATCCAGGGCAACATGCAGGTGCTCGAAGAGTTGCCCTCGCTTGCCAACGACGACGATGCACAGCAGATGCTGGGCGCCGTGATGCGGGCCGGCCGCCGCGCCGCAGAACTGACGGGCAAGCTGCTGGCGTTTTCGCGCCGACAGCTTCTGCAGCCAAGCGCGGTGGATCCGGAGCCGATGCTGCAGTCACTCGCCGATATGTTGCGTCGCACATTGGACCAGCGCATCCGCATCGAGGCGCACACCGAGCCGGGCTGCCCACCGGTGATGGCCGACGCTGTTCAGCTGGAGTCCGCACTGCTCAACATCGCCATCAACGCACGTGATGCGATGCCGCACGGCGGAACGTTGACCTTCAGCGCCGAGCGGTGCACGGTGTTGCCGGAACCCGCAAGGCTCGCCCTGGACGCCCCGGCCCCGGCGGCGGACCAGTTCGTGGTGTTCCGGATCAAGGACACCGGCACCGGCATGCCCGAGCAAGTGCGCGAAAGAGCGTTCGAGCCGTTCTTCACCACCAAGGACGCGGGACGCGGCACCGGGCTGGGCCTCAGCACGGTCTACGGCTTCGCCAAGCAATCGCTCGGGGCGGTCACGATCGAAAGCGCTCCGGGGGCGGGGACCACCCTCGTGCTGTACATGCCTCGGCCACG
This sequence comes from Rhodoferax sp. RT4P68, assembly GCF_056521305.1. NCBI lineage: Bacteria > Pseudomonadati > Pseudomonadota > Betaproteobacteria > Burkholderiales > Comamonadaceae > Rhodoferax > Rhodoferax sp. RT4P68. Next base: position 20,063 of record NZ_JBWMBB010000023.1, read on the forward strand.
GGGGGATGGCGCCCAGGCCCCCCACGCTGTGCCTTCCGATACCGAGATGCCGTCCGGCCTCAAGGCCACGGTGGTGCTGGACGATGCCGCGGTGCGCAAGGTGGTCGAGACTTGGGCCTTGGGGCCGCGCGCATCAGTGCAGCAATGACGCGGACCCGCACCGCTGCACGAAGACGGTCAGCGCGTGTGGATCGGGGATGCGTACATCACGCCGGCCTCGTTCAGCAAAACAGATGATCTTGTCGCGGGCCAGCCTGGAAAACGCGCGGCTGACGCTCTCAAGCGTCATGCCCAGATAGTTGCCGATTTCGGCGCGGGTCATGCGCAACGTGATCTCGTCGGTGCGCAGGCCGCGCTGGGCCAGTGCGTCTGCCATGTTCCGCAGGAACTCGGCCACGCGCGCATCGGTGGGCAAGGTGCAGACCGACATCAACGAATCGCGGTCGCGTGCGATCTCGCGGCTCATTGCCTCGTGGAGCAGTTTGAGCAGCTCGGGCGTGCTCACGCAGGCTGCGAGCAATGCGTCATAGCGAATGACCCAGACCTCGCCGGTGTCCAGCGCGACGGCATCGCACGCATAGCTCCCTTCGGCAATGCCATCGAAGCCGACCCAGTCGCCGCGCAACTTGAGCGCAACCACCTGTTCGCGTCCATCGGCGGTCAGGTTCACGACTTTGACAAACCCCGAGCTCATGAAGTACAGGTTGGCGAACCGTTCACCGGACTGGTAGAGGGTGTCGCCTGCACGCACCATGCGCCGCTGCAGTTCCAGAGAACTGCTGAGCAGTTCCAGGCTCTGCGTGATCCGCTGGTGGAACGATATGGTGGGAGCGCGGTGCAACGACTCCTGCGGAGCGCTCGCAAGCTGGCTAGGTACATCATGGGAACCGAAGGCGCTGGTGGGGTTCAATGTGTTCTCCCGAGCCGCTGGGGCGGGCGGCGTGGACCCATGCTAGAGACCACTGCGCAACAGCATGACAACAGCCCAACGCAAGCAGTAACACTGCGTGAATGCTCTGTGTACATCCAGGCGCCTTGCACCTGTTTGGCGGCGCGCGCTGTGCAGCTGCGGCCAAGACGTCAGTCGAACATCTGCAGCACCAGGGCCTGCAACAGTCTGCGGCGCTTCTGCGGCGCAGGGTCGTCATCTTGCAGCAGGTGCGCCAGCACTCTCGCCTGCCGTGCGGCGGCGATATGACCGCTGGTCACGGGGATATTGGCAGCGCGGGTCAGTTGCGCGACCACGCTTTCCGGCAGGCTGTCGCATTCGACCACGGTGTACAAACGGCTCAGCAGCACGGCGGCGGCGCCGATCTTGTCCGCTGTGCTCGCGACTGTCAGGTCCGTACGGATGATGGCCACACGGGCGCCCAGTTCGACGGCGGCATCGCGAAACGGTTCGATGATCTGCAGGCGCAGATTGCCGCACAGCAGGCCCAGGTGATGAGACCGAAGCGGTTGGAACGGTGACACTGCGCGCGCCGCGGAGTGCAGCCACGCCGCGCGGGTCAGCACGGCGTCGAGATCCGGACGGGGCTGCCGTCTGCTTTCGTTCACCATGGCGGACGCCCGCGCTTTCGCCCGTTGCGCACGGTGCGCCGCCCCGACTGAGCACATGAATGCACGATACCCACCAGACCAAGAAGTTGCGACGTCCACGTTAGTGGCACCCCGCATTCAATGTCTGCGCTGCGTCAAAAAATCCATCGCAGGTTCACACCGGCCGGTGGTGCAGTCCCGCTGAATGTTCGTGCGATGCCTGGCAGGTGGTGCAGCGCACGGCCGACGGCTGCGCGTGCAGCCGCTGCACATCGATGGCTTCGCCACACACGATGCAGATGCCGTGCTCTCCCGCCATCAGACGCGCGAGGGCGGCGCGCACGTCGTCGAGTTCGGCGTGCATGCGCTGCGCCTGGGCGTCACCCATCAGCTCGTCTTCCGCGCGCTGCGCGCCCTCCTTGAAATCGGTGACGCCACGTTCTTCCGGTGCGTTGGCCACATCCAGCGTGGCCCGTTGGATGTCGGCCAATCGTGCCAACAGCTCCTCCTGGCGCGCGTGCAGGGTTTGGTAAGCGCCGGCAAGTCCGACGGAAGGGGGAGTACGGCTGGTGTTCATGAGACGGAGCTTGCGCCGCATGGACCCCTAAAGCCTTGATCGGCGTCAGACTTCATGCGTACGCCGAAGGCCGCCGTATGGCGACGCTGCTCACCGGTGAGGCCTCTCCACGCACAAGCCGACGGCGGCGATCCTTTCGACGTCCACATAGGCGTCCACGACCAGCTCGTCGCCGAACACGTCCGGGTCGATCTCCTCGTACGTCCAGCGCCAGCCAGTGGCTTTGATCGCGTCCTCGATCTGTTCCAGAAACGTGTCGTTGCCGCCTACGATGGGCGAGCCCGAGTACACCATCAGGCGCCCACCAGGACGAAGGCGGGCCAGGCCTTCCTGAACGATGCGCACCGCAAGTCCCGTTCCCCAACGCCCACCGCCGTGGCGGTAGGTTCGCGCTGCGGCATCGTGCAGGTAAGGTGGATTCGCCACGATGCAGTCAAAGTCTCCGCTGATCTGCGTGTAGAGGTCGGACACCACGAACTCGGCGGCAATGCCGGCCAATACCGCGTTGGCGCGGGCCATTTCAAGCGCCATCGGGTTGATGTCCGCAAGCACCAGCCGGGCGCCGGTGCAGGTGCTGGACGCGGTCATGCCGCCGGGGCCCGCACCGCAACCTATATCGAGAATGCAAGCATTGCCCGGCAGCGGAACTCTGGCCAGCTCGTCTCGAATGAACCTGGCGAAGCGGTACGTATCGGGCCCGAGAAACACAGCGTCCTGGTCCTGGGTGGGATAGGCCGAGTGCGCAAAAAGTCGGCCGCCCACAGTGGCAAAACGAACCTTGCTGGCGAGCCGGCCATCCGCACGATCCTCCAGCAGGCCGCCCATCCGCAGCAGGCCCAGCACCTCCGGATGGATGCTGCGAGCGTTGAAAGGCCGACTCCAGCCGAAGACTTCGCGCTGATTGCCCGCGCCTTCTGCGCCAGGTCGGGCATTGACGATCTGATGCGTCGCAGGCGTGGGGGGCACGAAGGCATATCCGCTGGTCTGCAGCCATTTTCCCAGGGCCACCAAGGCCTGCACGACCGGGCGATCGGCGATGGAAATGGGGAGCTCAGTGGGCATGACGGAGCCGAAAAGCATTGCGTGTGATGTGCCATCCAAGGATGGTGGCCAGCTTGTGAGAGCGCATGTCGAAATGTCCGGTTGAAACGAGCCTGATCCGGGCAAACGGCGTACCCGAATACGCACTGGCTGCCGGTTTGTGGCGCTAGTGTTGCGGCCCGGGCAGCGGGCGCCAGCCGTACAAAGTCCCGATGCGGTGACGGAAAAGTTCGGCAGGACGCCTTCGACAGTATGGTGCGATAGCTGTCGCAAGCCGCCCTGCGCTGGCGGCCGATCCGGTGCTCAGGCTGTGCCGCTTGCCCTGCGCGAGGGGGTTGCAGGATCAGCCTTTGACCGGTTGCTCCTGCTCCTGCGCCTGCCTGCCGCCCGTCTGTTCGGACGCGGGCGGCGATGGCACGGTGGTCACGGTCACCGACACCGGGTCGCTGGCGGGAAAGCTCTCCTCGATCCCGTGGTCCAGCGCATCTTCGGTCGGCTCCTCAGGCAGCGGCTTGGCCGGATCGGCCGGCGGGTGGTGTGCGGCCGTGGGAAAGGGCCAGGGGCGATCGGAATCAGCCATGTCAGGCCCCTCCGATGCCGGCGTTGACCTTGCCTGTGCCTTGGCAGCTCGTGCAGGTGGCCGGGCCGACCTGGCCGCGGCCGCCGCACTCACGGCAAATGGCTTCGCCCGTGCCTGGCGTGCCCGGCGGCGCGTCGTCGCCAGGCGCCATGGGGGCTGCGGGGGCCGTGGAGGGTGGCACGGCAGGGTCTGCCGCGCGCGGGGTATTGGTTGACAGATCTTGGTTCATGCACGTGTGGGGCAATGCGCGTTCCCTGCGCGCCGGGGCTGGCTGCAGCCGCTGCATCGGCTGGGCCATGAAGAAGTTGCAGCACTTGTTACCGCCGCCGCGTACGCATGCCGTGTCGCCCTGCGCGCCGACAAAGCCTGGTTCCCCCTCCGCCCACCGTCAGCGTGGAAGGCATGCGCCTTGCCCAGCATCACGATGAAAGGAACACCACAGTGACCCAACCGACTGAACCCCAGCTGGCCGAACTCGAACGCCAACTGAAAGCGCGAGAAGCCGAACTGCAGCGAGAAGTGCGCGACCTCGATGCCGAAGCCAACGAAGGATCGGGGCAGACCACCTCCAGCGGCACCGGCATGGCGGGCGACCCGGGCGACGAGGGCGACCGCAGCGAACACGCCATCCGCACCGCCGTGCGGCACGCCGAGAAGGAACGCGACCAGCAGGAACTGCGGCAGATCGAGGGCGCGCGCGAGCGCATGCGCGACGGCAGCTACGGCGCGTGCGTGGACTGTGGCGCGGACATCCTGACGGCCCGGCTCCAGGCGCTGCCCTCGGCAGAACGCTGCATCCCCTACCAGGAGGCCTACGAGCGCGGCCACGACGATGGCGCGCGCATTGAACTGGGGTCCTGAGCGGCCGAGCCCCCTGCGCCACCGCTCTGCCCTGCGCCCGCCCCTCTACACATTCGAAAGAACACCATGCACGCTTCTCTCAACCGCGCGTCCGCCTCCACCACGATCGCGCACAGCCTGGTGGCCGGCACGCTGGCCGCCTTGCTGTCTGCCGGCGTGCTGGGCGCGGCCGGGCGGCGCGAGAACGGCTCGGCCGCCGCGCCCCTGAACGCCGTGAGCCACTGGTATTGGGGCGACGAGGCGCTGCACCGGCAGAACGTCGACGTTGCGCACACGGCATCGGGCTACGCCACGCACCACGTAACGTCGGTGTTCTGGGCCGGGCTGTACGCGCTCGCCGCGCGCAACAGGCCTGCCCTGCGCACCGGCACAGGCGCCGTGCTGGGCAGTGCCGCGACGAGCGCGCTGGCCTGTTTCGTGGATTTCCGGCTGACGCCCCACCGGTTCACGCCGGGCTTCGAGCACCGGCTGTCCAAGCCTGCCCTGGCAGGCGTGTACGTGGCCTTCGCCCTCGGTCTGGCACTGGGAACGCTGGCGGTCTACCGAAGCGCGACACGCCCACGGCCATGAGCCTCGCATCCCCGGCCACCCGTGTGCGCCCGGCCAAGGTGCTGATCGTCGGTGCAACCGGCCTGATCGGCGCCGCGCTGGTACGGGCGCTCACCGCGCGGGGGCACCAGGTGATCGCCGCGGCGCGCGGCACCCGCTCCCTGGCCGATGGCAACCAGATGACGACGATCACCGCTGACATGGCCAGCGTGCCCGCAGCACGCTGGTGGGCGCAGCAACTTGCCGGGGTGGACGTGGTGGTCAACGCCGTTGGCATCTTTCGCGAGCAGGGCCGCCAGAGCTTCGAAGCCCTGCACACGCGGGGGCCCATCGCGTTGTTCGAGGGTGCCGTCCAGGCCGGGGTGCCGCACGTCGTTCAGCTCTCGGCGCTGGGCAGCGACGCGCATGCGGTGACGGCTTATCACCGCAGCAAGCACGCGGCCGACCAGGCACTGCGCGCGCTGCCGCTAGGCGCGCTGATCGTCCAGCCCTCGCTGGTGGTGGCGCCACACGGCCCGAGTGCGCGGCTGTTCCGCCAACTGGCCGCGCTGCCCATGCTGGTGCTGCCGGCATCGGATGCGCGGGTGCAGCCGGTTTATCTGGACGATCTGGTCGAGGCCATCGTGCGCTGGGTCACAAGCCCAGCGGCAGGCTGCATGACCCTGGCCGCGGTGGGACCGACCCCTCTGACGCTCAAGGCGTACCTTGCAGCGCTACGCGTTGCGCTGGACTTTCGACAACCGGCCTGGGTGTTGCGCGTGCCGCCCTGGCTGGGCATCGCGGCGGCGGATGTGGTGGGCGTGCTGCCCGGCAGCCCCATCGACGGCAATGCGGTCCGCATGCTGCTGCGCGGCAACGAAGGCGACGCGAGCGGCATCGCCGCCCTGCTGGGCCATGCGCCGCGGCCGGTGGCCGATTTCATCTCGCCCGGCGAGCGTGTTGAGGCGGCGCGCGCGGCGCTGCTGGACACGCTGGTGCCGCTTGCCAGACTCAGCGTGGCGGCGGTCTGGCTCTGGACCGCAGCGGTCTCATTCGGCCTGTACCCAGTGGCCGACAGCCTGCAACTGCTGGCCGACTTCGGCCTGCGCGGCCCACTGGCCCTGGCTGCGCTGTACGCCGGCGCCCTGCTCGATCTGGCCCTGGGCGTGTTGACGCTGGCAGCGCCTGCGCGCTACATGGCGCGCGTGTGGTGCGCGCAGTTCATCGTGATCGCGGGCTACACCGCCATGATCACGTTCACCATGCCGCAGTGGTGGCTGCACCCCTACGGGCCGCTGTCCAAGAACCTGCCCATGCTTGCGCTCATCGCCGTGCTGTGGGCGCTGCAGCGCAGGCGTTTGTAGCCATGGAATACATGCTGGCCAAATGGCTGCACATCCTGTCGTCCACCGTGTTGTTCGGCACCGGCATCGGCACGGCCTTCTACCTTCTGGTGGCCAGTTTGAGCCGCGACGTCGCACTCACCGCCGGTGTGACGCGCTGGGTGGTGCGCGCCGACTGGCTGTTCACCGCCACCACCGCCGTGCTGCAACCGCTGACGGGGTGGTGGCTCATGCACCTCGCCGGCTTTACACAGTCAGCACGCTGGCTGCACTGGTCCATCGCCCTGTATGTGCTGGCGATGGCGTGCTGGCTGCCGGTGGTCTGGCTGCAGATGCGGCTGCGCGACATCGCGGCCCAGGCCCAGCACGACGGCACGCCTTTGCCGCCAGGCTATTGGCGCTACTTCTGGGGCTGGTGCGCGCTGGGGGTGCCGGCATTGCTCGCCTTCCTCGGCATCTTCTGGCTGATGGTGGCCAAGCCTGCGTGAGCGTGGCACCCCCAAATCGTCCCCGAAGCCCCCAGGATGTCGAGAGACGCCATGAGGCGTCTTGAGACGAAAAAGCCCCGGCTGGCGGGGCTTTACGCGATTTTCTGAGGCTGTATGCGCCTCCTTGAAATCAGTTCCTGGCGGAACGGAGGGAGCCTAATCTACGCGCGTGTGCCAATACCCTCAACGGCACCATACTGCAGTTGGTAAGAAATGCCCCCAAAAGTGCCCCCACGCGCAGTGCACAGCAAAATTCGCAGGTTTGTTGCAAATAAACGACGGAATTGAGTCGCCGCATCACCATCCTCATGCACCAGGTTCCGTCGGTTACCGGAGCCCTGTACCTCCTCACGGGCATAGATCAACCGGCCGACTCCTGAAGGCAAAGTCCGCTCTGCGTGAGTTTCAACGAAGCCGCCGTGCCCTAAGAGGGTTCAAGCTTGAAGTGCGACGCCGGCAATGAGATCCGCAGCTTCGTGCCGGGAATGGAAGGAGAGAGCTTTGCGCGGCCGGTGGCTGAGCATGTGCTCCATGGCCGTGAGTTGCTTATGACTGACCCGGCTGAGGTCCATGCCCTTGGGCACGAACTCGCACCAAGCCGTTGGCGTCGTTGAGCGACGCTGCCAGGGACTGCGCGAGTCGCAGAACATGTCCATCCTGAGCTGGGCACTGAGCGCTTCGTGCATTGCCATCTCCTTCCTGGTCGTGCGTCATGGTCTTGCGCAGATCTCCGGGATGCTATTGAGGCCACGCTTGACGCTCGAGCACATCTGCGCGGAGGTTGCCATCGGGCTTGACCAGCAAGGTGTAGCCGCTTAGTTGTTCGACCAGTGTGCCCACCGAGTTGCGGTCCATGGCACCCTTGATCAGATCGCCTCCCCAATGACCGGGCACGATGCGCGCAGCCACTTCGGACGGTCGCGGGCAGATGTCGATCATGTTGGGCAGGCCACCCTTCCGCGCAGTGCACTCGCGCCGCTAAGCAGGCGTTGTGGCTCTCGCGCAGCAGGCAGGCCAATTCGGTACGCAGCGTGGTGGGCGGCATCGCACAGTAGATCGTCTCGTGCGACACCGGCATGGGTAGCGCGGGCAGCGCGAGCTCTGCCTGGATCGCTGCCTTGTTCGTGCGCGGCATTTTGCCTGCGATCTGCTGGGGCGATCAGCGGCAACGCAACCGTTCACCATCGTGCGCCACAATGGCGAGTCGTTATCGTTGCCCAACTTGCGGCGCGTGTCAGCGCCCACGCATCGGTTGGCCTGCGAGCGTGCCTGGGCAACGTCGGACTGGTAGCTGCTCACCAGTCCCATCGGCGTGCTTTTGCTGCAGTTGATTTCGCGGTGAATGGTGCAGCGGCTGAAGTTCAGCTGCGCGCAATGGCCTAGCCGCTGAAGCCGCGCTTTCGGCGGGGCCTCAACCACCATCCGATCGGCGGGCGCTACGTGCGAGTAGTTGGGCCCATTGGGGGCGATACCACAAAGCGCCATGTCGCACTTCAAACTTGCGACCGCCCTGCCCCAATTTGGACATACGCCGAGCGCCTAGAAAGTTTTTCAGACTCGTGCGGTCGTATGCGCGCACATTGGGTCTTGACTCGATTCAACTCTTTATTTCCATTATCATGAAGGCGGTATGTTTTTCGGAAACGATAAATGAACCGACCGCGTGTTGGCCAGCAGGCGGGATTTGGAAGCGGAGTTACGCCCGCGCCGTACCCAATGCAAGTGGCGGTGCGGACAGGCAAGTATTGCCTCTTTAGCCAGTGGTTGTGCACTCGTATTGACAGGCTTCGGTACTAAGGCGTCTGTAGCTCTCGAGTCTAAGAGCGGTTTCCCGTATGGCGACTCCACATAAGATGTGAAACGGGGCTATACATTAAGCTTCAGAAACCTCACAATTGCCGCGCGTCGCGCTCGACGCACAACTTGCAAAGTAGATTAGCAAAAATTTCGTTCGGCAGAATGCCATCCAACAGCAGAAGATTACGTGAAGCATCTACGTTTCAAGATCCAACGAACATGGAAACTGGTGTCTACCTAGGGCGCTGCCCATTCGAATTATGATCGAGTTTGGCGGACTGCTAGCCTATACATAAGCGTAAGAGTCGCCGGGCAGATAGCGCCTAAAGCCAGACGATTCTAAAGGCCCAGGCCACGCGACTGCCTTATTCTCAAGCAATGGGCCTAGATTACTCCTGCCTCGGACAAGATTTCGAGCATCGAACGAACGATCGGCGAAGCGTACTATTCCAGGTCTGAGCCCTAGGCTCCAGTTACAGCATTTTATCGATGGCTGACGGAGGCACGTCAGCGACCGTGAACCAACTCGATATTTCTACATTTCGTAACATCTTCGACCTGCCCGGCTGCGTTTTAGGGCTGCAGCATTGAAGCGTTCAAGATTTAGGTGCTGGTTCGAGCGAATCAGGAGGACATTGGCGATTTGGCATGGCCAAGATCTGAACCATTCGTCCCTTCAAAGGTTCCGCTTTCGAACATCGGGACCCAACGAATGCCGTTTCAACAGCCGATGGATGGTCGACGATGTTACAGGCCGGCCCGTACGCCGGATGAATGCCACTCGAACCTCTGCGACGCTGAAGCTTCCTCCCGCCTCCAGTCGCTTGACGTACGGGCTTAAGAACTCGATCTCATCCGTTTCGGACATGCTGGAGTTTCGCCGTCCGCCAGAGCCACGCATGGAGAAGATAGGCTCCCCCTCCCGGCGCCACCTCGAATGAAGGACGTGGACGGTTTCGGTACTCCACCCTAGGATCTCTGCAATCTGCGCGGCCGAACTACCCAAGGTAGCACGCAAAAGTACGCACTGGATGCGGCGGAATTCCTGAATACTGCTTGCGTGTTTCAGACAGTCGGCAATGCGTTGTACATCTGCAACATCAAAACCATTCATATCACTCGGCTCAGTAACTTCGGAGCAACCGATCTTATCGTTCGAACGCCAGAAAACAGTCTTGTGCAGAGCCGATTTCTTATGTTCCGACAATTCCAGTTATCAGAACTTGCACGCCTACGAGGCCTTAAACATGCTCGCCCCTTCCGAGTCAATGGTTAGTCAGTTTAAAGTTGCAACAATATGCGCACCGCTAGGATGCGGGCCGCGGTTTGGGTGCCCACAGCTTTTTGCAGAAACCGGCACGACATGATGAGCTGATGATGTTTTAGTCCGACGCAGCGGCGCGAATTATTTTGGGATATATAGACCCGCCACCACCGCCAGCTTACGATGCGAATCGGCGCATTGAAGTGATGAGGTGGATTTTTAGCGGGGCCTACGCGTCTCGCTTATTACGACGAATAGACCTTCAGAACTACTCGTTTTGGCTGAGGTCTGAAGCTTTCGATGTCGTTTTTATTTCCGGAGCGACTACGCGTGCTGTCAAAGCAGCCCTAGAGCTGTAGACTAGTAGGAACGATTTTAACTACGCCGGCCCGCTAATCAGAACGTTCATCGTCGCCTGTCAAGTGGCGCTAGCGTTAGATGGTCGGTGTTCATTCTTTGCCGGCTATACCACGACTAATGCTTCACCGTTCCCCTGGAAGCCAAAATACCACCCCGGGCCGATCAAAATCTCCGTCTGCATCAAACCTATCGACGCGGAGTAATTCGCCAAGGCTCACATCTTCAACAGCAGAGATGCTTCCATGCTTTCCTTGCGGAACTAGTTCAGAATGCACCTATGCAATCCAGACTGTAGCTTTCAGGCGACGTGGACTGTGACTGTTCACTCCGAAGAACTCGTCCCTATTTAGCGGCATGAGACTATTGCTATGTGTCAGTGCGCGCCCTCCCCGCCGCGTCGGGACGATTTTTCGACCAAGCGCGCTGACTAGTCGTAGTTGTGCGACATTTAGCTTGGCCGTTTCAACTTCGAAGCCACAGGCTGGTTATTCCGGAGAAAACGGAGGCCAGCTGTGCCGTGCCCAGCAGTTGTGGGAACACATCCAGCGGCCTGTTGAGCCTTGCGTTGCGCGAGGTCTACCTTTCCTAGAATGTCGGCGATGGCGTCCAGGTCGTCCTGGCTGTCCATGCTCCAGTTTGTCGCCCTCGGGCGGGCAGTGGCGGAGCAGCCTGTTGGAGTTCGCGCGGGTGCGCGCGGGGGCTGCCAACTGCTGGTGAGCGCATCTCCTTGCCTTGTTCGTTGGTAAAGCTCTTGCGTGTCGGATCGGGAATCGCGTTGAACTTGGCGATGGGGCCAGCCAGCGCCGAGCTTTCCGTTGCGTCGTCAATCTTGCCCAGCAGCACCAAGCGGCTTGAACGCTCCACCAGCACGCCCCTGAAGGACTTGTTGCCCGCCACCAAATGGAGAATGCCCTCCCAACTACCCGGCATCATCCGCGCACTGCGGGCTGCGCAGTCGCTCTGAAGGCGCGGCGCCTCAGTTGGAGAATCTGCAGAGCGCGTGATGCGAAGGCTTTCGTCTACACCCTCGCCCAGGGCAAGTCCAACCCAAGTTGCGAGGACCGACCTGAAGAGGCGAATCCGTTGGCCGGAACCGCAGTAGTTTCGATGCTGGGTGGTGGACCGGCTGAAGCTACAGGAAGTCAAAGACGGTGAAATCTTCCGTCGCGTGCGCCGCGAAAATCGCATTGATGGGCCCCTGGCAGCGGCAGCCGAACGTGACATTGTTGTGGCGCGATGCCTGCTGGCTGGCCGGCAATCCGGGTTTGTCACGGAAGCCGGTCGTCAGAACAGGCCGCTTCCTGACGATGGCCTCAACGGGGCACCAGCGCATGACAACCGTGTTGGGTTACTTTCGCTCCGAAAGCGCTGTGTCCGGAAAGCTGCGCAAGATGATGGACGATCCAAAACCTACCTGAGACGGTAGTAGCGTCAAAGCGTGGAAGGGAAATTTTCCCCGGCAACCCGGGCCGTGCCCTGAGGCCATCATCGATAAATGGATCCGTAGGGCTCCGGAAGTCACCCTCGTTGGTAGAGGAGCCGTCCCCCCAAGCGCCTCGAGTCGCTCAATCGGCGGTTTCTGCAGGGTTCTTTCGAGACCTGCCGCCAGCGAGGGTTGCGGACGAGAACTCCCGTACGTTTAGGCCCTCCACCTCCTCCATCACCTGGCGGAGCAACGGCGACACCGAGGCCCCTGTCGGCGACTGGACGTAGCAAAGCGCCAGCATTGTCAGCGGATGGACGCCTAGCGCGCTTGCGATCTCGTCCACGATCGCGAGCGATGGCGCGCGGTCGCCCCGCTCGAGCATCCTCACGTATCGCGATGATGTCGCTCCCTCCAATGCCTCCTGCGACATGCCCTGGGCGACCCGAGCGGTGCGCAGCACCTTCCGAAAATTGGCATGAGGTCGAGGTTTTGTTTGGCTCCTTGTCACGCTGGAATTAGCGCATCTAGAATGCAGCCAGAACAGGAACAAAAGTTCCTCTATTTTCGGTCGATCTGACCGCGGGCGGTCGACGTTCATTCAGCGGATGCATTCGAGAAAGGCGTGTGATGCCAAACGTCAAATCCGGCTCCCAGCAAACCCCTCAACTTGGGTGGCAGGGCAAGTCACTTGCAGTGCGGGTTGCAGAAGGTCTGCCCTTCTGGATCCTGAGCGAGGTCAGTGGTCGTCATCAGCTTGTTACTTCAGAACGAGACCTGAAGGCGGAACTTAACGGTGACGAAATCTTTGACACCGTCTTGGAAGTTCAACCGTGGGCCGAGGGGGAGTGGTCCGTTCGTAGCGCCGATCGCGTGCTGGCTCGCCAAGCCGAGGACGGTACGAGCCATACCTTGGTGCTTCAATCAGACATGGACCGTTGCCCGTACGACGGATCAAACAGACCAGCTGGTCGCGATCAGCTCCTCTGGATTCGTCGAAGAAGAACCAGCACGGTCGAGGAGCGGAATGCGCGGCTTGCAGAGCTTGCTGATCGCTTCCCGTACATGTTTGATCCCTCGGATCGGGAGAGCCTAACTTTCTACAGCGGGTGGTTCACGGGCTTTTCGGAGCTTTGCTTCCAAGTGGATGCGCTTCTCGGAGGCGACAAGCGGGGTTTTAGGTGGGCGGTCGCCAAGGAGAAATTCGGTGCCGCTCGCTACGTGTACTTGATCGACGGGCGCGTCGTTCTTCTACCAGACAAGCATCGATACCATGAACGCTGGAGCGCAGAGGAAGGTCCCGTTGACGCGGTCGCTCACGAGATCCGAATGAAGGTCGCGCAGGCGCGGGACGCCACCGAAACAGCTTGCATGGTGTGTGGTCAACCGGCCCGGCTCAGCGGGCTGAAGGGCTGGGTCCTGTGTCTGTGCGAACAGCACAGCGGCGACGAGATCGTTATTGACGTTTGGGAGTTGTCGGGAATGCATTTCGAACGGCCCCGCCGTCAAAGATGAGGTCGTGGCGGTAATCGAGGTGCGCTGACGAGGCTACCGAAACTCGGTGCGCCAACACCGTGGCTCTCTGCAGTGCAAGGACCACGCTATCGATCACATGTCGGCACCACCCGTTACGGCGCCTCGAGCACGATCCGGATGCCAACCAAAACGTATCGGGTCTCCGGAGTGTTCCAATTCCGGTAACTACATCGCGCGTACAGCGGCCACGTGTGCCACGACCCGCCACGCCGGACTTTGACGTCGCCCTGTTCGGCCCCTTGTGGATCGTTCTTCGGAGAGGCGGCGTAATAGTTCTGCCCGTACCAGTCGGCCGTCCACTCCCACACGTTGCCCACCATGTCATGCAGCCCGAACGCATTGGGCGCAAGTGCGCCTGCCGGGGCCGTGAAGGCATACCCGTCGCGAAATGGAAACGCCCGTTGAGACCACTGTGGCCAATGAACGGCGGTGTCAGCATCAAACACGTTGGCCTGTCCATGCAACGACCTAGGCACTGGATGCCCGGAACCAAGACAGGCGTATTCCCACTCGGCTTCTGTCGGCAGCCGGTAGCGCCGGCCCTCTAGTTTTGTCAACCAGCGCACCATCGCCTGTGCGTCGTTCCACGTCACGTTGACGACCGGATGGCTGTCGTCCTGTGCAAACCCCGCGTATTCCCACGAGTAGCGTGGGTTGCGCCCTGCGAACGCGTCGCCGCGTGCAGTGGCTTGGGGATCGTAGTCAGGGTCGTAGCCGTAGCCACCAGTTCCGTCGGCGATGGATTCAGGTACGTACCTTGAGCGCTGCACGAACGTGCGGAACTGGCCACGTGTGACCTCGGTGCGTCCCATGTAGAACGCGCGGGTGATCTGCACTTGGTGAAGCGGTCGCTCATCCCTAAGATCTTCCAGGCGATGGGGCTCGGTTCCCACATAGATCTCCTGCAGTTCGTGCAGCGCGTGCTCGGCGCCCATCGCAAACTCGCCTGGTGGGATCCGGACAAATTGCATTCCCAGGCTGTTGACCAGGATGTCGATCTCACCCGTGCCGCCGAGCACGCTGCAGCCCGAACTGCCAAAAACTGCGCACAGCCATGCCGCCGAGCGCAAGGTCTGGCCTGATGAAAGCAGGCGCATTTGTTTTCCCCAGTGAGGCACTCAACGCATGAAAAATGAATCAGACGCCGTACCTTGACCCAGCGAGTCGGCACGCAACCTCTGGGGCCATACAACTCGCAACTGCCTGACGAGCGTGCGCAAGCGCATAGAGCCAGACAGCCCAGGGGCGGCCATGCCTTCGGTGAACTTCAAAGGCCAACCGGGTCCGTAGCTCAGCAATTTTGGCGGCATCCCCCGTTTCAGTCGGCACACTCGGTTCTGAGCCGGCTTCGTAAGACCTTGCGTCCGCAAGAATTGATTCTTTCCACTATCCGAAGCCGCTTCAAGCCCCTCCAGCGCCAGGGCGGAAGACGCCGCGGCACCTCCGAGGGCGTCTGGGCGCCGGGCGAAAAGGTGGGCCTCGCCGCATGGTAAGCCACGCTGTCGCCAGATGCCGGATCGATCATCCTCAAATCGACGGATGCCAGGCCAGCCCTTCCAGAAGCTTCAACATGGAGGGCGTTGACGTGAGCGTCGCTGCGCAGCATTCTTCGCGTCAAGGTCGCCCCATTGCAAGTCGGTGCGACCTGAAGGTGGTCCGCGTCAGCAGTTCCTAAACTCATTGAAGCGGGTGCCGCAGTCGCAAAAGCCGATCTTGCCCCGTTTGCTGCCCCCAACTCTCTGGATTGATCATGACAACCTTTGCACTCTCCGAGGTTCCCCGAGGCACGCCTCTCAGACGGCTCGACGCCCGCGCAAGTGTGAGCAGCATGCTGGCCATGCGCGTGGAGGCCATGGGGGACCCCGCTCAAGAGCTGGTTTTATGCGACACCATCCATGGTTTTGCCAAAGCAGCTTGCACTGCCTTCTACCAACATCATCCGCTTGTCATCCGGCCTGACGACGTCTGGTTCTGCATCGCCCAGGGCTTTGCAACACACGTCGGGCAGAACACAGAGAAGCTTCGGTATCGGCTGGTCCAGCACGACGGCAAGGAAAAGCTCACCGTGGTCCGGGAGGATTTCGTTCTTGGTCAGGAGAACCCTTGGCCGGAGGTGTTCGCTTCCTTTTCTGATCAGATCGGAGCGCGGGTTGGCAAACTGATCGACGTCGTCAGCACACGCTTTTCCACTACAACGGGCGTCGAGCGCGCCGCGTTCGACGTGTGTTGGATGGACACTTTTCAAGGGTATTTCGAGTACGAGTCACTCTGCGGCTGTGGCATTCCCGAGATCACGTTGCTCGGAACGCCCGAAGATTGGTTGTCGATGATCCCGCGGGTCAAGCAACTGGCCGAATATGGCCTGGGAACCTGGAGTTCAGCGCTCACGCCCATCCTGGAAAAGATTGCCGACACGGCCGCAGGGGAAGTCGACATCCATTTCTGGCGGTCATTTTTCCGGTACGAGAGCGGATCGGGTCCGGCCGAACTCACGGGGTGGATCGTCACCTTGTTCCCCTACCTCATTGTCAATTGGACAACTAAAGCGGTGGCCCCGAACCGGTATCTGGCGACATGGCAAGAAGGCTTCCTTCGGGCGCAGGCGCGCGGTCGTGGCCAACTCGAGTTCGACATGGTGGAAGGCCCCAGCATCGACGCCATCCCGCAGGGACTTGCCAGCGCACCATTTCGTCTGGTCGACCTGAGCACCGGGTCTACGCACGACATGAGATTCGTCGCAGGGATGTTCGGCGTCGAGCAACACTCCCGAACACAGGCGCTCAGCACTTCATTCGGGTGGGCCGTCGTGTACGACTGAGAGACAGAAGTAAGGGATGGTCGGCTGAAGGATCCGCGCGAAGCCGACACCCGGTTGACGGCGCTCGAGGCTACGCAGGAGCTCGAGGCGACGGACTGACGCGAGGCGGCGTTGCTGGGCGGCGTCAGAAATGGATTCGCCACCGCCGGCAGTGGCGCGGATCGATCATTCGGCAAGCGATTGGCGGAAGAAATCTGGCTCGGCCATCGGCAACACTCCGAGAATCAGGATCTGAAGTGAGCATTCTCGGGGGGCGTGCAGCCAGAGGAACTGAACAGCCCCGGATTTTGAGGAGGCTCCTTCGATTGAGAATGGAGCCAACATGAAGAAGGCCCCGAAGTTTTCCGCCGAGGTGATCGAGCGTGCGGTGCGCATGGTCTTCGACGCTAAGGACCAGTACCCGTCTCAGTGGGCGGCAATAGAGTCGATTGCGGCCAAGATCGGCTGCACGGGCGAGACGCTGCGCAAGTGGGTTCGCCAAGGCGAGCGCGACAGCGGCGTGCGCTGAGGTTCCACGACGGCCGAGCGGCAGCGCATCAGGGAGCTCGAGCGCGAGGTGCGCAAGACCAACGAGATCCGGAAGCTGGCCAGCGCGTATGTCGCCCAGGCGAAGCTCGACGGCCATCACAAGAGGTGAACGCCTTCATCGACGAGCACCGCGCTCGGTGCGGGGTCGAGCCGATCTGCACAGCGCTGCAGGTCGCCCCGTCGGCGTATCGCCAGCACGCAGCGCGCCAGCGCGGTCCAAGCGTGATGCCCAGTTGCTGCCCGAGGTGCAGCGTGTGTTCGAGCAGAACCTGCAGGTCTACGGCGCCGACAAGGCCTGGCGCCAGTTGCACTGCGAGGGTCTGGCAGTTGCGCGCTGCACCGTCGAGCCTCAGCCGGCTGCTTGAGCTTGCCGATCCCCCGTGCCTAGGCCTCACAACCCGATTTCGAGGAACGCTCATTCTGATCATGCGCGCTACACCTAGCGACCTGGCTCAAGGGCTCAGTGGGCGGCCTCTGGTGTGCAGATGCTGGCGAGCACGACACCATAGGCCTGATTGCGCCCTCGCGACTTAGCGATATAGAGTTGGGCATCCGCCTCACGTAGCAAGGCTGCAGCACTGCTGTCGCCGTGGGGCATCTTCGTGCAAACACCAACGCTGATCGTTAGCAGGCGCCCCACATCCGATCCAGCGTGATCAATCTTTACGTCCAGCACCTGCTGTCTCACCTGATTGGCCAACTGCAAGGCGCCAGCCGCGTCAGTCTCGGGCAACAACAATACGAATTCTTCACCGCCGTACCGGGCCACCATATCTGCAGGACGCTTGATGGATGCCTTCATTGCCGCCGCGACGCGCCGCAAACAGTCATCGCCTGCCTGGTGACCATAGTGGTCGTTGTAGCGCTTGAACAGGTCCACGTCCACCAGCGCAACGCTCAATGCTGTACCCGTGCGCACCGCTCGGTCCCATTCAATCTTCAGACGTTCGTCGAAGTAGCGGCGGTTGCAAACGCTGGTCAAGCCGTCGATGTAGACCCACTGCCGCAGCAGGTCGGCCTGACGCTTCATCGTCAGGTGCGTCTTGACCCGGGCCCGCACCACCCTGGGGTTGATGGGCTTGGAGATGAAGTCGACGGCGCCGACATCCAAACCGCGGGTCTCCGCCTCCTCGTCGTTGTGAGCGGTGACGAAGATCACCGGGATGTCCTTGGTCGTGTCATCTGCCTTCAGGCGTTGGCACACCTCGAAGCCGTCCATGCCCGGCATGACCACATCGAGCAGGATTAGATCGGGAGGCTGACTCCGGCACATGGCCAATGCCTGCTCGCCGCTGATGGCCATTGACACCTTGTGATCAGCAGCGAATGTCTGGTACAGCGCCTGAATATTGGCACGCTGGTCGTCGACAATCAGCAAGCGGGGCCGCGCATCTGCGGCTTCAGTACCCGGGGTCAGCAACTGGACAGCGTCGCCGGTGGGATGATTCGTCATGAAGTGCAGTCCTTCAACCAATTGTTGCAGTGGGTCAGCGCAGTCTTGAAGTCAAGACTCTCGACCGCTTCGTCCAGGGCGTCCAGTCGCGGGCCCGCCGCTACGGGCAGACGTGTCCGCAAGGTCTTCACGGTCTCGATCGCTTCCAAGTCTGAAGCTGCGAGCATCGTGGAGACCGCAATCAGTACACCCGACAGCACCTCGTTGTCTGCAGCGGTCAGGGGCGCAGCCGTGGGGGCCGGAACAACGTTGGCCATGTTGGCATCATCCAGCGTCGCGCACAGCGCTGTCAGCTGCTGCAAAGCCGTGCCGATGAACGCTGCCACATCCTTCACGGAGGCGGCGGTATCGGCAGCCGTCGGATCGGCGGTCAGCACTCTTTCGGCCTCGCCGGCGCAGCGTGACAGCGCCATGGCTCCCACTGTCGCAGCAACGCCTTTGAGTGTGTGAATTTCGCGGGCTACGTCGGCCAGCGCGCCCCGCTCAAGCTGTGCTAAAAGCTGGCCGGGCAACGAAGTCAGGTCCTTGACGAAGTCGCGCAAGGTGCGCCCATACACCTTCCGATTCCCGCCCAGCCGGCCCAGCGCAGCCTCAATCTCGACACCAGCCGCTGCTGCTGCATGCAGCGTGGACGTTCCGACTGTGGCGCCGGCTTTAAAAACGGGCTCCGCCGACGCTATGGCTGTGCGACCGACCAGGCGGCGAAGTACGTCTACAAGGTGATCCAGATCGAACGGCTTTCCGATATGCTCGTTCATGCCCGCAGACAGGCAGGCTTCGCGGTCCGACGCCATTGCATTCGCGGTCATAGCGACGATGGGCAGCTCCAGCCGAGCGAGGTCCTGGCGGATGCGGCTGGTGGCGGTGAAGCCGTCCATCACCGGCATCTGCAGGTCCATCAGCACGGCATCGAACGGTGGATCGGCGGCGGCGACAGCCTCCACGGCTTCGAGCCCGTTCACTGCGATCACTACCTCGGCCCCCTCGTCCTCCAGCAGCTCGCGTGCAACTTGTTGGTTGTTGGCGTTGTCCTCGGCGACTAGCAAGCGCAGACCAGCAAGCCTTGACAACTGCACGGTCGCCATCCTCACAGGAAGGGCTTGTGGGCTGCACACGGCACGTGCGGCGACAAGCGCGTCGTGGAGCATCGAAGCCGTCACGGGCTTGACGAGGAAACCGTCGATCAGGTCCTGGTCTTGGGGTGTGCGCTGTGCCAGTGTGTCGCGGCCGTGCGCGGTCACCATCACGATAGCGGGTGCTGCGCCTGCGATGTCGCGGATACCGCGAGCAGTCTGCCAGCCGTCCAGGCCCGGCATCTGCCAGTCCACGAAGACGGCGTCGAACGGGGCACTGGCTTCTCGAAGAACACGAAGGCCGGCCTCCCCGCTGTCAGCCACGACTGCCGACCACCCCAGCGCGAGTGCCATGCGCTTGGTGACATCGCGCGCCACAGGGTTGTCGTCGATGATCAGGGCCCGTACGGGGACGCTGGCGTGGCCCCTCGCATCGATGCGCTCGTCCTGCAACGTGAACGGTGCCAGCGGCAACTCGATCCGGAAGTAGAAGCGGCTGCCCTTGCCGACAATGCTGTCTATCTGCAGCGTTCCGCCCATCAACGCGACTAGGCGTTGGCAGATCGCCAACCCAAGGCCCGTGCCTCCAAAGCGGCGCGTGGTGGACGCCTCGGCCTGGGTGAAGCCGCTGAAGATCCGCTCATGGTGTTCGGGAGCGATGCCGATGCCGGAGTCGCGCACACCGATCTCGAGCACCACCGTGTCGTCGTTGGAGGCGACCATGTCGACGGACACCACGACTTCGCCATTCTGCGTGAACTTGATCGCGTTCCCACCGAGGTTGATCAGCACCTGCTGGAGCCGCATGGCATCGCCGAGCAGGTCGCAGCGCAGTTTGGGGTCGACGTCGAAGAGCACTTCGATGTTTTTGCCACTGGCGTTGGCCGAGAGGATCACCGACAGATCCCGCAGCAGTTGATCCATTCGGAAAGGGTGCGGGTCCAGCGTCATTTTCCCGGCCTCAGCTTTGGAGAAGTCGAGAATTTCGTTCAGCAGTCCCAGGAGCGAACGCGCGGCACCCTCCGTCTTCACAGCGTAGTCGGCCTGGCGTGCGGTCAGATCGGTCTTTTTCAGAAGCGCCAACATGCCGAGAATCGCATTCATCGGCGTGCGGATCTCATGGCTCATGTTGGCCAAAAATTGGCTCTTTGCGACGTTAGCCTGTTCTGCCTGGGCCGTGCGGTCCTGCAACTGGAGCTGGACCTGCTTCATCTCGGAGACATCGACCACCACCGAGATGAACCCGCGGATGTGCTCGCCGTCGCGGTCGGGCAAGTAGTGCAAGAAGTAGTGACGCATGGACCCGTCGGAGACCACGCGGGACCGTTCAACTCGTTGTTCTTCGCCGCGCAGTGCCGCCAGGATGTGCGGTTCGTTGCGCGCATACGCTTCAGGACTGAGCAATTCGCTCTGTATGTGGCCGATCATTTGCTCTGGGTCCAGGCCCATCCAGTCTCGATAGGCACGGTTGGCGATCGTGCAGCGCATGTCCGTGTCCCAGTGGGCGAGCGGCCCGGGGAAGCTGTCGATCACTAGGCGCATCAGACGCTCGCGCTGTTGGAGTGCGAGTTCAGCTTTTTTCCGTTCGGAGATGTCGGTGTAGGTCGTTACGAAGCCGCCGTTGGGCATTGGCGCGCCTTGCACCTCGACCGGCAAACCGTTCGGTCGGGCTCGCTCGAATCGATGATGCACCGCAGGCAACCTTGCCCGTTCGACAATGGCTTGCACGGTCTGGTCGATGTTGCCGTCTCCGTACTCCCCGCGCTTGGCGTTGTAGCGGATGAAGTCCTCGAAGCGGGGATTTGTCGGTTCGAAGAGTTCATCCGGGAAGCCCAGCAACTTGCGGTATTCTGTGTTGGAGGCCACCAGCTCCAGGTTCCTATCGAACACGCTGAGACCGCAAGGGAGGTTCTCCAGGATGCTGGACATCACTTCGTTCTTCGTGCGCAGCTCCGCTTCCAGTGCGCGACGCGCCGTGATGTCCTGGAACGCGCCCACGAGGCGCTCCGCCTTGCCTTTGTGTGTCTCGACCTCGCCGATAGCGCGAACCCATATCAACCTTCTGCTAGCAGTGATGAGCGGCAGTTCAAGGTCCCAGCCGTGGCCGCTGGCCAGAGCGTGAGCTACGGCCTGCTCGATCTGTGGCCGCGCTTCAGGCGCGTAGAAGCAGATGGCCTGGCCCATCGACGGCTTGAATCCGGCTGGTACGTCGTGGATCCTGCACGTCTCGTCGGTCCACTCGATGTCACCTGAGGCGATGTTGAGCATCCAGCCACCGACACCCGCCACGCGCCCCGCGCTGTCAAGGAACGCCTTGCTCGCCCGCAGCCGGTCTTCGGCGATTCGCCGCTCGGTGATGTCGAACGTTACGCCAATGATGCGGACGGGTTCGCCGTGCGCGTTGCGGACGGCTTGCGCGTGCGCGCGCAGGTAGTGAAGTTCACCGCCTGGCCACACGATGCGGAACTCGGCATTGGACCGACTGTCGGTCGCGGCCTGCTGCAGCGCAGCCTTCACGTGCGGCAAATCATCCACATGCACCCGGGCATACCAGAGATCCTTGGGCTTGTGCTGTTCACTGCGACGGCTTCCGTAGAGACGGAACATTCGATCATCCCACTGCACCTTGCCTGTGGCTGGATCGAGCTCCCATACGCCAATGCCGGCGCTTTCGGCGGCGAGCTCAAAACGCTCGCTGGAATCGCGCTGGGCCTCCTCGGCCTGCTTGCGCTTGGTGATGTCCAGGCGGGTGCCGGCCATCCACCGAGGGCGCCCGTCATCGCTGCGGCTGAAGAGTTTGCCGCGGTCGAGTACCCAGACCCAGTGGTCATCCTTGTGCCGCACGCGGATTTCGGCCTCGTAGTACGGCAGATCGCCGGTGAAGTGACGCTCCAACAGTGCCGAGGAAAAGCTCATGTCTTCCGGATGTGTGAGGCTCCTCCAGGTGTCGATGGTGCTTGGACCCATTTCGGCCAGATTGCGGCCACAGATGCCGGCCCATCGTTCATTAAACTTGCACTCGCCGCTCTCGACGTTCCATTCCCAGGTGCCGACGTTCGTGCCTTCAAGGATGTTGGCCAGCTGCTTGCGCTCACGGTTCAGCTGCCGCTCAGTCTCCTTCCGCGTGGTGATGTCGAGGTGGATGCCCGAAATGGCGGTCGGTCTGCCCTGGTCATCGCGCTGGAACACGCTGCCACGACTGAACACCCAGAACCAGTGCCCGTCGCGGTGCTGCATGCGGAACTCCGTCTCGTATGCCGCGGTCTTCCCGTCGACATGCTCTTGCCGCGCCAGCAAGACGCCCGGCCGGTCTCTGGGGTGCACCAGGTCCATGAACGACACACTTGTTGCTTGGCGAAACTCATCGAGCGTGTAGCCCAGCATGGACGCATAGTTCAAGCTCACGCTGTCTTCGCCAGTCTCGAGGTTGCTCTGCCAAGTCCCTGCGCCCGTGCCTTCGATGATGCTCTGCAGACGCTGCCGCTCCTGGTCGAGTGCCAGTTCGGCACGGCGGCGCAGTGTCACGTCCTGCAGGCCGGCGACGACTCGTAACAGCGTACCGTCCACGCTGCGCTCCACCTTGGCCGACAGCAGGACATCGATCACATCGCCGGAGCTGGTGATCATCTGGAGTTCGAGGTCATCCTGTCCGCTCTGGTCTATCGAAGCGGGCAGCCCCTCTGACAGCACATGCTGGCGCGAGGCTTCGGTGAAGAATTCAATAGATCGCCGACCAAGCACGTCGGACCTTGCATAGCCAAGTTTTGCAAGCCAGGCATCGCTGACGACGACCAGACGCCCCTCGAGGTCGACGGCGTGCAACATGGCCGGTGTCGTCTCGTAAAGGCTTCGAAGAAGGTGCTCGCTTTCCGTGACCTGAGCTAACAGCGCTTGAACTTTTTCCTGGCGCTTCATCCCGCTCTGTATCAGGCGGACGATGACAAGCGAAGTTGCGGCAAAGAGCAATAGAAAGCCTGCGGTCCAGGCCGCTGTCTGGCGCCAGAGCGTCAGGATATCGGTTGTGGCGAGGCCGACGAGCACGTACAGCGGGTACTTGGGCAGACGCCTGTAAGCCGCCTGGCGGTCGACGTCGTCAAAGCCCGACGGCGCCCGGTAAGTTCCCTCGTTGGGGTTCGCCTTGACTGCACTCACCAATTCGGCGGACAACTTGCTCCGCTTTGCCAACTCCGCCGGCGCGTAGGACAGTCCCTGAGGCGCCGACAGCAGACCCAAGTCTCCGCTGCGCAGTCCGGCGCGGCCCCCCAATCCCACGTCAACCCCGGACAGGATTGCTTGCAGACCTCGAACCGGAATGATCGCTGCGGCCACGCCCACGAACGCTCCGTCAGGGCGTCGCAAGGCGCGAGCCAGCACCATTGCCGATTGGCCGTCGACCATGTTCATGTAGGGTCCGTACAGCGTCACTGCCGAGGCCGGGTCGCCCTTCAACCGCTGGAAGTAGTCTCGACGCGAGATGTCTAGGTTGAGACATCGTCGAGTTTGTGACGCGCAGATCTGTTGGCCCTGCACGTCGAAGACTCCGATGCGCAAGATTTCCGGGACCTGCGCGGACTCCGCATCGACAACTTGCCACAGAACTCGCTGATCGACTCCCTGCGCCGTCAACTGACGCTCAACCTGATTCGCGGTCGAGGTCAAGGCGAGCCCAGCCTTGTCGAGCGTTGAGGAGACGTTCAGTTCGACCAGTCGCACTAGCCCGACCACCCGCGCCTGCGCTTCTGCCAGCTCTCTGAGCCGACTCTGCGAGAGGAGGAACACGCACAAGCCTACAGCTAGCAGGTTAAGCACCAAGGCGCCGAGGAACGGCAGGCGACGAAGCATCGCAGATGCCGTGCGGTCACCACAAATCAAGCCTCCCGAGGCGATCGCTTGCGAGGTTGGTTTCATGGGCGTCGTGGCTCGGTTGCAGGGCATCGGAGCGCGCATACGTGCGCGCGGGCTGACTTCCAACCCTCGATTGACCTCGTGAGCTTACGAGAAGCGCCCAAGGCCAAGTCGACGAAATGACCAAGAACTCCCCACCTGCTCGGGCGATCGCGCTAGCGTTGTGGACTCGCAGCGACCCAAGCCGAGGAATTCAAGCGCACCATCGCCCGAAAGGAAGACATGAAAGACAAGCCCGGGCGCGGAACACTGACAGCCGCACACTCGGAGGATCCGCGGCGCATCGACGCGTCGGCGCGTTGGTCACGTCGCCAACGAATCAACGGCCGCTGCGCACCGATCGCAAACCCCACTGTGTCTTCCAGGCCTGGGACGGAGTGCTGGACGCGCTGCACGACACGCAAGCGCATGCAGTGGCGGAGCTTGGGATCGTGGCGCCCCAGTCGATGCCGCCAGCCCAGTCGCAGATGGGCGGGGTTGAAAGCGCCGTCCCGCCCGCGACCTTGAGCGCAGCCCAGATCGCTGGCGCTTGTGCCTCTCGCGAAGAGCCCGCTATTCTTCGACGCGGAATCTCTCCTCTCACGATGGGGTTCATCGTCGCAGCATTCCGTTTGCAGGCTCACGGCTTACACCCTCTCGGGCGGTCAGCTTCGAGCGAGAGAAATTGCCGAGGCGCTCAATTGGCTCAGTACCAAAAGGAGGATCGCGATCATGTAGCTGGGCAAGTGGTTCCAGATGGGTAAACAGACGGTGGTAGCTTGGTCGGACGACTTCGCGCCCAGTATGGGTGCCGCCATTTCTTACTACACGCTGTTCTCGCTGGCGCCCCTTCTGGTGCTGGTGATTGCCATCGCCGGGCTGGCATTCGGCGTGGAGGCTGTCCGCGGCCAGATTTCGAACCAGTTGTCGGGCCTGATGGGACCCGACACTGCCGAAGCCATCGAGGGCATGATCGAAAGTGCGAGCCTCAGCGATAACGGCTGGTGGGCCGGTGCTTTGAGCGTCGTCATCCTGATCGTGGGCGCGACCAGCGTGTTTGCGGAGTTGCAAAGCGCGCTGGATCGCATCTGGCACGTGCCAGAGTCCGAGAAGCCCAGTGGAATATGGGGCATCCTGCGCGCTAGGGTGTTCTCGATGGGCCTGATCCTGGGGCTGGCGTTCCTGCTCATGGTGTCGCTGGCCGTCAGTTCTGGCCTGGCGGCCTTCGGTGGTTACCTGGGAGGGCTGCTGCCCGGCCAAGAGGCTCTGCTCCAGATCGTCAACATCGCTGTGTCCGTCGCTGTGATGAGCGTGTTGTTCGCGATGATCTTTAAGTTGATGCCTACGGCCAAAGTCGCATGGCGCGACGTGTGGGTCGGTGCCCTGGTCACCGCGGGGTTGTTCGAGGCTGGCAAATTCGGCATTGGGCTGTATCTCGGCAAGAGCGGGCTGTCGGAGTCGTTCGCGGGTGCGGGCGCTTTGGTAATCCTGCTGGCCTGGGTCTACTACGCAGCGCAAATATTCCTGCTGGGCGCAGAGTTCACCAAGGTTTATGCGGGGCGGAATGGTGCTGGCGAAAACCCGTCACCGGACGCGGATGATCGGCCAGCGGATATGCCGGTGCCCACGAAGAGCACTGTTGGGGCTGCGCATACTCCCGTTTCGGACCGCACATCAACGACGAGGCTAGACACAGAGAGCGCCGGGGATGTGCGTCAACGGCTGGTGCGCGCCAGCGCCAACGTGCTGCCACAACTCGTGTTGCTAGGTGCCCTGGCATTGCTGCGGGTGATGATCGAAACTCGCGTCAAGAAGGAGGAGCGACTTCTACGGGTTGCACGCAAGCAAAAAACGTGAGTTGCTCAAGCTCTCGCTGCCGCTATACGTTCACCTTCTGTGGAGTTAGCTCATTCCAAAGCGGCGCCGCAGTCGTCTCTCGCTGCGACCTGACGTATCGGCGTCTTGCGCGGTTGCGGCCCCACATGCTCGACGAGGCTCAGTCGATACCCCTTCACCAGAGAAACTTCCAGGTATTGCCGACGTCGATTCGACGAGTTCAGGGATTTGAACGCACCTTCACCGCGCCCGTTTGACATGACGGTGTTTGGCCGCCTGGACCGCTTTCAGCGATGTGCCTTCCGTCCGCTTGCTTGCACGGCTACGCGCAGGCGGTGGTCTGGCCTGAATGCCGTGTTCCCTGACGTCGGGGGGTTCGACGTCAGTGGCGAAAGCTCGCGGCCACGCCGGTGCGGCAGGGCATGCGCCGGGCCGGCAGCACATGGACTTCGCCGCCCATCTTCTCCACCAGCGCGCCCAGGTCGTCCAGCACGTCGTCCACGCGCGGACGGCCAAGATCCGCCGCATCGATGCGGCCGGTGCTGACGTCGATGCGGCCGGGCAACTGGCGCTCTGCCTCGATCAGCAGACTGGCCACACGCCCGCCCGCCGCCGCGTAGGCCACCTCGTCCAGGTTCGCGCTGCCCAGCCCCTTGGCGCTCGCCACGCCATACGCATCCGCCCAGGCCACCTGCCGGGCCTCGTGCTGGGGCTGTGCGACCTGCCACGCGCGTTCGCACAAGACCTCTGCCGAGAGCTCTTCCGGGTTGCACATCACGCCCGCCGGCATCAGCCATGGGTTCTGGCTGACCAGGCGGAACAGGTGGTGGTGCTCCGGCAAGGCCGCCAACATCAGTGGCAGGCCGCTGGGGCGGGAGTGGTGTTCCAGCACGGCGCGGTCCACGGCGCGAAAGAAACGCGCGACATCCTTGTCGATCTCTTCGGGGTTGCCACCCTGACCGTGGTGCGTTGCCATATGGCCGCGGCCAATGCCGCCATGCGAGGACACCGTAGCCTGCGGGCCGGCGCGCTGTTCGCCCAGGGCGTCGGTCATCGTGGCCGGCACGCCGGGCGCCAGTGCCATGGGGTCGAGCGCATGGCGGTCCCCTTCGAACAACTGCACCCGGCCCAGGCTCAGGCCCAGCACCTGGTAGCGCGCCGCCGACTGCACCAGCAGCCGCAGGGGCTTGGTGTGGAAGCTGTCGGCCACCACTGCCAGCGCGGCCACCGGGCGCTGCAGCACGAACACACGGAACAGGCCCGGTGCGCCCAGCACGGCCAGGCCGTCCAGGGTGTGGTTCCAGAATTCCCGGTCCTGCGCCAGCGCCTCGAACGGGGCCAGCAACGTGCGGGCAGCGTCGGCCGTGTGCTGCTGTCGCAGCGAGGTCTCCAGGGCCACCAGCAGATGGCGAAAGCGGATCGGGTCCTCGCCGTTGCCCGGATGCTGCCGATGGGTCGGCTGGTAGAGGGACAAACAGGGCTGGCCCTGGAACGACGCCAGTTCGGCGAGGCGCCCCTGGGTCAGCGGATCGGGTGTGTGCAGGGTCTTCAATGCGTACCTTCGGAGTGAGCTCGGGCTGGCCGACACACCTTAGGCGCGATGGACGGCCAGGTCTGTGCGCTGGCGCACCCGGAACGCAGAATGCACGCACCCGGCATTCAGGCCGCCAGGCTGCTGCGCCGATGTGCAGGCGCTCCCGCAACCGATGCGCATGGCCTACGATGCCCTTCCACCCACCGCAAGCAGCCAGCGCTCTCGCAAGGCGCTGCCTTTAACGCGGGGGATCGTGCCCCTTGGCCTGCGCCTGACCATGACCGCCGAACGCATGCCGCATCGACGATTGCACGCGATTGCCAAAGTTGGCGTCGCCGCGCGAGCCGAAGCGTGCGTACGGCGCCGCGCTGAGCGCGGGCACTGGTACGGCCTCGTCAATGACTGCCTGGACTGTCCAACGTCCTTCACCGGAGTGGACACACGCCCCTGGTAGCGGGCGAGCGTAGGGTCCTTGGCCAACGAACCGCTGTCAGGTCCAGCAGCCAAGAACCGGTCACTCTGCCGCGGCGCCATAGCTCGACGATCTCTGCCATGTCGAAGCTTGGTAACGCTCTGCATGGCGAAGTGGCGTTGTCTGAGCGTCTGCGCTTCGCAACGGCCGTCCGGCATCAGCGCGGTGCAGGATGTTCAGCCCTTCAGCGTAGGCAGCCATAAGCGCATACTCGATTCCGTTGTGGACCGTCTTGACGATGTGACCTGCGCCACGCGGGCCGCGGCGCAACCAGCCTTGCTCTGCACTGCCGCTGACGGTGGTACGACCCGCTGTGCCACAGCGGAGCCAGCACCCGGCGCCAACGTCACGAACAGCGGCGTGAGACCCGCCACGGCCAGGTTCTCGCCGTCCACCGTCAGGCAGTAGCCCTCGGTCGATACCCGCTACCCCGCCCCCGGTACCCACATCGACCAGAACGATGCCGCAAGCTGCCAGTGCGGCAACTCGACGCAGGTCGTGGTGGTAGTGGGCGTTGCCGCCATCGACGACGGTGTCACCCGGCTGGAGCAGGGG
>NZ_JBWMBB010000024.1:0-33037 GCF_056521305.1 Rhodoferax sp. RT4P68
GCTGTTCAGAAAGGCCAGGCGATCATCTTCGTCCGCAGAGAAGGTGCGCTCATCCCCAGTGCCTGCGTTGATCACCGCGTCGCCGCCGAAGACCAGTGCGGCCGCGACAGCCCGCTTTTCTGCCAGTGTGTCGACATCGGCAGCGTTGAGCGCGGAATGCACGCCGTAGGCTGCGATGAAGTTCAGGACTGAGGCCTCGTGCTTGAGGTGGTGGGTCAGATCGGTCCAACTCGTGTAGGGCGTCAGTTGCGGGTCGGCCGTGGTCTGGTAGAACTCGCGGCGTGCCGCATTGAGCGTGGGGACGCCGGTGTCACGGCCACGCGCGAGGTTGATCGCGGCGAGGTCGAGCGGCAGGCCAAGCAGGCTGTTGCGCAAAGAGTCGGTGACGAACTCGTCGATCGAGTTGCCGACCTGGCGGGTCATGCCGCGCACGATGGCGCCGGCTGATTCTTCGGGGCTCAACGTGCCGTTCTCGTTGAACTCGAGCGGGTTGAGGAAGGCGTTCAGCAGCGAGATGTCGTTCGGCACGAAGTCGGCAGACAGCCGGTCGACCGATTCGTTCAGCATGGAGTGGCCGACGCGGAACACCGCGTGCGCGAACTCGGCCACGATGGCCGGATTGATCGTGGTGTCGTAGTTGGTCTCGGGAAGGAACGCGTCGATGGCTGGCTGCATCTTGCGCGCGAACTCTTCGAAGACCAGGTGCTGGTACTGCATCTCGGTCGCGAAGCGGGCGGCCTGGAAGACCCGTTCACCGTTCCATGAGCCGTCGGCCAGTTGCCACGAGGCGATGAACGCGGCGTCGCCTGTGGCCAGCACCGTCGCCTTGATTTCTTCGGCCTGACGGTTGTGCTCGGAATGGAACACGTGGTGTACGGCGGTCAGTGCGATGTTCTCGTTGCCACGGCCGTCGCCGGTGATGAAGTGGCGGTCGAGCAGTTCGTTGTCGTAGGTGCCGGCGGGTTGGGGCCCGACATTGACAACGCCGTCGCCATCGGCGAGGAGGCCTGCGTTGGGAGTCGCGGCATGCGCGATGTCATTGAGAAACGCATGACCGGTTCGCAGGGCAAGGCTTGCATCGATCGGCAGCCCTGGTGAGCCCGAGGCGAGACCGTTGCCGTCTGGATCCAATGGCCCGCCAATCTGGTCGGCCCGCAGCACGATTTGCGCGAAGCCGGTGGTGGGATCGGGAATGAACTTTCCGTACGCGTCCGTGGCCAGCAGCGGCAGATCGTGTACGTCGGCATCGTCCAGCGCTATGCCGAGCAACGCCTGGGCTTGCGCTTTGACTTCCCCCCAGTTGGCAAGGCCGCCGTCGGCGCCGTCGAGCAGCTTGCCGGTGGCGACCGGCCGGCCGGAGGCGTCCAACACGTACTCGCGCAGGAAGACCTGGTGCGATGCGTGCGAGGTGTAGGTCTGGTTCTGATCGACAAAGGGCGTCGTCTGGTTGGTCTGCGCGCCGTTGGCGTCTCGCGTCGCCCGCGACACCGCCATGAAGTTGGTCGGCGACCCCTCGACGTAGAGCGGGTCGTCCGGCTGCAGCGGGATGAAGATGGTTTCGACAGCGGACTTGTTGACGAGGTCCAGGCCGTGGTCGAAGAACTGACCGAAGAAGGTGAACCACGAGTTGAACGGCGCCGAGAGGCCTTCGTCGGGCGCCACGTTCGGGATCGTCAGCAGCGTGCCGGGCGGAATCACGTTGCCGTCGCTGTCTAGAAGGGCGCCGTCACTGTCGCGGATGCTGCCAAGCCCAGCGTTCACGAAGGCGCTGACGGCCGCCGGGTTGCTGCTGGTCATGTCAGCGATCAGGTTGCTGATGGTGCGTGGGTCCGCGTCGGCCACGTGACCTGCAGCGCCATAGTCCGTGTTGGTCACCGGCCCGAATGCATCGCCGTCAGCGTCGTTCGTGAAGACGGCGTCCACCATCTGGGGGAAGGGGTTGTCTGCTGCACCGAACGCTTGTTGGCCGGGCATCAGGTTGTTGAATGTGCCGTCCACCGTTCTCAGCCCAAAGGGCGCGAAGGTGTTCGGCACCAGGCTGGCCGGGTCCGCCCCTCCTGCGTGCGCCTCGGCCATGAGGATCTGCTCAAGAATGAATTCGAGATCGGAGCGGATCAAGGAAGCCATGTTGTTCCCCTCGACAAACGTCAAACAAGTACGGCCCGCGCGCCCACGCGGCAATGCCACGCGGCGACTGGCCAGGACGGCGCGGCAGCCGGCCCGAGCCGGCTACAAACGTGCAATGAGGTTGGTGCGGACGGCACGACACCGGCGCCTTCTCGACGAGAGGGCGCTGGGTCGGTGGTGTGCTGTCAGCCTAGAGCGGCGTGCGTCGTCGACCGCATGGGGGCGGACGCGCCAGAGCCGGAGAAGTGCCAGGACGCACGGCGTGCTGGGCAGCTTGCCTGCCAGTCCAGGAATGCCGTGTTGGGAACGACGGCGATGTCAATTGAGGCGTGCGCATACATCTCCTCCGCAGGTGCTTCTTGTGGGCCGGATCGACATCGTCACGCCGTACGCACTCATTCGAGCGCGGCTTGGGCGATGGTCGATTTGTTGGAAAGTCACCCCTCGAGTAATAAATTAGGCGAAAAAGCGATTTGTTTCAAATTGACTTACAAATTTAGTTTGCTAATCGCTGAATTTGACCTTGCCACCACCAGATAGCCGTGCTTGGTGCACAGAAGCTTAGGTTTGCCGCTTTCGCCACCAGGCCTTGGCCCCAAGCAGCGCACCGGCCATGGCGGCCACGCCGAACAGCGCCCAGATCCAGTCCGGGAAGTCGTGCGGGTCATCCCCGTTGGACGCAGGTGTGTGGGTGTCGCGCGGGCGCAGCGGGTCTGTCGGCGCTGCCGAAGAAAAGGGATTGAAGATCGCGGGTCCGGCACTGTCTGCATCCGCCTGCATCGAAGCCGCCGGCGCGCCAGCCCTGACCACGCGCGGGGCTTCCTCTCTCGCTTCCACTTCGCTGGCAGGCACCTCGGCCGTGACGATCTCAATGGTCGAGCCGGCCGCCGCTGGAAAGTCGGCCGTTGCACGGGTCACCGCGCCGAGGGCGAGCAAGCAAACCAGAGTGGAGACGGGTCGAGTCACGCAAACTCCCCAGGCAGGGCCGCGTCGCGGTGTCCGGCGCGCGCTTCAGCGCCGGTGTTGCACCGCCACGGTGCGGGCTGCTGCGGCGTACGACCCGGTCCGTATTTCAGCACGAACGGGCCGGCGCCGGGCCGCTGATGGTCATGACCGCGCTGCGGGCGCAGCGTAGCCCTATCCGCGCTGACAAGCTTGCCAGGGCGACTGTCGGTGGCAGTGCGTGTCAGGCACCAACGAAGATCCCATGCAGGCCCATCGGCATCACACGCGGCAGCGTGCCCTGCGCGATCGGTCCATCGGCCAGGTGCTGCGCGTCGAACACCGACAGCAGCATGGCCTCGCGCTGCAAGTCCAGCGCCGTGCCCAGCACCCAGCCGTGGCCCTCGGGCGCACCGGCGCGCGGAACGAAGAGGTGTTCTTCCACCAGCACCTCGGTGCCATAGCGGTAGCGGTCGGCGCGGCCGGTCTGCACGTCGATGCGCGTGATGGCGTCGTAACCGGGCCGCGGGCCGGCGGCCACGCGTTCGGAGACCAGCACATGGCGGTAGCGCTGGCCGACGAAGCGTGGGTCCACGCGCGGAAACTCGGCCACGTGCGGCAGCAGCGTCTGGCGCGCCTGGCCGGACTGCAGATCCAGCTCGACCAGCGCCATGGCGGCGTGGTCAGCGCTCTGGTAGTGGCCGCGCATGAGATCCTGAAAGCCCTGAATCGCCCACCAGGCATCGGGCGAGCGGATGTAGTCCAGCCGAATGACACCGCGGTGCGTGTCTTCCCAGGCATTGCCGATGTGGAACACGAAGCCCGCCGGCAGATGGAACCAGCGTGGCGCATCGAGCTGGTCCTTGGGCAGCACCAGCACGCGCATGCCCAGTTGCGGCCGCCAGACGTGGCTGGCCAGGAAGGTCTGGCCCGCACGCATGCGCTCCACATCGAACACCAGCGGCGGCAGCAGAAAAACGAGGTGCCGCTCGGTCACGGCGAAGTCGTGGACCATGGCGACGTCGGGCACGGGCAGGCTGGCCGTGCGCACGTCGCGCCCGTCGCGCGACACGTGGTAGAGCGACAGCACGCCCTGGGCGCTGCTGACGCCGAAGTTCCACAGGCTGCCGTCGCGCTCGATGCGCGGATGGGCCGAGAACGGCATGCCGGCGTATTCGGGTGTCCAGGTCTTCAGGCCCTGTGTCTGCAGCGTCTGTGCATCGACGCGCGTCGCCGAGCCGCCTTCCCACAGCGCCAGCAGTTCACCAGCGTGCTGCACCACGCTGGTGTTGGCGACGTTGATCGCATCGGCCGAGCGGATGGGCTCGGCCGCCGGCGGGTTGGTGGCGAATGCGGCGCGCACGGGGCGGCCGGCGGCGCTGTCGGCCACGAACTTTTCAGTGCGCACGAAGCGGCCCTGGTGCACCGCGCCCTGCGGCCCGAGCCGGTAGTGCTGCAGCATGCCGTCGCCATCGAACCAGTGGTGGTAGCGCTCGCCGCCCAGCGTGTGCCGTGCGGGGCCGTTGCGGTAGAACGATCCGTACAGTGCGGGCGGGATGCGTCCGCGCAGCGCGAGCGGCATCGGCGGGGCGTCGGCCTGCAGGCCCGTGAAGCCCATCTGCCAGGGCTGCTGCGCGCGGCGCGCGTCGAACGCGGACTGCCAGGGGTCGGCCTGTGCGGCGGCCCGGGCAGGCAGGCCGCCCAGGGCGGCAAGGCCGGCGGCGCTCAGCAGCGAGCGGGTGAAAAGGCGGCGGTCCATCGCGCTGCTCCTCAGCGCAGCTGCAGCGTGACGGTGGTGTCGGCCTGCACGTCCAGCGCCGCGTCGTCGAACGCCGGTGGGCCCATGCGGCCCTGGGCATCGCGGCTGAAGCCGGTGTGTTCGAGCGGAATGCCGATCGGGTTCGTGTCCAGCTTGCCGTTGCCGTTTTCGTCGTGGTAGACGGACACAGCGTAGCGCCCTGGCGGCAGGCCGCGGAACAGCAGGATGGTTTTGTTCGCTGCTGGCACGAACTGCCCCTGCACGGCCTGGTGGGGCTTGAGCCAGCCCGGGGCGCCCGCGTACAAGGCCCCGGCGACGCTGCCCTGGGCCGAGCGTGCGCCCTGCACTTCGATGGTTAGGTCGGCAGCGCTGGCAAGCCCGCTGGCCAGGGTCAACGCGGCGGCAGCGGTGGTGGCCCGCGCTGTGTGAAAGAGGCGGAAAGATGGCAAGGACATCATGTGGCTCCAGAAAGTGATGGGCTCGGAAGCGGCGTGGCGCCTCCGATGCATCACTTTAGAAACCACCCAGCCCTATGGCGACCGGTGTGCGACGAAACGCCGCTGGCACGGCGCGAACTGCAGGCGAGCGGTGCGGGCCGCAGGGGCCGGGGCCGCAGAGGCGGCAGGGGTTAGAGCTTGCCCAGCAGCAGGAACTCCATCAGCGCCTTCTGCACGTGCATGCGGTTCTCGGCCTCGTCCCACACCACAGACTGCGGGCCGTCGATCACCTCGGCCTGCACCTCCTCGCCACGGTGCGCGGGCAGGCAGTGCATGAACAGTGCATCGGGCTTGGCCACGCGCATCATGTCCTCGTCGACGTACCAGTCGGCAAAGGCCAGCTTGCGGGCTTCGTTCTCGGCCTCATAGCCCATGCTGGTCCACACGTCGGTGGTCACCAGATCGGCACCGGCGCAAGCCTCCATCGGGTCCTTGAAGACCTGGTAGCTGTCGCCCGAGCGCAGGCCGGCGATCGATTGGTCGACCTCGTAACCGCTGGGCGTGGAGACATGCACCTTGAAGCCCAGGATCTCGCTGGCCTGCAGCCAGGTGTTGGCCATGTTGTTGCCGTCGCCTACCCAGGCCACCGTCTTGCCCTGGATCGAGCCGCGGTGCTCGATGTAGGTGAAGATGTCGGCCAGGATCTGGCAGGGGTGGAACTCGTTGGTCAGGCCGTTGATGACGGGCACGCGCGAATGGGCGGCAAAGGTTTCGATCTTGTCCTGCCCGTAGGTGCGGATCATGACCAGGTCCACCATGCGGCTGATGACCTTGGCACTGTCTTCGATGGGCTCGGCGCGGCCTAGCTGGCTGTCGCCCGTGGTCAGGTGCACCACGCTGCCGCCCAGCTGGTACATGCCGGCCTCGAAGCTCACGCGCGTGCGGGTGCTGGCCTTCTCGAAGATCATGGCCAGCGTGCGGTCCACCAGCGGGTGGTGCTTCTCGTAGGCCTTGAACTTGCGCTTGATGAGCGCGGCGCGTTCGAACAGGTAGGTGTACTCGGCCGCGTCCAGATCGCTGAACTGCAGGTAGTGCCGGATGCTGGTCATGGGGCCACCGGCTCCGCGAGAAACTCCTTCACCAGTGGCACGAGGATGGCGACGATCTCGTCGGCCTCGGCCACGCTGAGGATCAGCGGGGGCACCATGCGGATGACCGAGTCGGCGGTCACGCTCAGCAGCAGCCCGCGTTCGGCGGCGCGGCCGGTCAGCACAGCGCAGGGGCGCGTGAGTTCCACGCCGATCATCAGCCCCTGGCCGCGGATTTCCTTGAAGCCTTCCAGCCCTTCGAAGGCGCGGAGCAACGCCTTCTGTAGATGCGCGCCGACCTTGGCCGCGTTCTCCAGCAGGCCGTCTTCTTCCATGATGCGGATGGTTTCAATGCCCGCGCGCATGGCCAGCGGGTTGCCGCCGAAGGTGGTGCCGTGGTTGCCCGGGCCGAAGATGCCAGCGGCTTTGGGGCCGGCGACCACAGCACCGATGGGCACGCCCGAGCCCAGGCCCTTGGCCAGCGGCATCACGTCGGGCACGATGCCGGCCCACTGGTGGGCAAACCACTTGCCGGTGCGGCCCATGCCGCATTGCACCTCGTCGATCATCAGCAGCCAGTCACGCTCATCGCACAGCTTGCGCACCTGCTGCAGGTACTCGACGCGCATGGGGTTCACGCCGCCTTCGCCCTGGATGGTCTCGAAGAACACGGCGACCACGTTGGGGTTGCCTTCGGTCTTGGCCTTGAGCGCTTCGATGTCGTTCAGCGGCACGCGGATGAAGCCCTCGACCAGCGGGCCGAAGCCCTGCTGCACCTTGGTGTTGCCAGTGGCGCTCAGCGTGGCGATGCTGCGGCCGTGGAAGGCCTTCTCGTAGACCACGATCTCGGGGCGCTCGATGCCCTTGTCGTGGCCGAACTTGCGTGCCAGCTTGAGCGCGGCCTCGTTGGCCTCCAGGCCCGTGCAGCAGAAGAACACGTTGGTCATGCCCGACAGCGCCGTCAGCTTGGCCGCCAGTTGCTCCTGGCCGGGCACGTGGTAGTAGTTGGAGCTGTGGATGATCTTGGTGAGCTGCTCCTGCAGCGCCGGCACCAGCTTGGGGTGGTTGTGGCCCAGCGTGTTGACCGCAATGCCACCCAGTGCGTCGATGTAGCGCTTGCCGTTCGTGTCCCAGACGTGCACGCCCTGGCCATGCATTAGTGCGATGGGCACGCGGCCGTAGGTGTTCATGACATGGGGGGACGAAGGCTCGACGAAAGCGGTCATGCTGATCTCTCCAGAACGGAAGCAAAAAACGAGGGATTCAGCGCGATGGGGGAGCTTCTCGGGGTCTCCTCTGGCCCGCTGAACGGCGATTCTAGGGGCTGCACTTGCACGTTTTTTTGACATTTCTGCATCACAGCCATGCGGCGCCCAAGGGGATTGCGGCCGTGCGGGCTGGGCTAAACTATGGTGCATCGCAGCAAAGTCAACGGCCACCGGCATCGTTCTTGCTACTGTCGGTGGCCTGCGCCGGCCCCCTCTTCGCACCCAACGCCCCTGACCTTCACCCCCATGGCATTGCCCCCGTCCAAGGAAGTCTTCATTCAGGGCATCACGCAGGACGGCAGGGCCTTTCGCCCGAGCGACTGGGCCGAGCGGCTGGCCGGCGTGCTGAGCTCGTTTCGACCCGGCGGGCCACAGCCGGGCAGCCACCTGGGCTATTCACCCTGGTGCGTGCCGACCACCATCGGCAACATCAAGTGCGTCATCGTGCACCGAGATCTGCGTGACTACGACGTGATGGCCTGGGACTTCGCGATGAACTTCGCCAAGGACAACGGTCTGCAGGTGGCCGAGGCCTGCGTCGTACCCGAGCCGCCCGCCAAGCGCTGACTGCTCTGCCAGACCCAGAAACGAAAAAACCGCCCGAAGGCGGTTTTTTCGTCTTTGCTGGCAGCGCACCCGATCAAACGGCGGGCCGGCCGTCTTGCGACGGTAGCCCGGGCGGGTGGTTAGGCTGCGGCCTGGGCGGTTGCCAGGGCCTTGACCTTGGTGGACAGGCGGCTCTTGTCGCGCGCTGCCTTGTTCTTGTGGAAGATGCCCTTGTCGGCCACGGTGTCCACCACGGCCTGCATCTTGGCGAACAGTTCGGTCGCCTTGGTCTTGTCGCCTGCCAAAACAGCCTTTTCGACGTTCTTGACGGCAGTGCGGTACTTGGAACGCAGCGAGGTATTCGCAGCGTTGATCTTGACGTCCTGACGGACGCGCTTGCGGCCCGACGCCAGGCGCGGGTTCTTCTTTTTGGGCTTGGTTGCCATAGTTCAGTGTTCCTTTTGGCTTGAGGATGTTGCCAGCAAAGCCCGCCAGTATAACCGCGCCGTCAAGTAGCCGCGCGGCTGAGCGATTGACGGTACCGGTGCGTGGCTACACTCGACCGCGTGAGTCTTTTCAAATCCGCTTCCACGGTTTCGCTGCTGACGCTGGTCTCCCGCATCACCGGCCTGGGCCGCGAGCTGCTGATGGCTTCGCTGTTCGGCGCCAGCGCCATGACCGATGCCTTCAACGTGGCCTTCCGCATTCCCAACCTGTTCCGGCGCCTGTTCGGCGAAGGTGCGTTCAGCCAGGCCTTCGTGCCGGTGCTGGCCGCATCGAAGACGCGCGATGGCGAGGCCGCCACGCGCCAGCTGGTTGACCACGTAGCGACCTTGCTGGCCTGGACGCTGCTCGTGGTCTGCGTACTGGGTGTGCTGGCCGCGCCAGCGCTGGTCTGGTTGCTGGCCAGCGGCCTGCAGCAGACCGGCGAGGGCTTCGATGCCGCCGTGCTGATGACACGCTGGATGTTCCCCTACATCGGCTGCATGTCGCTGGTGGCGCTGGCGTCGGGCATTTTGAACACCTGGAAGCGCTTCGTGGTGCCGGCCGCCACGCCGGTGCTGCTGAACATGGCCATGATCGGCGCCGCGTGGCTTGGCGCCCCCTGGCTGGCAGCGCGCGGCATCGAGCCGATCTACGCGATGGCCGCTGGCGTCATGCTGGGCGGCGTGCTGCAACTGGCGGTGCAGGTGCCGGCGTTGATGCGCCTGGGCATGCTGCCGCGCATCGGCATCACCTGGCGCGCGCTGCGGGCGGCTTGGGCCGACCCGGGCACGCGCCGCATCGCGCGCCTGATGGGGCCGGCGCTGCTGGGCGTGGGCGTTGCGCATGTGTCGATCCTCATCAACACCCAGATCGCCTCGTACCTGGCGCCAGGCAGCGTCAGCTGGCTGGGCTATGCGGACCGGTTGATGGAGTTCCCCACCGCGCTGCTGGGCGTGGCGCTGGGCGTGGTGCTGATGCCGCAACTGGCCGCTGCCCGCGCCGCCGACGACGGCGCGCGCTACTCGGCCATGCTGGATTGGGGCCTGCGGCTGGTGGTGCTGACCGGCGTGCCCAGCGCGGTGGCGCTGCTGACCTTCGCCACGCCGATGGTGGCCACGCTCTACCACCATGGCCTGTTCACCGAGCGCGACGTGGAGCAGACCAGCCTGGCGTTGATGGGCTATGGCGCCGGCCTGATCGGATTGGTCGCCATCAAGGTGCTGGCACCTGGCTTCTATGCCAGCCAGGACATCCGCACCCCCGTGCGCATCGCCATCGGCGTGCTGGTCGTCACGCAGCTGATGAACATCGGACTGGTGCCGCTGCTGCAGCACGCGGGCCTGGCGCTGTCGATCGGCATCGGCGCGGTCATCAACGCCTTGCTGCTGCTGGCCGGTCTGATGCGCCGCGGCAGCTACAAGCCGTCGCCAGGCTGGGGCCGCTTCACGCTGCAGGTGATCGGTGCCAGCGCGCTGCTGGCGGTCTTCTTGATGTGGGCCTCGGCCAGC
Organism: Rhodoferax sp. RT4P68; assembly: GCF_056521305.1. Lineage (NCBI taxonomy): Bacteria > Pseudomonadati > Pseudomonadota > Betaproteobacteria > Burkholderiales > Comamonadaceae > Rhodoferax > Rhodoferax sp. RT4P68. The sequence continues at coordinate 10,162 of NZ_JBWMBB010000024.1, forward strand.
TTCGACTGGACACGCAGCGGCGACGCGTTGCGGCGCATCGGCCTGCTGGCGGTGATGTTGGCGGGCGGCGCAGCGCTGTATTTCGCAGCAGCGTGGGCCGCCGGGCTCAAGCTGCGCGCGCTGATGCGTCATTCCTGATCGGCCCCGGGGCTACACCAAGCAGGCGCGCGCCCCCATGACACGGACGTCTCGCCCCGGGCCGTCGGCTTGACGCGGTCCGGCGCGTCCTTTACAAAGAATCCATGTGGTCCCCTGACAAGCCCTCGACGGCGCTCGCGTACTTCGCGCTGCTGGTGCAAAGCGACGATGACTTTCCCCTGCTGGAGGCCTGCGCCAGCGTGGCCCAGGACGAATACCCCGACCTGGACGTGCAGCAGGTGCTGGGCGATGTCGACCAACTGCTGGCCCGCCTGAAGCGACGCCTGCCCGCCGATGCGCCCCCGCTGCACCGCCTGCGCATGCTGAACCAGTTCTTCTACCGCGACCTGAATTTCAGCGGCAACGTCAACAACTACTACGACCCGGACAACAGCTACGTGCACGCCGTGCTGCGCACGCGCCTGGGCATTCCGATCTCGCTGGCAGTGATCTGGATGGAGCTGGCGCAGGGCCTGCACCTGCAGGTGCGCGGCATCGGCTTTCCCGGTCACTTTCTGGTCAAGGTGAACCTGCCCAAGGGCCAGGTCGTGATCGACCCGTTCGTCGGCCAGTCGCTGAGCCGCGAGGAGCTGTCCGAGCGGCTGCAGCCCTACCAGCAACCGCATGCGCCGGGCGAAGATTTCGACGTGCCGATGGGCCTGTATCTGCAGGCGGCGCGCCCGCGCGACATCCTGGCGCGCATGCTGCGCAACCTGAAGGAAATCCACCGCAGCCAATCGGACGCGCAGCGTCTGCTGGCGGTGCAGGACCGCCTGGTGGTGCTGCTGCCGCAGGCCTGGTCCGAGTACCGCGACCGTGGTCTGGCGCATGCCGATCTGGGCCACACCGACGAGGCCGTGACGGACCTGGAGAAGTACCTGGTTTGCGCCGAAGAAGCCACGGACACGGCTGTCATTGCCGACCGCGTGTCTGCTTTGCGGCGCCAGCGCGGTTGATCAGATCATCGGCGTGACCGCGCCGTCCATCGCCAGGATGGCGCCGGTGATGTAGCTGGCGCGTGCCGAGGCCAGGAACAGCACGGCATCGGCAATCTCCGAAGGCTCGGCGATGCGGCCCAGCGGCAGCTTGGCCTTGGCGCGGCGCAAGGCTTCTTCCTGCTCGATCTGCTGCAGGCGCGCGTCCGCCGCCATGCCTTCCTTGAGCCGTTCGGTCAGCGTGAGGCCCGGGTTCACCGCGTTCACCCGCACGCCCCGGCCGGCGTAGGCGGCGGCCATGCCGGCGGAGACCAGCATCAGCGCCGCATTCGCCGCGCCGCCCGCCATGTGGATCGGGCTGGCCACCTTGCCACCCGCGCCAATCACGTTGACGATGGCGCCCGTGCCGCGTGCCGCCATGCGTTTGACCACCGGGTCGATCATGTGGATGTAGCTGAAGTACTTGGCCTGCATGGCGTCATGCCAGACCTGCGGGTTCAGTTCGTCCGGCGGCGTGCGCCGTGCGGCCCCGGCGGAGTTGACCAGCACATCGACCGCGCCGGCCGATTGCTCCAGTTCGTCCAGCGCGGCCAGCGCTGCGGCTGCATCGCGCAGGTCGGCCGCGCGCGTCTGCACACGTGCGTCGGCATCGGCGAAATCGGCCCGCAGGTCGGCGGCGGCGCGTTGCAGGTTAGCGATGTCTCGCGAGACCAGGCTCACACGCGCACCCTCGCGCAGAAAGCCTTGCGCGCAGGCCAGGCCGATGCCCTTGCTGCCACCGGTGATCAACACGTGCAGGCCGGTCAGTTGCAGATCCATTCGAGGTCTCCCTTGTCGCTGTCGAAGCGGCGCATTGTTCTGCAATCTGGGCGAACGTGCTGAGCCTCCGTCGATGCAACCCCGCGCCGCGGCGGATGCTGCAGGTCAGGCCAAAAACAGCTCCTGCAGATCGCTCAGAAAGTCGAAGCCGCGCTCGGTCGGCCACACCCGCGCGGCATCACGCGCGATCAGCCCCTTGCGCTCGGCCTCGGCCAGGCCAGGGGCGATGCTCGACAACGCCAGACCCGTGCGCTCGGTGAAATCCTGCAGCGCAAAACCGCCCCGCAGTCGCAGCGCGTTCAGCATGAACTCGAAGGGCAGATCGGCGCGGCGCACGTCGTCGTCCTGCGCCAGCGCGGCGCCGGCCAGCGCATGCTCCATGTACAGCCCCGGCTCGCGCAGGCGCACTTGCCGCACCACGCGGTGCGCGAATGTCAGCTTGCTGTGTGCGCCCGCACCGATGCCCAGGTAGTCGCCGAACTGCCAGTAGTTCAGGTTGTGCTGGCAGGCGTGGCCCGGCCGCGCATAGGCCGACACCTCGTAGCGCTGCATGCCGGCGGCGCCTGTGGCCTCGGTGATGCGGTCCAGCATGGCGTAGGCGATGTCGTCCTCCGGCAGCGCCGGCGGGAACTTCGCAAAGAAGGTGTTGGGCTCGACCGTCAGGTGGTAGACCGACAGGTGCGGCGGCGCCAGCGACAGGGCGGTAGCGAGGTCGCGCTCCAGCATCGCCGGGGTCTGGCCCGGCAGCGCATACATCAGGTCCAGGTTGAAGGTGTCGAAAGCATGCGCGGCCTCCTGCACGGCGGCCAGCGCCTGCGCGCCGTCGTGCACCCGGCCGATGGCGCGCAGCAGGCCGTCGTCGAAGCTCTGCACACCCACCGACAGCCGCGTGACGCCGGCCGCGCGGTAAGCGCGGAAGCGGTCGGTCTCGAAGGTGCCGGGGTTGGCCTCCAGCGTGATTTCGCAGTCGGCCTCCAGCCGCAGCCGCGCGCGCACCTCGCCTAAAAGCCGGTCGATGGCGGCGGGTGAGAACAGGCTGGGTGTGCCGCCGCCGATGAAGATGGTGTGCACCGTGCGGCCCCAGATCAGCGGCAGTGCGGCCTCCAGGTCGGCGATCAGCGCGTCGATGTAGCGTTGCTCGGGCAGCTCGGCCGGCGCTGCGACCTGGGTGGGCATCGGGGAATCGGCACCGCCCCAGCGCACCACGACTTCATCGCCACGCACGGCGTGTGAGTTGAAGTCGCAGTACGGGCACTTGCGGATGCACCAGGGCAGATGCAGGTACAGCGCCAAAGGCGGCAGGGCCTGCAGCTGCAGCAGGCCGGGGCGCATGTAGTCCGTCAGTTCACGCGCGCGCATGCGGGGCTCACAACCAGTAGGTGCGCATCAGCCGCAGCATCTCGCGCGCCGCCTGGCCGCGGTGGCTGTGCGCGTTCTTGACGTCGGTCGGCAGCTGGGCGAAGGTCTGGCCGAAGGCTTCGATCCACATCACCGGGTCGAAGCCGAAACCGCCCTCGCCCACCGGCGCCTCGGTGATCCAGCCGACAGCGCGCCCGACGGCGATCAGCGGCTCAGGGTCGTGTGGCGAACGCACGGCCACCAGCGTGCTCACCAGTGCCGCGCGCCGGTTGGCGATGCCGCGCATCTGCTCCAGCAAAGCGCGCACGTTGTTCGCATCGCCCTTGGCATAGCCGAACTGCGTGGCGTAGTAGGCTGTGTCCACGCCGGGCAGGCCGCCGAAGGCATCGACGCACAAACCGGCGTCGTCGGCCACGGCGGGCAGGCCGGTGTGCTGCGCCGCGTTGCGGGCCTTGGCCAGCGCGTTCTCGACAAAAGTGCGGTGCGGCTCGTCGGCCTCGGGCACGCCCAGCTCGGCCTGCGCGCGCAGCTGCACGCCCAGCGGCGCGAACAAGGCCTGCAGTTCGGCCAGCTTGCCGCGGTTGTTGGATGCGAGGACCAGTTCCACCGTGGCTGCTCCTACTGCGCGCGTGCGGCCTGCTGCAGCGCGATGAGCTCGGCGATGCCTTTCTCGGCCAACCCCAGCAGCGCGTCCATCTCGGCGCGGGTGAAGGCCGCGCCCTCGGCCGTGCCCTGCACTTCGACGAAATGGCCGGCGCCGGTCATGACGACATTCATGTCGGTGTCGCAGGCGGCGTCTTCGACGTATTCCAGATCCAGCAGGGGCGTGCCGTCAACGATGCCGACCGACACCGCCGCCACCGGCTGCACGATGGGCGATGTCGCCAGCTTGCCCGCAGCCATCAGGCCGGCCACAGCGTCCTGCGCCGCCACGAAGGCGCCGGTGATGGCCGCAGTGCGCGTGCCGCCATCGGCCTGCAACACATCGCAATCGAGGTGGATGGTGCGCTCACCGAGCAGCTTCAGGTCGAACACGGCGCGCAGCGAGCGGCCGATCAGGCGCTGGATCTCCTGCGTGCGCCCGCTCTGCTTGCCGCGCGCGGCCTCGCGGTCGCTGCGGGTGTGCGTGGCGCGCGGCAGCATGCCGTATTCGGCGGTGACCCAACCCTCACCGCTGCCGCGCTTGTGCGGTGGCACCTTCTCTTCGACGGATGCGGTGCACAGCACGCGCGTCTGGCCGAACTCGATCAGCACCGAGCCCTCGGCATGGATGGTGAAGCCGCGCGTGATGCGCACGGCGCGCAGTTGGTCGGCAGCGCGGGCGGCGGTTCGGATGAAGGCAGTCATGGCAGGTTCTCGAAAAGGGGGCAGCGGCCGCAGGGGCGGCGCGGCGTTCAGCCCTTGCGGGCAGCGGTACGGCGGATGGTTGCGTTGATCTCGGCGATGGTCCGCTCGATGTCGGCATCGTCCAGCGAATGGGCCAGATCGTCGAGCTCGGCCGACTGGATGGTCGTCGCAAAAACGCTGTCGTAGATGGTATCGCCACCGGCGCCGCAGGTAGATGCAAAGGCGTCGGCGGCTTCCCACTCCAGCGCCAGCGCCGTCACGTTGTCGCTGCTGTCACCCGCCTTGCGCAGCGCCAGCTCGACCAGCTCGGGCACCGCCTGCGAGACCGACGAGGCACTGAGGTGGCGCACGATCTCGGCGTCGCCAACGCTGCTCCACAGACCGTCGGAGCACAGCAGGATCTTGTCGCCATGCTGCAGCGGGACCGGGCCCACGACATCGAAGGCGGGCGCAGTCGGTGAGCCCAGGCAGGTGTACAGCACGTTGCGGTTGATGCGGCCGATGTGGGCCAGCTCCGCGCCGCCCTGCTCCAGGTAGGAATGGTCGCGCGTGCGGGTCAGCATCGTGCCATCGCGCACCAGGTACAGGCGCGAATCACCGCAGTGCACCCACGACACGTTGCTCCCTTGCAGCACGGCGGCGACATACGTGGTGCGGGGCGTGTCCCGCATCGCGTTCTCGCCCGCATGGCGCAGGATGCGGCGGTGCGCCGCCATCAGCGACTCGGCCAGGAAATCGCTCACCCGTGGCAGCCGCGAACGCGCCTGCTGCTGGTAGAGCGCCGACACGGTCTGCAGGGCCAGCTGCGCGGCGACCTCACCCTGGGGGTGGCCGCCCATGCCATCGGCCAGCAGGAACAGGCCCGAATCGCGCGTGTAGCAGTAGCCCATGCGGTCTTCGTTCTTATCCCGGCCGCCGCGGCGGCTGACCTGGAACACCGAGAACTTCATTTGGAGGACTTGTTGCCCGGCCCGAACGACGTGATGTCGCGCACGTTCTTCTTGGCGTCCGACACCAGCGTGTCGAACTGCAGGCGGATCTTCTCACCCACGGAGAGCTTGGTGTAGCGGCGCTCGCCCTCGCGGCTGAGCTCTTTTTGCAGCGCGAACACCGACTGCGGACGCGACAGCGGATCGAGCGCCATGCACCACTCGACGACCTCGATCAGGTTGTCCGAATACACCCCGCGCAACCGTGCCAGGGCCAGCGCGATGCGGTCTTTCTCCAGCCGCTGCGGCGCTTCGTTGGGCGGGTAGCCCTGCATGCAGGCATAGATGCAGGCGCCGATGGCGTAGATGTCGGTCCAGGGGCCCATGCTGGCGTCGCGCCGGTACATCTCGGGCGCGGCAAAGCCGGGCGTGTACATCGGGCGGATGAAGTTGCTCTCTTTGTTGAGCACCTCGCGCGCAGCGCCGAAGTCGATCAGCACGGCCTTGTTGTCGTCGGTGATGAAGATGTTGGCCGGCTTGATGTCCAGGTGCAGCATCTTGTGCTGGTGCACGATGCGCAGGCCACGCAGGATCTCGTCGAACAGCGAGCGGATGGTCGATTCGCGGAACACTTTTTGGCGGCCCAGGTCGCGCGAGGTGATGATGAAATCCTGCAGGGTCGCGCCCTCCAGATAGTTCATGACCATGTAGACGGTCTCGTTCTCGCGAAAGAAGTTGAGCACGCTCACCACCGAGGGGTGCGCGATCTGCGCCAGCGAGCGGCCCTCTTCAAAGAAACTCTTCAGGCCCAGGCGGTACAGCGATAGCTTTTCGGGCGGCACCCGGGGCAGCAGTTCACCCGGATCGCGCGAGGCCAGCGACGAGGGAAGGTATTCCTTGACTGCGACCTGGTTGTCTTCGGTATCGGTGGCCAGATAGACCACGCCAAACCCGCCGGAAGAGAGTCGCCGCACGACGCGGTAGCCACCGATGACGGTCTCGGGCGGCAAAGGCGCCGGCTTGATCTTGCTCATAAAGTTGGCTTTGAATCCCCGTAAGCAACGGAAGCCGTTATTCTCTGGCCCTTACAACGACCAGCACCTTCTCATGCCAGTTTACAGCATGACCGGCTACGCAAGTGCCCAGCAAAGTGGCACCAGTACGCCCTCCGAACACGACACAAAAGCCGCGCCGACGCGACGACTCGGCATCGAGATCCGCTCCGTCAACAGCCGCTTTCTTGACCTTGCCTTCCGCCTGCCAGACGAGCTGCGGCAACAGGAACCTGCGCTGCGCGAGCTGCTCACCGCCAATCTCAAGCGCGGCAAGGTGGAGCTGCGCGCTTCCATCGAGAACACCGACACCAGCGCCGTCACTGAACCGACGCCGCGCCTGCTGCAGCGCCTCAACGGCGTGCAGGACACCGTGCGTTCGTGGTTACCGAACGCAGCACCCCTGAGCGTGGCAGATGTCATCCGGCTCTCGTCGGGCGAGCAGCCTGGTTTGGGCGACCTGGGCGAGCAGGTGCTGCCGCTGGTCGAGAAAGCCCTGAAGGACATGATCGCTGCGCGCCAACGCGAAGGTGGGCGCCTGGCCGCGATGCTGACCGATCGCCTGGAGCAGTTGCGCGCGTTGGCCAAGCAGGCGCTGCCGCTGGTGCCGCAGCTGGTCGAGCAACAGCGTCAGCGCTTTCTGGAGCGCTGGAAGGAAGCCATGGCACTGGCCGACGGCGCCACCCTGCCGGAGGCCGCGCAGGACCGCGCACTCTCCGAGGCCACAGCCTTTGCGATCCGCATCGACGTGGCCGAGGAACTTACGCGCCTGAGCTCGCACCTGGACGAGATCGAGCGTCTGCTGAAGAAGGGCGGCGAGCTGGGCAAGCGGCTCGATTTCCTGATCCAGGAACTGCACCGCGAAGCCAACACCATGGGCTCCAAGTCTGCCGCACTCGAGCTGACGCGGATCTCGGTCGACATGAAGGTGTTGATCGAGCAGATGCGCGAGCAGGTGCAGAACATCGAGTGAGGTTTCGGGGGTCTCAACACCACCCGTGAAATCCTTATAAATCAGTAGGTTGCGGCTGTTTTTGGTGTCATGAGGTTGCAGGCGATTTCAGCGTAGCGCACGATTTCTGTGGGGGAAATCGTGGGGGAAATCCGATCCCCCACAGTTGCGGGCCGAGAACCCGAACATTTACCCCACAGCTTCCTCGTGAAATCGCTGTGGAGATCGTCATGACAGAGACTGAACGCGTCACCGACAAGACGCTGAGGGCCTGGCTCAACGCCGGCCCCGTGGACCGCGGCATTGGCGGCGGCCTGACCTTCGTGGGCACCGGTGCCAGCGCGCTGAAAGGCCAGGCCTCCTGGATCCTTCGCTACCGCTTCGGTGGTGCTGCCCGAGAGAAGGTGCTCGGCCGCTACCCCGACCTGTCGCTCAAGGATGCCCGCGAGGCGGCGCGCCTGAACCGGGCACGCATCCAGCAGGGCGTGGACATTGCCGCGGAGAAGCGCGCCGAGCGGCTCAAGGCCCAGGAACGGACCACGGTCGCCGCCCTCGCCGATGGCTGGTACGAGCGGCACATCGCCAAGGTCCACAAGCACCCCGAAGTCGTTCTGCGCGTCATCCGCCGCCACATCGATCCGGCGATCGGCAAGCTCGGTGTAACGGATGTCCGGCCACTGCACATCGACCGGGTGCTCACACGCATCCTCGACGCAGGCGCGCCGACCGTGGCCAACGATGCGCTGCGCTACCTGTTCCGCATGTTCCACTTCGCCGTGAAGCGGCGCTGGATCGACGCCAATCCGGTCTCGGGATTCGAGATCTCCGACGCCGGCGGGACCGAGACGTCCCGGCAGCGCTGGCTGAACCGCGACGAACTCGCAGCACTCGCGAAGGCCATGCAGGACACGCCGAACTTCGGCCGCCCGAACGAACTTCCGGTGTGGCTGCTGCTTGCCTTGTGCGTGCGCAAGATGGAACTGCTGTCGGCCAAGTGGTCCGAGTTCGACCTTGAACGAGGCGTGTGGTCGCTGCACCCGTCGCGCACGAAGATGAACCAGTCCATCGAGATACCGCTTGCGGCGCCGGTGCTGCGTTGGCTGGACGAGGTCCGGGTGTTCTCATGCAACAGCGAATACCTGTTCCCCGCCCGCCGACTGATCCACATGAAGGGCGGCGTGCCGAGGAAGAACCGTTTCGGCCATATCAGCCCGGACACGCTGAACGTTGCGCTGCGCCGCCTGCCGCTCGGCGACGTCGAGCACTTCACTGTCCACGACATGCGACGCACGGCCCGCACCCACATGGCCGCACTGGGCGTGGACCGCTTCGTGGCGGAACGGGCGCTGAACCACAAGGTGCGCGATGTCGAGGGGATCTACAACCTGTACGACTACTTCGAGGAGCGCAAGGTGGCGCTGGATCGATGGGCCGGACTATTGGAGGGGATCGCACTTTCACACTAGAGTGCAGACGCGACTGGTTCATGACACCTCCGATCGACTGCGCCTCTCCCTGACACGCTGCCGCCACGAGAATTTCGCCAGCCGACCCGCGTGCGCGGCTTGGAGCCGCCGTCAGCGGCCGACATGTCGAGAATGGCGGCGTCCCTTCGACGCGATGTCTCCGATCCCGTCGCTTCGATTCAGGTATCGAGATGCCTCTCCCTCCGCGGAGATCGAAACCAAGGCCATCATCGGTCGCGCAAGGTCTCGTCGACTATGTGCTGACTTCGCCATGCATCCCGGCGACGGCCAAACGCCCAGTCACCAGCCACCGAGCGCCTCCACCGCGACCAGCTGCAGGTCGCGCGCACGCCCGACGAGGACGAGCGCCTTCAGCCACACCGCGAACATGCCACATCAACCATTCAACTGATGGCACCGGACGGCAGCGGCCTGGCGGGCGAGCTATCAGGCGCAAGGTCACCGCGTCTGCAAGGACCCGTTGCGGCCGCGCTGGCACTCTCCTGCAGGCGGTCCTGCCACTGCAGACCCGCGACACGGCCGAGCGGCTTGTCTTGCGGTGTGAACATGGCAATCGATGTTCCGTCATCAAGCCTTAGCTGCACTACTGGCACTACCCGGTCAGGAGATGCGGCAGTCAAACTGCTGGTCCAGCACCAGCAAGGCTTCCAACTCCTCGGGCACTGAGATGCCACCGCTGACGCACGTCTCCCGGAACGCCGACAGCTGCCGCACCTGGGGAACCTTCGGTGTCCTCATGCTGCATTCCCGGAACCAGGCCACCAGGGCATGCGTGCGCGTACGCTGGATGCATTCCATGATGTCATCGAGCACATCGATCCGCCACAGCGGACTCTCCCGCATGAAATCGGCGGGTGGCACGAACACGGCCTCGCCTGCATTGCGGTTGACGTAGAAGCCGCGCAAGGCGCGCGGCGGTGCCAGCAGGCCGATCTCCTCTTCTGTCGGCACGTCGATGCCTGGGCTGAGCCAGTAGGCACTGCGTGAGCCGGTGTCGTTCATGGTGTATCTCCTTGGAAAGTCAGTACGAGGAACGGGACTCAAGGTGCCGCCGCATCGGGCCCGCGGGAATACGTGGCCGATGGAGACTCCGGCTGCCACAGTGGCGGACCAAAGTACGCATTGGTGATCTGCGCCCGCCCATGCCCCAGGTTTGCCGCTATCTCCTGCCGCGCCTGTCGGTCCAGGACCGGATCGACCCGCCCGCCGCCGGCCACCGGCGGCGGCTGTCCGGTGATGGCTTCGTAGTCCTCAGCTGCGCCCTGGTGGCGCAGGCCATGCGGCGTGACGCCCAAGGCGGCTCGGGTGATCCCATGGCGTTCCATTACATAGCGCAGGTGCCGCATGGCCTGTTGCAGGTCCAGCCGCGGATCGCTCACGCTCTCGTGCGCGCCCACCGTCACCCGGCGCGCGTACGCGATGGCCGCGCTGCGCTCAGGCGTGTCGACCGGGAACATCCGCGCCCTACCGCCCTTCGTGCCCCGGTGTGTGTCCAGGTAGAAGGCCACGCTGCCTTCCGCGCGGCCGGCCTGGGCCGCTGTTACCACGTCCTGGTGCGGACGCAGCATCACGCTTTCCTTGAAACGCAGCTGGAAGGCTTGCATCAACCGCAGCGATGCGGCCGCGTGCACGTCGCGCTCCTCGACCTGGCAAATCACCGCCTCGGCGTCCACGCCCTGTGCGCGCCACGACTTGTCGACACCGCTGGCCAACGTGCGCCGGTACAACTGCACGTCCTCGAAGTAGCAGCCCACCGGCCGAAGCAGCCGCGGCTTGCCGATCCAGGTGGTGAACGTCTTCAGGAAGCTGAAGTAGGTCTGAATGGTCGCCGGGCTCATGCGGCCGGCGAGCGCCTCGGTTCGCCAGTGGCCGGTCACAGCCTCGGCGTGACGGCCGCTGAACGATCGTGGGTCGAGCTTGTAGCGCAGCGGCGGGCGCCGCAGGAACTCGAACAGCCAAAGGCAAAAGCGCTGGCGCTCTGCCATGGTCTTGTGGCTGACGCCCTTGTGCTTGCTGCTGTGGCGCCAGTTGTGTTCGTGCAGGATGCGCACTAGCGTGTACCGCCATCGCCTGGGCGTCAGCGGCAGGTCCTGCAGCGCTGCGAGGCCGTGGTGTCCATTGTTCGCGCTGCGCCCGTGGCGGCCGGAACGTCCTTGGGGTCCGTGGCGATCGTGTTTATCCTGGCCACGGAGTGCCGTCTCGGCCGGCTGCCGAGCACCGCGGCGCGTGCGCGCGGTGGAGCGTGATGTGGGCATGGCGTTCCTTTCCTGCGTTGTGTGGTCGTGTCCGGTTGTCGGTGGGGCCTTGTTTCGTTGCATCGGCGGCCCAGGGCCCGATGTCTTGCCAGTGGTTTGCAGCCGTCGCCTGAGCGCCGGCCGCGCGGAGGGTCGTAAAAGTGATCGCCAGCCAGCACGCGTCCAGCGCCATGTGGCGTTCGCCGCAGCGAACCAGGTTCTCCAGGAACCCGAGGCAACCCCGGAGGCATGACCTCCAGTGCGATACCCGAGCGGTACCGCGAACACATCCTCCATCGCCGGCCTGACTGGCAGCGCCCGTTCCGAGACGGGCACGCAATGCCGTTCCACGCAAGCCGTGCCGCCACCCCATGGTGGTCAGGCACGGGGGACCGAGGTCAGCGCATGGTGCAAGGAGGGGATCCCAAACACCCGCCCCGCAGGGACAGGTGCCATTCGCACCCAGGGATGGTGCGAGCGATCGTGCAATCCGCTGGCTCACCGGTAGTGGGCTGTGCGGTGCTCTAGGCATAGGCGGTCAAGCCGCCATGGCAAGTCATGCCCACTTAAGGGTAAGCACGCGAGACACGCTCTGCCGCCGCATCGGGTGCGGCAGGTGGGCAGGTTGCCGCGTGGACAAGCCACACAGCGTGCGTGCATGGGAAAACCCAGGCGCCATAGGGCGTACAGGAATTTCCGGGACCTCAAGGGATGACAGGCATCCGCGATACCCAGGCGCACAAGGCGCCAACGGTGAATACAACGATCTACAGGGCTAGCGTTTGCGTGCGCGATGCACGTTCCGAGGGCGGCCAGCTCGACCTCTGTTGGAGCTTTCAGTGTGCAGCGTGGCGCGCAGGGTTGCAAGTGCAAAAACTGCCGATTGGTAGGACAACAGTCGAGAGCCGCCACAGCCCTGCAAGGAGGACTTGACATGGTGACGTCCTACCTCTGGTTCCGGGCGGTGCGCGAGGTCGGGTGCGCGGAGCGTCGCGCTCTCAGGCCAATGCATCCGCAGTCGCAGGCGCGCGTGCTCGGGGCGACCAGACAAGCCCACGCTGTGACTGCAGAGAGCGTGCGGTGGGACTGCCGTGGCACTGCACCGGGACTGGCACAGACGCTGACGCGAGCACTTGACGAAGTTCTTCCTGGCGAGACCTTGCAACTTTGCAGCAAGGAGCCTGACATGCCCACACTCGACTACGTGGCCGGCGAGTTGACCGAAGTGCAGCGTTACATCAACGTGCCGCTGCGATGGTGCGAGCAGTACCCGGCGCGCGAACGGCGCGAACTCTGGCTGACCCGTGCGGACGGCCCCCACGAAGAAATCAAGCTCGTGGTGCACAGCCGATCGATGCCAGCGCGGCGCGGGCACCAGGTCTGCGTGCTACTGCAGCGCGGCACGGTGCTCGGCATGGCGAACCTGACGACCGGGCACCGGATCAACTTCGTCCGCGCGGATCCTCCATTGCTGCTGCGACGGTGTGACGCGCTGGTGACCTTCGGCCTTCTGCTCGCGGGCGCCCTGCTCGCTCTGGCCTCGGAGACGCCGGAGTTCTGGCTGTCGCCTCCCCTGGCGCTGCTCTATCCGCCCGTCCGAACCATCGGCCGGCTGCTGTGGCGGACGGGGATGCGAAGGATGGTGGACGAAGGCCTGGAAGCGGCGCTGGACGACTTGGCGGCCGGGTCGCCGCACCTGCGTCGGGTCAAGTGACGCCGCGCGCAGCTACTTGTACCTTGTCATGTCATTGCGCGAAGCAAAAGGGTCCGTCCCGTTGCAATACGACTCAGCGAAAAACGCGAGAAACGACGAGGCGGGCACAGATTCCCCGGCATGTACTGTCGAAACTGTTCTCACATACTCGGGCCTGCTTATCCCCAAAGTGAATGACATTGAACGGGGTTGTTGTCTTCTAGACTCGCGCCATACTGACCTTGCCAACACATGACGGAGGCGCGATGAGACGACATCTCCACATCAAAGGACGCAAACTGAGTGGGACGTCCGAACTAGGCCGCCGGCATGCGCAGCCCCAAGGCGCTGGCCAGCGCGCGCGATGCGCACATGCTTTGGGTCATGACCATGGCCATGGCCCGGCCAGAGTGCGATGTGGGCATTTCACCGCACGTACCGCGGCCAGGTCAACAGCAGTAGCCAGCCAAGCGCCTGGCTCCGGGCCCTCGCCTACGCCGGCACCACATTGATCAACGAGGGCGCTGGCATACGCTACCCTCTCGCCGTCATGCAACGCCGATCCCGCATCTTCATCAGCCACAGCGCCAACGATGTCGAAGAGCCTGACACCCAGCGGTTCCTGGACGCGCTCATCGCGAAACTGCAGGCCACGCCTGGCCTCGAGGCCCTTGCCGACCAGAAGGACTTGAGCGCCGGAGACGAGTGGCTGCAACGCCTGTACGCGTGGATGGGCCTGTGCGACGCGGCAGTCATTGTGCTGTCGCCACGTGCTGTCAAGCGAGAGAATTCGACCTGGGTGCCGCGCGAAGCCAGCCTGCTGCTGTGGCGCAGGTCGCTGGATCCGCGCTTTACCGTGATCCCGGTGCTGATCGGCGGGCTCAAGGCAGCCGATCTCGTCAGCAATCCGCTCATCGCCGACCTGCGCCTCAATGAACTGCAGTTGGCCGATGGCCTCACCGACAGGAAGAAGATCGCTGCCATCGTCGAGGCTCTGGGCAAAAAGGTGGCCTCCCTCCCGAGCCGCCAGGCTTTCGATCCGCTCCGCGTGCATGTCGAGGACTGCCTGCAGCGCTATGCACCCGAGGCCAGCGTCAGCAGCGCGCTGGCGCTCCACTACGGCGACGACACCTGGCAGCCCTACACGCAGCCTTACCAGAATCTGTCGGTCAAGATGGTGCGCCAGGCGGCGGCCGAATCAGTTGATGCCGTGATCTGCGACGTCGCGCTTGGCAGTCAGGGCGATGCGCGGCTGGCCGCTCGGTTGTTCGATGCGCTCTACCCGATGCGCCTCCCGGCCCAGCCGGCCTGCGAGTTGCTGGGCCTGTGCCGCCAGCAGGAAGGGCAAGGCGCGGTCCTGGTCAACACCCACGACACCTGGGCCGTGCGCATGCTGCTGCGTGCCGCGACCGGCATGCCGAAGGACGACCTGCTGCGCACCTGGCAACTGATCGAACTGCCGGACGGCTGGGGCGACGACGACCAGAGCGAAATCACGCGCTTCCTCGCCGCCGAACTGGCCGAGGCCGCCCTCGGCACCGGCGGCTGGGAACTGCTCAGCGACCACCCGGACCCGGCCGAACGGCTCCAGGAGCAGCTGGCCGCGTTGGCCGAGCAACTGGCCGAGGCTCGGCGCGCCACGCGCACGCCTATCCTGGTGTGCGCGCGCTTCAGCCGGCGCTGGGCCGAGCTGGCGGCCGGGCTCACCGAGCGTTTCCCCACCACCGTGTTCCTGTTCTGGACCGGCGACACACTACCGGCCGAGCCGGCAGCCAGCGCCGATTGCGCCGTGCTCGCGCCCAGCTGGCCGGCAGGCGCGGACAAGCGCTGGCGCCTGAACTACCGCAGAAAAATTACCCAACTGGGAGGCCTTTCCGCATGAAGTTCAAGAGCATTTTCGACCAGCCGGACAAAGCGCGTCGGCGCCCCGCCGCGGGCGCGGGCGACTTCCGCAGCGGCGCGGCCTATATCTTCACGCACGAGATGGAGCTGGCGGTCTCGGCCGCCACCGCGACGCAGCGGCCGCTGCTGGTCACCGGGCCGGCAGGCTGCGGCAAGTCGGCGCTGGCGCGCAGCACGGCGGCTCGACTGCAATGGCGCTACCTGGAACGCACCGTCAACTCGCGCACCGAGATCACCTCGCTGCTGTGGGAAGTCGACCAGCTGCGGCGCCTGCAGGACGCGCAGGCGCAACGACTCGACCCGCGGCTGCTGTCCTATGTGCGCGCCTCGGTGCTGTGGACGGCGCTGGACCCGCATAGCGCTGCCGACCCTCTACACCTGATGGACGGCGCCCGCGCGCCGGCGAGGCCCCCGCTCGATCCGGCGGTCGTGCTGATCGACGAGATCGACAAGGCCGACCCCGACCTGCCGAACAATCTGCTCGAAGTACTGGGAGGGCTGCGTTTCGAGGTCGCCGATACCGGCCACCGCGTCAGCTGCCGCAGCGGCATCCCCCTGATCGTGATCACCAGCAACGACGAGCGCGACCTCCCGCCGGCCTTCGTGCGCCGCTGCATCAGCCTGAACCTGCGCCAGCCCGACCTGGGCGCCGTCGCAGGACTGCACTTCCCCAAGGACGGCAAGACCATCGCGGCCGCTCTGAAGCTGATGGCCAATCTGCCGGCCAGCTTCGGCAGCGGCGGTGCGCCGGCACCGAGCGCCGCGGAATTCCTCGATTTCGTACAAGCCTGCAAGGAACTGCAGGTGCGGCCGGGCTCGGACGCCTGGCTCCAGCTGGCCCAGGCCTGCGTGCTGAAGGGCCGCGCCGGCGGCCCGGTCTTGCCGCGCACGGCTTGAGTCCGCCCGGGCGCATCGCATGTCCGTTAACCAACTAGCCACCCTGGTCCGCGCCGTCTCGCGGCTGCGCCCGCCCGGCGCGCTCGACCCGGTGCTGCTCGACGCCCTCGTGGCGCTGCTGCTGCCCCAGCGTGTTGAAGCCATTCGGGGCACCGCACGGGCACCGCAGAATGAGCCGAGGCCGGACGGCCGCAGCAGCGCCGAAGCCGGGCCCAGGCGCGGCGTCGCAACCGCACTGCCCCTGGCCCACGAGTTGAAGCCCGGGGCGTTGGCGCCAGCGCCACGCCGCACGGTGGATGATCCGCATAAATTGGTGGCACTGGCGTCGTCCTGGGTGCAGCTGGCCGAGCGGGCCGATCTGGCGGCGCCTCAGCGCCGGCAGGCCGGTCCGGCGCCGGCCGACGCTCAGGCGCTGGCCGACGCGCCGGGCCAGGCCGCACCGCTGGAAAGCCTGTTCCCGGCCGCCCGCGTGCGCGCCATCCTGCGCGACATGTCCACGCGCAGCATGCCCAGCGGCCAGCCGGACATCGCCGCCGCAGTGCGCCTGATCGCGCGGGCACAGCCGATCACCACGCTGCCGCAGCGGACCCAGACCACGCTGGGCCACACCATCGTACTGCTGTTCGACGCCGGCCCGGCGATGCTGCCGTTCGCGCGCGACAAGCAGCAGCTGGCCGCCACGGCCATGCGCCTGCTGGGTCGCGACCGCGTGCGCGTCCACGACTTCCTGGGCGACCCGCTGCACGGAGTGCGCGCGCAACGGCAGGTGCGCTGGGAGCCGCTGCGCTGGCCAGGCCGGGGCTCGACGCTGGTGCTGGTGAGCGACCTCGGCATCGGCGACCACGACCCTGCGCGCGATCTGGGCGCAGGGCCCGGCCCCTCCTTCCTGGATGATTGCCAGCGCCGCGGGTTGCGCGCCGTAGTGCTGATTCCCTACCAGCGCGAGCGTTGGCCCCTGGTGGCAGCACGCTTCGATGCGGCCCTGACCTGGGACCTCGACAGCGGCGTGCAAGCCTTGCGGCGCGCCGCGCGCCAGCGCGGTTGAGCATGGCGCGGCCCAACGAGCTTTGGCAGGCGCTGCACGACGCGCGGCCCCTGGCGGCGCGCCTAGCCCTGCTGTCCTGCCTGCCCGTGCGCGTGACGCCGGCCTTTGTGCGCCTGCTGCGGCTGCGCCTGGTCGCGCAGGCCAGCACCGGCGACGAGGCCGACCTGTGGCTCTCGGACTTGGTGGAGACGCGCTCCTCCGCGGGCCTGTCGTACCGGCGCGCGGTCCGCGACACACTCCGCCAGCAGCTGGCCGCCGATCCCACGCTGCTCGGCGCGGTATGGACCCAGGTCCATCTCGCGCATGCCCAGTGGCTGGCGCCGCGCAGCCGCACCGAGGAAGAGCTGGCCTGGCGCCTGCTGCGAGACCCTGGCGACCCGTGGATCGACGGTTGCTGGGCAACCGTGCTCGAAGAACTGGCTACCGGGTCGAATGCCGAAGGCGTGGCACGCTGGGTGGTGCGCGCCGTGCCCGACCTGCCCCCGGGCAGTCTGGATTTCGAGTCGGGCCGGCGCGCCTTCTACGGCGCCCATCTGCTGCTGGGTGATGCCAGTGTGCTGGGCGACGAGGCACAGAGCTTCCTGGACAGCGACCGCTTTGCCTTCGCCACGCGCCGCCTGCCACGCCGCCGCATCCATGTCGGCCGCGTCGACGGCGGCCTGATGGTCAGCCCGGTGCGCGCGATCGAGAACGGATTCGAACTCGACATTCCGGCGACGCGGCCGCTGTGGCTGCAGGTGGAGAGCGGCGCCGGCGCTGCCGGATTCGCGCCCAAGGTCCTCATGCTGGCGGACCACGAGCCGGTGCGCTGTGAGACGGGCATCGACACGGTGCATCTGCGCCTTATCGATGGCTCAGCGTATGCTATCGGGCCGGTACGGGCGTCTTCGCAGAAGTTGATGAGGGGGAATCGAACTCCCAGGGTGCAGATCGAATACGACGTCGAGTTGCAAGGACCGCAGAGCAAAGTCCAGCTGCCGTTCGTCACCGCCGTGTTCGCCGACCTGAGCGGCCACCGGTCGAAACCGCTGCCGGACGTAGGTGAACGCAAGTTCCGCGAGATCGACATCGACAATTTCGACGCCCGCATGAAGGCGGTCGGACCACGTTTGGCGTTCCGGGTGCCCAACACATTCGCATCGGCAGAGGATCACTTGATGGTGAAGTTGCACTTCGAGACTCTGGACGATTTCGGGCCCGGTAGGCTCCTCCATGCCGTTGAGGGGCTGCAAGCCCATCTCGCGGAGCGTCAGCGCTTAGTGGAAGCAGGCGCGACGGAACAGGCTGCTGAGCTCGACCGCAAACTCAGCGCGCAACTCAACCTTGTGCTGCACCACCCGGACTTCCAGCAGCTGGAGTCGGCATGGCGCGGCCTGCACTACCTGGTTAAGCAAACCGAAACCGACGAGATGCTGAAGATTCGCGTGATGAACATCAGCAAGGCCGAACTCGGCGAAACCCTGGCCCCATACCGGGGTGAGGATTGGAGCCAGAGCCCGATCTTCAGGGAGGTCTACGAAAGAGAGTTCGGGCAGTTCGGAGGCCAGCCCTTCGGCTGCCTGGTCGGCGATTTCTACTTCAACCACATTAGCCCGGACGTGGACTTGCTGATCGACATGGCCAGGATTGCGGCAGCTGCGTTCGCGCCGTTCATCACCGGCGCGTCGCCTGCGCTCATGCGCCTGGACTCCTGGCAAGACGCGCACGCGCTGCACGACTTGGCTGAGATCGACCGCTCAGAGGACCACGCCGCATGGCACGCGCTGCGCGCATCGGACGAGGCGCGCTACCTGGGGCTGGCCATGCCGCGCATTCTGGCGCGTGCGCCGTATGGTGCCACCACCCATCCGGCCGAAGAATTCAGCTTCGTGGAAGACCTGGCCAACGCCGGCCAGGACGCCTATGTCTGGGCCAATGCTGCCTACGCCATGGTGGCCAACATCCACCGTGCGTTCACGCTCTACGGCTGGTGCGCGCGCATCCGCGGCGTCGGGTCGGGCGGCGCCGTCGAAGGCCTGCCCACGCACGCCTTCCCGGCCGACGCAAGAGGCCCGGCGATGCTGCGCTCGACCGAGGTCGCCATCAGCGATCGCCATGAAGCCGCCCTGGCGAGGTGCGGTCTTGTGCCGCTGGTGCACCCCCAGATCAGCGACCTCGCGTTCTTCGTCAGCGCACAGTCGCTGCAGCGGCCACCGGAGTACGACGATCCGGAAGCAACCGCGACGGCCAACCTGGCCTCACGCATGCCCTACATGTTCGGCTGTAATCGCTTTGCGCACTACCTCAAATGCATCGTGCGCGACAAGATCGGCTCGTTCGGGAAGCGCCGCGACATGGAGCGCTGGCTGAACGAATGGGTCTCGCAGTACGTGGACGCAGATCCTGCGACTTCCTCGGAGACCGCCAAGGCCCAGAGGCCCCTGGCCGCGGCCCAGGTCCAGGTGGAAGAGGTGGAAGGCAACCCTGGCTACTACACCGCCAAATTTTTCTTGCGACCACACCATCAACTCGATGGGCTGACAGTGTCCCTACAACTCGACACTTTTCTGCCGGCCATCGTCAATTAAGCGGCGGGGCCATCCGCACCGCGCTACGTTTCAGTCACCCGCCAATGCCTGATACACCTGCCGCATCAGCTCCGTCGGCACCACCGCCTCCCCCAGCGCGCCGGCCGCGAGGCATCGCGCGGCGCGCTTGGCGCGACTTTCGGGCTGGAACTCGCTGTGGTCGACCACCACCGGCTTGGTCCGGCCAGCGCTGCGCAGCGCCTCCAGCAAGGTCGCGGCCGCCGGACTTCCATAATGCGGCCGCGACCAGTCGGTCAGCAGCAGATCGAAGCGCTCGCCGTCCCGTGCAGCTTCGGCAATGCGGTCCATCGCCTCGGCCGTCGAGCGCACCGCCAACACCTCGTTCTGCAGCTTGGCCAGCACCGCTATCTCGCCCCGGTTGTGGTCGGGCCGGTCGTCCACCCACAGGACCCGCGGGGTGTCCCGTGCATCAATCAGCGCGCGGGTGTCGTGCGCCATTTGCTGACGGGGCGCGCCGGC
Organism: Rhodoferax sp. RT4P68; assembly: GCF_056521305.1. NCBI lineage: Bacteria > Pseudomonadati > Pseudomonadota > Betaproteobacteria > Burkholderiales > Comamonadaceae > Rhodoferax > Rhodoferax sp. RT4P68. The sequence goes on from NZ_JBWMBB010000024.1 coordinate 29,998, forward strand.
CACGGGCTGGCTGCTACGTGCCCGCTCGGCCATGTCGATCTGCTGCACGACCGCGGCGACAACCGGCTCGAGCACGGCATTTGAGGCTTGCCGCACCGCCTCGATCGCGCCGGCTAAGCGCTTGCGAGGCGTGGCGGGGCCGGCGCCGGCCGTCTTTCGCGGATCAGTGCGACCCGTGCCCGCAGCCCCCTGGCGACATTAGTCCAGGCCTCGTCGCGGTTGCTCCACGAGGTGACGGGCTTGAGGTCGGTGGGTGGGCCCTGCAGTTCCATGAACGGCGCATCGCCCGGCAGGATGTCGACGGGGCTGACGAGGATGGGCACGACCTCGCAGGCCTTCTTGGCGCGGTCCATGGCGTGCTGCAGTTCCTTGCCGAGAAGTAGTCGCTCGCGATGAAGTGGCTGCTGACGAGCAGCAGCACAGTTCGGCACTGTCGAGCGCCGCATCTATGCTGCCATCCCATTGCGTTCCCCCCACGATCATGCGGTCGTGCCAGGGACGGATCCAGCCTTGCGCTCCAGGATCTTCAGGTGGCCAGCCAGTTCGTCGCGCAGCACCTCGTCTTTGTGCGCGTAGCTGTAGAACAGGTTGACCGGGCTGGTATCGGGTTCGGACAGGTGGCCTCCTCGTGGATGAAGCGGCACGACCGCGCCGCACAAAGGGGGCACAGTTTGGTGCTTGGAGGGCCCGTACCGCAAGGCCGGGCCGGAACGGGTCTCCTCCGTTTCGTGGTGCGCGCGATCGGCGGCTGCGACCAGCGGCCCCACGGTGCAGGCCGCGCCCGGAGCCGCGGGAAGGGTTGAACCCACATGCTCTCGCATTCGCATGCGGATCCCCACGCCATTGGGCAGCCGGTTATCTGCGGGTCATCGGGCCTTCACACACGGAGGTTTCATGGAATGCAACCCCGCCCAGCCCGACGCCGAGCATCTAAAGAAGTAGGCCAGGCAAATGCGGGCTGCCACCTACGCCAGCGACCCCGCCGCCGTCGCTCGCTCGCGCCAACCTGGCGGCCGTCACCGGACTTGCCGACGCGGCCACCTGCCTTGCGCGATGCGGGTCAGCTCGCGCTGGATGCCGCGTACCTCGCGACACCCACGCGGTTCAAAGGCCGTCGTCCTCGGCCTCATGCGCTTCCTACCGCAGCCTGGATCAACTCGCCACCGGAGACCCACGGCCAGACAACGACCCAGTCCCGCGCAGTAAATTTATGCCGCCTGGTGCAGCAAAGTCTTGACACGTTCCGCCCCGCCAAACTGGCGATGTCACCAACCACCTGAACCGAGAGAGGTGACCGTGAGACCACAACGGCGTTGATGTCCCAGGAAGTGGTGTAAGTCTTGATCGCGCGGCAGGCCGCGGAGGGTGCAGCCCGGAGGGCGTAACCCGCAGCGGCCTGCCGCGCGGCGGCCGCTCCTGATGGGGGTGGCTATCGTGATTCCGGATAGGGTTGAGGTGCGAATACCAACCTTGATCCTTGCGAAGGGAAATCACGATGACCAACGAATGGTATGGACGCCCCCTTCCTTTTCGCCGCGGCGCTGGTTCATGATGTGCTGCTCGGATGGAGCGTTCGTTCACCTTTCCACTCTTCACGGGGGTCGCAAAATGAATGCTGTGCGCACGGTCGTCGGAATCGACGTTGCGAAGAATGTGTTCCAGGCTTACTGGGTGGTGCCGGAGACGGGCGAAATCCGCAATATTCAGATAGAGCGGGCAAAGTTCCTGGAGAACTTTGCTGGTCGTCCTCGCTGTCTGATTGGCATGGAGGCCTGCGGAGGTGCACAGCACTGGGCGCGCGAACTCGGCAAGCTGGGGCACGAGATCGTTCTGTTGCCCGCCAAAGCCGTCAAAGCCTTCGTCGCGGGCAACAAGAGCGATGCCATCGACGCACGTGCCATTTGGATGGCGGTGCGCCAGGGCGGCATCAAGCGGGTTGCGGTCAAGTCCGAAGCTCAGCAAGCGGTACTGGCGCTGCATCGCATGAGACAGCAGCTGGTTAAAGTACGGACGGCGCAAAGCAACGCGCTGCGTGGTCTCTTGACAGAGTACGGTGAAGTGTTCGCGCAAGGGCGTGCATCGTTGGCAAAGGGAATCGCGGGAGCACTTGAACGGCTCGAGCAAAGGCTGCCGCGCGTTGTGGTCGATAGCCTCAGGGAGCTTTGGGCACGCGTCATCGAAATCGACGGTCAGGTAAAGCAAATCGAGCGCCGGCTCACGAGCCTCTTGGCCGAGGATCGGAATGCACAGCGCATCCTCCAAGTACCCGGCGTCGGATTGCTCACCGCGACGGCTGTCAGTGCCACCATGGGACAGGCGAGCGCGTTCAAATCAGGCCGGGAATTCGCTGCGTGGCTCGGATTGGTGCCGGCACACACGGGAACCGGCGGCAAGACGCGAATGCTTGGCATCAGCAAACGCGGCGACAGCTATGTGCGGACGCTGCTCATCCACGGTGCTCGCAGCGTATTCACCAGCGGCAAAAGTCCAGGGCCTTGGCTTCAGAACATCGGCCAGAGGCGTCCGATGAACGTTGCTGTGGTTGCGCTCGCCAACAAGATGGCCCGAACGATCTGGGCCCTGTTGGCACATGGGCGCAACTACGAGCCCGGCCATGTCAGCCAAGCCCCAACCTGAGGCCTCGAGCTGAAGGGAGGTGTGGCGACGACAAGAGGATTGCCTTCCAAGGTTGCGCGAGGGTGATTGACATGATGGCAAACGGATCGAAGCCGGGACTCGTCAAGCCTGCATAGTGGCAAGGATCTAATCAGTCCGCCCAACGAATGAGGCGCGAGTTTGCGAAATCCATCAGGGCCAGGGGGCGCACTTGCCCGCAGCAAAAGGCCGGATATAGACCTGCAGCCTCGAACTCCGTGAACCATCGTCGGCATGACCCCGTTGCCCTGAAGGAGGCGTCCATATAGCCACTATGGCATTGACCGAGCTTGCCGAGAAGGGAGCCGACATCGACGTGCTGCGCCAGATGGTGCAGTTCATGGCCCAGCGGCTGATGGAACTGGACGTCGAGGGGCGCTGCGGC
>NZ_JBWMBB010000025.1:0-25492 GCF_056521305.1 Rhodoferax sp. RT4P68
TTGCAGACCCTGAGCGACACTGCCCCCACTCGGCTGTCCGCAGTGGCACGCTGAGTACCGTGCATCTCCAGCTCTGTCCGGGCTGTGGACCTACACCACGGGATGGGACACGACCACAACGGCTTTGGTCTACGGCGATCTCCACCTTCTCTCGCGTGCGGCCCAAGTGCGTATTTCAGCCCATCGTGGACGGCATTTCAGTCTGATCGTGGACACCTGTTGGCGCCGACCGAAATTTGAGCCACTTTTGATGGGTGGGGGTGCGGCAGAAAACTTGGACGGGTTATCTAACAAGTCCAAGGTTGCGCCGGTACTCGATGGGGCTGCGGGCTCCCAGCGAGATCTTGATCCGGTCCTCGTTGTACCAGAGGATGTAGGAGTGCAACGCCGCGATGAAGTCCTCGATGGTTGCGGACAGCCAGCTGCGCGCGTAGAACAACTCGGTCTTCAGGCGGCCAAAGAAGCCTTCACACGCAGCGTTGTCCGGCGAGCATGCCTTGCGAGACATCGAGCGCGCAAGCTTTGCTTCAGCAATCCGAGACAGCCAGCCAGGCCACCGGTAGTGGGCGCCGCGATCGGAGTGCACGATCGGCCGCTCATCGCTGGCTGTGACGGTCTCGATGGCCGCGTCCAACATCGTGTTGACGAGTTCGGCGTCCGGGCGCGTTCCGATCGTCCAGCTAACGACCATGCCATCGAAGCAGTCGATCATGGGCGACAGGTACACCTTGCCAGCTGGAATCTGGAATTCTGTGAGGTCGGTGAGCCACTTCTCGTTCGGCGCACCTGCGCTGAAGTCGCGCTCCAGTAGGTTGTCTGGCGCAGGGCTGATCTCTCCCATGTAAGAGCCGTATCGTCGGCGCTTGCGCGTGGCGGCAACCAAGCATTCCTGCTTCATCAGCCGCTGCACGACCTTCTCCGAGATGTTCACGCATTGCCTGGTCAACGAGGCTTGCATTCGACGGTAGCCGTAGCAACGATAGTTGCGCTGGAAGATGTCGGCCATCACGCGTCGCACTTCGACGTACTTGTCCACGACATCGAGCCGCGCCCGATGGTAGAAGTAGGAGCTGCGGGGCAGGCCCGCCTCGCGCAACAACTCACCCAGGCCGTAGGTAGATCTCAGGGCATCAACCAGCTGCGTCTTCTCCCGATTCGTCAGGAGGTGCCGGTAGATGCCCAGGTCTTTCCTAAGAAACACCCATCTCGACCGGTTGCAACGAGAAGCCGAAGTGGGCGGCGCGACGTTGCAGTTGCTTGACTACACGCTCACGATAGCGCTGTTCGTACTGATCGGCGCCTGGATCCTCGTATCGCATGCCGAATCGCATTGCGCGGTAGAACAGGATGGCGATCTTGCGCGCTGTGGCCGTCACCGCCTTGGCTTTTCCAATGCGCGCCGCCAGCCGCCTGTAGAACGCACCGAGCGCCGTCTCTGTGCGGCCCACGGTCGATGCCACCAGCCGCAACTGGCTGGCCACCCGGCTATTGCTCTTACGGGTATGTGATGACAGCACCTTGCCCCCGCTGATCTTGCAGCCGGGCGACAAGCACAGCCAAGAAGTGAAGTGCTTTTCCGTGGGCCAGCGGCTCAGGTCGGTTCCGCATTCTGCGATGAGCGACAGGGCCACGCTGGGGCCGATGCCGTGGATCAAGGTCAGGTCGATGCCGGTTAGCTGGTAGAGCATGGCCCGCACATCGAACTGCGGGGCGTTCACCTGCTTGGTCTTGGTTCTTGGCTTGGCCAGCGGCGTCTCGGGCATTGCCTTGTCCGCATTCAGCAACTGCAAGGCCCGTTCAAGTTGGCGATCGCAGTCGGCAATGCGTTCCTGGTATGCGTCGTACAGCAGCAGCGCCTGCGACAGCGCAAAGATGTGTTCGGGCTGGTAGTTGCCGACTAGCGCTGCACGGATGGTCTCAAGACTTTCTCGGCAGCGCACGTCGCGCATGGCGGCAAGGACATCGGGATTCTGCTCGCCTGCGACGATCGCACGAATGATTCTCAGACCAGTCACGCCACTGATGTCGCTCAGCACGTGGTGCAACTGCAGATTCATGAGCGTCAGCGCCTTCTGCATATGCTGCATATGTGCCGCGGCGTATTCCAAATGCCGATCCCGAATCCGCATGTAGGCACGCAGCGCGGCGATGTCACGTGAGGGGCGGAAGCTGGCCCGCAGCAAGCCACAGGCATGAAGCCGCTGCAGCCACGCGCGTCGTTGACATCGCTCTTACGCCCCGGCACGGTTTTGCAGTCTCGGGCATTGGCAAGCACGACAGTCAAGCCGCGTTCCTCCAAAATCTCGTAGACCGGGATCCAGTAAACACCGGTTGACTCCATGGCTACGGTGGTGATGCCCATGGAGATCAGCCAGTCAGCATGCGCTCGATGTCCGCAGTGAAGCTCAGGAACGTCTGCACTGGATCGTCACTCAGCTCCGGCGGGACCGCTGCGACTTGAATGCGTGAGCCTATGTCGATGCCGGCGGCCCGCGTGTTAACGATCGGCAGCCCGATCGCCTTTCCTTTCTTTGACATGGAAACCTCCTGTAGGCAAGTTGCCGGACAGGGGTGCGGTTCGATCACTTTCCTAAACGGGGTCGCACAAGGCGCCACCACAACTGGGTCCGCAGGATCCCCAGGGGCCACGTTTTTTGACGGGGACGAAAGCCTCCAAAAAGCTGACGGCCACGGTCCAGCACGGTCAGTGTAGGCAGCCTGGTGTTTCTGTACAAAGGGACGGGGCAACGCCGCGATGGCCGTTTTTTAAGAGTTCGTTCGCCTTTTTCAGCAGGTCTTGCTCGAGACGCAGGCGCCGGACTTCTTGTCGCAGTGCCGCAGCTTGTTGTTCCAGCTTGGCCAACTCGGGGCTTGGTGGAAGATCTTGCTTGCGCTTCATGGATGCAGGTGCGTCGTGGTCGAGCAGCTGATTCTTCCAGGTGTACAACGATGGCCGGGACACGCCCAACTCCTCGGCGACGGATCGCGCGCTGCCTTCCCGCATGCACAGCTCAATCACCGCGGACTGCTTCATTGCGGGCGTCAGCGCTGCCGACCTTCCAACAACGCGATTTCGGGTCTGCGGATGCAACTCCTGGACCCAGAATGAAAGCAACGTGCGCGACGGATAGCCCAGCGCCTTGATCGTCGCCGCGAAGCAGCGCCCGTGTTCCAGATAGTGAGCGACCGCGAATTCCTTCTGGCCCTGCGAATACTTCGGCGCGCGTGCGTACCCGGTGGCCAAGCCAAGCTGCTCGTACTCCTGGCACCAGTGCTTGAGTGTGTTCTTGGTTGGAAAGCCGAGCTGTCGGATCGTCAGTCCGACCCGTTTGCCGAGCTTGATGTAAAGCTGCACGGCTCGAAGCCGATCCTCGTAGGAAAACATGAACTACCCTCGAGGTAGTCCAAGTTTTCCGCCGCACCCCCCAAGTTCCTTGCGCTTGTTCTGGCCTGCTACATCGTCGGCTTCGGGTGCGCTTGACTTCGCGTGGACTCCGATGACCTGGAGGCGCCGGCCAGTCGGCCGGTGTTCGAACTCTGTAAGAATCGGCGCCCTCGTCCACATTGGCAGCCGCTCCCAGCTGACCAGCGAGAACTGGGCTTCGTTCCAGGCCAGGACAACCCGCTGCCCCGCATCCTGCGTCATCGAGCCGGGCGTCGACGACACCACTTGGCCGCTGTCGTCGCGCATCCGGAACGCTGCATGCGCCTTCGCCAGGACCTTTTCGAATCGCTCGACGTCCACAATCTCCTCAAAGCAAAAGATGTCGGCGCCTATGCTCGACAGCATGGAAGCGAGCCTCAGGTCATCCGAAGCCGTGTGGAAAAATCCGATGTCCAGTTTCTTCGAGAGTGCCACCGACTTTGCAAGGCCGTACCAATAGATGGTTGCCGTGGCGGCAGTGATCTCGTTCACATTCCACTCCTAAGGTGCCTTGCCTGGCTGAGTCGACAGTATGGTGCTTCCCAAGAACACAGGTAGGCAGCCGATGTCACGCAGCCGCAGCGCTGGCCGGACAGCAACGCGATCGCGCAATTGCGCTGTCGCGTCTCGGCAAGCCGTGAGGCAAGCTTCGCATCCGTGATCGCCGGGCTACAAGGGCGGCTCTATCAAGACAGAAGGTTCGTGACGGTAGAGTGTGAAGCGACCCTCTATGTCGACCGTGGCGACATGCCAGCCAGCCACGTCGCCCAGCAAGCCTATGCGGCTTTGCCACTCGGCCACGCGCTTCCATCCGACCGTTGGAGGTGCGGCTTCATCGGGATAGAAGCTGACCTGCTCCGAGCCAAAGGCCTGCAACTGCCCGCTGTTGTCGAAGATCCCAGCAAGGCGCTCGGCGCCCCCATCGAAGTACTTGCGTTGCTCCAGTGCGACCGCTTGTCCTGCGGGCGACTTCGCATAGAACTCCACCAGTAAGGTCCTGAAGGGCGCGCCCGGTGGCATGCGAATGCCTAGGCGCTTGGCCCCTGCAACCTCCCAGGCTTCATAGATTCTAGTGCGATCGACCTCTTTGCCCTGCTTGTCCTCAGTCGTCCAGATCAGTAGGTCGTCTTGGGACTGGATGATCCTGAGGCCCAAGGCCTCGGTCGGGACTTCAAGGAGATACGAGTTCTCAAGGGCCGTGCCTGCATCCGGCGGGACAATGCGAAAGCTCCCCACCGGCCGTTCATCCCAGCTGAAAAATCCTGGTCGCTTCGGATCCGTGGCGAGTCGTCCCGCGTCGCCCCACGCGGGCAGCGCAACCGGGGGGAACATCTGGCTCTTGATGGACGTCTGCCGGTAGTCGACGAGCCGATGCCAGGCACCGGCGCGCAATCCAGCGCTGCGTAACTTGACGGGGACAGTAACCTGGCCCGCGCGCTCTCTTGGCGCCAGGTCCAGCAGGACGGGTATCGCCGCGGCGGGCATGTCACTCGTGGCCCCGACTGGCCTGTCTTCCTCGAATGCGACCTCGATCGAAAACGCGCGAGGGGCGGTCGCCTCGAACTGGGGCGGCAGCCGTGTACGCGGCAAGGTGTCGTGCGGCCACTCGCCAGGCGCACTCTTGTCGCCGGGCGCCCTGAGCGGCCAAGCGAACCAACCGATGCGCGCCTCTCGGTTCAGCAGCGGCGAGTCCGCGACAGCCCACGTGACCGCCTCGCTCCCGAGCCCCGGGTCGTGCTCGAGCACGGCTTCCCTCGTCCAACCCAGGCGCGCGAGCGTCGTGCTGGCCACGTTGGCAGGCGTGTAAGCAGGATCGTCAGGCCACTCGTTCACCATGCGCGGCGGGCCGTCGAAGAGCCACAGGCGGCTCATGGCACGCGGGGGAGTTACAGCAGGCACGGCCGGGAGTCTCTTAGGCGGTGCATCGCCGCCTCGCAGCGGCGCGGGGACCCAGCGCGGAATCCCGTCTTCGCGGCCGATCTCGCCCACCAGGCAGCAGGCGAAAAGATCGAAGCTGCCCCTGGGTGGCAATTCGGCGATAAATGAGTGCAGCACGACGTAAAGGCCTTCGCCGGGCGTTGCCTCTATTCCAGAGTTCAAGCGTTGCCCCAGTTTTCCCAGAGGCCGCAGCCAAGTATGCCGGGCGGGCCGTGCCGGCCGCGGCAAGTCGGAGAACAAGGGGAGGATGTCGCGTTCCGCGGCGCGCCAGTCAGGGATCAATTGCAGGTCCCTGGAGTTCGAGTCCTCTTCTACCTTGAACTGAGCCGCGGCCCTGTGTCGGAGCGTTAGGAAGCCCGCGATCTTGTTGGACGATTGGCCGCCTGCCCCGAGCGGCGTATCCAACACGACGGAATAGAGATGGCGCCGGACGGCTTGCCAGGGACTGTCCGTACCCCTGGACGCAACTGTTCTTGCGGCGTCTGCCAGCATCAGGACGAGATCGGCCGACAAGTCGAGCCGGCCTCCGACCACGCGTCCATCTTGAGCCGACGCGAACCACTTCGTCTCGGTCCCATAGGTCCAGCCGTGATAACCGATGACGCGCAATGTGGAAGCAGTTGCATCCTCAGTGAACTTCCAGGTCGCGGCCCAAAAATAGGCTGTTAGGGAGTACTCCTGACCGTGAAGACCGACCACCTCTTGCATCGGCGACTTGGTGACCGGGAGCGCGCCGTTGAACTCGACGGTGCGCGACAGCACGCCGCTCCTGCGCTCGAACGTCTCGGTGACTTCCAACGGTCCCTGGTCACCGACAACGAGGCCAAAGGCACCGCTCGCGTTCCAGCCCAGCATGCCGCGGCGAACGATGAATTGGCTGCCTTCGCGCTCCAGTTCAAGGTAGAGGCGGTTCAGCGACGTCAGGGCCAAGCGGCAGGGGTCGTCCAGTTGCTTAGGCTTCGCCGCGGCTTCGCCGAACTTAGGGTTGGCCACTGCGATCACCAGCCGGTTGACGACCGGAGTCTTGGGCGGATCGATATCGATCTTGACGGGCTCCAGGCCAATCGAGCCCAGTTCGAGCAACAGGGCAAAGCGTGGCGAGCCGTCGGCGCTCGCCGGGAGCGTCTCCTCGAGAATGAACAACGAGAGGCTGCCCCGCTCTTCAGGTGCATCGCGTTCTCCCAGCCTTGTGACGAGCGGGTCGATTGCCTGGCCTTCGTAGTACTCGGGCGCTGCTGGATCAAGCGCGCCGACGGCCGGTGGCGCCGCCTTCCAAGGCACCAGCGTGTCGTTACTCAGGCGCAGCCAATTGCGCACATGCTGCGTGGCACCATGCAGTTCCAGGTAGTCGATTGGCCCTGGCTTGTCAGCCGGACGCCCGATGAAATTGGCGCTCTCCACCCAGCCGCGCCGCTTGCCCGGTTCTTGCGGCAGGAAGCGAAGTCCCGCTTCCTCCCCCCCACCCGGCGCCATCCGCAAATAGTGCCAGCGCGTGCCGGCGTTCTCGATCAGCGATCGCGCAATCGCCGGCGCGGCGATGCTACTCGCGACGACCCGCGTAGCCGCATAGGGCGGCAGTTCGTCGGCAGCGAAGGAGCCCTGCGCGCTGGACCGGCGATACAGGTTGCGCAACACTGCCGGCTCGGCACTCTCCTGACTCCCCAGCGGCGACGGCCAGATCTCGTGGCCGTAGTTGTCGGTCGTGGCCCCGGCATCCTCGATGTCAAAGCGCGCGAGCGGCCCGCTGACGAAGCGAGCCTCCCCGTCAACCCTTGGCAAGGCGACCGTCAATGCTGCCTCGACGTCGAAATCGCCCACGCCACTGGCCTCGAGATCCTGCCCGAGCACGAGGGCGAAAACCTCGGCCGTGACCGGATGCGGCAGCAACACTCGGGCTCGCGCGAGGCCCGCCGCTGAATTGGCAGCGCTTTCCGCAACCCTTACCCAGTTGCCTGCAGGTGCGAAGTACTGAGTAGCGCCTGCCGGGCGGGTGGCTGTGAGAGCCAACCGGGCAGTCGAAGGGCTGGTCTGCTCCAGGCCTATCCTCGCGGTGCACAAGACATCCGAAGGCGCCAGCGACCGGCTTACGATGCACAGCGTGCCGGTCACAGCTGCGTCGTCCGGCGGCAGCAGCGGAACCGCGAGGTCGCGTCCGTTGCAGCACGTGCGGGGCAACGCGATCATCAGCGCCGGGTCATCGATCGCGAGTTCGGCGGTCCGGGCGGCGGTATCGACGGTCAAGGTCTTGTCGCCGCTCGCATCCAGCAAGAGACGCGCAAATCCGCCCGGTGCGATCGCCGGCAGCCAACTCGTCACGTCGATAGTCCTGCTTTCGGCGGTGGCACGGTACGACAGGCGGCCCTTCTCAGAATGCCAACGCACAAAACCGCTCGCAGTGCGAATCCACAGCGGGCTGCCTGCTTCCCAGGCGCCGTCGGCCACCTCGTCCAGCAGCAGCGCGGCGCTGGCGTTTAGGGCCAGGCCGTCGCCGATACGCTGCTCTTGGGGCTGGCTCTCTGCGAAGTTCCAGCGGATCGAGAGACGCTGGCTTGCATCGCCGCCGTGACCGCGACCCCGCTCCAGGAACGTCACCTTGCTACCGTTGTGTTCCACCCGGTCTGGACGTAGCGGAACGGGCGTGCGAAGGATCGTGGCGACCAGGCCTCCGGTCACGCCAGCGCTCCATTGGGTTGACTTATGGCTGCCCGGCTTGCGGCCCGAGGTGCCGAGCAGTTCCGCGTCGTCGATCTGCACGGCGTCGGCATTGATGGACGTCGGACCCGCGGGGTTGATGTCGGCCCTGGCCTTCCCCAGCGGATCAGCCTTGTCAAGCCACCAGCTGGCGATCCATTGGCCGTCGGTTCGTGAAACGACCTTGTCTTCCAGCTTGCCGTATAGCGTTTCGCCGTTGCTTCCCTGCACGGCATGGAGCCGGCCGTTCGTCGCGTAGCCGCATTCGGCAGTCGCGCGCTGGCCGTCGAATGCCCAAAACGGCATGTCGCTGGCAACGACGCCGTCCTCGCGTGGAACTGCGTCGTCTAGCAGCAGCGCAGGCAAGCGTTCTATTGGCATCTCTCTTTCCCTTTCACAACGGTGTTGGCGGCAGCAGTTCTGTCGCGCTGCCGCCGCGCTTCCACAGCACGCGCATGCGGGCTGCCAGCTTGCCGGCTAGCGCCAGCACCAGGTCCCCGGGGTGGGCGCCACCATTGGACAAGCTGATGTTGGTCACCACCTCGTCGTTGCGGTATGCAATGCCCCACCGCACGTTGCTCGAAACTTCCTCCGTCCAGCCCAGTGGCAACGGCGGCCTCCTGTCCCTGACCACGGCCGGCGCGAAGAAGTAGGCACAAGGGCGCAAGACACCGTCGTCTGACCGGATGAGCACGGTCATCGACGCCGCGGGGTCGGGCAGGCGCAATCCAGGCATGGAGGCGAGCGACAAGGTGTCCGGAGGTCGGCCGATCACGTCTTCGACTGTCGGCCGCGACTTGCCGGTGTAGCTCCAGCCCAGCCTTGCTACAGGCACGATGAGTTCTGCCCCGTCCTCGTGCGTACGGCAATGGTCCAGCTTGATCATCTCTTCGTTGGTGAAGGCCTTCGCCACTCGCTCCACCGGCTTGAGGAGCGACGCTTCCCCCGGCGGCGGCTCGGGCGGGGTGACTTCGCCCGGCATCGTGTCGGCGCGCGGCCTGACCTTCAGCGTCACCTGGAAGCACGCCGCCTGGTGAATGACGAGCTGATGGCCTTCCTCCACCGACTCCAGCGTTTCCGGTTCAGGCGCAGGGTCCGGCTGCGGACCGCCGCACCAGCGGTTGATGAGCAGGTCCGTCATGGGGATCTGCTCGAAGTCGGCTCCCAGCATCGTCTTGGCACTGGCCTCCAGTATTTCGAGGCGTAGCGCGCCGAGGGCCGTGCGGGCTCGCGTGTTGTGCGTTGCGCGGCGAAACTCCGGCGGCAGGTTCACCTTCCAGACGAAGGCATCCTCCTCGGCATCGGGCACGGGAATCAGCCCAACGCGCCCTGTGAGGGGCACGCGGCGCAGGATAGGCAGCCGATGGATGTTGGCCTCCGGCGCGTCGTCGTCGAGCTTGCCTTGTTGCCACGACGGCACCGGATGCCGGGGCTTTGTCGCAGGACGGGAAGCCGGTGGCAGCGAGCGTCGCCGCAGCGGTGCGTAGCGCGACAACGGCTCGACAACCCATTCGAGTTCGTGGTGCCAGGCGTCCTGCAACCCCTCCCAGTTCCACGTCACCTGCCCGAAGTCATCCACGGCAACGGTGTCCTCAGTGTTCGGCACTTCGTTCAGGACGTGGACGCGCTTCATCCTGGCGGCGTCCGCGCCCGTGAAGGTCCATGCGCGCCCCAGGTAGCCGCCGTTCTGGTCGCGAAAGACGATCCAGTTGCCTGGCTGATTGTCCAGCCATGCCTGCGCACCAAGTCGCGTCAACTGGCGCCGCTGGGCGACGTTCAGGATCACTTCGCTGCAGAGGCCCTGGTCCAGCAGGCGCCAGAACTGGAGCAGCAGCGCGCCACCGCGCACGTCTTGCCTTCGTGCCTTGCCCTCGCGGACGTCTTTCAGCAGCGCGTTAAGTTGATCGACCACCTCTGCGGCAGTCGGACCAACTTCCTGCTTGTTTCTGATCATGGCATACGGCGACGGCGAAGCAAGGAAGGTTTCGCTCGGCACGGCCAATGCGTCGCCGATCTTGTCCGAAGCGGCTTCCGCCCACCACTGGCGCCCCACCTCAATGGGAGCGTATGCCTTGACCAACTGGGGCACTGCCTGGACCGTGGCGAGCGCTTCGAACGCGACACCCTGAGCGTGGCGCGCCGGAAGATCCCGCATCCAGACGCGGTATCCGCCGATCGGCTCGGCCCCAGGCACTGCGGCGGTGACGAGATGCTGCACCTGCATGCGGACGCGTGCACGGTTGTCGGCCTCGTTCTGCGGTGGTTTGTCCCCGGGCATGTCGGCTTCGGAGAAGAAGGCCCGGTCCGCGTCAAGAAGCCCAGGCTCCACGTGTGGTGTCCAAAACCGTTCGAAGTGGGGGACGACCTGGTCGCGCTCGGTGCTCGCCGCGTCGAAGCCAAGGAGCATCTGTGGCTCCAGCACCGGTGACTCCGGAACCGGTCCGTCAAGCGCCGCGCCCGTAGAGTTCGCGGCCAAAACCCGCCGCAGCGCGAGCATGAGGCGCACGGCGCTTCCCGGTGGCAACAACCGGTCCAGTTGCTTGACGGTAACCTCCCAGCCGCATTGCGACCACAAGCTGTCGTCGCTTTGATTAGCCGCAGGCAGCCGGAGCGCCGCGGGCGACTGGAGCGAAAAGCTCGCGACGAACTCCAGCCCATGGTTCGACAGGTTCGCCTGCGCGCCTTCCGACGAGGCCCCCGTCAGCACCTGGTCGCCGGCGCGAACGTCCATCAGCGCGGCCGGGTCGATGTCCGACAAGATGCGCGCCACGTGCACCGCCGCGTCGTCCGCATCGCCATAGAAGCCAGTCGGCAGCACCGGGTTCTCCAGGCGGTACAGCACCAACTCCAGGCCGGCGCCGCCTGGTTCTTCCGTCGGCGGCAGGTCAAAGCGGATCGCCATCGCAGGGTCGTCGCCACTAGTATTTACCACGAGGCGAGCCATCGCGCGCGTGATCGCCGCTGGAGGGTCTAGTCGTTGTCGCTGGAGCATGACGCGGCCCGCGCGAACCACCCGCCCGTGGGGGTTGAACAGTTCGATACGGTAGTTGAGCAACTCGCCGATCAGCTCGTCCGGCGCCAAGCCATCGGCTAGTCGAAAGCGACGCTCCGCCCACAACTGCTTGGCCGGCATCCCGGGCACCGCATTGTTCCAACCCGGCGCGTCCTCCACGCTGGTCGGTATGGCCACCATGCCGCCACGGCTCGAGGGGCGCTCGACGACGCCCAACGTGCGCGTGATCCGGTAATAGCCGGAATGGGACTTGCCGTCGATCACGTCGAGCACGCTGTCGTTGGAATAGGCTTCGCCACCGACCACGCCGCAGCATTCGAACGCTATGCCCTTGCTGTGCTGGAATGCCTTCACCTGAAGTTCGGCCGGCGCCGCTTTCAACGGTTCCGTTGCGTCGACGAAGACGCCGTCCTTGGGGACCGGCTCCGAGTTGGCCTCGACGAGGAACAGCAATCCGCCGAAGGCTTCGACGGGCAACTCGCCCGGCCGCTCGGAGAGGGCGGCGAGCACGACATCACGCCAGGCCTCGAGGCTGCGGATGCTACCTCCCTGCGTTTGTACGTAGGCGCGATAGGACCGCAATGGGAGCGACACGCTCGCCTTGGCCTGCGCTTCGGCCAATTGGCTCTCGACGTCCTTCCTGGCTTCGGATTCGGCCATCGCCTTGACATCGGCTAGGACACCCTCGAAGGCAGGCCCCGCAAACCTTTCCTTCGGCCGCCTTTCCCAGCCCAGGGATATCTCCCCGCCACTCTCGCGGGCAGCCGGGCCGTAGTAGACAGCGCCCGCCCATTCGAGATCGGGCGGCGCGTCGAGCGCCCACGGCTTCTCTGGCGCCACGTTGCTGTTATTCGCGCCGGCGGCGATGCGGATGTCTGGCGGCATACGCAGGCCGAGCCAGTGCGCCGTATCCAGTCTCTTGAGGAACAGAAGGTCCATGCTGGCTCAGATCCCAAGGAGTTTTCGGATGTCCTGGTCGACGGACTGATATTGGCTCCGGGCGTCGTCGACGGCGCCCGTGTTGACCGCCACTGGCACGGTGAGCGTCGCTGAGATTCCGAGCACGGAGACGCTGGCCGTGGCATGGCCGCGCAAGCCGAAGCCCTCGCTCCCCGTCGTCAGCGCAGCCTCCAGGCCGAGGTCGACATGAACCTCCATCCTGAAGTCGTAGTGCACCGACCAGGAGATCGTGTAGCTGCCGAGGAAGCAACTGATCCTGATCCTGAAGCCGACGCTCGCATGCAGCGCGAGCGCGGCGCTCATCGCGATCGACGCGCTTCCATACACTGTGAGCTTGCTATCGCCGAAGGTGCCCAGCAGCAGCAGTTCGGCGGCGAACCCTGCACTGAAGCTGGCGCCTAGGCTGACGGGACCGACCGACGCCGAGGCGCTCCAGCTGAACCCGGCCGTCAGGCTCGAGTGAGACATCGCATAGGACTTGCCGCCATCGAAGCGGGCGCGGAACGCGAGCAGCGACGTGGCTCGAACGCTGAGCGGGCCAAGGCTGCCGCTCACTTCGTTGGGACCTAAGTAGAGAGCAATGCCGTTCTTCGTGGCTTCGAACGCCAGGCGCATCGGCGGCAGGCTGAAGCCCATCAGCTGGCCTGCAAGGCCAGACGACTTGAGGCTAGTAAGACCGTTACCTGTCGTTTGCGCCGCAATGCGCAATGAGGGCTCCTGCGCGTCGAGCAGCATCAGCGCCAAGCCAGCCGGCCGCTGCTGGAACTCACCCGTGCGCGCGTCCGTGACCGAGGTGTAGAGCCACAGCTTGCCGAAGGCCGTCGCCTGCGCGTCGGACGTGACTATCAGGGTCATATCGGCGGCGTAGAACCCCGGCACTTCGTTCTTGCCCGTCGGCCCCAGAAAGAGGCGCGCAAGCAGGGTCAGGCCAGTGTCCTTGGACGGCGACCACACGTCCGGATCGCTGACATTCGGCAAGCCCTGCTCCACGCGGCGGCGTGCCTCGGCCAGCGTAAGGCGCGAAGTGCCTTGTACCTCGCAGTTGACGCCCACCGCCAGGCTGAGCTGCTGGACATTCACCAGCGGGAACAGCGGGACCGTTACCGGTGCGTCCGCGTAGAGCAGCACGGTAGGCGTCCAGTCTTCGTCCAGCTTCGTGCGGAACTGTCCGACCCGGAATGCGACCGCCACGCCGGGCAGGGTCGGGGTGCTCAGCTGGCCCCTGCCCTGCAGGTATCGGAGCGTCTTGTCCTCCCTGTACACGACTGTCGCGCTTCCCTTGACGCCGCCGGGCGCCGATAGCGAGAGATCGACACTCAGCTTGTCCGCGTTGCCCAGGCTCAGCTTGCCCGTGAATGGATCGAAACTCAGCGGCGGAATGACTCCGCGCAGGCCGACGTCCCCGATGTCAAGCCGCAGGGATACGCCTTCCAGGCTGAAGGTGACTCTCCTCTCGGTCCCCCACTTGAGATCGATGCTCGGCACGCGCAGCTCGAACATCTCCAGGGCCTTGAGCTTGAACGGCGCGAATGGCCGCAGCGCAATGGTTGGCATGAAGCTTCCAAATTCGCTGTCGAACTCAGTGCTCATGCCCTGGAACAGGTCGCCGAACCAGTCGGCGATGGTCGCGCCCAGCCGTTCCGCAGCGGTCGGGAGGAAGGTGATCTTGCCACCCAGGCGCGGCTTCACCGACCAGCCCGCTGCGCCCTGGTCGAAGCGCAGGTTGAGGCTCGGCTTGTCAATCTGGAACCAGCCCTGCGGATCGCCCCAGCGCTGCGCGTTCGCGAGAAGGACGGTCGACTCGATGGCCCACGTGCCTATGTCGCGCCGCGTCCCCGTGATCTCCAGTTCCCCCTCCCCGTCGACAAAGAGAGGGATGTTGAATGCGGCTACAAGATTCACCGTCCAGGCGTTGTCGACCGCCTTGATGGTCATCGTCGAGACCTCGGTGATCTCAACGATGCTGCCGAACAAGGGCTGCAGCTTGTCGCGTAGGCCCTTGCGAGTGTCTTCGGTCGCCTCGCACGTGCCGCTCACCCCATCGGCAGAGAATGTGAGCGGATTGGTGAACTGGAACTCCGCACCCAGCAACTCGAAGGTACCGGCAGGCTGGCCGGTGTCCGGCTTGAGGATCAGTTGGACGGGCCGCTCGCCAAGGCTGAGTTCGGCGACGCAGTGTTGGACCTTAAGGCCCGGCCAATCAAAGGCCACCGATTGCTTCAAGCCGGTGACCTGTCGGACTGTCGCGACGCCGTTGTTCTTGCGATGGATGAGGAGCGTGGCGGCAACGTTCTGGAACGCCGCTAGCTTGCCGCTGAGCAGCGAGACCGCCACGGCAACCTCCACGTCCTCCTCATCGACGCCAGGGAAGCGCGCACCGTCCGGAAAGGTGACGTTGAAATGCGTTGTGGACAGCGTCGTGTTGCCGCTGACCTTGGCCGGTTTCGCGCTGTCGTCGATGTTCAACGACGTGTCGAACAGGTCCAGGAAGGCCGACCCTTCCCTAAACGTTTCCTCCAGCAGCAGCTTTACTCCAAGCATTCGGCGTCTCCGTGAATGCGCGACCAAAATGGGGCGAAGTAAGTTCTTCAGTCATACGCGCGACTTGTAGGGAAGATCGAGGCGCAGTCACTGCTGCGGATCGCCACGAGAATATGTGAGGCATTGCTTCGGGTCAAGGAATCGAAAACACCTAATCCACAAGATTATGGAAGCGCTGCCTGGGGCGGCCAGGCCGATTGAACACCGGCTGGCGAGTGCGCATGATCCACCGTGCCCGCCCGGATGTTGCTAATCTGACGCCACGTCGCATTTGCGCCGAGCAGGATCTCGCGCCGACTGGAACCTCTCGCCTGCGGTCCTCTGAATGGTGGGCTACTCGCTCGGCGTCCCTCAATCAGCGCATCGGTGAGGCCGAAAGCCTGAAATTCACGGCAGCGGCCGCCGAGACTCCTTGCGCCGCCCCAGTCATCGCAGTCCGTCGCCAGATGTGCAGATATTCCCTAACAGGCCGTTGAAATACCTATCGACGAGTCGGCTGGCGTAGCCGACCATCGGTGCATCTAGAGGAGCCAGCCCGTCATGCGAGGAGCCGACAGCTACAACGAAAGCTTGTTCACCACGGTGAGGCTGGAGAGCTTCGTGCCGGCCAGCCACCCGCTGCGCCCGATCCGGACTTGGCTGAACGACACGTTGGCCAATATGGATGCGAAGTTTTCTGCGATGTACGAGGCCGTCAAGGGCGGACGCCCCAGCATCGCGCCCGAAAAACACATGCGCGCCATGCTGCTGCAGATGCTGTACAGCGTGCGCAGCGAGCGCCAACTGGTCGAGCAGATTCAATACAACTTGCTATTCCGTTGGTTCGTGGGCTTGGCCATCGAAGACACGGTGTGGAACCACTCGGTATTCAGCAAGAACCGCGACAGGCTGATCGAGCACGACGCGGTCACCGAACTGTTCAACGCGACGGTGGAGATGGCCGAGCAACGCGGCCTGCTGTCGGGCGAGCACTTCAGCGTGGACGGCACGCTGATCCAGGCCTGGGCCAGTCACAAAAGCATGCGCAAGGACGGCTCGGACGACGGCCGCCCGCCCGAGAACTGGCACGGCGAGCCGCGCAGCAACGCCACACACGAATCGAAGAGTGACCCCGAGTCGCGGCTTTACCGCAAGAGCAATGCAGCCCTGCGCTGCCCAGCTAGGCCATGTGCTGACGGACAACCGCCACGGCCTGGTTGTCAATGTGCAAGCCAGCACCTCCGACGGAACGACCGAGCGCGAAGTGGCCGCGCAGACGCTGGCTGACGTGGCGGGTCCGGGCAAACGCGTGACGGTCGGGCAGACAAGGCGTATGACACCAAGGGCTTCGTCAAGGCGAACCCTCAAGGTCACGCCCCACGTGGCCCAGAACACCAAGCGCAACGGCGGCAGCGCCATTGATGCACGCACCACCCGACACCCTGGCTACGAGGTCAGCCAGCGCAAGAGAAAGCGCATCGAGCAGTGCTTCGGCTGGGGCAAGGTGATCGGCCCGATCCGCCAAGTCATGGTTCAGGGACTGGACAAAGTCGATCAGCTTTTGACGCTGACGATGGCCGCCTACAACCGCACTCGGCTGCGCACCTTGGCGCTACTGCGTCCGCAGTGCGCCCCATGAGGGCAAAGGACGTCGAAATGGTCGGCTCTGACCGCATAGATGGCCGCGCAACAGGCATCTCGGGTGCAATCGGGCGGTTCCAGAACGCCGCATGACCTTGCCGAGCCGAAATTCCAGAGCGGAACTCGCGTTCGTCGCCGGTGCTTCAACGGCCTGCTAACGTGTGATTGCTGATAGATGCAGTATTTAGCTGGCCTAAAAGGGCGTAAACTATGCCCCTGAACTTGCTGGAGATCATGCCGCCAGGGCAGTATGTACGCAAGCGGACTGGAAGATTGATTTTGCGTACAGTGTGGCATGTTTGGCGGAAGGCCCGACCTCCCCTAGATTCCTCTTCAGTCGTGCATGCGTTCTGATGGATGTGCTTCGCTGTGCTCAAAACTGGTCCACCCTTTTATGGAAAAGGGGGGGGCAAACCACCCATGAAAAATGATGTCTTTTCGCACAAGTTCTGTGGTATAAAACACGTATTTATCAAGGAGCGATCATGGAGAAGAAGACCAAGGTACGACTAACCTTCGACGTTTCGCAAGAAGAGGCTGAGCGGATTCGGGCCCTTGCTACGAGGCAAAACGTCCCTATCACTGAAGCTTTGCGCCGAGCCATCACCACCGAAGGGCTCATCCAAGAGAGACGCGCGAGTGGCAGCAAAGTCTTGCTTGAGAAGAACGGTTCCTTAACCGAGTTGCTGTTCACAAGGTAACCGGCTACAGTGCCACATCAATAAAGATGGGAGGCACTGATGGGGATAGGTGATCGTCCGTCCGTTGACAGTGTTCCGGCCGGTGAGAGCAAAAATGCTGAGTCAGCTCCGCAGCCAGCGGCTCCGCCTCAACAACCTGCTGGGGAGGCGCTGTCGCCTCGAGTCGAAGCGCCTCTCCCGCAAGGGAACCCGCTTCAGCCCGCAGACGATAACAAGCCTGGTGAAAAGCCTCCGCCGCCTTCGGGGCCGCGGAGCGACACGCTAGACGCGCGAAATGACGCTGTGTCCGGACCTGCGCCGGCGCCGGCGCCGGCGCCGGCAGACGCTAATATGCCCCTGACGGAAATCAATCTCTCCGAGCATCCGGAACTCGACAAGCCAGACGCCTTTGGCCAAGCATTACCTGCAACCACATCTCAAGGCGATGGAGACGAATCTCTAGCGTCCATTGAAGAAAAGCCCTACGACCCGAATGAGTCACGCGATGTCACTCGGCAGACCATCACCTTGTGGCTTATCGGTTTGTTGTGCGCAATCGTCGCTTTGACCTTTGTCGCCCTATTTGCCAGAGGGGCTTCGTCCAACTACTCCGGTACCTTCTTCGGAGAGCTCAAGCAAGTGCTGGATGTTCTTGTTGGCCCTGTAATTACTCTGTTGGCTTCAGCTATCGGATTTTACTTTGGCTATAAACAAGGTGAGCTTGGGGAGCAGGTCAAGACGCTAAAATCCAACTCATCTGGGGGAGAAAGCAAGTGAAGGTCAAATGGTTAGGCCCTCGTCCATCCGATAAGTACCTTCCGGCCTGGGTAGTCTTTGCAATGACCATTTCGGTCATGCTTCTGTCTTGGCAAATCGTCAAGACCGTTGATTGCACCAAGCCAGGCCAGTGCAACACTGATAGCCGTCAGTTAGAGACCAAGCAAGCGCTGCCCGACGCCTCAATCACCGATTCAGCTGCTAGCGGTACGGCCTCAGCGCCGCAAGGCACTGCGTCGCGGTAAAGCCACCATTCAACCGGCCCGGTCGTACCATCCCGCTGGATGCGGGCGAAAGGCTGCCGCAAACCGTTTCACTGCCTGGTTTTCGTTCGGGTGGATGGTACAGGCCGGCTGTGGGTCGGCGCTATGCCTGGGTCTTTGCGCGCACCTGATGACCCGCTGTTCGACTGTGGCGGCTTCCGGGCGCCGGATGAAAGCTCGCGAGTCATCGCTGGCCGAGACAGCCGTCGGCGGCGATTGACGGGCGATCTGAGGCGAAATTCCGCTTCGTCCATCGCTTTGTGGATGCAACGTGTCGAACGCGAACGGACGCTTCTCGTCAGCGCATTTCATCGTCACTTCCGGACTTTCCGATAGGGGGGACAGTTCGTGTCTGATCAAACTTGGCCTCGATACGCAGCAACCGCGAAGCGGTTGGCCGCCGTCATGTTCGTGGGCGTCCTCGCCGGGTGCCAGAGCCTTTACCTGCACAGTGACACGCGGCAGAAACAGGCGGAGGTCGCCTCTAAGGCCTGGTCGGAAGTGGATCTCGATGCAGCCCTGACCGCCGAGCAGGAAAACCTCGCGCAGCTCGCAGCGGCCGAGTACGCGACGCAAGCGCGTGTCGCCGAATCGATTCGCAGCTTCACTGCCGCGAGGGTGGCCTCGGTGTCGAAGAACGAAATAACTGCGACTTTGAACGAATAAGCTGCGACGCTGAATGAATGATCTGCGAACGGCGCTCCATTGAGAGCGTCTGAGCGGAATCGGCTGGCCTAGTCACTGGACCGACGCAAACAGGGCCGCACATGCCTTGAAGTACCTGGGCGAGATGCTGAACTCCCGTCGCAACGCGTCTTGCTGCTGAACAAGATCGGCCGCTGGGGGGCAGATCCATGCGAGGGCCAATTGCGCATCGATGCCAGCCGCTTGACGGATGCAGCTGACCAAGACGAGGAGCGCGCCCGTTCCTCGGACGGCCATCGCAACACGTGGGCCACGCGGGCCAGGACCCACTGGCGTGGTCGAAGCTGTGTTGGCAGCGACACGCCAACCCGCTCAGCGTTGCCGAGGTCGAGTGCAAAGCTCTTGCAGGATCCCTGCCGCCGACCGGCCGGCAGGCCAACAGGGCCGGTACCTGAGTCCGATGCCGCGGTCACCTCGTGTGCCAGCGCGTCCACGATCCGAATCAAGTCTTGCCGCCGAGTCCAACCCCAGGGCATACGCACGGCTGTTCGCGCAGTGCAGCGGCCCTGTAACCACTGGGCATCAACGGGGCAAGCAGGCTCGTCAGCGAGCTGGGCCTGCGCCGCGGCGACCTGCTGAACGATGCCGCCGAAGTCCGCAGCGGAACGGACGGCCGCTAGCGTGCGTATGGCTACCGGAGTGAGCCAAGTGCCGTGGGCGCTGCATACCGTAGCCAGAGGGTTCATCCAGTTCCGGTTCCAAGCGATCGGGAGACCTGCGTTGGCCGCATCAGCCAGGCATCTGGCGCAGGACCCGAGTTGTTCGGGCCAGCGCGGTCTGCAGGGCGAAGGCGCCATCGTTGTCAAAGTAGCTCGCGGTAAGCGCGACGCCGCGGAAAGGGCGTCCAAACTGACGTTGCCGTCGTCGATGGCAAACCAATGCGGTACAGGGGCGTCGCTAGCTGGTCGCGCACCCAGTCGGCTCAACAATGTCGTCAAGCCCAGGCCGTAGAGCTCAACAGCCACGAGCCTAGAAGCTCACCGGATGCTGGCTGCGGAATGAAAGGCAGGCCGGCATGTCGCGCGGCAGTGGTGTTCATGCGAACGTGCGCGCGCCGATCACAGACTGCAGCAGTTCTGGTGTGATGCACTCCTTCTTCGAGCGAATCGCCACCTCCGCAGCGCGAGACAACAACTCGCTGATGTGCGCCACCGTCAGTCCGTTCGACCTGTTGCCCAAAGTCGAGCCGGCTTCGCCGATCGCGAGCCCGTCCATAAACTTCTAAGGGCCGCGTTGCGCTCAGACGGGCTGGAGGTGGCGGACATCTTCCGCCAGCTCGGCCCTGCCTACTGTCAGGAACACGACGAACGCCTGAGCCGCGGGCAGCGCCGCGTCATGAGCGCCATAGAGCACTCTCCACCGCGTCAGGTTAGTCTCCACATCTCGACGGACGTCGCTGCTCGGGCGAAGTTGTTGTGGCAATCGATAGTGCAGCGGTTGTTATTCCAGAGATCGACGTGCCCATTCGCAGCGACGCCGGGAACGAGATAGAGCAATATCCCCGTCCATGCGGGGATGAGATTGTTCGCTATGTCGGCTCCGGCGACCTTAGAGGTCCCCCATGTCGACGTCCCGAGCAGTCGCTCGAGCAACCGCTTGGCCGTGGGCACCCTGATGATCACATTTCGCCCCTCCCCATCCTTGTGCCCTCCATCGGCCCTCGCCAGATCCGCGGGGACCGATTCCCCGGCTCCGATCAATGCAACAGACAGCCGTAGTGCGCATGTATTTTCGTAGTTGCCGTTGCCGACGAGAGAAGGCCAACTACCACCCAGCCGGTGGAACAGCTGGTCCTTGGTCGAATCGGTCGGGTAGGCGTTCCACAAACTGGAAAAGTTGAGCGGCATAGCAGAAATCTTAACCAGAGTGAGCGAGATGCATCGTAGGTGATTCCCTACGTCACTGCAATAGTCGTTAAGCCTCACCCCAATGATGAAGGCGCATCTGTGAGACCCTAGTAAAAACTTTCTGCATTTGTACCGCATTTGGTATAATTGTCGCTGAGTGGGAAGCAATGATTTTTCCTGATGGGTCGCCGGCAGAGGCGCCTTGATATGGTCAGGCGTGTATTTGGTGGTTCTCCATAAAAACGCTAACTGGAGCGAGCATGAAAGATTTAACCATCGTTACCGCGAATATCTATTGGTATGGTTTGAAACAGACGGTAGCCGGTTCAAAGGGATTAAGTATTAGCTTTTTCCACTCAGAAATAGACGATCTGCGACTTGCATCTATGCTGGCCCACACGGGCGCGGATCTTTTCTGCTTCCAGGAAATTGTGGATGCAGTTCGTTTCGAGAAAGTTCTTTCGAAAGCGAACAGAACGCTGCGCCTGCGGGACAACGAAGGCCGGATGGTGTCGTCCCTCCCGGTTTCGAATGCACCTGATGCGAAGCAGCGTGTCCTACTTGCATGGAACGAGACTCATCTGTCACTTGTTAAGTGGCAGCGACTGCCGATGTGGACCAGGTCACCGGTCTTCGCAGAGTTCGAGTACAGGCCGTCCGGTCGGCGTTTGGAAGTCATCGGTACACATGCAAAGTCCAGCGTTCCCGAGGGGGACGACGTGGCTGGCCGCATCAAACGCGGCGAACTCACCTCGCTGGCTGAATGGGCAACTCTACAGAGCGAGACAGGCAAGCTAGGTGAGGCGGTGATCTTGGGCGATTTCAACGCAATGTATGGCGGCGAGGATGCGACCTATTTACAAAAGGGGGCGTTGACAGGCTGGGACTGGCGAGAAGCCGCCGGCGATGCCAGTTCTCTTTGGACCACCACGACAGATCTAGTTGTCATTGACCATATCTTGGTATCGCCTGCTGTTGCCGCACGGGTCACGCATTGGCCCGAGATTGTTTATTTTGATCGGGATCCCTATATACCTAATCCTCTGCCGGAGCAGGCTGCAATTCCCGGGATCATGAAACGCCTTTCAGACCATAGGCCAGTCCGGATAACCCTTAACCAAGGCGACTAGGCTAAAAGCGACTGGATAGCATATTTTTGACGGGCGATAGCTACTCCTCTGTCGGGTCGGCCACATGATTATTCAGGGCAACCGGAATAGAGGGAACAAGGATGATCATAACTTTAGCGCATCGCAAACTGGAACCAATGACCGGAGATGCATTTCGTTTATGAAATCGCCGGAATTTGCGACCGAAAGATATCAACAATCGGTAAGCCGCTCGTTAGAGAGGTTTTTCGTCGCTCAGGCAACTAGTTATAGGCGTTAACTTTTTGGTCACGCGCTGCAGCAGCATCATCACTTGATCGCAGGGATGCGCTTGAGGATGAAAATTCAAAACAAACGAGGAACTAAATTGAGTAACAGCAATCGCCATCGCCTAATACTAGACTGCCTTGGTGCGCTTGGATCCATCGGGAGTCTTACCGGCGTCTCCTTGGTCTACCTAAAGATCGATAGAGGCGTATCACCGTCGAGCATCGTTGCCGCCTTGCTCACCGTGGTTTTGGCACTTGCATTAGCTACTGCGTTTTGGGGCATTGGTCACCATGTATACCAGACCTTCTCGGTCGGTCGGCGCGGATGGGTGCGCGTGACGATTGCTCTGCTGCTGTTGTTTGGCGCAGGTCTTGTCTACTGGTTCATCGCAAAGATCGCGCTCGTCTACTTCAATCCGTGGCTGTCGACAGTGTTGAGTGCTTAATGATTGATGGCAGCAATGTCTTTTTGATAAGAGTTTAGCGCTCGCTTGACCGCAGGGAATAGTTCTCCGCAGTGCTTAACGACCTCGTCAAACGCCAGGTGCATTTCGTCGAAAGGCGGGCGGGTGAGCTCAGAAAGAAGATCTAACTGTATGTCGACGTATTCTTCATTTGCTGTCTTTTTCGCCCGAGGAAGTCTTTTGAATAGCTTGGTTCGATGGTCAATCATGCGACGTAACCACGCCCTTCTGTGGGCCCGCGCTTCCGCTCCCTGACCATCATGCCCATTCCATCTTTCGTACTTTAGGTAGAACTCCTCGAGCTCTTCCCAAAATGCTTGGCGAAAAACGCCGCCGCCGTCGCCGCTGTTAACACAGGCAACTCCACGACGAAGCGCGCTCTTAACCATTTCACATTGGTCTAGCCGGAGCCCGTTTTCTTCCAACGTACTAAGGTCTGCGCACAGGCATGCAAGCATGTATTCCTTGTATTGCTTCAACGCCCAAGGCGCAGAACCCTTTGCGTAAAGGTTTTGATGACGGCTTGCCACTTGACGCTCTCCTCTAACGTTGAGTCGAATGATCCTAGCACCCTTGTCCCAGTCTCGCAATGGGTTTTCCCTAGCTCAAACGCCGCACAGTGGCTGCTGCTCGCCAGCCCTTCATTGATTGTGATGATGCGGAAAGGGGCATATTTCCATAAAATTTCAGTACCGAGCCGCCAGGACGCGCGGCATCTGCTACGGGTGTGTAATGGGCCGCAATGCCGTGACTTTTATTGAAACTGCCATGCTGATGCCGACGGCGGGTCGCAGGAGTCAGCTAGTACGGAAACCGCGATGGACCTGAACAAGCTGCCCGATGCGGTCGTGACGGGCAACAGCTGATCGACCATTCCAGAAGCGCGCCGGATATCCGCGGCCCACTCTCGTTGGCGTTGACATTCGCAGCACTGGCAGCCAACGGGGCTGTGGGGCCGAGCGCCTCCGAAGACGAGTGGTTCGCTGCCTACAAATCCAACCTGATGCAAATTGGGCTGGACGTCTCGCCCAGCAGCTCACCCGCTCGACTTTCCGCAAGAAGGGCTTGGCGGTGCACCAGGCCATCATTCCCTTCGTGACCATCTGAGGCCATCCCTGATGGAATGCGCGCGCGGCCCAAACGCTTTGGCGATAGGACATTGTGCAAACCGGATTGATATCAACCTTCTTCAAGGAACACGTCCGTGACTAACCCAATCGCATGGTCATCCTCTCCGCCGCTGCCTCTTCACGAGGCAATACCGATGTTTCCCGTCGTGGAAACAACCGGTAACCAAGGCGAACCGAGTTCCCCATCGAATGCGGCTGACGATCTTGTTGTTGTCGGCAGGAGCGACGTGCCCATGCTGCCGTCGTTCGCACGCGCCGGCACCGAAACCGTGCTCGGCGTCGACGAACGCGTTCGGATCAGCGACACGGACAAGTTGCCGTGGCGCATGATCGCGGCGCTTAAGCTCAAGCCCAAGCCGCCGTTCACCTCGTCCTTCATCGGCACCGGCTGGTTCATTGGCCCGAGGACGCTGCTCACCGCAGGCCACTGCGTGTTCAGCGAGAGCGACTTTGGAGGTTGGATCGGCTCCATCGAGGTCTCACCCGGCCGCAACGCCACCAAGTTCCGTATGGCACGGTGACGGCAACCCGCTTCTCGGCGACCCAGGTGTGGCAGAACGGGCCGGATCCCGACTACGACATCGGATGCATCCATCTCGACGAGCCGCTCGGAGACACGGTGGGGTACTTCAAGGTCGCATCGTTGACCGACCAGGATCTGGAAGGCGCATTGCTCAACATTTCGGGCTACCCCGGTGACCGCGGTGGTGGTGAGCAGCAGTTCTTCCACGCCAATCGCGTGTTACGCGCGTCGGCGCGCCGTGTGTTCTACGACATCGACACCTACGGCGGACAAAGCGGTTCTCCCGTCTGGCACCAGGCCTCGCCGCATGCCGACCCGGTTGCGGTCGGCATCCACGCGTACGGCGTGGGCGGTACGCCGGGTGCGTGGGGGATCAAGGCGAACTCGGGACCGCGACTCATTCCGGAGATGGTGCAGACGATCAAGGAATGGCTCGCGTCGGATGCGGCCTGATACGCTGGCCCTGCCGTGACACGGCTTGCGTTCACCCTTGTCGTGCGAAGCGCCAATGGCAAGCCGCTTCCTGGAACGCGGTTCGTAGTAGAGCACGCATCCGAGCCCATGCCGGAGATCGCGTACGTCACCGGGCCGGACGGGAAGGCGCGCGCGGGCCTGCCACCGGGCGAGGCGTCACTGCGCTTCTCTCTACCCGACGGCGACAGCTTGGTCGCCAAGGTGGGGGTGAACAGTGGGCCTGATGCGACCTACGAGGTGGTGCTTGGTACCAGGAGGACGGAGGAGCGATGAAGGCCAGATACCCGGAATCTCCTGAAGCGCGTGCACGCAGGGCGGCGGATCGCGCAGGGCGTCTGGCAAGTGCCAGCGATGCGCAGCTCGAATCGGCGATACAGCCGGCACTGCCGTCCTCCGATGAACTCGGGTCGCGCATGGCGGCACGCATGGCCGCCGCGGCGCCGACAATGGCGTTCTCCACCGCGGCAGGTTTCGCAGAAGCCCTGGCGCACGTAGGGCATGCTACGGCACTCAAGCTCGCGCGTGCGCAAATGCGCTTCGACGATCTCTCGGACAACGAGGTTTCAGGCCTGGAGGCGGTCATATCCGTCACCGACCGGCCCGCATGGTTCGTCAACCGCAACCGGCCCGACACGGCCTCCTTCGAGGCGAGTGGCCTGTGGGTCAACCTGGCAAGGGGCGCCGAGACGAAGATGGAGGTTGTCTGCCGCGCAGTCGGCTGCATCGTGCGGGAGGTCGACGGGGAACGCGAGCCTGTAGGAACCGGTTGGCTGATCGGCCCTCGCACGCTGGTCACGAATGCACATGTGGGCGTGCACTTGGCCCGCCTCAAGCCGGACGCCCCGGCGAATGACCCACGCAGGGGGTACCGGCTGCGGCCGGACGTCCGAGGTTTCGTGAATTTCTCCTTCGAGCATGCGGCCAAGCCGCCGAGCGAGGTCGCGATCTGTTGATTTCCACGCAGAACTGACCCACCGCCACAGGTAATTTCCGTCCAAAACTGACCCACGTAAGAACCCTAACCTGCTGCTTTTAGTGGCAGGAGCACAGGAGTGATTGACGTG
>NZ_JBWMBB010000026.1:0-17824 GCF_056521305.1 Rhodoferax sp. RT4P68
TTGACTGCCGTCAGCTTGAATTCAATCCCATAACGGCCGACCATTCTTGGACCGGGCATTCCCATTGATCACTCCTTCGGTTAGGTTGGAGTGTCCACGAAAGTAAAACAAGGTTCCTTTCCCATTCGCGGACGAAGCTATAGGGCGTTGGCAGTTCAACAGACTATGCGAGCGCGAAGCCAAGGTGTGGGTCGCACCAACCGCGAACCAAGTCCAGGCAGCGCGTCGGATCGGGCCGCACTTGGTCGACCGCCAAGGTCTGCTCATTCCAGTTCGGGAACAGCCTATCGTGTATGTCGATGCCCACACCGATCAGCCTTTCTATGCGGTCAAGGCCTTTCACACTCCGGGTGGCATGATCATGCGGGCAGGCTTGAACATGGGTAGCTCCAGTGCGTGCTGGCCTCAAAAATGGTCTTCGCGAGAGAATGGAATAGAAATTGATAAATTACTCAAGCAAGGTGAAGCGCTCAGTGGAAGACAGCGGTAGCCGGCGTGAGGTCTAACATTTCGGTCGACACGGACGCCTTGCGGCGTACGGTCGCTTCGCTCCTTCCTGGCGCAAGGCGCCGGTCACCTTTGCGTTAGGCCGCACAGCCAGCAGAGGCGTTCTGTTGTGGCAACGCCTTTGCCCCCTTGTATAGTTGTCGCCAAGTAGCTGGAGGCTCTGCGTAATGGAGAACCCGATCTCAAAGCTCGCGCTTGATCACTGGTATCAAGTTCTCATGGCCGCCGGTCTCTTTCTATTCCTACTGGTCGGCGCAGGACTGCTGAAGGAGTTTCCAACTCGGCCTACCGCAGCGGTTGCTATCGGCGTCTTCTTCTTTGGCATGGGCGAATGGATCAACCACCCGCTGCAGACCGCGCTCATGCAAGCAACGGCTCGGTTCCCCGGCGGCGTCATAACGGGGCACCCAAGGAAGTCTCGCCCAATGGGCATCTTCTTCGACCTGCTAGGCCTCGGCCTTATTGGTTACGGCGTCTACAAGCTCTTCGCGTAGCCCAAGCTGCCATGGCACGAGTGCGGCCTAACCCTTCTACAGGGACTTCCCTTTTCGTCAACAGCGGCTCTTAGGTGTTCTTCCTGATAAACGGTATTCGCATTCGTTGATCGCAGACGCACGATGAATACAGAAGCCACCGCAAAAGGACAGACTGCACATCTACAGGCGGGCTTGTGTCGGCCAAATGGTCCGAGGCCCCAGATACGAACCGCTCAGCAGGGCTCCATTCACTCGTCGTGTTTGAAACACGCAAGGGTTACCGAGCTCACCTGCTGCCGGTCTGACCTGTGGTGGTTATCTGCTATCGCACGTCCAACTCAGAGAATCCATTCATGCCGGTTGAGGCTTTTGCCGCGCCGCCGGTATCTGGGGCACATGATCGGGATCGAACACGCCATTGCGCGTGAGCACCGCCCACAGGATGCGCGCGTTCTTGTTGGCCAGCGCCACCACGGCCTTTTGCCAGCCGACACGCTCCTTCAACTGCACCAGCCACTGGCTGATGCGGTCGCTGCGTTTGGTCGCGCTCATCACGGCGGACTTGGCGCCCTGGATCAGCAAGGTGCGCAGGTAGTCGTCGCCAGGTTTGGTGATGCCCCCGAGCCTGGCTTTGCCCCCGGTGGAGTTCTGGCTGGGCACAAGGCCGAGCCAGGCGCCGACCTGGCGCGCGTTGGCAAACTGGCCGAATTCGCCCACGCTGGCGACCAAAGCCGACGCGGTGGTCGGGCCAACGCCCAGCAACGTGGCCGCCTTGCTCGCCCGCGCATCGGCGCGTACATGGGCGGCAATGCGCTCGTCGCACCAGGCGATCTGCAGATCGATGTCGATCCAGTGCAGATGCGCGCGCTGCAAGGCCAGCCGTGCCACGCCGGGGATCTCGTTGCTGGCGTCCTCGATCACGCCGGCCAGCACCAGACGCAGCGCATCGGGGCCTTGGGCGAAGACCAATCCGAACTCGGCCAGCAGGCTGCGGATGCGGTTGATCAGCGCCGTGCGCTCTTCCTTGAAGCCTTCGCGCAGCCGGTGCACGGCCAGCTGGCCCTGCTGCTCGGCCGTCTTGACCGGCACGAAGCGCATGTGCGGCCGACCAGCGGCCTCGCAGATGGCAGCGGCATCGTTGGCGTCGTTTTTGCCGCTCTTGCCCGCCATGCGGTAGGGCGTGACGAAGTTGCCAGCGATCAACTGGGCATCCAGGCCCAGCAGGCGCAACCGGCGGGCCACGTGGTGCGCACCGCCACAAGTCTCCATCGCCATGACACATCCGTTCGGCAGTTCGGCGCACCAGGCAAAGAACCGATCCACCGGCATGGCCTTGGCCAGCACGACGCGGCCCTGCGCATCGACCGCATGCACTTGGTAAACCCGCTTGGACAGATCCACCCCTACCCGCGCCACCGGCGCCCGTGTAATCTCCGTCATGGACTTCCCCTTTTCCGTTTCAGATTGAACTTCCGCGAGTCAATCTTGGTGCCTGGACACCGTCTTGGGACTGGGGAAGTCCCTTCGTATTCCATCGAAGGGACAAACAACGGCGGTGCGGGTTTGGGCTTTCTGTCCAAGCTATTGCCGCCGTCGTTTGCCCCTCATGTCAAACGTTAGATTTCAATGCTCTCTCCATCCACGTTGATGCTCTTGGAAAAATTGCAGGAACGGTCGCACACCGCTTTTCCGGAGGGCGGCTTGCTCTTCACCTACATTGAGGCGGCGAACCAAGCACACTTCCGATATCCCGTTGATCTAGGGGCCGCGCTGTCGGCTGACCGGCTTGAAGAACTCGCGCGTTTTCTTCAGGCGTCGCAAGGTGACTACATCGCCAAACCTTCGACTCCTGTGTCTATTTCACTTGCCCAGGAGCTGCTGGCTCATTTGAATACCGATCTCAACTTCGACGAGGTCTCATGGTCCATGGACGACGGCGGCCATGACATGAGCGGAGCTTTGAAGATGGCTCGTAGAGCTGACAACCGATTCTTTGAGCTGGAGCTAATGTGGTCGGTGGACTGAAATCTAACCCTGCGCTGCAGCGGACGGCTTCGCCGCCCGCTGAGCTTGAGCGTTGAGCATGACAAGCGAAGTAGCCAGTGGGTCTGCCAGCGTCAGATCGACGCGACGCCTTTTAGGTACTCTCATGGTACTCTTGTCTCCGCTCGCGCTCTTTGGTTTATTGGCCTCAGCAAATGAATATCAGGCAATGGGCATTGAGGGTGCAGTAGATTGCGATGGTCCGCTGAGCGTTTTCATGTTCACGCTTCCGACGCTTGCTGCATATGTTCCAGGCTCTTGCATCTTCGCATATTCCGCGTTCACAACACGCCGCATAGGTATTACCTTTGCTGCATTACTCGTGGGCTTGATTTGCTTCGGGCTAGGTGTCAACACTGCCCTCGCCGCAGGCGAGCTTGTGCGGACCGAGCACAAGGAGTCTTGTGGAGAATCGGTCTAGTGCGCGTGCAGTCATGCCAGCCTGGCGCTCACGCCGACAAATCTGCCTACGCTCCGCTACGGCAAATATGCGGCTGAGGTGAAGGCGCCTACCCACGGTGCGTCTGGTGTATTTAAATGTTAGTCCGCTGGACAGAACTCACGTCGCCACATATTCTCATCTCACCATGCGTTCAAGAACCACTCCTCTCCTGCTCGTCGTTGCTGCCGCTTTCCTCTGCCAATCAGCAGCCTATGCCAACGACGAAATGCGTCCGCGCGACGGGAAGCGATGGTGGCGCGGCCAGGTGACCGAGGGCTTTTGGGGTGGGCCATGCGAAGTGAAGACCGAATCCAAGCGGGGCGAGTTCAAGCGCGAGATCAAGTGCAAGGATGGTCGTGGCGCCACGTGGCGCGGCGAGTGGAAGACCGAGTTTCGCGATGGCCCGTGCCTGGTGAAGCAGGAAGCCAAGCGCGACGAGTTCAAGGAAGAGATCAAATGCGAAGGGCGCACATAGTGGCAGTGAGCGAATTGTCTCGCGATCGGCGCCCGGTTAACTCGAACGTCAAAATTCTCATCCGCGAAGGAGTCATGCTCAGTGTCTGATATCGCGATCAAACCGAAACGCCCTTATGTCGAAGAGCTGCTTTCGCGCTACGAAACGGTGGTCGGGAAAGACTTCCCCGGTTATCGCAATCACGTATACCGTGCGATCACTTATGCAATGCATTTTCTAGACAACGCATCGGAGCATGAGCGGCTCGTCGAGACGGCTTTTGTCTACCATGACATTGGCCTGTGGACAGATCGTGAATTGGCATACTTAGAGCCATCCGAGGCTGTGGCCATCGCCGATAACCAGAAATTGAAACTGGGATTGGACCCTGATTTGCTTCGCGATGCTATCCATTGGCATCACAAGATCTTCCCTTACGACGGACGTCACAAAGAAGTTATTGAGGCTTGCCGTAAGGCCGACTGGATTGATGCCTCCAAAGGAATGCTTCGTAAGGGCATGAGCAGAGCGGCGATCAAACAAGTCGAGGCGGCGTTCCCCAACCTAGGCTTCCATGACACACTGCTACGCCTTACAAAAGATTATGGCGGTTCGACACTTGTTGGTGGCGTGAAGGTAACTCGCGGCATTGTGAAGTGGTGAGGGCATTTAAACTGCGGGCAAAGAATGCATCTAGGCCGACATCGCTGCGCAATGTGATTCAATGCGGGGCTCGCCATTTTGCCCCACTGATCGAGACAACGAATGGAACCTCTGAATCGAACCAAAGATAACCCCTGGCAGCTCAAGACAGCACCGGGTACATCTGAGTACACGATGCACGTCGAAGAAAGGGATGGCAGGAAAGTTTTGGCGTGTACTGTCGGAAAGACGGTGCTGTTCTATGACGCCCGCTGTATCGATGATTTGCACAAGATGCTGCAGACCGCAGGCGATTGGGTGGCACTCGGCGGTGCCGATGAACAGAAGCCAGCCAAAGAAGGCACGGTTGAATCCTGGGGGCGCGATCCAACCAACCCAGTCGGCGGTTGGTACGGTCTCAAGAAAGGGCTACGTGGCCGTTTTGGGGTCTACGTTCCCCCGTTGATGGAGAAACTCGGTCTTTGCGAGCTCGAGCACAGCGCGACGAACAATCGCATGCGCGCGAAGTAGTCGAGCGACAACCCGCTGCAGCCGACGCGCGGGTTGCCGCCCCGTTCAAGCATGAGCCGTCATGTCTGCGCAATGTCCTCGTGGATGCACAGAAAGTTGCCCTCTGTGTCTTTGAACCAGGCGGCCTTCTCGGCGCCCAGCACGCAGACATGGTTCACGGTTTTGAAGTCGGGGAAGTCGTAGTCTTCGAAGGCAACGCCCGTGCGCTTGAGTGCATCGATGGCGGCGGCGATGTCGGGCACGCGAAAGCTGATCGCCGTGTGTTCGGCCTTGGTCCCCTCCGGCTTGGGGAACAGTGCCAGGGTGCTGCCGCCGACGACATAGACAAACTTGCCGTCGGGTTTCAAGCCTTGCGGCTTTAGCCCCAACGACTGCTCATAGAAGGCGCGCGCACGTGCCATGTCTTTCACCGGCAGCATCGTCGTCACCGTGGAATCGGTCAGCATGGTCTGTCCTTTCGCTTCTGTCCGGCCTCGTCCCGACCATCGGCGAGCACCAGGCCGTCCGGCCGGTCCTTCACTCTAGGCTTGTCGCCTCGCCAGCGCCATCAGGTCGACCATGACCGGGTTGCGGGGCGCCTTGCACGCATCCGATATGGCGCCAGCCGCGAACGGCACGGTGCGCCGGCCATGGCGCTGCAGCCGCCGCGCGGGGCTCAGCTACACCAACCCGTTGCGAATCGCGTACACCGTCAGCTCCGCGTTGTTGGCCAGGTGCAGCTTCTCCAGCGCCCGCGTGCGGTAGACGCTGACGGTCTTGGGGCTGAGCATCAGCTCTTCGGCGATGTCAGACAGGCGCTTGCCGCTGGCGATCTTCACCACGGTCTGCAGTTCGCGCTCAGACAGCGCGTCGTGCAGCACTTCCTGTGTCGGCTTGGCCAGGCTGTCGACCAGCATCTGCGCGACCTCGGGCGTGACGTACTTGCGGCCCTGCATCACGGTGCGCACGGCCTTGACGAGCTCTTCGGGCTCGCCGGCCTTGCTCACGTAGCCCTGTGCACCGGCCCGCAGGCAGCGGATGGCGTACTGGTCTTCAGGGAACATCGAGACGATCAGCACCTTGATCGGCGAGTTGACTTCCGTGAGGCTGGAGAGTACTTCCATGCCGCCACGGCCGGGCATGTTCAGGTCGAGCACCAGCACGTCACACGTCACCTTGCGCAGCAGCTCGCGCACCTCGGCGTAGCTGCTGGCCTCGCCAATCACCTGGATGTCAACCGCCTCGGCCAGCGTGTCGCGGATGCCGCGGCGCACCACGGCATGGTCGTCGCACAGCACCACGCGGATCATGTGGCGGCGCTCCCCGCGTGGCGTGCCGCCGCCTCGGCCTGCAGCGGCACCGACAGGATGATGGAGGTGCCATGGCCGGGCCGGCTGGCGATGTCCAGCCAGCCGTCGACCGTCTTGGCGCGCTCGCGCAGGCCGCGCAGGCCGAAGGCCTTGGGCTTGGCCAGCGCCTCGCCAGCGATGCCGCAGCCGTTGTCGGTGACTTCCAAGGTCAGCACGCCGTCGCCGTCCGAGAGGTCGATCGTGACGCGGCTACACGCGGCGTATTTGGAGATGTTGGTCAGCGCCTCTTGCGCCGTGCGGTAGGCCACCAGTGAGACGGTTTTGTCGGTGTCCAACCGCTCGCGGCTGGGGCGCACCACGGTGGTGACGCCGGTACGGCGCTCGAAGCCCTCGGCCAGCCACTGGATGGCGGCGACGAGGCCTTGGTCGAGGATGGGCGGGCGCAGGTTCATCATGATCCGTTGGCTGGCGCCCAATGCGTGCTGCAGCATTTCGCTGGCGGCGCCCAGGTGCGACTGCATGGCGGCATCGTCGGTGTGGCGCCCGATCCACGCCAGGTCGAGCCGGATGGCGGCGAGCGAGCCGCCGATGTCGTCGTGCACTTCGCGGGCGATGGCGGCGCGCTCTTGTTCGATCGAGGTCTGCAGGTGCTCGGCCAGTTCGGCCAGGCGGCGCTCGGAGTGGGCCAGCTCGACATCGGCCTGCAGCTTGGCCTGGCGCGCCTGCCCCACCTCGATGGCGCGCTCGATCACGTGGCCGAGCTTGCCGATGTGGTCCTTCAGCAGATAGTCGGAAAAGCCCAGGCGGATGGCCTCGACCGCTGCGGCCTCGCCGATGGCGCCAGAGAGCAGGATGAACGGTGGCCGGTGCGCCTGCTGCTGGAACAGGGCCCAGGCATCCAGGGCGTTGAAGCCGGCCAGGTGGTAGTCGGCGACGATCACGTCGAAGTGCTGCTCGGCCAGCTGCTGGCCAAACGCTTGCAGCGTTTCCACCCGCTCCATCTCGAAGGCAAGGCTGTGCTTGCGCAGCATCAGCGCGACCAACTGGTGGTCGATCTCGGAATCTTCCAAGTGCAGGATGCGGATGGGTGCGGTTGACAAAGTCGGAGGGGTGGACGTGTCAGCGATGGCGCAGTGTAACGGCGGTGCCGCCCGTCACCGGGGCACAGCAGTCTGTCGCATGCCGCATGAAATTCGAGTAGGCCGCTCTCATTTCGCACTAATATTCTGAAAGAAGAGTCCAAAAAACTGCCGTTGCTCGGCAACGACGGAGATGCAATGCAGGTTGAGCCCCAGACCCCCACAGAGCCGGCCGTGCAGCTGCCGGTCATGGTGGTGGCCGAGCTGCAGGACTCGCTGATGGTGGCTATGCACGATCTGCAGCGCCTGGACGGTCTCTTGTCGCACACCATGGACAACCTGATGTTGCGTTTCGACGCGGCATCCCGCGAGCTGTCGAATCCGCTGCTGAACGGGACGCATGCGTTGTCCGGTGTGCGTGGCACCTTGCAGGCGGCAGTGACCGAGCTGCAGTTCCAGGACATGGCGTCCCAGTTGATCGCGCACACCACCAAAGTGCTGCAGGCGTGCGTGTTCCGGCTGGGCTGCGAGAGCATGGGATGCGAGCCGGACGAAGAGCCTGTGCCTTTTGTCAACGCGGTGGTCCTGGACCGCCCCAACCCCGTGACCCAGAGCGAGATGGACGCCGGGTCGATCGAGCTGTTCTGACGCCGATCCCCTCTTTCACCGCGCACCGTTTACCGCTGGAGCACATTTTTCATGCACTCGATCCTTGCTGTTGACGATTCGCCTTCGATGCGCAAGATGGTGTCGTTCACGCTGTCCAACGCCGGGTACAACGTGGTGGAGGCTGTCGACGGCGAAGACGCCTACGAGAAGGCCAAGGCGCACCCCATCGACCTGGTCCTGGCCGACCAGAACATGCCCCGGCTGGATGGGCTGGGCCTGACGCGCAAGCTGCGCGGCGACCCGAACTTCAAGTCGATTCCGATCCTGATCCTGACGACAGAGTCCAGCGATCTCATGAAGCAGGCAGGGCGGTCGGCCGGGGCGACCGGCTGGCTTGTCAAACCTTTCGACCCAACGCGCCTGATCGAAGTGATCCAGAAGGTCATCAAGTGAACGCACCTCACAGGAGCAGGCCACATGGCTGAACACCACCAGGAAACCGCCTCCGGCGGTGCCGATTTCGACCTCACCCAGTTCTACCAAATCTTCTTCGAGGAGGCGGGCGAGAACCTGGACCAGATGGAGCAGATGCTGGTCGACCTGGACCTGACGCAGGCCGACGACGAGGCGCTGAACGGCATCTTCCGCTGCGCACATTCCATCAAGGGCGGCGCGGCGACCTTCGGGTTTCGCGACGTCACGGAGCTGACGCACCACATGGAGTCGCTGCTGGACCGCCTGCGGCGCCACGAGATCAAACCCGTGCCGCAGATGGTGGATGTGCTGCTGGAATCGGCCGATGCCTCGCGCGGCCTGCTGGCGCGCCACCAGAACGGCGGGCAGGGCACGGCGCCGGCCACGGCCGATCTGGTGCGGCGCATCAGTGATCTGGCCACTGGACAGGTGCCGGCCCAGGCAGCGTCTGCGGCGCCCGCACCGCCACCCACGCGGGCTCCCGCGCCTGCACCTGCACCCGTGCCTGCCGCAGCACCGATTGCGGCGGCCGAGCCGCTGCCTGCGGGCACGCGGCTGCTGCAGGTCCGCATCGGCCCGCTGGAGCATCCCGAGACAGCCGACGCGCTGCAGGACTTGTTCCGCGACATTCCCGGGCTGGGCACCATGGAGCCGCTGCCCAGCGCGCACGCGGAGCACCGTGTGTTTGCCGTGACCACCACCTCCAGTGACGCGGACCTGTTGGATCTGTTCGTGTTCCATGTGGCCAAGGAGCTGGTCGAGATCACGCCGCAAGGCGCGCCGGTGGCCGCTGCCACTTCGCTGGAGCAGGAGGAGGCCAACGCCAGGGCGCTGGACCAGGCCGCCGCACAGGGCAGCCCGCCGACAGCGCCGCACGTGCCGATGGAGGATTACGGCTTCTTTGCCGATGCGCCCGGTGCGCCGGCCGCAGCCCCGCCTGCAGGCGGGCCGGCAGGCCCACGCGTGGCGGCCGCACCGGCAGGCGAGGCCCGCGTGGGCGGCCAGTCACTGGAGGCGACCTCGATCCGCGTGGCCGTCAGCAAGGTCGACCAGATCATCAACCTGGTGGGCGAGCTGGTCATCACCCAGGCCATGCTGGCGCAGAACAGCCGGGCGCTGGAGCCGGCGCTGCACCAGCAGCTGTTCGCCGGGCTGGCGGACCTGGACCGCAACACGCGTGATCTGCAGGAATCGGTGATGTCGATCCGCATGATTCCGATGTCGTTCGTGTTCAACCGCTTCCCGCGCATGCTGCGCGACCTGGCGAACAAGCTGGACAAGAAGGTCGATTTCGTGACCCAGGGCGAGGCCACCGAGCTGGACAAGGGACTGGTGGAGAAGATCACCGACCCGCTGACGCACCTGGTGCGCAACAGCTGCGACCACGGCGTGGAGCTGCCTGCCGAGCGCATCGCCGCTGGCAAGCCCGAGCACGGCACGATCACGCTGTCCGCGTCGCACCAGGGCGGCTCGATCGTCATCGAAGTGCGCGACGACGGGCGCGGCATGTCGCGTCAGCGCATCCTGGCCAAGGCGCGTGAGCGCGGGCTGCCGGTGCACGACGGCATGGCCGACGGCGAGGTCTGGCAGCTGATCTTCGCGCCGGGCTTTTCCACGGCGGAGACGGTGACCGATGTGTCCGGCCGTGGTGTCGGCATGGACGTGGTCAAGCGCAACATTTCGGCGCTGGGCGGCACGGTGGACATCGAGTCTTACGAAGGCCGCGGCATGAAGGTTTCGGTGCGGCTGCCACTCACGCTGGCCATCATGGATGGCATGTCGGTGCGGGTGGGCGATGAGGTCTACATCTTGCCGCTGTCGGCCGTGATCGAGTCGTTCCAGGTGAAGGACGATGCGGTCAGCACCGTGGCGCACGGCGCGCAACTGGTCAAGGTGCGCGAGGAATACATGCCGGTGATCGAGCTGGAGCGGGTGTTCCAGGTTCCGATCGAGGCCGAGAGCCCGGCCAACGGCATCATGGTGGTGGTGGAGTCCGAAGGCAGCCGCGCTGCGCTGCTGGTGTCCGAACTGCTGGGCCAGCACCAGGTGGTGGTGAAGAACCTGGAATCGAATTACCGCAAGGTTGCGAACGTGTCGGGCGCGACCATTCTGGGCGACGGCAAGGTCGCCCTGATCTTGGACATCGGCGCCCTGGTGCGCCGCACGCGGCACTGAGCGCAGGCCGACGCATCGGCAACGCAAGCTACGGAAGGAATGAGCATGGGCGCGATGGATTTGAAGGACGTGGGCGAGCCGGTGGTGGCGCGTGAATACCTGACGTTCCGCTTGGGGCAGGAGGAGTACGGCATCGACATCCTGAAGGTGCAGGAGATCCGCGGCTACGAGGCGCCGACGCGCATCGCGCACGCGCCGCAATTTCTCAAGGGAGTGGTGAACCTGCGCGGCACCATCGTGCCCATCGTCGACATGCGGCTGAAATTCAACTGCGCGCGTGCCGACTACGACAGCTTCACGGTGGTGATCATCCTGAACCTGCGCTCGCGCATCGTGGGCATCGTGGTTGATTCCGTCAGCGACGTGCTGGAGCTGCCGCCTGAGGCGGTGCGCCCGGCGCCGGACATGGATACGACGGTGGACGGCAACTGCATCCTGGGCCTGGGCTCGGTCAACGAGCGCATGCTGATCCTGCTGGACATCGAACGGCTCATGTCCGGTGTGGACATGGGACTGGTGACCGTCTGAGCACGCTGGCCCCCATGCGCGCGTCGTCTGCGGCCGCCGCCGATGCAGGGCCCGTGGCCCAGGGGCGAGAGTTCATCTGGACCGATGCCGATTTCTCGCGCGTGCAGTCGCTCATCTACCAGCGGGCCGGCATCTCGCTGCACGACGGCAAGCACGCGATGGTCTACAGCCGGCTGTCGCGCCGGCTGCGCGACACGGGGCACCGCAGCTTCCAGGAATACCTGGCCTGGCTGGAGGGGCACGACGGGCCGGAGTGGCAGGAGTTCGTCAACGCGCTGACGACCAACCTGACGTCGTTCTTCCGGGAGCAGCACCATTTCGGGGTGCTGGAGGAACACCTGCGCCAGCGTGCGCCGGCCAACGGGTGGCGCATGTGGTGCAGTGCGGCGTCGACCGGCGAGGAGCCGTATTCGATCGTCATCACGGCCATGGAGACGCTGGGGTCGGCGCAGAGCTTCCGGCTGTGGGCGAGCGACATCGATTCCAAGGTGCTGGCCTCGGCCGAGCGTGGCGTGTACCGGCTCGAAGCCATGAAGGGCATGAGCCAGCAGCGCTTGCAACGCTTCTTTCTGCGGGGCACCGGCGCCAATGCCGGGCTGGTGCGCACGCGGCCGGAGTTGCGCCATGCCATCGAGTTCCTGTCTGTGAACCTGGTGCGCGACGGCTGGCCGTTCCGTGAGCCGTTCGACGTGGTGTTCTGCCGCAACGTGATGATCTATTTCGATGCGCCCACGCAGCGCCGTGTGCTCGAGCGCATCCATGCCGTCATGCAGCCGGGCGGCCTGTTGTTCGTGGGGCATGCCGAGAATTTCGGCGAGTCGCGCGATCTGTTCACGCTCAAGGGAAAGACCGTGTATGAGCGTCGCTAGCCCCCAGCCGAACCTTGTGGAGCGCCGCGCCGGCACACGCACCACCACGCCGGTGGTGCGCAGCGGCGAGGCGCCGAAGGTCTCTTTGGCCCAGCTGAAAGCGGCAGCGCGCAGGCCGGGCGAGGCTTCATTCTTCTACCTGGACCATCACTTCCAGTACAACGCGGTGAAGGTGCTGCCGGGCGAGTACTTCGTCTCGGGTGACGATCTTGTGATGATGACGGTGCTGGGTTCGTGCATCTCCGCGTGCCTGTGGGACACCCGCGCGCGCATTGGCGGGATGAACCACTTCATGCTGCCCGAGGGGGGTGGCGAAGACGGCTTTGGGCGCTACGGCTCGTACGCGATGGAGCTGCTGATCAACGAGATGCTCAAGAGCGGTGCGCGGCGCGAATCGCTGCAGGCCAAGATCTTCGGCGGGGCGCAAGTGATGGCGAACTTCACGACCATGAACGTGGGTGAGCGCAACACGACGTTTGTGGTCGACTATCTGCAGACCGAGCGCATTCCGCTGCTGTCCAGCGATGTGCTGGACATCTACCCGCGCAAAGTCTGTTTCTTCCCGGTGACGGGCAAGGCCATGGTCAAGCGCCTGGCCCACGCCCACCCGGAGCAGCTGGTGGTGAGCGAGCTGCGTGGCAACGCGGCCACGGTGGCCAGGTCGCGCGATGGCGGCTCGGTGGACCTGTTCTGAGCCATGCGCAAGAAGATCCGAGTGCTGGTGGTGGACGATTCGGCACTGGTACGCAGCCTGCTCACGGAGATCATCAACCGCCAGGTGGACATGACCTGCGTGGGCGCGGCCAACGATCCGCTGATCGCACGCGAGATGATCCGCGAGCTCAATCCCGATGTGCTGACGCTGGACGTGGAAATGCCGCGCATGGATGGCATCGATTTCCTCGGTCGGCTGATGCGGCTGCGGCCGATGCCGGTGGTCATGGTGTCCACACTGACGGCGCAGGGCGCGGAGGTGACGCTGCGCGCATTGGAACTGGGCGCGATCGATTTCGTGGCCAAGCCGCGCATCGGGCTGGCGTCGGGGCTGAGCCAGTTGGGCGACGAGATCGTGGACAAGGTGCGCATGGCGGCGACGGCGAAGTTCCGGCGCGTGCCCATACCGGTGGCGCCAGCGGGTGCGCCGAAGGCGTCGCAGGCAGCGCAGTCTGCACACGGGTTGATTGGCCGGATCTCGACAGAGAAATTGATCTGCATCGGGGCCTCGACCGGCGGCACCGAGGCGATCAAGAGCATTCTGGTGGCGATGCCGGCAGATGCCCCGGCGATTGTCATCACGCAGCACATGCCGCCGGGCTTCACCACCAGCTTTGCCGCACGCCTGAACGGGTTGTGCCGAATCACCGTCAAGGAGGCCAGCCACGGCGAGCGCATCCTGCCCGGCCATGCCTACATCGCGCCGGGCGGTCGCCAGTTCCGCATCGAACGCAGCGGCGCCAACTACATGGCGGTGGTGGACGAGGGCGAGCCGGTGAACCGGCACCGCCCATCCGTGGAGGTGTTGTTCCTCTCGGTGGCCAACGTCGCAGGGCGCAACGCCTTCGGCGTGATGCTGACCGGCATGGGCAACGACGGTGCCCGCGCCATGCGCGAACTGCGCGACAAGGGCAGCTACAACTACGCGCAGGACGAGGCCAGTTGCGTGGTCTTCGGCATGCCCAAGGAGGCCATCGCGCATGGCGCTGTGCACGAGGTGCTGCCGTTGGAGCAGATCGCGCCGGCGCTGCTGGGGCGGCTGCGCAGCACTACCGACCAGGGGCACCACCGCATCTGAGGGCGCGGCCCACCACTAATCCCCGGGAGGCGTCACAGCATTTCGTCGGGGGCGAACGGGCCGATCAGCTTGAGCATGAATTGCAGGCCGGTACCGGCGTCTGGCTCGCCGGGACCATGGTGGACGGCGCCGTCGGGTGCATGCCAGGCGAGACGGCCCTGCGGCGCCCTCAGGTGGTAGGCGCTCTGTTCCATCACGCGCGTGGCCATGGCGATGGCCTGCCGGGCTAGATCTCGGTTGCGGATCAGCAGCGCGATCTCGCTGTTCTGCAGTTGCGAGCGCAGGTCCAGGTTCATGGAGCCGACGACGAGCAGGCTCTCGTCCACGATCACCGTCTTGGCGTGCAGGCTGGCGCGTGAGGCCATCGCCGAGCCCATGGAACCGCCCGGCGTTTGCGGGGTGCTTTCGGAGCCATGGCTCGCCACGCGCAGGGCTGACGCCGACCCGGCCGACATCAGGTCACCACCGGAACCGGCCTCCGCGCGCATCTCGTAGAGTTCGACGCCCATCTCCAGCAGGCGCGGGCGGTAGCGTGCGTAGCCGACATGGGCCAACGGCGCGTCGTTGGAGGCCAGAGAATTGGTGAGCACCCGAACCCGCACGCCCGTATCGCGCAGGCGTTGAAACACGGTCATCATGGCGTCACCGGGCACGAAATAGGGCGAGACGATCAACAGGTCGTGGCGCGTGCGTTCCATCAGCCGCAAGAGGCCGTCGACCACGGTGTCATCCTCGCCCGTGTCTTCGGCGGCGAGTTTGTCGGCCTTGTCGACCAGCAACAGCGACGGCGCCCAGGTCAGGCGCGCCGCAGAGAGGTCGAGCGCCGCGGTGGCGGGGGCGGCCTGCCGCGTGGGCACTGCCGAAAGCTGCGTTGGCGGCGCCGTCTGCAGTGCTGCGGGAATCTGTGGGCCAGCGTCATCGCGCGGGCGCAGATCGGCGATCTCGTCGGGGGTGAGGAGGGACTGCACCGGATAGGCCAGCGGGTTGTTCCAGTACGCGTCAAAGCTGGCTGACATGCGTTGAACGATGCGGCCGGCGGCCAGTACGTCCAAGTCGATGAAGTTGCTCTCGACGCCTTGGCCGAAGTAGGCGTCGCCCAGGTTGCGGCCACCGGTGATGCCCATCACGTTGTCGGCGATGAACAGCTTGTTGTGCATGCGCCGTTGGATCTGGTCGATCTCACCGATCGAGCCGAGCAAACGGCCGAACAGAGAGCTTCGTGATCCGGGCAATGGGTTGAACAGCCGCAACTCGATGTTCGGCTCGAAGGCCAGGGTCAGGAACTGGGCGTTGGCGCCTACCGTGTTGAAGTCATCCAGCAGGATCCGCACGCGCACGCCGCGCCTCGCCGCCTCGCGCAGCCGCACCACGAATTGCCCGGTACTCTGGTCGACCAGGATGGCGTAGTACTGCAGATCCAATGTCTTCTCGGCCGCATCGACCAGCGCCAGGCGGCTGGTGTAGGCGGCCTCTTCTGCGCCGAGCAGGCGAAAGCCCGACTCGTGCGCCGGCCTCGTGGCGGCGATGTGCCGTGCCACTGCGCGCCCGAGGGAGGTGCTTTCGGGCTGCGTGAGCGCGGTCGAGACCGGTCGCTGAACGTGGGCCGGCAGGCTGGCGCACCCAGCCAGCCAGGCCGCCATGATCAATAGCAGGAGTTGCAGCGCGCAATGCCCAAAAGGCGTCTGCTGTCTGTGAGTCGGAGTGGCGAAATGCATGGTCCGGCAGGGTAGGGCCAGGCCATGCGCCTGTCTGTAGGCGCAGCCGCTGCCGACGCGTGCGGTTCAGGCGGTTGTTTCCAGCGCTTCCCATCGCTCCAGGGCCGCCATCAGGGCGGCGTCCAGCTCGGCATGGCGGGCCGACAGTTGGGCTGCGCGGGCCGGGTCTGTGCCGTACAGCGCGCCACCGGCCAACTCGGCACCGACCTGTTGCTGTTCACCCTCGATGGCGGCAATCTGGGCCGGCAATGCTTCGAGTTCCCGCTGCTCTTTGTAGCTGAGCTTGCGACGTGGCGACTTGGCCGCTGGCGTTGGCTCATCTGCAACGGCGGCCATCGGCGGTGCGGGGGCGATGCTGCCCGCCGGGGCGCCTGCGGCGGCCAGTTCACGCATCCGGCGCGACTGCGTCTGCCAGTCCTGAACCGAGCCCTCGTACTCGCGCCACAGGCCAGGCGTGGAGGCCCCGGGCTCGTGCGCAATGATGCTCGTCACCACGTTGTCGACGAACGTGCGGTCGTGGCTCACCAGGAACACGGTGCCCTCGTAGCTCTGCA
The DNA here is from genome assembly GCF_056521305.1 of Rhodoferax sp. RT4P68. Lineage (NCBI taxonomy): Bacteria > Pseudomonadati > Pseudomonadota > Betaproteobacteria > Burkholderiales > Comamonadaceae > Rhodoferax > Rhodoferax sp. RT4P68. Next base: position 16,180 of record NZ_JBWMBB010000026.1, read on the forward strand.
GCAGTTCTTCCAGGAGATCGAGCGTGTCGATGTCCAGGTCGTTGGTGGGCTCATCGAGCACCAGCACGTTGGCCGGTCTCGCGAAGAGTCGCGCGAGCAACAAGCGGTTGCGTTCGCCACCAGAGAGAGAACGTACCGGCGACGTGGCGCGCGCAGGCGAGAAAAGAAAATCGCCGAGGTAGCTTTTGACGTGTTTGCGTTGCCGACCAATTTCGATCCACTCGCTGCCGGGGCTGATGAAGTCCTCCAGCGTGGCGTCCAGGTCGAGGGCGTTGCGCATCTGGTCGAAATAGGCGATCTCCAGATTGCTACCCTGCCGCACGCGGCCGCTGTCGGGCAGCAGCTGGCCGAGGATCAACTTGAGCAGCGTGGTTTTGCCCGAGCCATTGGCGCCCAGCAAGCCGATCTTGTCGCCCCGCAGGATGGTGGCGGAGAACCCGTCAACGATCACCCGGTCACCAAAGGACAGGCTCACGTCCGTCATTTCCGCCACGAGCTTGCCGCTGCTTTGGCCGGTGGCGACATCCATGTTGACGCGCCCGAGTGCGTCGCGTCGCTGGACGCGGGCGGTGCGCAGGCTCTCCAGGCGTTGGATCCGGCTCTGGCTGCGGGTGCGGCGAGCTTCGACGCCCTTGCGTACCCAGATTTCCTCCTGAGCGAGCAACTTGTCGGCTTTGGCATTGATGACCGCTTCCTGGGCCAACTGGTCTTCCTTCTGCACCAGATACTGGCCAAAGTTGCCCGGGTACGAGCGCAGCTGCCCGCGGTCGAGCTCGACGATGCGGGTGGCGACACGATCCAGGAACGCGCGGTCGTGCGTGATGGTCACGATGCTGCCCTTGAAGTCGACCAGAAGCTCTTCGAGCCACTCGATCGAATCGAGGTCCAGATGGTTGGTGGGCTCGTCAAGCAGCAGCACGTCCGGCCGTGTCACCAGCGCCTGGGCAAGCGCCACCCGCTTGCGCGTGCCGCCAGACAGTGTGGCGATCTCGCTGTCCGGGTCCAGGTGCAAGCGTTGAAGCGTCTCGGCTACACGCTGCTCCCAGTTCCAGGCATCGTAGGTCTCGATCTCTGTCTGCAACGCATTGAGATCAGCGCCGTCGTCACCACTCAGATAGGCATCGCGGGCGGCGATGGCGTGGGTCAGCCCTGCACTGGCAGCCTGGAACACTGTGGAACTCGGGTCCAGCACGGGTTCCTGTGCGACGAAGGCGATGCGCGTGCCTTGTTGCACATGCATTACGCCATCGTCTGGCTTCTCGGCCCCGGCGAGGATCTTGAGCAGTGAAGACTTGCCCGCGCCGTTGCGACCGATCAAGCCAATGCGTTCATTGGATTCGACCGAGAACTGTGCGCGGTCGAGGAGCGGGACGTGCCCGAAGGCCAGTTGCGCGTCCAGTAGTGTGATGAGAGCCATGGACGGAATTATCCGGGCCGTGGGGTGTGGGGGAGAGCCGAGGGACGTCCATGGCCTGGCCGAGTCGACTGGCTTCACCACTGCTTGTCCACTCCCGCGAAAATCTTCTTCCCCCTGCTCAAAAGCTGTTGTATAGTCGAGGGCTTCGCTGCTCACGGCGCAGGTTCTTCGGGAAGCTTCTTCCAGAAGGTCCGGCAAAAAAGAAAAGCGAAAAAATTTGACGAAGAC
>NZ_JBWMBB010000027.1:0-17439 GCF_056521305.1 Rhodoferax sp. RT4P68
CCCCTGCTCCAGCCGGGTGACACCGTCGTCGATGGCGGCAACGCCCACTACCACCACGACCTGCGTCGAGTTGCCGCACTGGCAGCTTGCGGCATCGTTCTGGTCGATGTGGGTACCAGGGGCGGGGTGGGGTATCGACCGACGGCTACTGCCTGACGGTGGGCGGCCAGCACCAGGCCGTGGGCGCGTCGCACGCCGCAGTTCGTCACCTTGCGCCGGGAGCCGGCTCCGCTGTGGCAACACCGGGTCGAGGTACCGGGCGGGTCTGGCGACCGGCCGCGGCCCAGGTCGCCCGAGGTCAGCACAGTTTGAAGTGGCGTGCCGGGTGACTAGTCCGGATCAGGTCGCTGACAGCCAAAGTCCCCTCGCTTAAATCGGCGAGCCTAGTTCGCAGTCGAGTGGCTCGAACCCGGGCACGGGGGCCGGGCCCAGCGGGCGCCTGCCCAGCGACGTAGCCCATCGTGACCAGACGCTGCCGGCCGCAGCAAGGCGCCCGCCACCATGGCGTGCAGGACCGCGCCCTACCGATCCGACGCACGCAGCGCACACGGTGCAAAGACGCCGGCACCTGTCAATGTAACAGTGGGCTCCTGAGGAACGCTATCGCGTGCGTCGTCGTCGTCGAGGAGATCGCCCGCTTGTCGATGCAATCTGCGTTTGCACCGGAAGAGTTGGCCGTCGGGCGGCTGTCGAGGGGGTCAGTCATGGCAATCTCCAGACAAAGCCCCACTGTGCAGGAACTTTGGCGCCGGGCGCTGTTGCGCGCAGGATGACACTGGCGTCGGCCGGCGCCGGCCTAGCACGTTCCACGCGCTTCATTGGCCGGCCGATCGGGCACTCTCGCGCCTGAATCCCCCAGGCCGGGGGCTGTTAGTTTCAGGGTTGAGCACCAGCCTCGGCCAAGCGGCCGAACGACCGTGAATCGACGGCTGAACCATCCGATCGATGGCCGACTGCGCAGACGCTTGCTGGCGCGGACGGAAATTGCTCAGGTTGACATCCACGCGGATGGAGCCCGCCAACTCTCGACCCATGCAGCTACTTCGTCGGCCGGCATGGGTTTTGCAATTGCGTAGCCTTGGGCAAGTTCACAACCGAGCGCGAGCAATTCCTTGCCGAGACTGTCCGTTTCAACGCCTTCGGCAATGACGTGTCGGTTGAACGCGTTAGCAAGGCCAATGATGCCCTTGACGATGGACAGGTTGTCTGGGTCGACAAGCATGTCCCGAATGAAGCTCTGGTCGATCTTCAGGGTGGACACCGGAAACCGTTTCAGGTATGTCAGCGAAGAGTAACCTGTACCAAAATCATCTAAAGAGAATTCAACGCCAAGGTTTTGGCATTCGTTCATGATGTGTTGAACCGAAGCAACGTCGTCAAGCGCACTTGTTTCTAGGATTTCAAGTTCTACGCGGGCCGGAGGAACGTCGGGATATCGCATCAGCGCGGCAGCGAGACGGCTCGGAAATCCTTTGTCCTTGAACTGCCTAGCTGAAATATTGATGCTGACAGGCAGTGGAAGGCCACAACTGTGCCAAACGTTCATCTGCTGCAGGGCTGCGTCAATGACCCAGGCGCCCACTAACTCATTCAAAGGATGTTTTTCGATCATTGGCAGAAATGCGCCAGGAAACAAGAGCCCGCGCTGAGGATCCTGCCAGCGGATCAAGGCCTCTAAGCCTACCACCTGCCTAGTTCGCATATTGACCTTGGGCTGATAGTGCAAGACGAATTCCGTGCGTTCCAACGCCAGCGCGATGCGCGATTGTTGCACGCTAAGGTGCTTGACTTCGGCATCCTGTGCTGCGTCGAACAAGGCATATGAGCCTTTGCCGGTTCGCTTCGCCTCATACATCGCTTGGTCGGCATGGCGTATCAACTTCTCGGCATCTACCGAGTCGCTTGGAAACAAGGTAACGCCAATGCTTGCGGAAACCGTCAGCACGTGACCGCCCACGTCCAAAGGCCGGGAACAGGCTGTCAGTAACCGGTGTACCGTTTGGATAGCGTCCTCGGCAAACCTCAGGTCGGTCAGCACCACAACGAATTCATCGCCTCCCATTCGGGCCAACGTGTCTCCCTCGCGAAGGGCTGCACGCATCTGTCGCGCTAATGCAATCAGCAGTTGGTCACCGATGGCATGCCCAAAATTGTCGTTGATGACTTTGAATCCATCGATGTCCATGTATAAAACCGCGATGATCTGCGGACGGCGCTCGCAGTTCGCCATGGCCTGGTGCAGCCGGTCAGAGAGCAATAGACGGTTGGGCAAGTGCGTCAAGGCGTCGAAGTGCGCCACGTAGTCCAGCCGTTCCTGCTGAAGTTTCAATGCCGTGATATCCGAGAAAAGCGCTACATAATTACAAACGGCTCCCCGTTCATCGTATATCTTGCTAAGTCTCATCAACACAGCATAGGCAGTCCCGTCCTTTCGCTGGCTCCAAATTTCGCCCCGCCATTCCCCGCGACGTAGCACCTCCCGACGGATGTGTTTAAAGTCGCCCGGACCCTGTCTGCTCGAGGAAAGCTTTCGCGGGTCCATGCCCAGAGCTTCGCGTCTTGAGTAACCCGTGATGTCGGTGAATGCGGGATTGACGTCCGCTATCAGGCCTCTCTGATTGAGAATCAGGATTCCTTCTCCTGTCGCCATGAATACACTGGCGGTGAGCCGAAGGTTAGCCTCTGCCGCCTTTTGTGCTGTGATATCACGCGCAATTTTCGAGGCGCCGATGATGACTCCACGACGATCGCGGATGGGTGAAATGGTGACCGAGACATCGATGCGCTTGCCGTTCTTGTGCACCCTCTCTGTTTGGAAGTGATCAACCTTGATCCCGAGCAAGATCTGCTGAAGTATGTAGGATTCTTCATTTTGACGGTCTGGCGGGAATATCGCCAGTATTGGCTTGCCCACCATCTCTTCTTCTGTATACCCGAAGATCGACTCGGCGCCGATGTTCCAGCTGGTGACAAGCCCGTCAAGTGTCTTGCTGATGATCGCATCATCCGAGCTCTGCACGATCGCGTGGAAATGCTCGAGCGTGTGAGCTAAGACATATTCGACATCGCGAGCGCTACCTGAACTCGTCAAATGGGCTCGTGGAAAATCTTCAATCATATGAAACTCCCATGCACGTACGGCTTTGTTGAAGTATTTGCTGGGACTCGCTAACAGTGTCGATGGAATCGAGCCCCTTTTTCAAGGGGCAGTTTCCACCACAGTATTCGACCTGAACTCCAGAAAAATTCGCTGAACGACACGGCGCGGTGCGCCAGAACTGACTGCGCGGTGTCGAAGTGGTCGGTCGACAGGCGGAAAACGCTGCATGTCCATGCCCAGCAGCTGTTTCACCGTGTGCATGCCGCATATGCCCTCGTCGCCCAGCGCAATGACACCGCCACTCCAGCCCCGCGATGAGCGAGGCAATCTCACGCGCCGTATCGGCTGCCGCACGGGCCTTGTCGGGATTCATGCGGCCACGGCCGGCAGCCCCCGCGCCTGCAGCCCCGTGCCGGTGTGGCAAAGCGTAGCGACGATGCAACGCTCCGGTAAAGGTTGCCACCTGACCAGCGTCGGCGTCATGAACATGCCGGCGGCCATGGCCCTCTTCTCGTCGCCGAACCCGTCCATGGTTTCTGCCGGTCGGCGTTCAGATTGACGCGCTCGTGCTGGACGGCTCCGTCGCTCAAGTTGCTGGCAGGGCGTTCCGCGCGTTCACGTGTCCAGCGCATGCTGCCCCTCACCAGCTCGCCGCCGGTGGGGCAGCGATCTGGCAGCGTTGCGTCATCGTGGCTGAAGATGCGTCCGCGCACGTGGGCGTCGAACGCGGCCAGCACGCCGCCCGGGTCGAACTTGCCGGCGCGAACGACATCGGGTGAGGGCAGTAGCTTCAATATGGCGAGCCTCGTCCGCACAGGGGAAGCCAGCGGCCAGTCGTCACGCGCGACATCGGCGTGGAGGTGCTCGGCCGTTTCGTCGAAGGCGACGCAGACACCGGGCTCCTGGCACGGTTGGGCTCCGCGCATCAGCACCTGCATCGCGCAGATGATCCTGCCCGATCCCGGCCCACCCACCCGCAGCGATCGACGCGCGCGCGGCAACTCGCCGCCGGGGATCTCATCGACGCCGGCGATGCCGCTGACGGCGTTGCGAAGCAGGTGGCCGCAAGTCTGGGAACAATTTTCATGAGAATTCGCACGAGTGCCGACCGGGCAGCACGACCACGAACCTTAGGGACTGCGAAGCGCAAGGGACATACGTATGCGCACCTACCACGGACCTCACAACAGCCATCTCGGCGCGCCTAGCGACGACGTTGATCGCGCCTGCGCCGTCGGATTCATGCGGCCGGACCACCAGTCGGCCCGCTGTTTTGCCAACTACGCGCTGACAGGCGCTAGGATCAATTCCCGCAGCACCGAACAGGCTGATGAGCTACGCAGGGCCATGTCCGGGTAGGACACGGAGCTATGCAGTTGGACCCTGGCAATGCGCCCAATACGTCGCAGTGGAGCCAAACAAGCTGACGGATCGCAAGCGTTGGCAGGGGCATCCAGGCGATCTACAGTGACTCGGCGCAGTTGGCTTTGTGGCAATCGGCATGCCCATCCAGCCGGCGCGCAGGAGAATGCGCGACGGATGGGGCGGCCGGAACGTTGAGTTCCAGACCTACAGCGCTGCTGCGCTTGCCCGATGAATATCGTCGGCATGACTACATTTACTTGGCCAGAAACCTTGCGGATCGTTTGCCATGGGCAAAGTGCGGGCAACGTGGCGCGGGACGAAGCCGAGGCCAATAGGATCGCCGCGATCGACATCCCCTTTCGCGACGTTGATACACCGCTGTGTGAGCTGGGCATCGCGCAGTCGCGCGCACTGGGCCGCTGGTTCGGCAAGCCTTGCACCCGAGCTGCGTCCGCCGGGCCAGGATCCAGCGCTCCACCACCAGCACCGCGTTCTCGACCTCGGGCTTGTGGCGCGGGTGCGCCGGTCGGGCGGCCAGCAGCGCGCAGCCGTAATGGGCGGCGAACTCGTCGTACAGGGCGTTGGGTTCGGGGTCGTAGCGGTTAGGCCGCTTGATCAGGGCGCGGGCCTGGTCGGGCACGATCAGGCGGGGCACACCGCCGAAGAACTCCAGGGCCTGGATCTGCGCGCCGATCCAGTCGGCGGTGGTCTGGCGCCGGGTGGCGCAGGCGTAGGTGTAGTTCGAGGCACCCAGCGTGGCCACGAAGATCTGCGCGGCGGTGATCTCGCCGGTGGCGGCATCCACCAGCGGCACGGTCTGGCCGGCGTAGTCCACGAAGAGCTTCTCGCCGGCCAGGTGAGTCTGGCGCATCGAACGCTTAAGGCCCTGCGCCCAAGCTCGGTACTTCACGCAGAAGCTGGTGTACTTGTAGGCCAGATCGTTGGCTGCGGCGTACTCCTCCCACAGCAGTTGCAGGGTGACGCCCGGACGCTTGATTGAGCTCCTGGTGGACGGCGGCGAAGTCGGGCGTGAGCTGGTAGCTTGAGCGCGGCAGCGGCGGGCGGTACAGCCGGGACTCCAGTTCCTCGTCGCTCAGCGTCTGGGCCACCACCCAGTCCACGCCCGCCACGCGGGCCAGCGACACGTACTTGCCCACCGCGCTCTTGGAGATCTTCAGCGCCCGGCCGACCTCGTTGTAGCTCAGCCCAGCCTGCAGGTGCAGGCGCAATGTCTCTCGGATTCGGCGCATGGTGATTCTGTTGGTGGGCATCGGCTGGTGCTGCAAAAAAGCAGCCAGCCTAGGCCCGGTCAAAAGATCACTTGCGCGCCACCCCCATCGTCCACGATCACGCTGAAACAGCGTCCACGATCAGTTTGAAACGCCGTCCACGACCACGCTGAAATCCCGTCCACGATCAGCCTGAAATGCCGTCCACGACGGGCTGAAATACGCAACATCGAACTGAACAACCTAGAACCCCGGCCGTTCTGCTGGACCAAGATCGCTGACGAAATCCTCGCCAGCATCGAGCGGTTTTGTCTTCGAACTTCTCGACCAGGACACTAGCGGGCCGTTGAAAAACCGACGATGAACGCGAGTTCCGCCGTCGAGGGTCACTCCGCCGAGGTCATGGAGCCTTCTGGATGGACCCGAGCGCGTTTGATTGGCCCGTTGCGCAGCCATTTCTGCGGTTGGAACGCGCCAATTCGACGTTTCCTCGCACTCATGGAGCGCACTGCGGACGCAGTTGCAACAACGTGCGCAGCCGCCTGAGGTCGTCGGCCGCCATGGTCAGCGTCGGCAACGGATCGACCCTGTTCATCCCTGCAGCATGACTTGCCGGTCGGGGCCAATCACCGTGCCCCAGCCGATGCTCTGATCAAAGCGGTTGCTCCGCGCTTTCTCTTGCGCTGACTGACTTCGTAGCCTGGGTGGCGGGTGGTGCGCGCGTCGGTGGCGCTGCCGCCGTTGCGCTGGATGTTCTGGGCCACGTGGGGCGTGACCTTGATGGTGCGGGATGCTTGACGAAGGCTTTGGTGTCGTACGCCTTTTCCGCCCCGACCGCCACGCGCTTGCCAGAGCCCGCGACGTCGGCCAGCAGCTGCTCGGCTACTTCGCGCTCGGCCGTTCCGTCAGACGAGCTGGCTTGCACTTTGACCACCAGACCGTGGCGGTTGAGGGCGGCCCACTGTCCGAGGTCCTGCACATGTTCAGTCGCCACTTGGTGGGCTGGCTGCTCGGAGAGCGGGAGAGCCCATCTGGCCCGAGCGGCTGTTCGCCGGCAGCGCCCCGCGCCACGATGTGCAGCACGGCATGCTCACGCGGCACGCCGACCGGGTGCGGCCATGCCCTCCAAGCCGGTGGCAGCTTTGTGATGGAGCTGGAGATCGCCAAGAGCTACAGCAGGCCGCACCTCTCGGACGACAACACGTATTTGGAGTCGCAGTTCAAGACCGAGAAATACCGGCCCGACTTCGCGGTGCGATTCGGCTGCATCGGGACGCCCACGCCCAATGCCACGCGTTCTTCGCTTGGTACCACACCGCGCACCGGCACTCGGGCATCGGCTACAAAACGCCGCAGTCGGTGCACTACGGTCAGGCTGCAGTGTTGCGCGTTGCGCGCCAAGTCGCGTTGGACGCCGCGTTCCTCGCCACACCCATACGGTTCAAAAGCCGTCGTCCTCAGCCCATGCCCTGCCGATCGCAGCTTGGATCAAGCCACCACCATCGCAGACCAACGCCCACAATGACCCAGCCCTGCACGTTAAGCTGATGACAAGCGGTGCAGCAAAGTCATAGACAGGTTCCGCTGATCGGCGGAATTTTGACCGTCCACCTTCAGGGGGTCAGTTCAAACTCGGGCGGGTGAGGTCGGTTTTTCAATGGCGAGGTAGTCTTCATGTTGGCTCCATTCTCAATCGAAGGGGCCTGCCAAAAAGGGAGGCGGTTCAGGTGCCGCCCAAGCGCGCCGCTTCGCCCGCATTGGGCACGGCCATTTTCTATGCTACAACACACTTGAAAGCTGCTTGTCCCTATAGCGAGGCGCGGCAGCTTGCGGCTTGCTTGCAAGGAATCTTGGTGCCGACATCTCACAATCTCAACTTTGACGACGCAGAGCTTTTCAGCACACTTGGTCAGGCCACGGATCAGGAACTCGACGGTCTATGGTTCGGCGTCATCGCCTTTGATGCCGAGGGGGTCGTGCGTCGCTACAACCGCGTCGAGTCGGAGGCCGCGGGCCTTTCACTGGAGCGGGTCATTGGCCACGGGCTTTTTACCACTGTGGCGCCTTGCATGAATAACTTCATGGTCGCGCAGCGCTTCCTAGATGCGACGGAAGGCAACGCCGGCCTGGATGCTACTTTGGACTATGTGCTGACCCTGCGCATGCGACCCATCAAAGTTCGGTTGCGGCTTCTTGCAGAGCCGGGGGCTTCGATGCGTTATGTGCTCGTCCAGCGGGTTGCTGAGCGGCAATCCGTATGAAGGCCCCTCTGGAACAAGAGTACGAGGCCCTGCTCCAGTTCCTGTACATCGCCCCTATCGGGCTGATGCAGACACGTCTGGATGGCGAGATCGTGATGGCCAACCCTCTGTGTGCGCAGTTGTTGATGCCGCTGTCGCGCGACGGCAATCTGTCCAACGTGTTTGTGCTGTTGGAGCCATTGGCACCCGATCTCCAGTCGCGTGTGAGTAACTACACGCGCCCCCACGGCATGGTGTGCGATGCCCTGCAGCTGGAGATCCGCGCCGGGCAGACCGCCAGCAAAAAGGCTCAATTCCTCTCGCTGAGCCTACTCAAGCTGGACTGCGAACGGCTGATGGCAGTGCTGAGCGATGTGACGCACGCCGTCGTCCGCGAGCGCGAGCTGCGGCGCAGCCAGGCCTGGATCAACACCATTGCCACAGGCATCACCGACTACGCGCTGCTGTCGCTGGACGGCGAGGGCAATGCGCAGACGTGGAACGCTGGTGTGGCGCGACTCACCGGTTTCGACAGCACTGCCACGCTCGGGCGGTCTCCCGGGATCTTCTATCCCGCCGATGGCATGTCGCCCGAGCGCGTGATGGACCGCCTGCATGAAGCAGACCACACCGGGTGGAGTCTGGACGAAGGGTGGCGTGTGCGGTCTGATGGCACGCGCTACTGGGGCAGCTGCTTGATCGCGCCGTTGCACACGCCTGACGAGACGGAGGCGGAGAACCGCGCGTACAGCCTCATCCTGCGCGACACCTCCGAGCAAAGAGACGCCAGGGAAAACTGGCGGCATTCGCTCTACTGTGACCATCTGACCGGGCTGGCAAACCGGCGTGCCTTCTTCGAAGCCGCGGAACTGGAACTGCTACGCGGGACGCGGATGCGCCGGCCCTTGTCGGTAGTGATGATTAGCGCCGACAACTTTAAGGCCGTGAATGACACGCATGGGCATGCGACTGGAGACGCCGTCCTGCGCCACCTGGCCGCGAGCATGCACACCACGTTCCGGACCATCGACGTCATCGCCCGCATCGGCGGCGAAGAATTCGGCGTGCTGCTGCCCGGTACGACTGACGAGGGAGCGGAGTTGGCGGCCGTCCGTCTGACCGACTTTCTGGCGCAATACCCCACCTTGGTGGAGGGGACCCGCATCCCCTGCACGGTCAGCGTCGGCGTGGCTGCGATGGAGGCCGGTATCGGTGATCTCCAGGAATTGCTGAAGCGCGCAGACTCGGCGCTCTCTGCGGCCAAAACCCGCGGCCGCAATCGAGTGGAGCGCTGGCAGGCAGGGCTCCCGACCCTTTCGCGACCCGTTCCGCCCTGACTGGCATGGCCACGCCGCTCGACCCAAGCGCTACTGCGTACGAGGCGTTGCTGCAGTTCATGTACCAGGCACCCATCGGCCTGGTGCAGACCACGTTGCAGGGAGAGATCACCATGATCAATCCCATGTCGGCTCAGCTGCTGATGCCCTTGGCCCCGGACGGCGCGCTGCTCAATCTCTTCGACACGCTGGAGTCGGTGGCGCCCGAGGTGCGCGGCATCTGCGCGTCGTACCGGGAGCCATCCGGAACTCTGTGCGAGTCGCTGCGGATCACGGTCCCGGGCACCGGAACCACGGACCCACTGGCGACTCAGACCTTGTCCATGCGCCTGGTCAAGCTCGACGCATCCACACTGATTGCCAGCGTGAGCGACATTAGCCTCGCCGTGCGGCAAGAGAACGAGCGCCTTGCCAGCAAGGTACGCGACATCGCGCGGCTGGACAGCCTGACGTCGATGCCGAATCGAGCGGTCGCGCTAGAGCGACTGGGCATCGCTCTGATGCACGCAAGGCAAGACCCCGACTATCAGTTTGCAGTGTTGTTGATCAACTGCGACCGGTTTGCCGAGGTGAACGCGACGTGGGGCACTTCGGCCGGAGACGAATTGTTGCGCCTGATCGCTGGCCGCCTGCTCGGCATGTTGCGCACCGGAAACGACTCGGCGCGCCCGCTGCAGCCTATACAGACTGCGGCACGGCTGGGTGGTGACGAGTTCGTGCTGGTGCTGGAAGGCTTGCGCCGAACCGACGATGTTCTTGGGATCGCACAGCGTCTGGTCCATGGAATGGGCAGACCCTACGCCATTGCCGACAACCAAGTCCACGCCAAGGTGAGTATTGGCGTGGTGTTGCGAGCGCACGCTGAGGATGAAGCCGATTCGGTACTCCATGACGCCAGCCTCGCAATGCGCGAGGCCAAGCGTGCAGGAGGTGCACGCTACCTGCTCTTCGAGCCGATCATGAAGCAGAAAGCGCAAAGGCGCGGGAGCATGGAGGGCGAGCTCCGCCACGCGCTGGAAGCCAACGAACTGTTCGTCGTCTACCAGCCGATCGTCGATCTGGTAGATGGCCACGTCACGGGCGTGGAGGCTCTGGTGCGATGGCAACACCCTGCGCGCGGCATCGTCTCCCCGATCGAGTTCATCGAGATTGCGGAAGAGACCGGGATGATCGGCGCCTTGGGCGAGATCGTTCTCAACGCAGCCTGCCGCGAGTTCGTTCTGTGGCAACGGCGGTTTGGAGCGTTGGCGCCTCATACGCTGTCCGTCAATATGTCGCGTGCGCAGCTGGAAGACCCGACGATCGTGGCCATGGTGCAACAAGCCCTCCAGTCCAGCGGACTCGCCGTGAGACATCTGCAGCTGGAGGTCACCGAGAGTCTGGCGGCACAAGGGGAACAGGTGCAGATCAAACTGCACGAACTCAAGGCCCTTGGCCTGACGCTTGCTCTCGACGACTTCGGCACGGGCTACTCCTCGCTGGCCAGCCTGCATTTGCTGCCAGTCGATGTGGTCAAGATCGACCGATCGTTTGTGAGCGAGTCCGAGTCCAGTGCCCACCATCGGGTACTGATCGAGGCGACGATCAAAGTCGTACGCAGTCTGGGCATGCGCACCGTGGCCGAAGGCGTAGAAACCAATGGCCATGCGAGCATCCTGGCTGCACTGCAATGCGACAGGGCCCAAGGTTATCTCTACGCCCGGCCCTTGACGGCCAACACCATGGTCGAGTGGCTGGCGGCTTACCGTCCACGTCCCACGCTCGCTTCCCCCGTGGCGCACGTGACCCCAACTGGCAAGTTGCTAGAGTGCCTGGAGCGCAGCCACATAGGGCTTGCACTGTTTGATCCACAGGAGCGTCTGGCCTATGCGAATCGCAGTTTCCTCGACGCTTATTGGGCAGGCCTTGACGGGCGCCCGACGTGGGACGAGATGATGCGGCAGTCTCATCTGCGCAAAAAGGGCCTTCTGATCGATACCGACGACATCGACGGCTGGCTGGCCGAGGTCCGCTTGCGTTATCGCCAGAAGGCGCTGAGGACGTTTGAGTCCGACATGACCGATGGACGGTGGATGCGGGTGACCGAAGAAACCCGCAAGGACGGCTGGCAGTTGACGGTATCCACCGATGTGAGCACGCTGAAAGCGCGCGAGGCAGACCTGCGGCGCGCGCACGATCGTGCACTCCTGGCGTCCATCACCGACCCGCTGACGGGTCTGCCGAACCGCCGATTTGTCTTCGACCGGCTGTCCGAGATGTTGGCCGAAGCGTCCGAGTTGCGCATCCCCTTGACGCTGGTCGCAATCGATTTGGACCAGTTCAAGGCCATCAATGACACCCACGGGCATGCGGTCGGCGACCGGGTACTGCTCTGGTTTTCTGCGCGACTTGCGGCGACGGTTCGGCAGCGCGATGCAGTGGGCCGCATTGGCGGGGAGGAATTCCTGCTGGTGCTCGCGAATACCGGTCACCATGGCGCCGCGCGCGTGCTGGGCGAACTTCGCCGGGTGCTGTTCGACGAGCCACTGATGCTGCCAGAGACAGGCCTGCGCATCAATTTTTCTTCCGGTATTGCCGAAGCGCTTCCTGGTGATAGCGCGGAGGCGCTGTGCAGACGGGCTGATGAAGGTCTGTACCGCGCCAAGGGTGCGGGACGGGACCAGGACTGCTATGTCGCGGGTGTTCAAGATCCGTCGAATCCTGCTGCACGCCGGCAACCGGATTGACTGTGAACGGAGTTTCGTGGTGGAGCCCGTAACATCCCACAGGTCCGACCGCCGACAACAGAATGCAATGCCCAACATGGCGTGTGCGAGCAGCTGGAACATGTTCTCGCGCGCGGCAGGCTGATGCGCGTGCGCCTCCCACTGCCGCTGCCCGACCGCCCGACCGCCCGACGTCCGGCTGGAGCGGAAGCGCCGCTGGGACGCGGCGGAACCGCGGCGCACTAAGGACGCCCCCCAGTGCCTTACAAAGTGCCGCTGCCCGCCTGGGTGCCTGGCGAGCTGTTGCGCCTGCCTGTGCGCGACGACCGGCTGGCCGCTGTACCAACGCCCGTCGCAGTTGTTGCTGGACCCGGACGGCCTCGGAGGTGGCTGTGGCACCGCGTGTGCGGCGTCGATGCAGCAGGGGAGGGCGGACCAGCGCCAGGCCAGCCCGCACACGACACTTCGTACTGCGACAGCATCCGTTTGCTACTGCGTTTCGCGCAGCTTCGGCTCGGGGTGCAGCCGCCGCGCTTGACCTTCGAGCGGAACGATGCCGCGCGGGTCGCCGCGCTTCTGGAAGACTTGTAATCTGCCCCCGGAATCAGCACTACCAGCCGCAACCTGCGTCCGACGGCGACCCGTTCGTACTTCCGCTGCGCAGCGGTCGAGTTGCCCACGCACGCAGCACGGATCCAGCGTGTACTGACCATCTCCAGCAAGCGGAGCACGCACGCAGGCCGGCCTTCTTGCGCGCGACGAGATCGACGCGTTGCTGCACGCGCCCGATCTCCACGCGCGGGCAGCCTGGATCACGCGCAGATGCTGCTGGCGGTGCAGACCGGGCTGCGCCTGCCTGAGCTGACCGCATTGCGTCGCGACGACGCGCAGCTTGGCGTCGGCGCGCATACGCGTGTGGTCGGCAAAGGTCGCAAGGAACGCGCGACGCTGCTGACGGTTGCAGCGCTTGCGTTCGTGGTGGCGGCAAGGGTTTCCTGGTCTGGGACGTGCAGGCGCATAGCGCGCAGTGGAACCCACGCCGTCGCGGCGCACGGTCGACCTCGTGTTCGAGGGGCGGCCCGACCTGGCTGTGCTGCGGGCTGCGGCGGCCGACGTAGCGGACCGGGGCCGAGGAAGAACGCGGCGCCGTGGACCGCGCGGCCATGTTGCGCTTGAGGCCGCGGCGGACGTGCTGCTCGAAGGTCGCACCGTGCCACCGGTCCGTTCGCGCGTACCGGGCGTCTCGCAACTGCCCCAACTCGCTGACAAGGTACGCGCCTGGGCGCAGACGGTGCAGGTTGTAGGCGAACCGCTGCAGCGTTGCCTGGCGGCGTAGGCGGCGGCGCCTCCCGAGGACATTGCGTCCTGCATCCTGTTGCAGCCCGGGGGCCGACGACGCCACGCAGATCAAGGCCTCGCCGTACCCGGTCGGAGTCGTCGCCAGCGTTTGCTAGGATGCCGCGGATCACCAGCACCCAGATCATGACGATGAACCCCAAGACGATTGCCACCATCCAGGCTGCGGGCGCGGCCCTGCACGACGCCCAGGCCGCGCTGGCGGAGGACGGGCAGCGCTGTGCGGAGCGCGTGCGCGAGTCGCTGGGCCAGGATGCCTTCAGTGTGTCGAATGACGGGCTGTTCGAACACTGGAAGTCGATCTCACGCCTGACCCAGTCGTTGGCAGCGATGGAAGCGCAGCTGAAGGACCTGTACTTCGTGGCCCTCGAACTCGCGGCGACAGGCCACGCGGCGTCGCAGCCGATGGCGGCGCCGCGTCTGGCTCTGGCCTCCGCACCTTCATTGCGTTTGCGCGGTACGGGCGATGTGGAGGACGTGGCGCTGGCAGCATCGCGCACGACGAAGCGGCGCGGTGCCGGGCTGGCCGCGCTGGTGACGCCTGAGTCCTCGACTACGCCTGTGGCACGGCTGCGCGGCAACGCGCTCAGCGCGCTGGCCTTCCTGCGTGCGCGACTCGGCCGGGACCGCTTCCTGCGCCTGACCCATGCGGAATTGGCCGACGGCGTGCCGATGCCGCTTGGCTCGGTCGGCGCCACCATCGCCAGCCTCAAAACCAAGGGCCTGCTGGTGGAGGGTGAACGCGGCAGCTACCGCCTGACGTAGGAAGGTGATGCCGCTCCAGCACACCCTCCACCGACTGCAGCCGCGCACAGCCGCGGCGAAGAGCCTGCCGGATGTGCGCCTGGACAACCTGCGGCACCTGCCGGAGGCCGAACTGGCACAACTCGCGGGCACGCTGCGCGCCGAAGCCCTGCGCGGCGTCCTGGAAGCGCGCGGCCAGGCGCACCTGTGCGAAGCCGAACTACGGCGCCGGCGGGGTGCGGGTCCGGCGCGCGACCCCGACCGCCTCGATCTGCGACCGCTGGACGCGCGTGGCGTGCGCCCGCCCTGGTGGGCATTCTGGTGAACCGGCGGGCCACCACCTCGCGCTGAGCGCGCCTTGCGGCGAGGCCAACGGCTGGCAAGGTCCAATGGGTTGCGCATCCCGTCGCGACACTGCTGTCGGTGCGCGGCAGGGGCAGGAAGAGCACCGGCAACGCACGACGCGGCAGCGGTGGCGCAGCGTGGGCGGCAGCGCCCCCCAATAGACAGGAAACGCGGCGCAGCGCCTGGGTGGACTGAAAAGACGGGACTGTGAACGTGGGGTTCTCCTTCGCGTTTGGGAAAGGGAACGCCCATCCCCGACGGGGACAGGGTCCCCGGTTGGGAAAGCTCCGGTCAAGCCGAAGTGACGATCAGCTGGGGTCGGGCAGCGCCAGCGACAGGTGAAGGCCTGCATCTGCAGACACAGGCCTTCGCTCGATGCCGGAGAGCGTTGGCTGCCGCAGCATGCGGTCGGCGTCGGCACAGGGCCGACGACGTTGACGAGCCATCGGATGGCTGACCGGCACAGGGCCGGCATCTACGAGGCAGGTGAGGACTGCGACGCCAGCGATCTGGACTTCAGGGCCCCCGGGGCGGTGGATGAAGGCTTGGTGGACGCGATGTCCACGGGAGCAGGTGCAGTATGGGATGTCGGGTGCGCGCCGGGGCGGCACGGTCTGATCCGCCATGTGAGAAGGGCCCCAGCTCTCGGTGCTCTGTGCGCACGCCGAACCCGGCTGCTCAGCGTGATCCCCGATCGCGCCCAGATGCCCAGGCGGCGACCCTGTCGCATCGTTCTGGACGCTCGCCGCCTCGCATGGACACGAGCTCTAAGTGCCTGGATGCATCGAATGAGAAAAGGCCCCCCGCAGAACGGGGAGCCATGAGGGGAACTGTCAGGCTCAGTTGCGCTGCTTGCGGCGACGGGTGGCACCGAAGGCCACCAGGCCCAGGCCCACCAGGGCCAGCGATGCGGGCTCCGGCACGGCGCGCACGCCCACGCCAACGGCCAGGTTGTCCACTTCGACCGCGATGCCCCAGGTGGACAGACGCAGGCTCTGGAAAGTCTCGTTGCCGTCCAGGAACAGATTGACGTATTGGTTCGTGCCGGCGGCGGTCTGGCTGCCGGGGGCGCAGGCGGGCGAGCACAGGTCGATGATGTCCTGGCCGTACACGACGTCGACTGTCGCGCCGGTCTCGTCGAAGAACTCGATCATGTTGTAGGCATCGATCGAGCCGTAGTACAGGCCGAAGTAGTTCAGGTAAGCGCCACCGGTCAACGTGCTGACCAGGCCGGCGTAGTCGATCGTCACGGAGGCCAACACCTGGGCGGGGGTCACGCCGGCGGGCAGCGGGATGCCGGAGACATCCGGCAGGGTGCCGATGCCCTGGCCGGCAGCTGCCGGGCCGTAGGCGTAGCAGGTGCTGTCGCCCAGCGGAGGCGCAGCGACGTTCTTGATCGGGCCCTTGCGGAAGGCGTAGCTGCCACCGCTGATGGTGGCGCCCGGCTGGGTCAGGCCACAGCTGCCGTCGGCACGGTCCAGCGTTTCGACGAACACGTTGGGCGCGCCGAGGAACGGCGTGGTCTTGCCCGACAGTGCGTCAGGGGTGAAGCCAAAGCTGATGGTGGCAGAGTGAGCAGAGACCGACAGCAGGCTGCTGGTGGCCAGGATTGCGCTCAACAAGATCTTTTGCATTTAGGAAATTCCAAGAGTAGGTATCAATCTGTAACGCAAAGACAGTGCCAATGTTACAGATTCCTTGCGAATCAAGGGCTTGCGAGCGATCTGGAATACCCTGGAATTTCATGCGTCAATAATGCTGACAGCGGGGAAAGTGGCCGGTGTGAAGTATTTCACACGACATAGTCCGAGCTGATCAACCCCACGGCGGCAATTGCATATGTCACCCCCCACAGGATTGCTGACGATTGGCAAATGGTTTATTCGGCTATCCGCCCCGCTTGCCGATCACTGCCATCACTCCGATGGCGCCCACGACCTTCCACACATGACTGCTGTCGCCAGTCAAATGTGCGATCGTCCATGTGGCCGCGGTTTGCATCAGCGTGATCGCCCATTCCGCGGCCACACCACGCCCAGCGACGGCGTCCCATAACCACACCGCAAAGGGAACTGACGCGCAAGCAATCATGGGTGCGGCGCGCGTGGTAACTTCTGGCCGGGGCATCGAGTTTCCTGTTTGGCAGTGTGTCGCTGGAAGTTGCGCTGCCCGTGCGACCGCTGCAAAAAGCGAAGACCGTCCGTCATTGGATCGGCCAATGGTGGGTGGGGCGTTGCCCTCTGCATGCGGTGCGAGAAATGTGAAAATGGTGTGGGCGAATCAAACGTGTCGGCGCGCGTGTTCATTTCAATGGCCGGCGGCGGCAAAAATTCAGCTGTTTCGGCGCATTGAGAATGGAATGTCGGGGCGGTAGGGAGAATGCCGCAACAGAATCAAAGTCTTGCCGTGGGGCCTCGTCCCTTGCGCCATTCCATGCCACGCGATGCTCGCCGAAGCGATGTGCCCAATATGAGAAACGCCTTTGTAAGACACAGCAACTTTAAGTGCTCGTTTCGACCGGACGAGGCAACTAATTGGCACAACTACCGAAACAATCGGGCTGGCAATCCAGTTGCTGGGTCGAGGTTCTTCGCGCGCGCAGCGCGTCGCCACCAGTGCAGAAGGCCGTCGTGCCTCTGGCCGCGCCGTGGGCCACGGCCTGAACAGAGCAGGGCACACGGTCTCTTGGCGCGTCGCAACGCACCGCAACGCAACGCAGCGGGTGCGGGGCGGTGTCGTTCAGGGTCTGAGCCTCGTCAACAGGCGCGTCGCACGGAAAACACAGCATTCGGTCGACACATCGCGCGCGACGACCTTCATCTGGACCCTGCACCGCGGCGGCAAGCCGACGACTTCGTGCAGGCGCCAGGAGCCTGGGGCTGCCCGTGTCATCTCATGGTCGGGTCGTGTCCCATTCCGTGGTGTAGGTCCACAGCCCGGACAGAGCTGAGATGCACGGTACTCAGCGCGCCACAGCGGGCAGCCGAGTGGGCGCAGTTTCGCTCAGGGTCTGCAAGC
>NZ_JBWMBB010000028.1:0-16729 GCF_056521305.1 Rhodoferax sp. RT4P68
CGCGCAGACAAGTGAATGGGCATCAAAACTCCGTAGACGTTCGGCACAACGGCCGGATGCGGACGTGCCGCACCGGCGCCTGTCAGTCGACGGAGCGGTTCAGACGCGGAGTCGCAAGGTCGCGAGGAAAACGGGGCCCGGAGGCGGCCGCGCCTGCGGCATGGCGGTGCTGGGAATGGCCTGCGGCTCCCCGGCCTGCAGCTTGAAGGGCAGCACGAACAGCTCCGCGAGCAACGGGTCCGCCATCGTCGGCGCCTTCACGCCGTCGAGCGACTGCGGCGCACCGGCCGAGAACTGCGCGCACAGGGTCGGCTGTTCCGTGTCCATGCCCTCACAGGGCGCGCCCGAGGCCATCAACTCGGCCATCGCCGCGGCGTCCTGCTGCGTGGGGCAGACGTAGTTTGCCAACGCCAGCTGTGAGAACAGCAGCGACAGCACCACACAGAAGGTGGTGGTCAGACGGTGGAGAACGCGTGTGCGCATGGACGCTCCGAGTCTAGCCGCGCCAGCCCCTCGGCACGTACCGCCGCCGCAGCCGTGGCCCGCGCCGCTGCGCCATCAGTTGGCGACCTGGATCGACGTCACCGTGAACGCGCCGTTGACCTTGTCGGCGGTGAACTTCACCTTGTCGCCGTCTTTCAGCGCGTCCAGCATCTTCGGGTCCGCCACGCGAAAGACCATGCTCATAGCTCCCATGTCGAGGTTCGGGATCGGCCCATGGCGCAGGGAAACTTTGCCCTGCTCCTTGTCAATCTTTCGGACCTCACCGTCCACCATCGGGGCGTTTGCCGGTGCCGGTGCCGGTGTGGATTGGGCTTGCGCGCCAAGCGTGGTGGCCAAAGCTGCGACGGCGAGGATGTGAGAGAACTTCATGGTGTGCTTCCTTCAAGATTTCGGATAGCGGGCGAAGACCGTTGCGCGCCCGCGCTTGTCGACGAGCAGCACGTCGTAAGGCTCTCTGGCCTCGCCCATCTCCATCCCGGGCGACCCGACCGGCATGTCCGGTACGGCAAGTCCAATGGCGTTGGGCTTCATGGCGAGAAGACGTTTGACCTCGGCCGCGGGTACATGGCCTTCGACCACGTACCCGTTGACAAAGCCGGTGTGGCAACTGCCAAACTTGTCCGGCAAGCCGTACCTGCGCCGCGCGTTCGCGGGGTCCTGCACCTCTGTGACCTTGACGATAAATCCGGCGGCCTTCAAGTGATCGATCCAGGCACCACAGCAACCGCAGGTCGGATTCTTGAAGACCTCCATCTGCGGCGCTGCGCCGGCGGCGAGCGCCGAAGACCCCACCGCAGCAAGGCCGAACGTGATCGCGAGCGTGACGTCCCGGCGCCTCATTTGACGATCACCTTGCCGACCATGCCGACTTCGAAATGCCCTGGCAGCAGGCAGGCGAACTGGAACGCGACGGCCTGGGTGAACTGCCACACGATGGCGCCGCTTTGGCCGGGCTTGACGTGGGCCATGTAGGCCTCGTCGTGCTCCATCTCAGGGTTCTTCTTCATCTCCTCGGCGTGTTTCCTGAGCTCCTCTGGCGTGCCGATCACCATCTCGTGCAGCTGACGAACACGGAGAATATGCGTCGAGTTCGCCTCGAGTTTATCCAAACATCCGCTCCGGGTTGGTGGCGAACCCTTGTCCCCTCCTCGGCGCGGATCAGTCGGCGTGCAGCGCACAACAAGTGGGATCATGCAGCCAGCCGATCACGCGCTTTTGCTGCGTGCAGCTGCTGCTGCGGCAGGGCGCCGGCCGGCAACAGACCGTCCAACCCATCCTCGACCAGTCTCAAAACCGGCCCGCTGCTGCTTGCATCGCCCCCGAACACATCGACCAGATGCTCGATGAGCCGGCGGACCGACATGGGTTGGCTTTTGCGTGAGCCGTACTGGATGTGAATCGACATCGGGTCGCTGCCCCAGTGCGGCAGCAGTCGCTGGAGCCGCCCTTGCGCAACAGCTTCCTCGGCCATGAACACTGGCAGCATCACGATACCGGCGCCATGCAGTGCTGCATCTGCCAGCACCTCGGCATCGCTCGCCTGCAGTGCGACCCGCACCGGAACAGTGTGCCGTTCACCGCCCGACGCATGTGTGAAGGACCAACTGGAGTCGGCGCGGCCGGTTTCCGAAACGAGACAGTCGTGTTCGACAAGCTCGGCTGGCTGCTCAGGTTCGCCCCGTTGCTTGAGGTACATCGGTGCGGCAAAGACGCCCACTTCCACCTGGGCAAGTCGGCGCGCAATCTGCGTCGGCCGGAGATCGCCGGACAGGCACAGCGCAAGGTCGGCACCTTCGTCCAGCGCGTTCCCGGTTCCCTCGCGCAAGTCGAGCCCCACCAGAACGCGCGGGAAACGCCGTCTGAACTGCGCAAGCGCCGGCCCCAAGTAATGCCGCCCGAACAATGCGGGCGCAGCGAGGCGGATGGCGCCAGATGGCTCTGTGGCACTCTGGCGGCCGATCGATTCCAGTTCGTCATATGACGCCAGCAATCCAGCGACGCGGTCCAAGACACCCCGGCCGATTGCGGTAAGCCAGATGCGCCTGGTCGTGCGGTGCAGCAGGCGTACACCCAGCAGTGCCTCAAGGTCCTGCACCGTGCGGGTCACCACCGGGCAGGAGATGTCGAGCGCGCTGGCCGCACCGACAAAGCTGCCGTTGTCGACCACGGCCTTGAAGATCGAGAGGGCTTTGGGGCGGTCCATGTCAGTTCTCCGGCTCGGTCGGCAAGGATGCAACCCACCCGACGGTGAGCCGATAGCCCGTCAAGGCGGCGGCGATGCGCTGACGGGTTGCGTCTGAGACATCTGCCCCGGCGGCTGCCAACGCGATGCGCACGACCTGGCCCCGGCTGGCTTCTTCGCACACCGTCAGCGCCGCGATCGGCTCACCCTGAAGCAGCTCGCGGAAATGCCGCTCTGCACAGTCCTGCCGCAGCGCGGGCTTGTAGATCTTGCCCACGGCGGTCAGGGGCAGTTGCTCCAGGATGAACAGCCGCCGTGGCAGCGCGGGCGCCTCATGGATCGTGGACTTGGCGAACGCCAACAACTCGTCCTCCGTCACGCAGCCGCCGTGCCGCAGCGTGACATAGACCACCGGTACTTCGCCGGCATGATTGTCCGGCATGCCCACGGCGGCCGCGTCGGCGACTGCGGGGTGGCGCATCAGGCACTCTTCGATGGCCACGGGATCGATGTTGTGGCCGCTGCGGATGATCAAGTCCTTGGCCCGGCCGGTGATGAACACCCGCCCCGTCGCGTCGATGGTGCCCACGTCGCCGGTGATGAGCCAGCCGTCTTCGGTGAAAAGCGTGGCCGATCGGCCGGCGTCCTTGTAGCCGGGCGTCACGTTGGGCCCGCGCACGACGAGCACGCCTGGCTGACCCGGCGCGCATGCGCGGCTGGAAGCGCTGGTTGCATCCAGCGCCCGCGCCTCGACCTCGCAGAACGGGATCGGGCACCCCGCAGAGCCGATGACGCGTGCGCGTGACACTGGGTCGACGCAGATCACGCCACCGGCTTCGGTCATGCCATAGACCTCACGCAGGGGCTTGCCCGTGAGCCGCTCCACCTGCTCGGCAACACTGCGCGGCAGCAGGGAGGCACCGCAGATGTTGATCCGCACGCGACTCAGATTCGCGCCTTGCGGATCGACCTTGGCCACTGCGGCGAGCGCCGTGGGCACGCCGCCGACGATGGTCGCCCCGGTGCGCTCCACGATGCGCCAGAAGTCTGCGACGACGCGGGGGTTGCGAAAGCCGGCCGGCGAGAGGATCACCACCTCTGCACCCGCGACGAACATGGCCAGGCTGCAGAAGATCGCGGACGCCACGTGGAACATCGGCAAGCCATTGACGATGACATCGTCGGCGCCCGCACCTGCGGCCCAGGCACCTCCGTAGGCAGCGGCCAACTGGTTGCGATGGGTGTGAATCACCAGCTTGGGCGCACCGGTCGTCCCGCCCGTGTGAAAGTACGCGGCGACGTCTTCCAGCCCGGGCCGGTCAGAGAACCCCAGCTGCGGCGCACTGGCCCGCAGGAGATCGGCCAGCACATGAACTTCGGGGCCGCTGTCGGCCCTTTCGCCCCCTACCTGCATCAGCGCGGCGAGCGCCGGCACAAGCTCCTTCACCCGCTTGGCCTTGTCCCAGATCTCGGTGCCCGGCATAGGCCCCAAGGCCACCAGCACCTTGGCGCCGGCTGCACGGCAAAGCGCCGCAATCTCCTCGGCCTTCAGCAGCGGATTGAGCGGCAATGCCGAAGCCGCCGTCGCCGCGCCCCACAACACGAACTGCGTTTCGACCAGCGACGGCAGCATGTACGCCACCACATCGCCGCGCCGCATGCCGAGAGACCGCAACGCGTTGGCCGTCCTCGCGATCCCCTCCACCAGTTCGCAGTAGCTGAGCTTGCGTGGAGGGGCGTCCGGATCGGTGCCGATGAAGGTGATCGCTGTCTTGCCGCCGCAGCGCTTTTGCGTGCGCTCGATGGCATCGAACACATGGGTTGCGGCCATCCAGCTTTCGAAGCGCACGCCGGGGACGGGTGCGTCGATGGTGGGCGCGGCGGTAGGCGTGCGCATCGCTTTCATGTCACTGCGTGCGCAGCGCGGAGGCGATGGCGGCGAATGCCCGCCGGTCGAGGTTGTGCGTGACGCTGGTATCGCCCGCCGGGTGCGAAGAGAGCTTGACAACGACCAGCTCGGCCGCCGGATTGATGTGCATGTGCTGCCCGTTCAACCCCTTCATCTCGAAGCTGCCGTCGCGGTCGTGGGGAACCCACCACTGGTTGTGATACGAGTAGCCCGAGCGCATCGCCTGGCCGTTGGCCTTGAACTTCTCGGTATCGGCGCCCTTGCGGATCTCCGCGATGACACTCTCGGCGATGACCTGCTGCCCGTTGGCACGGCCCGACATGCGCAGCGTCTCACCCACCCGCCCGAGGTCGCGCAGCGTTGCACTGAAGCCCACGCTGGTGATCTGCGAGCCGATCGGGTCGACCCACACAAAGGCGTCGTCCTTGGCGCCTATCCGCGACCACAGGCGTTCGGACAGCAGCGCCGAATAGCTCTTGCCTGTGACGCGCTGCAGCAGCCAGCCCAGGACTTCGGTGTCGACCGTCTTGTACTTGAATCCGGTGCCGTGCTCGCCCTCCTTCTTGATCGTCACCAGCAGGTCCGGGATGGTCCGGGGGCCGGTGTAAGCAGGCGGCGCTGGCAACAGACCGGCAGCATGCAG
This sequence comes from Rhodoferax sp. RT4P68, assembly GCF_056521305.1. Classification (NCBI taxonomy): domain Bacteria; kingdom Pseudomonadati; phylum Pseudomonadota; class Betaproteobacteria; order Burkholderiales; family Comamonadaceae; genus Rhodoferax; species Rhodoferax sp. RT4P68. The sequence goes on from NZ_JBWMBB010000028.1 coordinate 5,239, forward strand.
GTACTGGAAGATGCCCGAGTTGGGGTCGCGGAAGTTTTCGGTGTAGGCAACGCCCGTGGTCATGTCGAGCGTCTGCTGCACGGTGGCATCTGCCCACGCGCTGTCCTTCAGTTCGGGCAGGTATTTCGTGACCAGGGCGCTTGCCTCGATCACACCTTCCTTGATCAGCATCGTCGCGAGCAGGCCGGTGAACGACTTGCTCATGGACCAGAGCGAGTGAGGCTGGTGGGACGCCATGCCGGCGTAGTGCTTCTGATAAACGATCGCGCCCTTGTGCAGGACCAGCAGGCCGTCCGTGAATGTCGTGCGTTGCCAGTCGGCGATGTCGATGTCGGCGCCCTTGTCGTCCTCGAACCTGAGCGTGCCGATCTCTTGCGGCGCTTCGCGTAAGACGGATGGCTGCTCATCGCCGCGCCAAACCTGCGCAGTCGGACCGAGTTCGCGCATGTGGTGGAACGCCCACCGGCCATTGGGGAACTTCAACACCGTGGACAGCCTCACGATCTTGTCGGGCGGAGGCGGAAATCCACGCATGAGTTCCAACTTCACGGGATCGGAGGCCTCCGGCAGCGCAGGCTGCGGCGCCTGGGCGAACGTGGCCGAGGCAGCCAGCAAGAGAGCGGCCGCAATGGCAACCGCGCGATGCGGATTCGATGTCGTGCGCAGGGTGCTTCCGCGGAGGTTCAGGCAGTGGTGCATGGTGGGCTTTCAGGGGTTGGGGTCAAGCGGCTTTTCTTCCCGCCTTGCGCGCGGGGGCGGGTTGGATGGGCTCCTGGCGAGCGCCGCGTACCAGGGCCGACATCGTCGATTCGTGCAGTTGCCGCAGTTCGCTGTCGGTGGCGACGATGCCCGACAGCCGCAGCATCACGAGACCGTGCGCGGCCGCCCACAGCATCTGCCCCAGGGCCTGCGCTTCGCCGCTGACAACGGCTTTGTCGATCAGCTGCTTCACGTACGAGACCATGCTGCGGCGAGCCCGGGCCAGAGCCTCTGTCAGTTCCGCATTGCCCGTCACGTCAGCTTGACTGACATCGAACATCATTCGATAAGCGTCAGGGTGCTTCAGGGCAAAACCCAGGTAGGCCTGGCCGACGTTGCGTGCGCTCGTTTGTGGGTCTGCGCTAGAGCGCGTCGCTGATTCGATGACGTCGCAGAAGCGGTTGAACCCGCCCGCGCGAACAGCCGCCAGGATTTCTTCCTTGTTCTTGAAGTAGCGGTAGGCGGTGGTGGGGCTCCAGCCCAGCTCTGCGGCGATCTGTCGCATCGTGACGCCCTGGACACCATGATGGGCGAACAACACCTCGGCAACGCGGCAGACGTCGGCACGGCACTGCGCCACTTCTTCGTCGGTCAGTACAGGTCTCATGAATTTACAAAGTTTATTTAACGGTGTTAAATGTACTGCGCTGGCTTGCGTTGTCAAACTTTTTCTTCGACCTGCGGTGTAGCGATGCGCGTCGCACGTTCCCCATTGCCACTGCCGTCTTCAGGGGAATACGTCCGACCGCTTGACCTTCCAACAGTGGCAGCCCGAACCATACGCAGACACCATCCACCAAGGAACTCGGAATGATCAGTTTTGAAGTCAAGGGCATGACCTGCGGCCACTGCGTCAAGGCCATCACCCATGCGATGCGCAGCGTCGACCCCGGCGCGCGGGTCCACATCGATCTGGTGACCCGCCGGGTGGATGTGGAGCCGGTGGCGGCCAGCGCAGACCAACTGGCGGGCGCCATCAGGAAAGCAGGGTATTCGCCGGTCGCCAGCGCGAGCGCTCTTACTGGTGCAGGTTCAGGCAGCAAGACCACTTCCTGCTGTGGGTGCAGGTAGCTGAACAGACCGCATCCGCACTGCTGCAGCAGATCTGCAGTGTCCAAACCTCAGGAGCCCGTCATGGCCACAACCCACCACACACCGACGCGCACCAGCGCGCCACCGCTGCAGAAGACCGCTTCGGGCGGCCATGCGCACCACGTGATGCCAGACGGGACCGTGATGGCAGGCGGGCACCACGCCGGCCATCACCACGCCAGCGCGCACCGGCACGACGGAGCAGCCATACCGGCCGCGCTCGATGGCGAGTACACCTGCCCGATGCACCCTGAGATACGGCAGCAAGGCCCAGGCAGTTGCCCCCTCTGCGGCATGGCCCTCGAACCGGTGGTGGCCTCGGTCGACGCCGGGCAGAGCCCGGAGCTGAAGAACATGACCCGGCGCTTCTGGTTCGGCGCTGCGCTGACGGCGCCCGTCTTCGCGCTGGAGATGGGAGGCCATGTCGTCGACATTCACCACCTGGTTGCGCAGCAGACGTCGAACTGGATTCAGCTGATGCTCGCCACCCCGGTGGTTGTGTGGGCCGGCTGGCCGTTTTTCAGCCGCGCCGTGGCGTCTGTCAAAAGCCGCAGCCTGAACATGTTCACGCTCATCGCGCTGGGCACCGGTGCAGCCTGGCTCTACAGCATCGTGGCGACGCTGCTGCCTTCGCTCTTTCCTGCGGACCTGCGCAGCGCGGGTGGCGCCGTGGCCGTCTACTTCGAAGCTGCTGCCGTGATCACGGTGCTGGTGCTGCTCGGCCAGGTGCTGGAACTGCGGGCGCGCGAGAAGACCTCGGGGGCGATCAAGGCACTGCTGGGCCTTGCCCCGAAGACGGCACTCAAGGTCCGCGACGATGGTACGGATGAAACGGTGCAGGTCGATGCCATCCAGGTCGGTGACCAGCTCCGCGTCCGTCCTGGTGAAAAGGTGCCTGTGGACGGTGAACTCGTGGACGGAAAAGGCAACGTGGACGAATCGATGGTGACTGGCGAGCCCATGCCGGTTGCAAAGCAGTCCGGCTCGAAAGTCACAGCCGGCACGATGAACCAGACCGGTGGCTTCACGATGCGTGCCGAGAAGGTGGGCGCCGACACGCTGCTCTCGCAGATCGTGCACATGGTCGCCGCCGCGCAGCGCAGCCGCGCGCCTATTCAACGCATGGCAGACCGCGTGGCGGGCTGGTTCGTGCCCGTCGTCATCGGCGTCGCCGCGTTGACCTTCGTGGCGTGGCTGGTGTGGGGCCCGTCGCCCGCGTTCAGCTATGCGCTGGTCGCGTCCGTCGCGGTGCTGATCATCGCCTGCCCCTGTGCGTTGGGGCTGGCCACGCCGATGTCCATCATGGTGGGTGTCGGCAAGGGCGCGCAGCATGGCGTGCTGATCCGCGACGCGCAGGCGCTGGAGCGCCTGGAGGCAGTGGACACGCTTGTCGTGGACAAGACGGGCACGCTGACCGAGGGCCGGCCCAAGGTCGTGCACATCGAAGCCACAGCCGCGCGCACCGACGAGGCGGTACTTCAGGCACTGGCCAGTGTCGAGCGCGCCAGCGAGCATCCGCTGGCCATGGCCATCGTCGCCGATGCGCAGCGGCGCAACATCCAGCTGTCTGCGGTCACCGATTTCGACTCCCCCGTGGGCAAGGGCGTGGTGGGCACCGTCGACGGCCAGCGCGTCATCTCCGGCAGCGCCAGGTTCCTGAACGAGCACGGCATCGCCTCCGATGCACTGTTCCAGGCCGCAGAGATGCAGCGCCAGAAGGCGGCCACCGTCATCTTCGTGGCCATCGGCGGTCGGCTCGCAGGCTTCGTGGCCATTGCCGATCCCGTCAAGGCGACGACGCTGCAGGCGCTCAAGCTGTTGAAGGCAGAGGGTGTTCGCATCGTCATGCTGACCGGCGACAGCCAGACGACGGCGCAGGCCGTGGGCCGCCAGCTGGGCATCGACGACGTGGTGGCCGAAGTCGCGCCCGAGGACAAGGCCAACGTGGTCCAGCGGCTCAAGCAGGAAGGGCACGTCGTTGCCATGGCGGGTGACGGCGTCAACGACGCGCCAGCGCTCAGCGCGGCCGATGTGGGCATCGCCATGGGCACCGGCACCGATGTCGCGATGGAGAGCGCGGGCGTGACCCTGCTCAAGGGCGACCTCATGGGCATCGTGCGCGCGCGCAAGCTGTCACGCGCCACCATGCGCAACATCCGGCAGAACCTCTTTCTCTCGTTCGTCTACAACGCTGCGGGTGTGCCGGTAGCAGCCGGTGTGCTGTACCCGTTCTTCGGCGTGTTGCTGTCGCCTGTGATTGCTGCGGCCGCCATGGCGCTGTCGTCAGTGAGTGTCATTGCCAATGCGTTACGGCTGCGGTCGACGAAGGTGGATTGACGACGACAGGTGCACGCCCGGATGGACCGCAGAGTCGCCCAGCGCTGACCGAACGTGCACAATCCGCTCTCGCACTTCAAGCGCGACCCGTGAGAACTCCGGGTGGCTCTCTCCTGCATCACCGCTACGGGGTCCATGAAGACGACGACGACGCGGACATCAGCCTCCTCGCGCACAACGACGTTGCACAGCAGGAGGACATGCCCGGCTCGGGCCTCCAGTGTGCGATGGGCCAGCGGCGGATTGCAAGCGCCCATGATTCGGCATGGGGCGACCATCGATGCCGAGCTTGGCGTTCATCGTGGCCTGCACGTCGATCTCGGTGACGATGCCGAACCCTTCGGGCGCGGTCTACCGCTGCGGGGCGGGACGATATGCGGGGGGGGTTGCTGTGGGCCGATGCCCATACACCCTTGCATCGGCTCTGTCAGGGGTGCGAATCGGCAGCGCTGCCCATCATTGTGCTTGCCGCGACGATGCCAGAGACCGCCGGCACCTACGACCAATCCGTAAACGCGTCCAGATGATTCGATCAACATCATGTTGGCCGCCAGAGCGGTGCCAAGCCACACGCGCCGCTCGTCACGCTGATGTTCTGAACCGAGCAAACACGGCCGTGCGGTACCGAGAACGGCGCAGCAGCGCATTGGTGTGGACGCGCAGTCGTTTGAGTTCGGCTAGGTCGTATCACATGAGCCGGGGATGGTGACAACCGCCGCCGCCCGGCCTCGCTCAGTGGGTGTGCCCGTGGTGCGCATCGGGCACGTGACCATGGCTGTGCTCTACCGGGCTGTGACGGTGCTGGTGGCTGTGCGGGCCGGTGGGCATCGGATCACGGCCGTGTGTGTGGTGATCGTCGTGATGGGTGTGCGCATGCTTGTGCTCAAGGGCTTCGTGCGTAGCGGCGTGCTCGTGCCGCTCGGCCAGGTGCAATGCGACGCCGCAGACCATGCACACGCCACCCAGACCCATCAACCATGAACCGGACCAGTCGCCCAGCGCAAAGGCGCCCAGGGCGCCGATAAATGGCGCGAATGCGAACACCGAACCTGTACGCGCCGCGCCGAACTCGCGCTGCGCGAGCAGGTAGAAGCGCAGGCTCAAACCGTAGCCGGTGGCACCTACCGCCAGCAAGGCAAGTACCGCCACCAAGTCTGGCACCGGCTCGCTCCACAACCAGGCCATGACAACCGTGGCCAGTATGCCCAGCCACGGCCTTGACCATGACAACTTGACCCGGATCTCGGTCTGCAACCCCACGCGACAGCGTGTTGTCGACACCCCAGGCGACGGCGGCCACGGTCACGGCCAGCAGCCCGAGCAACTGGACCTGGCCAGCCGGGCCTTGCTCAAACACCAGCACGACACCCCCCCAGCAAGAGCAGCACCACGGCCGCGATGACGCGCCGGTCCAGCGACTCGCCGTACCAACGCCAAGCCAGGATGGCCGTGCACAGGGCCTCCAGCGTCAGCATCAGCGATGCGCTGGAACCGCTGGTGCGTTGCAGTCCCCAGGCCAGCGCGACCGTTCCGACCACGGCGCCCATGCCGGCCATGGCCAGCAGGCGCGGCAGGTCGCCACGGCGTACCTGTGGTTCGCGCGTGGCGGGCCGGCGCAGCAGGGCCGCCACTGCTGCGGCGCCGCCGTAGAGCAGCGCCGCCGTGGTGAACGGCCCGATGCCGGCCCCGATGCCCTGCACCAGTGGCGTGCTCAGGCCGAACAGAGCCGCAGCCAGCGGCGCCCGCCCTCCTCCGCGCAGCGCAGGTGAAGCCCGATCGCGCCGCATCGCTTACTGCTGCAGCCTGAAACCACCACGATGAACTGAACCACAACGCCGAGAAACCGTTTTGAAGGAGAGCTCGCAAGAAGCGATGTGATGGGCCAACAGGTCAAACCGGGGTGCGGGCAATCCGCTCGAAAGAAGCAGGGCATCAAGCCCGATGCGCAGACAGGAACCTCACCCGCGAATGCCATCAGGGCCAGCAGAACGAACACCCTGCGCCGACAGGCCGAATGTAAGACTGCAAACCCTTCAGCCCCGCATGCCGCCGAATCTTGCTCTTCTGGAGACGTCCATGAAAGACGTTCCTAAGCACTCTGTTTCACATATGTAATAAAAGTGTCTAGATAAGGTCTGCCCTGAACATAGAGCTGAAAAATCTCACTGCCGTCACCGCGCACATGGCCGGATTTATCTATAGGACACGTCCTACGAAGTCAGAAAAGTCATTTTAAGTCGATCCTAACTGCTCTACATCACGTTTCAGAAGCAAACAGACTGCATCGTCTGTGCCCTTCACAGTCGGCCTCGGGACTAATTTCATCACTATGTAAGGAACTTTGGTTATGCTTATTGAATTTATCCGCCTGGGTATCGTTTACCTTCACCTCATTGCATGTTGCGTAGCAATTGGTCTCGTACTCACCAGCGACATTGCCATGGTCAAACAGCTTCTCAGGGCAGATCCAACAGAGAAGATGAACTCCATACACTTGTCCGAGCTACAAAGAACCGTTTCCCGCGCGCTGCTAGCGCTGTGGCTTACCGGCGCCCTCATCATTGCACTTGACGCGTCGCTCAATGGCTGGAGCTATTTCGCAAACCCGAAATTGCAGTCCAAAGTAGTCATCGTCTTGGTGTTGACCATCAATGGCTTCGCGCTGCACAAATACGTACTTCCAATGCTACAAAGGAACGGCTCGCTGCTCAGGCTAACGGTCAACCAGCGCACTTTCGCCCTCTTTGCTGGTGCCGTATCTGCCGCTTCCTGGTTTTATGCAGCGATGCTGGGTATTGGCCGTCCTCTGAACTACAAGTATTCCCTTCTGGAAATCATGGCCGCCTACCCGCTGTTAATTGCAGCGGGGTTTGCCTTCATGCTGCTACTTACGGCTTGGTCCCAGTCCAGGGCCAACGGCGAGGTTGAATCCGCTTTGGTTGGCTCTCGCTGAGTTCCTGAATAAACAGAGCGACAACCAAACTGGAGCGATACGTCCGTGCACATCAGGGCCCGCAGCAATACTGTTCGTTCAGTAACCAGCCGCATATTCAACGCTACCGCTTGAGCGCCTGACCTACTGACGACAGTGAATGTCCACCCGTCCGGGTGACTGCCTGTCGAAACTCTGGTACGGCGAGTTGCGCCGCTTGACCATGCGTGCACTGCGGTGGTCGACGGTTCGGGCGGCGTGCATGGTGGCGGGCTGCGGCGAGCAGTTCAGTGATCCAGAGACGTCGGCGAATCGGGCACCGTGGGGGAATGGCCCCGATTGGGGCTTTGCGCGGCGCAGCAGGTGCAGTGCAGCTTTACATCAAGCTCGGAAAACGTGTCGGACTGACGATCCGACAGCTCGGCTTTCCAACGAAACACACGCTCAAGCACTTGTGCCAGGAGTACGAGCAGGGCCTTGGCTTGGCCGCCGGGTACACACGCGCGCCGAGGTTTTGCAGGTCCAGAAAGAATCCGCGGTCGCGCACTATCTGGAACACGGGCGCTGCTTCGCGGCGACGATTGAGGCGCTGGGCTATCCGTCGCGGACGTTGCTGACATTCTGGGTCCAAGAGTTGCATCCGCAGGCCCGCAAGCGCGTTGTCAGCCGGTTGGCGGCACGGACGCCCGCGATGAAGCAGTCCGCGGTCATCGAGCTGTGCATGCGGGAGGGCAGCGCGCAATCGGTGGCTCAGGAGTTGTCCCGGCCATCGCTGTACACCTGGAAGAATCAGCTGCTCGGCCACGACGCGACTGCATCCATGAAACGCAAGCAAGATCTTCCACCAAACCCTGAGTTGGCCGAGCTGAAACAACAAGCCGCGGCACTGCGACAAGAAGTCCGGCGCCTGCGTCTCCGTCTTTGGACGCAATCTACGATGGTGGAGACTGGCCGCCTACCTTCTGGCGGCGACCATGATGTCTACATGGGCGAGATCAGCCCTGCGCCTGACAACCTCCTGGAGCGCGACTTCAGCGCAGCTGCGCCGAACGGGAAGTGGCTCACCGACCTCACAGAATTCCAGATCCCAGCTGGCAAGGTGGATCTGTCGCCCATGATCGACTGCTTCGATGGCATGGTCGTCAGCTGGACGATCGGAACGCGCCCGGACGCCGAGCTCGTCAACACGATGCTGGACGCGGCCATCGAGACCGTCACAGCCAGCAACGAACGGCCGGTCGTGCACTCCGATCGCGGCGCCCACTACCGTTGGCCTGGATGGCTGTCTCGTATCGCTGGTGCAAGGCTTGCGCACTCGATGTCTCGCAAGGCATGCTCGCCGGACAACGCTGCGTGTGAAGGCTTCTTTGGCCGCCTGAAGACCGAGCTGTTCTACGCGCGCAGCTGGCTATCCACGAACATCGAGGACGTCATCGCGGCGTTGCACTCCTACATCCTCTGGCACAACGCGGGCCGGATCAAGATCTCGCTGGGAGCCTGCAGCCCTATCGAGTACCGGCGCAACCTCGGACTTGCTAGACAACCCGTCCAAGTTTTCTGCCGCACCCCCGAGCCCCCCAAGGGTCAGGATTTGTTGGAAATCAACAGTCGGGCGCGCCTGTTGCATCTGACCACAATGTTGGAAGCGTCCCGGCAAGCTTGGACGGTGCCCGTGGTGACCACGCGCCTCAAGTTTTCCTGCTGACACCAACGAGCTGCCGATCGACGTGCAGGATGGAACTGACAATCTGCTCCGGCGCTGCCAACGCGGGCGCCATCGCCCACCGGTCGTAACGATCGTTGCCGATGCGCACCATGCCGACGTGGCGTGCGGCCTCTTTGTCGACCGCCGGATCGGGGTCGTAGAACCCCAGGGCGTAGCGCACGCTTTCGACATCGTTGCGGGCACCCGTCAGGAACAGCCAACCTGGCTCGACCCCGTGCATCTCCGCATAGTCTGCGAGCGCTTGCGGCGTGTCGACTTCCGGCCGCAGAGAGATCGAGTACATGAAGATGTTCTTGCCCACCCGGTCTCCGAGCAGCTTTTGCACCTCCAAGAGGTTGGCTGTCATCGGCGGGCACAGGCCCTCGCAGTCCGCATACATCATGTTGATGACGACGATTTTTCCGCGGACCAGATCGTCATAGAAGTTGACCGTCGCACCGGTGTGGGTCTTCAGTTCCACGTTGGGCATTTGTCGGCGCGGACGTGCCCTCGCTGCAGGTGGCGGCGTGGGCTCGGCGCGCGCGCCGAATATGCCCAATGTGGCGGCGCCCACGCCGGCCAGCAAATACCTACGGTTGTTCATCGCAGTCTCCTTTCAAGTGGCAAAGGCGCGGGTCGACGGCCGCACGCACTCACGCGATGTCGATGCGAGCCATCATCGCGTGGTCTTCGTGCGTGAGGTTGTGGCAGTGCAGGATGTACTTGCCGCCGAAGTCGCGAAAGCGGAACAGCACCCGCATCGTCGAGCGTGGGCCGAGAATGAAAACGTCCTTGCGGCCACGCTCATGCAGCGGGATCGCCAGGTTGACGCCATTGCGGGTCTGGCTCAGCAGCCGGCCCTCTTCCAGATGCATGTGGATCGGATGCTGCCAGCCGTTGTCGGGGTTGATGAACTCCCAGATCTCCGCACTGCCTTTGGCCAGCGTGGCCCGGGGCACGAGCACATTGAAGAACTGCCCATTGACGGACCACATGCCGCCCGAACGTTCGAACACCCATCTGCGCACCGGCAGCGCCGCCAGCTCTGCCGCAGACGGCAGCGGCCGCAGGGCGCGCAGCACGTTCGGCACGACGCTCAGGTCAGGCGCAGGCGGGTTGCGGTCGACGATGAACTTCAGCACGCGAACGCCGGGCGCCACCACACCGTCCGGCTGGCGCGTGTCGGTCTGTGTCAGTTGGTTGACCAGGTAGAGCGTGGTGCCGACCGGGAATCTGGAGAAGTCCACGACGATGTCGGCGCGCTCTGCCACGCCGAGCCGCACCCTGAACTGGTTGGCCAGTGCATTGGGCAACAGGTTGCCGTCGTTGGCGATGTACGCGAAGGTGTAAACCGTGGTGCCGCTCGCGTTTTGCAGCAGGAACTCGTAGAACCGCGTCGGCCCGGCATTGAGCAGCCGCAGCCGGTACTTGCGGCGCGCCACACGCAACACCGGCTCGATCTTGCCGTTCACCACGATCTTGTCGCCCAGCACCCCCTCGGGATTGAGTTCGTCGAAGGTCACCCGCCCGCCCGAGTCGAACCGCTTGTCGCCGAAACTGAGCGGGTAGTCGTAGGGGTGGCTCGGCAGCCGCAAGCCCGTCTGCTCGTCGCCCGTGTCCAGGTCGTCGAAGATGTTGTAGCGCCCGAACAGCCCCCGGATCAGGTTGGGGGCGGTCGCGCCATCGGTGTGGTCATGGTAGAAGAGTGAGCCGAGCGCCTCGCGCGGATCGCCGATGCCGCCAAACTCGTCGAGTCCGGCGTAGACGTTCGGATAGAAGTGGTCCTTGTACCAACCCGGTCCGGTCAGCGTGGGGCCGGCCTGGGTCGCGCTGTAGAAGTCGCCGGCGTAGCCGTCGCTCTCGGACGGCGTGTGCATGTTGTGCAGGTGCGTCGAGATCTCCGGCGAGCCGAAGCCGGTGTGGTTGGCCGGCAGCTCGTTGCGGATGCGCAGGATGATCGACTGCCCGTAGCGGGCGAAGATGGTCGGCCCGGGCGTTGTCGAACCGGGCGTGTTGCCTTCAAAGCCCCAGATCGGCTGCGGCGGGTAGTACGGGTTGTTGCCGTTGAACTGCCAGGCCGGGTTTTCCTTCGCGGTCATCTGGTAGTGCAGCGGTGTCCCCGCCACGCCGCCCGGCCCGGTGAGTTCCGTGAAGCGCTGATGTGCGGCGCGCCCGCACTCCCCGCCCCCGTAGTTGGCCGCCCCGGTCGGGGGCGGGTACAACGGGGCAGTGACCGGGGCCAGCGGCTTGATCTGCGTCGGCAGTTCGTCGACCCACGGGGTGGTCGGCGGACTCGGCGGAAGCGGCGTGACCTGTGCCTCGGTCTTGCGTGAGGTCAGCACCAGCGGTGCCGCCGTTGCTGCAATCGACGTCTTCAGCATGTTGCGTCGACCGTGGTCGGCGTGGGGCGGCACACTCGTTGGTCGCGCGAGACGGTTGCTCATGACGGGTCTCCTGGTGAAAGGGAAGTGAGCGGCTCACATCTGTCGGCCGGCGCGGCGGACAGTGGACGTGATGGGTTCGGCCAGATACTGCAGCGCGGTCTGTTTGGAGCCTTCGATATAGACCTCTGCGGGCATGCCGGCCTGCAGCTTGAACTCGCTGATCGACTTGAGGGAGTCGGCATCGGCCAGGATCATCACGTGGTAGTACGGCAGGTTGGTCTG
>NZ_JBWMBB010000029.1:0-15531 GCF_056521305.1 Rhodoferax sp. RT4P68
GGCCGTGACAGAAGCCAAGCTGCAAGGCATCTCGCCGTTCTGCCTGACGATCGATCGCCAGGCGGCAAGCTACCTGCCTGCCGTGTTCGGCCCGTACCACTACGCGTTGCTGGCCCGCCCCGAGTTGCTGCCAACCGCACTGCTCCAGTGGCTGCGTCGGCTGGCAGCCGCTTGAATTGGCGCAAGGACAACGCCACGGCCAGCTCGGCCCTTGCAGGCTTCACTGCCAAGCTCAACGCGATTGCCTACCCGATGCACAAGAGCTTCACGTGCGACCAAGGCAAAGAGATGAGTCACCACCGGCAACTGGCTGCCCCCCCGGCGTCGGGGTGTACTTCTGCGATCCGCATAGCCCTTGGCAGCGCGGCACCTGCGTGGACAACAACGGGCTGCTGCGTCGCTACCTGCCCAAGGGCACGGACCTGAGCGTGCACAGCCAGGACGATCTCGATGCCATGGCTGTCGCAGCAGACCCGGCCAACGGTGAGGCCCTGGTCGCGGATCATGCTAACCATTGCAGGTCGAAGGCCGCATCGAAAGCTCCTCGTGTTCTCTTGTCTGTCATGCTGGTATCGTCCCCGTTTGGGAATGGTCCCTAACAGGGGGTCCATTGAAATTGGACCATGACAACTTCGAGGCCCACGCCCCGACGCACGCCGAATGACAGCGAGCTCACCGCCGCCATGCGAACGTGGGTGCAGATCCACAAAAAGGTCACGTTCGTCGGGAGGGTGTCTGGTCGCGGCCCGCAAGGCTGGTGCGGATGACCTGCCCCCTGCCGGCCGAGGCAGACAGGAAACTGCACTGGACAGCGCGGAGCGGGACTGAGCGAACAAGCGTTAGGTCCACCAAAACGTCTAGGCTGTGAGTGCTCGCTGTCAGATTAGTTCTAGTGCTGTGCAGTAATGCACTGCGAGCCCCCGCAGTGCAGATGTGCCCGGCAGTATCATCAAATGTCGGCTTGGGCTACATGTTGAGAGATGTCCTTTCAGTGCGCCCGGGCGAACACAAAGCCAGTGCGCGGCAAAGCGCGCGGGCACACATCTCCAAAGGATTTCATGAAGTATTCAGTTTTGCTTGCAGCCCTAATGGCCTTGGGCCTGACCGCCTGCGAGCGCACCGTCGTGACTCCCGTAGCAGTCCCTGGCCCTGCCGGAGCAACTGGCGCGACGGGTGCCACTGGTTCGACGGGTTCAACTGGAACCACCGGCCCCACAGGCGCTGTCGGCCCGAGCGGCGGCGCGACAGGTGCCACCGGCGCGACGGGTGCGACCGGCGCGACGGGCAGTACCGGTTCGACAGGTTCAACCGGTACTACGGGTGCGACTGGCGCCACTGGTGACACGGGCAAGACCGGAAGCACCGTGGTGGTCGTTCCGGCCAAGTAAGTGCCCCTTGCGCGCCGCACGGCGTGCACAAAATGAGCCGCTGCCAGTAGTCAGGCTGGCGGCTTTTTTACGTGCGGCGCTCAAACCTACTCTGCTTGTCAATAAGCTAGGCTCTCACGCATTCGTGGTCTCGCCTCTGCCAGTCTTGCCCCAACTGCAGTAGTCAGGCGATTTCAGAAACGCCGATGGTTGGAGTGTCAGGCGGCGCGTTCCGCCCTAACCAGGACTAAGGAGAATAACCGGGGTAATTCTCGTCCATTAAGGCAGAACAACCCACGAATGGTCCCCCAAGCGATTGAACGCTCTTGGGCGCCTGCATGTCCAGGTGAGTTCGGCCAGCAAGCTCTTGAGCTTGCCGGAATCCCGCCTCGAATTCGCGCAGCTGCTTGGCGTCCGACGCCCGCATGCCGCCGAACTTCGAGCGGCCCTTTTAAATCGTCGCTTTCGAAACCCGCCCCTGCGCTAGATTTCGGCCACCGCCATGTCGCAAGGTCAGCAGACGCTTCGTCGCCCTCGGTAATCTCAATAGGAGACCGACGGTCTGGCATTGCCGTTCAGGCGGGCATCCACAAAGCAATGCACCGCGCGCAGTTCGTCGTCGAATGCGGTCATTAAGTCGCCTAGTGCCGTGCCACACGGGTTGCCGATGGCCGCTTCCTCGATATCGGCACAGATCTGCCCGAGTCGCGCAGCGCCGATGGACCGTGCCGCCGACTTCAGCTTGTGGGCGATGTCGGCCATGGCTTGGACCGCGCCCCCGGCCTGGGCCTGTGCGAGTTCCAGCGCCGATCGCACCATGTTCGCGCGAAAGGCCACCAACACCTCCCGCATCACCTGCGCGTCGTCACCGATGAGCTCGGCCAGCACGCCCAGGTCGGCCGGCGGTGCTTCCACAGCAGCGGGGGCCTGGGGGGGGCGGGCCTTCACGGTCAATGGCGGCGCCGGCCGCAGCCACCCGTCGATGGCGGCCTTCAACTGCGCCAGCGGCACAGGCTTGGTGAGGTAGCCGTCCATGCCCGCCTGGCGGCAGCGAAGTTCCTCATCGCGCAACGCGTTGGCGGTCACCGCGATGATGGGCAGGCGCGGCCCATCGCCTTGCTCGGCGCGCACCGCGGCGGCCAGCGTGTAGCCGTCCATGGCCGGCATGTGCAGGTCGGTCAGCAGCAGGGCGTGGCCACCGCGGCGCCACTGTCGCAGGGCCTCGACGCCATTGGCCACCATCTCGGAGCGGTAACCCAGCAGCGCGAGCTGCTTCGTGAGCACCTTCTGATTGATTTCGTTGTCTTCTGCGACCAGGATCAGCGGGTCATCGTCCGCTCGGCCCTGCAGATCGAGTGGCTTTGTGCGGCTGTCGCGTCGTGGCGGCGCTGCACTGTCGTCGCCGGTCGCTTCGAGCCCGGCTGCGATGGCCACGCCGCGCAAGAAGGCGGCCCGGCGCAGGCACTCGCCGTCCAGTCCTACCTGGTCGGGTTTGTGCTGGCGGGGCAGGTGGCGCCGACCGGTTTCGATGACGACGAAGGCCAGCAGCAGCCCGGGCCGCAGTGCCGCGACGTCACGGCAGGCCGCGAGCACCGTTTCCACGCCTCGCGGCGGGCTGGCGACCACGACGACACAGCGGCCCAGATCGACGCCACGCAGCCAGTCAAGGCCCGCGGCCAGCGTCGTAGCGGTATTCGCGTCGCACTCGGCATGGGCGAGGTAGCTGGCGAGGTCGGCCGCCTGGTCGGCCACCGGATCGGTCGCACCGAACAGCAGGCACGGCAGCCCGGCCAGCGATGCCGTGACCGTCGTTTCGGCGGCGATGTCGCCCGTGGTGGGCAAGCGCATCGGAAGGCGCACCGTAAATGTCGATCCATGGCCCTCCAGGCTGTGGACCGTGATGTCGCCGCCCATCGACGCCACCAGGCGCTGCGAGATGCTCAGCCCCAGCCCGGTGCCGCCAAAACGTCGGGTCGTGCTGTTGTCGGCCTGGGTAAAGGGCGAGAACAGGCGGCCCAGCATTGCGCTGTCCATGCCCACGCCGTTGTCGGTCACCACCAGGGCCAGCGTGTCGTCGTCGGCGCTGGCGTCGGCCGCGACGCGCAGCGCACGCAGCGACACTGATCCGGGACGCGTCGATCCGCTGCTGAACTTGATCGCGTTGCCTACCAGGTTGATCAACACCTGGCGCAGCCGCCCGGCGTCGCCCAGCATGCGCGGCGGCAGCCAAGGGTCGGCATAAACGCGCAGCGCCACACCCTGGCCATCGGACAGGGGACGCAAAGCATCGCAGACGCCTTCGACCACCGCGGCCAGGTCCATCGGCTCGCTGTGGATCTCGAACTGGCCGGCCTCGATCTTCGAGAAGTCGAGCACGTCGTCGACGATGTTCAGCAGGGCATAGGCCGACTCGCGGGCGGTCTTCACCATGTCGCGCTGGCTCGGCTCCAGGCGGGTCTCCTCGAGCACGTCGATCATGCCGATGACGCCATTCATTGGTGTTCGGATCTCGTGGCTCATCGTCGCCAGGAACGAAGACTTGGCTCGGTTGGCCTGCTCGGCGAGTTCACGCGCGTGCTCCAGATCAAGGGTCCGGCGGCGAACCCGTTCCTCGAGCCCGGCATTCAATTCGCGCAGCGCGTCCTGCTCGCGCCGGCGCTCGGTCACATCCATCACCACGCCGCTCTTGCGTGCAGGCCGGCCGGCGTCGTCGTACACGATCTCGCCGCGCTCGAATACGACGCGCTCCTCTCCGTCGGGGCGGCGAATGCGGTACTCGACTTCGAGCGACGCGCTCGGCGTCAATGGGGCGTCGTAAAGCGCCCGCATCCGGCAAGCGTCATCCGGATGCACGAAGGCGAAGAAGGCCTCGAAGGAATTGTCGAACCCGGCCGGCGCGACGCCGAAGATCCGATGGGTCTCGGCCGACCAGACCAGGTGCCGGGTCTGGACGTCGAGTTCCCAGACGCCCATCCCGGCAACCCGCTGCGCGTTGGCAAGCAAGGCATTCTGCCGGCGAAGGGCTTCCTGGATCTGCTGGCGCTTGCTGATGTCCTCGGAGACGCCAACCATCCCGATTGCGCTACCGTCGCGGTCGCGCAGCAACGCGACCGTCACGGCGGCCGAGAACTCCCCGCCGTCGCGACGGTGCGCCCGGAACTCTCCGCGCCACCCGGCCCCGTTTCGCAGGTGTGCGAGGACGTCCTCCGCCTGGAGGCGGCTTGCCTCTGGCGAGGCGATGTCGACAACGCTGCGCCCGAGCGCCTCCTCGCACGTCCATCCGTACAGGCTCTCGGCGAAGCGGTTCAGATACGTCACGTTGCCGTCCAGGTCGGTGGCGATCACCGCCTGGCCGATGCTGTCGAGCATGTGCGCTTGGGTTCGGATTTCATCCTGGGCATTGCGCTCGGCAGTGATGTCCCGCATCGCGACGACGGCGCCGGTTTTGCGGCCATCGGCGTCGTAGAGCGCCTGGCCTGTGGCGAGCAGTCGGCGCGAGGGGCCGATGGTGGGCACCAGCAGCAGTTCCGCATCGCGCACCGAGCCGTCGTGCAACGCGCGCAGCCAGGGCATCTGTCCGGGCAACATCGGCGTCCTGCCATCGGCGAGATACAGTGCGACGGGCTCGAGCCGGCTCGCCGATCCCGCGGGCTCGAACTCGCGCGCCCGGAAGTCCCGCACGGCCCGGTTGGACAGAGTGACCGACCCGTCCGCATCGCACGCGACGATGCCGTCAGTGACGTTCTCGATCAGCGCCGACAAGAACTCCTGCTGCCGGTGCAGCAACTCGGTTGCCCGCTTGCGCTGCGTGATGTCCCGCACGATGCCGTACACGCCGGCAGTCGCGCCGTCGACCAACAATGGCTGATAGTTCACATCCACCTCGACGCGCCGGCCGTCGCGGTGCACCCGGACCGACTCGAAGTGCACAGGTGCGCCGGCGAGCGCCTGCTGGAAGCGGGCTGCGCTCGCCGCCATGCACTCGGGCGGAACGAAGTGCAGGAAGTCCGTCGACAGCGCTTCCTCGGCGGTGTAGCCGATCAGGTCCAGGAAGGCATCGTTGGCGGAGACGATGCGGCCCGCGAGGTCGAGCGAATACACGCCATCGTTGTTCTGCTCGAAGAGCGAGCGGTAGCGCTGCTCGCTGTCCAGGAGCGCGCGATTGCTTTGGTCGATGTGCAGCTGCGCCTGTTTCAGTTCATCGATGTCGGTGCAGGTGCCGAACCATTTGACGATGGTGCCTGCGCTGTCGCGCAGTGGCAGGGCGCGCCCGAGCATCCAGTGGTAGACCCCATCGGCACGGCGCAGCCGGTACTCGATCTCGTACGGTTCGCCGCTCTCAGTGGCTTGGCGCCACCGCGCCGCGGCGCGTTCGCGATCTTCAGGGTGGAAAGCCGGATTCCAGCCGTGCCCGAGGCTCGCCTCGCGTGACAGGCCGGTGTAGTCCATCCAGTGTTGGTTGAAGTGGACATGCCAGCCGTCCGGGCGCGTCACCCAGACGATCTGCGGCATGGACTCGGCAAGGGTACGGAATTCGGCCGCGCTCTCCGCCATGGCCTGTGTGTTGCGCATGCGCTCGGTGACATCGCGCGTCGATCCGACGACGAAGTCGACGCGACCATCCGCGCCGAGCACCGGCGAGAAGATGTACTCGTACCAGCCCGGCACCCCGGCGGCGCCGGTGTAAGGGGTCTCCCCGGTGATGCTGGCCTTGGTCGCGACGACCTCGCGCAACTGCGCCTGCAACCGTGCCGCCAGCTCCGGTGGATAACCGATTTCGGCGAAGTTCCTGCCGACCACCTGCTCGAGGTCCATCTGCCACAAATCGAGCAAGGGCTGGTTGACGAACAGGAATCGCCCGTCGCGGTCGTAGATGTGCGCGAAATCCTGCATGGCGGCCAGAGCGCTCGTCAGCATGCGGTCGTGGCGCCGGGTCTGCTCGCTGAGCGCGTCGAGCGCCTCGGCAGCGCGCCGGCGCTCGCTGATGTCGGTCACGATGCCGGCCATGCGCAGCGGTTGACCAGCTTCGTCGAAGTAGCAGCGCCCCTTGTTCCACAACCAGTGCACCGATCCGTCGGCCCAAACCACGCGGAACTCGGCGTCGTAGGCCCCAGACCCGGACATCGCCTTGAGAAAGGCGGTGTCGATGCGCTCCCGGTCTTCGGGGTGGACATGCGCGAGGAAGCTGACGTAGTCCCAGTTCGGCGCGCCCTCGGCGTAGCCGAAGCACTGGTCATGACGCAGCGAATGGCGCGTGACGTTGGCACTCAGGTCCGTCTCCCAGTCGCCGATGGCCGCCGAATCGAGGGCGAATTCGAGCCGTTCCTCATGGGCCTGCAACGTGCGCTCGGCGTTGCGCTGGGCGGAAATGTCGCGCACGGTCATCAGCGAAGTCGGCTCTGCGCCTTCGTCGAGGAAGAGCACCGAGGACAGCTCGGCATCGAAGAGCTCGCCGTTCCCGCGGCGCAGGCGGATCTCGGCACAAGCGCTGCCGTTGCGCGCGCGCGCCCCGAGGGCGGCGGCAAGTCGCGGGTCGGCTGCGTCGGCGAGCGTTCGGTGCCCGCCTTCGCGCGAGCGTTCGAGCAGATCTGCCTCGGACATGCCGAACATCGCGCAGGCCGCTGCGTTGGCAGCCAGGAAGAACCCGTTCGGCCGCGTCAGCAGCGCAGCGTCCCCGCTGTGACTGAACAGGCGCCGAAACAGCGCCAGCGTGTCGCCGCAAGGCAGCACGTGGAGCGGCGCGTCGGGCATCAACTGGTCGAAGTCGTGGAGAGGGAGTTCGCCCGCCGCTCCAGGCGCAACGTCGGTCGTCCCCAGACCGCTACTGTCAGGCATGGTCGATCTTTTCGTATGGAAATTAGCGAGTGTCGGATGGCGATCTCGTCAAGAGGATACGTGCGCATACGTATGCGACACGACGCGCGCAAAGAGCACGGCTGCAGTGTCCGCTCTGGTGGGGGCCGGACAGCGTATTTTTTGGGGTTGGTCCGCATTATTTGCTCACAGGCGCATCGAGCTCGTGTCGGCATCCCACTCGCAGACCGAGCGGAACGCACAGATGGTGCAGGTCTCGCAGCGTGCCGCGAAGTTCGCGGAAACTTGTCCTGCAAGGATCGCGTGTCTGCGGTATGCCATCGACTCGATGTCCGCGCGATCCAGGAGTTCGACGCGATGGTGGACGCGCGCGGATTGCCGGTCAGGCTCCTCCACGGTCACGAATGCGTAAGGTGCGACGCGCTGTCCAGTCGCCATCTCGATCGCCAGCCGCAGTGCCGAAAGCTGGATGATGTCGGTCGCACGCGGCCGCGCATGCCAACGCGTCTTCAGTTCCACAAGCACCAGGTCGCCGTTGGCGATGCGGTACGCCCGATCCACCCGGGCAGTCAAACGCAACGGTCTGTCGGTACGGAAGTTGTGCTCCATGTAGACCAATGTGGCGTCCCGCAACTGTGCCGGCCGGGATGCTTTTTCCCGGCGGCCGCTGGCCCTTCGCATCCAGAGCCATCCCAGCGCGACACAGCCGGCCAACACTGCCAGGATCATCAGACCGTTCACGGCACGTCGCCTTCCAGCATGGCGCCGCGGCACGCGCCCGCCAACTGCCGCAGGATGGGGCGCAGCAGCGCAGAGCCCGCGGGCCAGCGCTCCAGCACACGACAGATCCGGGGTGCCAACCGGTAATAAAGCCGGACCAGTCCCCTGCCCCACCAACGCCGAAGCAGGACCGCGTCACGATAACGCCGCAGGGCCTGCGTCTCCGCCGCATCGGCGCCCAGCACATGCGAGGCGATGAAACAAGGCCGATCCTGCGCCGCGCGGCCTTCGGCAAGATATCTCGCATGCGCGGCATCGCCGCGCGCTCTGGCCTGCCGTTGCGCTGGCGTCGTGCGTTCACCCAGGCGGTCAGCGAGCAGCATGCGCATCTCGCAGTGGCCCATTTCCGCCAGCTGCGTTGCGCTGACCGCCCTCTCCCTGCCTCTGTTTTGCCTGCGCATCGCGGCCTCACTCGACCAGCGCGGGCGCGAAGACCGCATTGGTGAACATCGCCGCAGCGGGCACCGGCTCAACGCGCGGCTCAGGCGCGGCCGTCTGACCAGACAGCGCGAGCACGCCGTGCTGCGCGAGCAGTCCATCGTAGGCCAGTACGCGCACGCGGTTCACGCGCTTGGCGCCCTTCGGGAAGCGCACCAGCTCGTCGTAAAGCCGGGGGTTGTCCGCACGGCTCAGTTCGAACACCAGCCGGACGGGCTCCGGTAGATCCATCGCTCGGATGCTCATGCTGCTTCTCCTGGGCTGCGTTCGCGGCAGCCGGCCACCGCCGTCGTCGCATAGTTATGCCCCGCCAACTGAAACCCACGGACGTTGGCGAACAGGGGTTCCTTGACTTCATGGATGCGGTGCTTCGGGAACGCTTCCTTCACAGCCTTCCTGAACAGGAAGGCACCGCCACCGACCAGCACGATGTTCTGCAGGCTCTCCGGCGTTTCAATCCACTGGCGCATGGTGGAGACCGCCTGCTGCGCCACGCTTTCGGCCAACGGCAGGTGCTTCCTGATGTCGTAGGGCTTCTGGAAGATCTGCGGGGCCTTGCCGGTGCGCAGCGCCAGGTCGATCGCGTCGAAGTCCCGGTAGGGCGTGCCGATGTCCTTGGAGATCTCGTGCGCCAACAGCCGGAGCACGTCGGACATGCCCCGGTTGATCGAGCTCGACTGCTTCTGTACCAGGCGCATGCCGCGGGTAACCAGCCAGTCGAAGGTGCGCGCCCCGGGGTCGATGACCAAGCTCTGCTCCGCGCCAATCGTGGCCATCTTCTCGTGCGTCGCGGCGTAGTGCACGAGCGCGCCCTGCGGTTGCGCCACGGCCATGGCTTTCGCCACCGTGACAATCTTGCCGCCGCCCACCGGGTGCTTGCCGACCATCGCCTTCTCCAGCGCCAGCTTCTTGAGCCCCAACAGCGCCACCGGCAAGCCTAAGATGAGCAGATCGATGTGCGGCAGCTTCATCATGCTCAGCGCGCCGCGCAGCAGCGCCATGTACTCCGGCGACTCCGTGTAGTCGTCGTGCAGCTGCTTGGCGCGAAACGTGTCGGCGGCCAGCCCCACGTCGGGTCCCACCTCGTAGAACAGCGGGCCCACCGGGATGCTCACGGTCCGTCGTCGCTCGCCCGCGGACCAGTCCGGCCCCTCGCCGCTGGACGGATACGCGACCGAGGGGAAGCTGGCGCAACGGATCTCCGCGCCGGCGACGCCCAGAACATATTTGGTGTTGCCGGATCCGACATCCACCGCTCGAACGATCAGTTCCATGGCCATGCTCCTTGGTTGCAGACGGGAGATCAGCATCGGCAATCGTTTGCGGTTCGGCCAGCCGCATCGCGCGCTGTTTCCGGGGGTTATTGCCACCAGCCGTTCTCTGGTGCATTTCCCGCGACGTCTGGCCATCAGCCCAGTGTGATGAGCTCCTTGTTCCGCGACGCGCTGACCGGATCTCCGTGGCCAGGATCACACTGCAGCGTGCCTCGTCAAGGCAGCGTGCGGCGACAGGCTGCGGCCTGCAATCCCGCGTCGCATCTGGCTCTGGCGCACCGTTCGGGACCAGAGGCCGCAGTTCCCACTGTCAAGCCCGCATGCAGCCTCGATTTCGTGCGCATCGGAGCACCAGATCCCCCCAAGCACGTCGCCGCGCCTTGTCAAATGCCCGCGAGAACGCCCGCCCATGCGGTCCCGTTGGCACGCCTGCCGTTGACATCAAGCCCTCTTTCGTCATCCACTACAGACTCCTCCGGGCCAATCGTTGGCCCAGCTCCATCGCGGAGCACCAGGCGTCGCAGTCGTTACCTGCCTTCAAGCCCCGGCCCCGAGCCGGTGTGGTGGCCATGCCCGACATGGCTGCCCCGATGACCTGTCGTAGAGCCTCTGTCCCGAATCTTGACGGCCGCTAGGCCAGGCGCTCCAGAAGCGCGTTCAGGACCGCGATCCTGGCGAACGGCCACCCGATGCCCGTTCCCGATCCGTCATCAACCCGAGCATGCGTATGACACGCACCAGGCGGTCGTGTTGGCCCCCATGGGGCTCCCTGCCTGTTTCGCTCAAGCGCTCGACACCGCCCTGGACTTCGGTCAAGGGGTGGCCCCATGCGAGCGGATGACGCTACGCACGAGAACCGATCCACCGCCGGCGCACGGCCAAGAGCTTCGCGCCGACGCGCAGGCCGCCCCGAGCGGCGGCGCGTCAACACCCCCCGTGGTCGCAGAAATGCGCAGCGAGGACGGATCACCCGGTTTCATTTTTAAGACTGACCGAGCCGGTGGCTGCCTGGGCAGCACGGCGAACCGAATGGGGACACCGGCGCGTACGTGGTCGCGCGCCGGGCGTGGGCGCCAGGACCATCGGCCACAGTGGGTGATGGAATCGATCCGCTGCGGCTGCGCCCGTCGATTCCTGTGGGTACGCCCCTTCCATGGCGCACCGACGCCCTCAAGGAGATGCCCATGTCCGCTCTCGCCCCAACGCCGCCGCGCGCGACGATCCACGCCCGCCGCCTGCCCGGCACCGAGCCGCCCCGTCGCCAGGGCACCGCCGCCCTGACGCCCCAACAGGTGCTGGCCCGCTACCAGCCGGGCAAAGCCGATCCGCTGCAGGTGCTGGACGTACTCATCGCGCTGTACAACGCGCAGCACACGGCCCGCGAAAAGACGGTCTCGCACAAGACCCGCAGCGAGCGCGCCCGCTTCCTGCGACAGTTTTTCCGCGACTTGCGGACCAAGGCCGGCTTCGTCACCGTGCCCGACCCGCGCAACCTGGCGCACAAGCACCTGCAGGCCATGGTGGACATCTGGCAACGCGAACGCATGGCGCCGGCCACGTTGCAGACGTACCTGAGCTTTCTGCGCGGCCTGGCGGGCTGGCTGGACAAGCCCGGCCTGGTGCGCAAGCCCGCGCACTACGGCCTGCGCCCCGAGGCCTATCAACGCCGGGAGATCGCGCAGTGCGACAAGAGTTGGAAGGCCCACGGCCTGGACCCTGAGGCCGTGATCGCGCAGATCACGGCCTTCGATCCGCGCATCGGCGCGTGCCTGCGCGTCATGCACACGTTGGCGCTGCGGCGCAAGGAGTCGCTGATGTTCCGCCCGCGCGACCACGTGGTGCCGTTTGCGCAGACCGGCCTGCCCGCCGAGTTGCGCAAGGCGGAGGCCTATGTGTGGATCAAGGGGAAAGGTGGCCGCGTGCGCTGGGTGGCGGTGGAAACGGATGCGCAGCGGCAGGCCATTGCATTGGCCCGCGCGCAGGTCACCAGCCCCGACGGCCACCTGGGCGACCCGGCGCGCGACCTCAAGCGCAACCTGCGGCGGATGGACTACGTCCTGGAAAAGTTCGGCATCACCCGGCGTCAGGCCGGGGCGACCGGCCATGGTCTGCGCCATGGCAACTTCCATGAACTCTACGAGGACGTTGCTGGCGCGCCCTCCCCGGTCCGTGGCGGTGGCGCGGTGCCGAAGGCGCTGGACCGCGCGGCGCGGCTGGCCGTCTCCGAACGCGCAGGCCATGCCAGAGCCAGGGCGGCAGCGCCATACATCGGATCGGCACGACGCCCTGCGACGCCGCCCGACAGCGGCGCCGATCGCCACGTGGGATGAGCCATCGCGCGGCGGAAACAGGATCGGCGGGCGCTCGGGCCGTGCGGCGCCTTACGCGGTAGAAGTCAGCGCGAGCGACGCGCAACCTGCAGCACGATGCTACCCGGCGATGGAGTTGGTGGCCGCACCCATCCTCACGCGCTTCGATTTTTTCCGCATCGACAACGACCGTGCTCGACGGTGTTGCAGAGCGTCGTTCTGGCTTCATCTCGGGCTGCTCTTCTTTCCCGCTCGCGCGCGCCTGCAGGCGGCCTTGATCGAGATTGCGTCGCCAGACCACGACCTGGTTGGGATTGCGGATGTCATAGTGCGCCGCGACCTGACGGCTGGAAAGCTGTTCGCGATCCTGATGAGCCAGCACCTGCAGATTGAACTGCGCACTGTACGCGCTGCGCTTGGGGCGCAAGCCGTCGATGCCGTGCAGACGGTAGTGGCTCACCCACAAGCGGACCTTCTCCTCGGGAATCGACCACCGCCGAGCTAAGAGCTTCGCGCCGCCTTCGCCTGCCAAGAAGCTCTGGACCACTTCCAGCTTGAACTCCGTTTCGTACTTCCTCATGAAACCCCTTGAAGTTCGTCCAACTTCTGGGGGTCAGTTCAAACCCGGGGCGGTTCAGTTCGTTCTTGATGTGAAGGCCAAGCGCGTCGGTTTGTGGGCATGAACTTGGGCCAGCTGATCGCCATAGGTGTCGGTCATGACCAACCTGCGGCCGGAGCACGCTTGAAGAAGCTCTTCCATGGGGATCCCGGGCAGATTGAACCGCACCGGGTGAGGAGGCTCAACACTCTGAGAGGATTGAGCCATGAGCAAGTCGAACAAGTTCTCGCCCGAGGTGCGTGGGCGCGCGGTGAGGATGGTGCAGGAGCACCGAGGGGGAGTACCCGTCGCTGTGGGCGGCCATCGAGTCCATCGCCCCCAAGATTGGCTGCGTGCCGCAGACGCTGAACGAATGCGTCAAGCGCGCAGAGGTCGATGCTGGCGTGCGGGACGGCGTGACGACGAGCGAGGTCCAGCGCGTGAAGGACCTCGAACGCGAAGTGCGCGAGCTGCGCCGGGCCAACGAGATACTGAAGCTGGCCAGCGCTTTTTTCGCCCAGGCGGAGCTCGACCGCCGACTGAAGTCGTGAAGACCTTCAATGACAATCACCGCGATGCCTTCGGGGTCGAGCCGCTCTGCAAGGTTTTGCAGGTTGCCCCGTCAGCCTATCGGCGCCATGCTGCGCTGCTGCGCCAGCCCCACAGGCGCTGTGCCCGAGCCAAGCGCGACGAGACACTGATGCCGCAGATTGCGTCTGGCAGGCCAACATGCAGGTCTACGGTGCCGACAAGGTGTGGCGACAACTGGCGCGAGAAGGCGTCGTCGTGACCCGCTGCACGGTCAAGAGACTTGATGCGCAGCATGGGGCTGCGCGGCGTTCATCTATCCTGTCCTGTATAGGCGCGCGTACGATCCGCGCCATGTGATCCCACTACGAAGGCGTCAGCGATCCGAATCGGTTGGCCGAAAACTGCGGCGTCCTGCTGCCGGCCGGGGTGAAGTTCGATGTCTGGCCGGGTTACGGGTTACGAGTCGGTCTTCATCCGCCGGCCCAAGGAGGGGGGCTCGGGCGACGAGGCGGTGCCGGCGCGCGAGGCGATGGCTGGCGCCGTCGGCCTGGTGCCGCACTGGACCCGAGCCGCCGACGCCAAGCTGGCACTGGTGGCCGCGCGCCGCACTTACAACGCGCGCACGGAGACGGTGCGTGAGAAGCCCAGCGTCCGCGACGCCTGGCGCCGGGGGCAGCATTGCACCATCGCGGCCGAGGCGATCTACGAGCCCGACTGGCACAGCGGCAAGGCGATCCCAACGCGCATCAGCCGCGCCGACGGCAAGCCCATGAGCATCGCCGGGCTGTGGACCGGCTGGAAGGCGCCAGACGGCAACGTGCTGCGCAGCTTCACGATACTGACGGTCAACGCGGACAGCCATGCGCTGATGCAGAACTTCCATCGTCTTGAGGACGAGAAACGCATGGTCATGATCCTGCCCGAACGGGAATACGACGCCTGGCTGGACGCGCCGCCTGAGAAGAGCATGGACTTCATGCGGCAATACCCGGCCGAGCTGCTGGTGGCTGTGGCAGCGCCGCTGCAGCCGAAGGCGAAGCGGGCGCTGTACAAGCACCCGCAGGTCGTTGGGCACGGGTTTGCCGCAACGTGCGGGCAGGACGGGCGGCGGCGCAAACAATCACGTCGGTGGCCATCCAGAAAGTGCAAGCGGGACGCTGGCCGAAATATGGCGCGGGTTGTCCCTGGCCCGTGTGGACAACATTGGGGAGAACCGCAGGGAGATCGCCGTGGATCGTTGCTGGGCGCGGGTTGCGCTGCGATGCCTACGGAACAGGCACGCCCCCCAAAAGCAGCGACGCGTCCATCTGGAGCCGGCGGCGGCCGAAGTCATGCATTGCGGCACTACACCTCCGGTGATCAGAGCCGGATGACGGCCGGCACCGCACCCCTGCCACCCAATTCACCCAGCGTCCGGCTTCAGCGCCTCGTACCACGTTGCATAAACTGTGCTCTTGACCGCGTGGCGCTTGTAATCGGGCGTGCCATCGGTCCACCATGGCGGCCCACGTTCGCCCAGTCCACGCTTGCCCATCTCAACCTGCGCGCGGGCTGCGGCTCGGCCGTTCGCCGTCACGGTGCCAACCCACGCAGTCGCCGGCGCCCTTTCTCGAACAGGCCCAGCGGCGCGGGTGGCGCGCTGGATGTCGGTTTGCACACCTTCGCCGCAGGGATGCGGTGGCCAGAGCGCGGTGATCACCCAGCCGAAGCAGCGCCACCGCGGCGGGCCGGGTGGCACGGCTTCGGTTCCATCGCAGCCGATACTGCCAGCGCCGTCCTCTTGTCGTCGTCAGGGCCGGTGGCCCTATCGTCAGTGCATCGCCCGGACGCGGCGACGGTGCGCCAGGTACCAGGCCGCCGGCACCACCAACATGCTGAGCAGCGGCGCCGTGACCATGCCGCCCACCATCGGCGCGGCGATCCGCGTCATGACCTCCGAGCCGGTGCCCTGCCCCAGCAGGATGGGCAGCAAGCCGGCCATGACAACGGCCACGGTCATGGCCTTGGGTCGCACGCGCAGCACCGCGCCTTCGCGTATGGCTGCGAGCAAGGTCTGTTCGTCGTCCCGTGCGCCGGCTGCCAAGCGTTGCGCGTGCGCATTCTTCAGATAGACCAGCATCACCACCCCAAACTCTGCCGCCAGGCCGGCCAGCGCGATGAACCCCACCGCCGTCGCGACGGAGACGGCATGCCCCATCGCCCAGACCAGCCAAAAGCCGCCCACAAGTGAAAACGGCACGGCAACCATCACCAGCAGCGCATCGCCGGCCGAGCGGAACAGCAGGTACAGCATTGCGAAGATAAGCCCCAGCGTGGCCGGCACGACCACGCGCAAACGTTCGGTGGCGCGCTCCAGATACTCGAACTGGCCCGACCACGACACCGCGTACCCCGCCGGCAGCGCCACCTGGCTGGCCACG
>NZ_JBWMBB010000002.1:0-697762 GCF_056521305.1 Rhodoferax sp. RT4P68
TTCCTGGCGATGCCCCGTGTGGGCCAGGAGGTGCTGATCAGCTACATCGACGGCGACCTGGACAGGCCGCTGGCGGTGGGCATCGTCTACAACGGCGAGAACCCGGTGCCGTACGACTTGCCCAAGGACATCCGGTACTCGGGGCTGGTGTCGCGTTCGCTCAAGCACGGACAGGTGCAGCACGCGAGCCAGATCACATTCGATGACGATCGCGGCGCCGAGCGCGTGATGTTGCATTCTGAACGGGACATGCAGGACACGGTCGAGCGCAACGCCTCGATCGCGGTTGGCAATCACCACAACATCAGCGTCGGGGGCATCCTGACGATGACGACCGGTTCGCCATCGAGCGGGGGCATGGGTTCATCGGCCACTGGCGAAGCGCCGGCAAGCGCCGCTTCCCCTTCGAACGTCAGCAATTCCAGCACCGGTATCAGCAACTCCACGACAGGTGTCAGCAACTCCGCGACTGGTGTCCGGAACTCTGCAACGGGTGTCCAGAACTCTGCAACGGGTGTCCAGAATTCTGCAACCGGTGTCCGGAACTCTGCAACGGGTGTCCAGAACTCCGCAACCGGAGTCCGGAACTCCGCAACCGGTGTCAGCAATTCCATCACCGGCATCAGCAATTCGGCAACCGGCATCCGAAATTCCGCGACGGGCATCAGCAATTCCGCGACCGGCATACGCAATTCGATCACCGGTGTCAGCACCTCGGCCACCGGGATCAATGCATCGCTGACGGGCATGATCATCAGCCTCACCGGCGTGAGGATTTCCTTTACCGGGATGGCGATCGGCTTCACGGGTATCAGGACTTCCTTCACGGGCGTCAATGCCAGTTTCACCGGCATGAATACGTCGTTCACAGGTGTCAGCACCTCCTTCTCCGGACTAAGCACGTCGTTCACGGGCATGTCGACATCGTTTATCGGCATGCGGACATCGCTGACCGGGACGTCAACGAGCATGACGGGCGTGTCGTCTTCGATGACGGGCACATCCTCTAGCGTCACCGGCACGAGAACGTCGATGACAGGGATGTCTGAATCCATGACCGGCGTGAGCGTCACCATGACCGGCATGTCACGCTCCATGGTCGGCATCTCGTACGCGACCACCGGTCAGCGCACCACCGAAACCGGGATGTCGATCAGTTCCACTGGAATCTCCGACAGCACCACGGGCACTGAGACCAAGACCACGGGCACTGAGACCAAGACCACCGGGACATCGACGCGCACTACGGGAACGGAAACCAAGACCACGGGAACTGAGACCACGACTACGGGCACCTCCACCAAGACCACGGGCAGTGAGACCAAGACCACGGGCAGTGAGACCACGACGACGGGCACCTCCTCGAAGACCATTGGCACCGAGTCCGCTACGACGGGGCGCAAGAACACCAACACCGGCACGAGCATTTCGTACACGGGGGTCAAGCAGTCCCGTGTCGGCCTGGAGATCAAGCAATGAGCGGGCGCGTACTCCAATGAGGTCCCTCAAGCCTCAGCATGCGCTGGTTCAGACGGCGCCAACCCAGTTCGGCCCCGTCGCCATGATGGGCGTGTCGATCGGTTGCGGCTTTCGGCTCAGTGACACCCGGGTGCTGCTGCACGAAGCCAGCGTCTGGCAAGCTTTCACGTCTGCGCCGCTGGTCACGCCCGTTATGGAAATGGCGTTGCCAAAGCACAGCGCCGAATGGCTGCTCGGCGGTCACGCCGTCTGCATGGGTGGAGACAGGGAAGCTAACCGCCTCATCGACTGGGAAGCCAGCGTTGCTCTGGACGGCGTGAAGAAGACCATCCACTGCACCGCGCGCGTGATGCCTTGGGAGGTCGCGCAAGACGGAACCACACAACACCGGGCAATGCTGGCCGTCGACTATCCCCATGCCATGAAGGACATTCGGGGGCGGCAGAACCCTGTCGGGACGAGCGTTCCGGGCGCGTTGCAGCTCATGGGAGGCCTGGGTCCGACCGGGCATCCCTTGGCCGCGATGGGTCCTGTCAGGGCCCAATGGGCGTCGCGTGCTGAACTCGCGCCAAGCCGCTCCAGCATGCTCGATCCCTTCGGTCGCGATGGTTCACACATGGGGTGGCCAGCGCAGATGGATTTGCGATATTTCCAGTTGGCGCCGCATGACCAACACCGACATGGCAAAGGGTGGACCCAGGGGGCCCCTTTCGAGCTGTGTGGGTTCGGACCGCTTGGCCTGGGCTATCGTGGCGATCTGCCTGCCATTCAGGCTCAGGCCATGGTTCGACGGCGCAAGCAGGAGGCGCTCGAGCCTGTGTCGTTGACGCAGCAAACCGTCTGGTTCTTGCCTGACCACGACACAGGCGTGATGTGGTGGCACGGTCTGGTGCCCATCGATGGCGTGCTGTCCGATGACATTGAGCTGGGCGTAGTCGCCTTTCGTGAGCCGGGGCGACTGCTGTCGGCCACCCGACTTGCAGAAATCGTCGCGGCGCGCTCGTCGCTCGACCTGGGCAGTGCCGCATCGCTGAGAGACAGCGACCTGATGCCAGAGCGCTCGCGTGGCTGGACATGGGATCTCATCCTCGGCGCGGAGGACTACCCGAACCTGCGCACCTCGCCTCTTGCTTACGCAGCCTTGCAATTGCGTGTGGACGAGTTCGAAAAAACTCTGGCGGAAATGGATCGGAATCGCGAGAAGGCTAGAGCACTCAGCGTCGAAGTCGCGAGCGCACCTTGGGCACAGGTGCAGGCGCTCCAGGCCATCGCAGCGCCGTCGGATGCCGAGATAGGGGAGGCATTGAGGGCGCCCAAAGATGGCAATTTTTCTCACCGTCGAATCGAGACCGCCACGCTGCGAGGTCTGCACGTCGACAACGTGCGACTGACGCACGTGCAGCTTGTGCGCTGCGATCTCGAAGGCGCCGTGTGGACGAACTGCCATTTTGAGGACGTCGCATTCGAAGACTGCAATCTGATCCGGAGCCGATGGGAAGGCTGCAGCTTCACGCGGTGCAGATTCACAAGAAGCGAGCTGAGCTATTCAACGTTCTCGCATTGCAATCAACGGCATGGGAGCCTGGATTTGTGCAGCGTGCACCACGTCAGCTTCGTCCGTGGGCAATGGACTCAGATGAGTTTGCAACGGTTGAATGGCGGGCAGACGCGGATGGAGGGGATCCATGCAGAGTGTGTCAGCTGGCTCGAATGTCAGCTGCCGAACGCGCGCTGGAGCGATCTCGTCCTTCTCAATTCCAGCCTCGTCGACTGCGCAATGGCTGCGTCGATGATGAGCCAGTGTGTCTTTGAAAGAGTTGGCTTCGTCGGCGCCGACTTGTGCTTCAGCGCCTGGGACACATGCAGCGGCATCTCCCTGAATTTCGCTCAAGGCGCGAATCTCGGAAACGCGCAGTTCAGCGGATGCTCGTTTGAAAACACCAGCTGGATTGCCGTGAAGGCAGAGGGCATTCGCGTGACCGACTGCACGCTCAAGCCGTTGGCTGCACCCAGGCTGCATGCGCCCAAGAGCACTTGGCTGAACTGCGTGCTGACCGATGCCAACCTGATGCATGCCGATCTCTCAGCCTCCACGGTTCGGGCCACGTCACTGAAAGACGCGAATCTCTACGGCGCCGATCTGCGCGAGTCGACGGTCAAGAACTGCAATCTGATTCGTCTGCAGTCGGCCTGGATACACGGAGTCGCGGCACTGAACGGCAGTGGCAATCTGGCGGCCCGCATTCAATCGGTGCCTAGGAGGCCGCGGTGAGCTCATTGCAACACTCGATCGTGGGGATGGAGCAATTGCTTGCGCACGTTCCACGCGCACCTGCCGTGTTCGAAGGACTGTCCTTCACGAATGCCTTGCCGCCGCCCAAGGTTCTCGAGGAAACGGAATTCAGGGGCTGCAGGTTCCAGGCGTTCACATGGCAAGGCGCCATGAGCAAGGTCCGCTTCATCAATTGCATGTTCGAGCGAATCGAATGGCAGGGCGTGACGCTCGCAGATGTGAAATGGGAAGATTGCGAGCTTGCAGAAACGACGTGGACACGCTGCCGGCTGAGCCGCGTTCTGCTCAGTGGCGGCAGGGCTGAACGCGTCAGGTTCGACGAGTGTGAAGTGCATTTCGGCACCATCGCGGGCACTGCCTTGCGCGACGTCCAATTTGCGTCGACTCGTGTGGTGCAGACCGTGGCGTCCAACGCGCAGATCAATGGGCTGCACATCGACAAAGGGGCACTGCAAGACGTTACCTTGGCCGATTGCCAGCTCAATGACGTGCACGCTGAGAGCGTGGACCTGCAGCGGTTCATCTGCGCGCAGAGCACCTGCACCAAGGTCGAGTTTCTCAATTGCGCAGGTCAAAGCATTCGATGGGTTGCCTGCACCCTCCATGACCTTAGCTTCAAGTCCACAGAACTCGTGCAATGCGCATGGTCCCTGAGCCAATGGACCGAGGGCAGATTCGAAGACTGCAACTTGCACCTCCCGGCGTTCGACGGTGCGGTGCTCGAAGAGATTGAATGGGTCCGCTCGTCGGCCACGCGTCCGCTTTTCGACGGCGCAAAGCTGACGAGGTGCAGCTTGTTCCAGCAACGCATGCCTGCGCTGTCGCTTCGAAGTGCAACTCTGGAGTCGGTCGACCTGCGGGAACTGCATGCCCCCGAACTCGACGCGCGTGGCGCCCGGTTGAGTCACGTTGACATGTCCAAAGCGAACTTCACCCACGCGAACCTGATTGGCCAGGGAAGGGCCGCCTGGCTTACGGCCAACGTGGACCGCGCCGTTTTCGAAGAAGCGGTCGATCTTCGCGATGAGCACTGGTGGGCAAAACATTCGCCAGGACCCAAGAACAGAGGACAGGAAGATGAGCC
The DNA here is from genome assembly GCF_056521305.1 of Rhodoferax sp. RT4P68. NCBI lineage: Bacteria > Pseudomonadati > Pseudomonadota > Betaproteobacteria > Burkholderiales > Comamonadaceae > Rhodoferax > Rhodoferax sp. RT4P68. The sequence continues at coordinate 4,857 of NZ_JBWMBB010000002.1, forward strand.
ATTCAAATTCGGTCAGTAACCCCGTGCCTCGGGTGAGGCAAAAGTCGCTCGATGAGCATGGCAGCGAGTTGCCGCGGTTGATGCGGCAGCAGGCCAGTGAAAGCGGTGTGCGCGATCGGTGCGCCCCAGCTGAAGTCTTCGTCGCTCGGTTGGGTGATGAAGTCGATAGCCAGTCCTGGCGCCTGGTGGACGCTCGCGGTAGTGCGCTCGTGGCAAGAAAGGCGGCGAGTTGCTTGCTGGTGCCCTCACGCGGAGACCTCGTCCAGGTTCTGGTGGGCGGTTCTTCTTCGTGGGTTGTCGCAGTACTGGAACGCGATGCGGTGGCCGCCTGCACCGCCATTGATCTAGGCGATGCAGACGTGGAGGTGCGCGCAGGAAGCCTCGCATTTCATGCACATCGCGACATCACACATCAGGCGGTCCAACTGTGCAGTACTTCTTCGATGGTCAGGGAAGTCACCGAAGAGAAGAGCTCCCTCGTTCGACAGTGTTCAGTCGTGCAGGTTGGCAGCATGGCGATCAACGTTGACCGGCACCTTGGCGTTCACGCAAAGCTTGCGACGATTTCTGCAGATGCCTTGCTCAAGCTGGATGGCGCTCAGATCCACATGGGCTGATTTAAGAAAGAAAGACCAATCTATGTTTGCTAATTGTCAGGCCGGGGGGAACGACATGGCGCCTGCAGATGTTTGCAGGACGCCTCCTCTCGGGATTCCCATTCCCTATACAAACATCGCCTACGGCAACGAGGCCATACCTAACAACCCGATGATCATCTGGATTGGCGGGCCTGTTCACAACATGAACACGGTGATTCCGATCACCCATGACGATGAGCCGGGGACCATGTTGGGCGTGGTGTCCGGAACTGTGGCCTCGCGTTCAAGGCACATCACGGGCGTCTACCGGATTCTGATCAATGGCTCACCTGTGACGCGGCTGACCAGCGTCAACTCGCCCAACAGTGACAACACGACCGGAACGCGCGTGAATCCGAGCCAAACGAAGATTCTGGTGTTGGGCTGAAGCGTTGTATGGCATGAAAGGCGTGAACCCTGTGCGCTCGCTTGTTGTTCTCCTCTGCATACTGGTGCTGCAGGGATGCGGAGTTCTCAGAAATCCCGTGGATCTCCCCGCCGACGGACTGCGCGCCATTCGCCGCGAGCGAGTGGTCAACGTCACGATCGTGGGCGGCGCGCAACTCAACCCTGGTCGCAACGGCGTGCCGCGCCCGGTGCAGCTCTGTGTCTATCTTGTGGCCGACGAGACGTGGGTGCCGGGATCTTGGCTGGACGACAGCAAGTGCCGCGGCACCAGCCTCGATACGCACGTCATGGCCAGCGAGCGCCGCATCCTTTCTGCCGAGCAGGCACTGCAGGTGACGCTCAAGATGCCTTCGGACAAGGATGGCTGGGTACTGGTCGATCCGGACTTCGGAGCGCAAACCCCAGGGAACGCGACGCCGTTGAGGCTCAGGACGAACTCGGGCGAATTCAGTTTTCATTTCGTTGCCGTCAATGGCACACGTGTATCTGATGGTATGCGCATGAGGAGCCCTCCGCCGCCGCCGCCGCCGCCGCAGGCAGAGGGCGATAGAGCCAGCGTTCCGGCGCCGGAGAAGCGTTTGGGTAGAAAGGGTCGACGTCATGACTGAACAGTGGAATGACCATCGTCAGATGGCCAGCTTTGCGCCGAAGCAAAGCGCTAGGGGGGCATCGTGAGCCAGATCAGCTGCAATCGCGTGGCCTGGACCGAGGGCATGATGATCGAGGTCCAGCACTTCCAACAGATGGAGCGTTCGCTGGAGCATCAGACCGTAATGCGCTCCGCACTCTCCAGCAACCATGAGTGGGGATTTTCCAGAATTGAACTGGACGAGGAATCCCTGGGGCAGCGGCGGCTTGGCGTGCGCGTTGCAAAGGGGATCTTTCCGGATGGAACCGCTTTTTCCATCCCCGATTCCGATGCCTTCCCGGCCTACCTGGATATCGATGGCGCCAGAGCCGGCGAGGTCTTCTGCCTGGCAGTGCCGCGAGCGCATTTGGGAATCGGCCAGGTGGGCTTTGGGCAACATACCCAGGGCACGCGCTACGTCGCGGAGTCTCTGGAGGTTGGCGATGCCAACGTGGGGCTCGACGATGCAGGCGCTCCGCCGCGCATCAGCATGACGAGCTGCAGGCTCAACATGCGCCTGTGCAGTGAATCGCAGCTGCGCTCGGACGAGACCTTCCTGCGCGTTGCTCGACTGAAGGGGCGGCATCATGCCCAGGCGGTCGAACTTGACGCGCGGTTCATCCCGCCGCTTCTGGATGCGCGCGCGCATCCGGCACTGCAGGCCCTGTGCGACGAGTTGCAGAGCGTCCTGCAACTTCGGCTGAACACGCGGGCTGGTCCGCGTTTCCTGTCGGCAGGTTCTGGCGTGGCCGAGTTGCTCGAAATCCTGGTGGTGCAGGGACTGTCGGAGTACAGGCTGCGGCTTAGGCACCTCGACGCCTTCTCCCCCCTGCCGCCCTCGTTGCTCTATATCGAAATGATCGGCTTGCTGGGTCGTCTTTCGATCGTGCCGAGCGTAGAGACCGAGATCGAGCAGGCGAACTGGGGCTACGACCACAACGATCTGCAGGCAAGTTTCGAGGGGGTTTCCCGGGCGCTGCGACGCGCGCTGGCATTGGTCATCGAAACGCCATTGGTGGTGCTGCCGTTTGAGGCGCAGGGAGACGGCTTCTACCGTTGCGTGGTCGACCCGCAGTGGAAGCTGCAGAAGTTGGTCTTTGCATTTACGGCCGACGTGCCCGCAGAAGTCTTGCGGGTCAAGCTGCCGCAGCAGCTCAAGCTGGGGCCCGTCGAAAAGATTCAGAGCCTGGTGGACTTGCAGCTGCCTGGTGCGCGCCTGCAGTCGGTTCCCGTGACGCCTCGGCACGTGCCGTATTACGCGCAAAGCGTGTACTTCGAGGTCGAGTCGGGGGACCCGTATTGGCAACAGACCATGAGTAGCGCTGCCGTCGCGCTGCGCGTGGTCGGAGACTTTCCAAACCTCCGGTTCGAGGCTTGGGGCTTGCGGGAAGGCAAAGTGGCATGAACATACTCAACGATGTTGCAGATGCACTGCGTCGGGTGACCGGCGTCAGCTCGGTTTCGCCTCATGCCGCGCTGCATCGGGTTCCGGGCATATCCACGGCGGTCACCAATGTGGACACCGTGCTCGGAGCGATGGGCATGCAAGGCAATAGCGCCTATGCCGGCCGGTCGATTCCGGACGAGGCCGAGCCGCCTGGCGATGAGTGGGGCAGGGACACGTCGGTGGGCAACGCGCGCCGGGTGGTCGCGATTTCTGATCGGCCCGCGAGGGCCGCAGTGATGCGGCCTGGTCGCAGCGAAGCTCGATGGGAGAACCCCATCGTCGACGCCGTCATGCCGATCCTGCTGCGCCTGGATCATCTGGTGCGTGCAGGAGAACCACACGGCGAGGTGCTGCGTTCGCACCTCGCACTGGAGGTGCGGCTGTTCCGCGACCGCGTGAGCAAAGCCGGCTTTGCGGAAGATGCGGTGGGCGACGCGTCCTATCTTCTGTGCACGTATGTCGATGAACTGGTCAATGACCAGGCGCGCATCACGGGTGCGGCCCCTTACAACGGCGAGCCGTCGCTGCTGGTCCAATTCCATGGAGACGCCTGGGGGGGCGAAGACGCTTTTGCCGATCTGGAGCGCTGGATGGCACGCACGCCGATCGAGCCCGACGTCCTCACGTTCTACGAGTTCATTTTGTCGCTCGGCTGGGAGGGGCGCTACAGAGTCATGGAGCGGGGCAGCGTACTGTTGGGTGACCTGCGCGCCGAGTTGCACTCGCTGATCTGGAACGAGCGCAAGCCTGGCTTGCTGGCGGCTCCGGTGCATGTCGTTGTTCCGGTCGAGCGCAAGCGTTGGCTGACGGCCAGTCGTGCGCTGGGCATCGGCATGTTCGTGATGGCGGCGCTGTACGGTTTTTGGGTCTTCGATCTCGACCGGAAGGGCCGCCCGATCAGAGAGGCCATTGCCGCCTGGGATCCTCCCATGCGAACCATCAATCTGGCTGAGACCCTGCCACCCCCGCTGCCTCGCCTTCTCTCCGAAGGGTGGGTAAGTGCGCGCAAGGGGCCGCACGGGTGGCTGCTGGCCTTCAAGTCGGATAAGGCCTTCGATGTCGGGCAAGCCAATTTTCGCCCCGAGTTCCGTCAGCAGCTCGACCGACTCGGCGCTGCGTTCGCGCCCTGGCCTGGCGATATGGAAGTCGTAGGCCACTCCGACAGCCAGCCCATCAAGACGAAGCAGTTCCCCGACAACCTGGCGCTGTCGCAAGAGCGAGCGCGTGTCGTGACCCAGGAGCTGCTTCAAACGGCTGTCGCCGGAGGGGCTCGCGCACCAGCGGCCGCTCTGCCGAGGGAGATCAATTGGTCAGGCAGGGGCGATACCGATCCTCTCGATCCTGCGAAGACCGCGCTCGCGTACGAGCGAAATCGGCGCGTGGAAATCCTGTGGAAGGTTGCAAACCTCGGTCCGCAAAGTCCTAGGGCGGTAGAAAGATGATCAGGCTCACTGTTCGTATCGTCATTGGCTGCCTGCTTGCAGCGGCCATATGGTGGGTCGGTCCCTTGCTGATGATCGGCGTCTACAGGCCGGTGGGATCGACCCTGCTGCGCCAGACGCTCGTCGCTCTGGTCATGCTGTGGGCGTTGTGGCCTGTGCTGGTTCGCATCTGGGCGCGGCTGTCGATGAGTACCTGGCGAGCCCGGCCCAAGCCGCGCGCTCCGGTCGCTGACAAGCTCGACCCGCTGTCGCGTCGACTCAAGGACCTCGATGCCTATCTGGCGCAGGCCTGGCTCAAGAACAAGTCCGGCTGGAGGAGCCGTTGGAAGCTGCGCAAAATTGCACCCCATCGCTACGTCAATCCATGGTTCCTCGTGATTGGCGCCTCAGGCAGCGGCAAGACCACCATGATCCGGCGCGGTGGCTTGGCGCTCAGGGGCAGCGCAGACCTGCTGGGTCGAAGCGGCGTCGAAGAGGGTCACACGGTCGACTGCAATTTCTGGCGTGCAGGCGATGCGATCTGGTTCGACACGAATGGCCATTGGGTCGAGCCCGGGGGAGGCGGCGCGTCACCAGACCTCACTGAATGGACTGCGTTGCTGTCGGGTCTCAAGCGGACGAAGCGAACGCCAGCCCTTGACGGCGTGGTGCTGTGCGTCGACTGTGACTGGCTCATCCGCGCTTCAGCGGCCAACCGCAAGCGGGCCGCCGATGCCATGCGTGCACGCCTGGCTGAAATGTCCGAGTTGCTAGCACTTCGCTTACCCATCTACTTGGCTGCGACCAATCTGGACAAGGTGCCTGGCGCAGTTTCGTTTATCGGCGGCCTGGATGATGCAACGCTTGCCCATGGGATCGGCTTCGGATTTCCTGCCACCGCCGGCAAAGCTGCGGAAGCGGCACCCGATGCAGCGTTTGTGGCCGCCATGCTCGAACTGGAAAAGCGGATCCAGGAGCAGGTCCTGTACATGGCCCCCAGTGCGACAGATGCGAAGTCCAACGTTGAAAGACTGCACTTTGTCGAGAGCCTGTCGCGCCTTCGCCTCTATCTTGCCGATTTCCTGCAGCGCAGCGTCGTCGACGCGTCGATGTCTTCCGCGTGTCACTTGCGCGGCATTTGGATGGGCTCGTCGGTCGACCTGATCGATGGTGTCGCACCCACCATCCTGGAGATGGACGACGCCGAACTCGCGGAGCATGGCGCGCGTCCGCTCTCCGTGCTGTGGGGCGCGGTGCTGCGTCAGACCATCGGGGAGCGCGGACTTGCGGCGGTGTCCAACCCTGTCACGGCGCGCAACCGTGCCTGGCGGATAGCGCGCTGGACCCTGGGCATTGGCGTGGTCGGTGTCGCCACATCGGCGCTGCTGTTCGGCTACATGTTGGAGCGCAACCACCTTGAGCGGGTATGGGCGCGCTTTACCGAAGGCAAGCGCCTTGCTGAGCGCCAATCCGCAGACTCCAAGCCTGCCGCGGCACTCATCGATGTGATGACGCAAATGCGCTACATCGACGACAACATGCAGAGCGCCAACGAGATCGTCGTGGCGCCGTACTGGGAGCACACCCGGGTGGCCAGTGTGACGCAGGAGACCTACCGCAAGCACCTGCGCAAGACGCTCATGCCCGAGCTCTACAACTACGTGAGCAGCTCGCTGACGGCTCAGTTGAGTGGCGCACCGGGAGACATCTACGAAACGCTCAAGATCTACCTGATGCTGGCGCGGCCCGAGCATCGGGATCCCGAGAAGCTCGTGCTGTGGATGAGCACCGAGTGGCCCAAGCTGGCGTCCGAGGGGCATTCGGACGAAGACCGGCAGGAGTACGAGGCACACCTGCGCGCGGTGTTCACCGTGAAGGGCGTGCCCCACACACCCGAGGACAAAGCGCTGGTGCAGGAAGCCCGGGCCAAGGCGGCTTCGCTGCCGAGCATCGTGCGCGTCATCACACGCATCAAGAGTCAGGGGCTGCCTGCGCGCATCGAAGATGTCTCGCTCGCCACGGCGGGCGGCTACATGGCCGCCACCACGCTGCGGATGCGGGGCGACCTCGCGCCGACGGATGCCGCCATTCCTGGCTGGTACACGCGGGCGGGCTATCAGGACGTTTTCAAGCCTAAGCTTCGCGATGCCGCCAGGGCCGTGCTGACCGAAGAGAGCTGGGTGCTGCGTGACGAACGCCTGACCGGCAACAGCTTCGAGATCGATAAGGCCGTCGAAAAGCTCGCGGACGCTACCCGTTCCCAGTTCCTGCAGGAATACATCAAGCGCTGGCAGACATTCTTGAACGATGTGACGGTGCGTCAGTACTCGGGCATGAGCGATGCCGCGCAGATCGCCTCGTCGTTCATCGATCCACAGTCGCCGCTAGCGCAGCTCATCCGTTTTGCCGGCCGGGAGACAACGCTGGTCGGAAACTACGAAGGCGACGTCGACAGCTGGATCGACAAGCAGAAATACAACATCGAGAAGAGTCGCAGGGCGATCGTCGGGGAGATCAGTGGCGAGCGAGCGCGCTTCAAGCTGCTCCCCGAGCATGTCGTGGAGGATCACTTCGAGGCTATCCGCCGGCTCGGCGTACAGCTCGCCCAGGCTTCATCGACGGGCAATGGCAGCAGTCCTCTTACACGGCTGTTCGAACCGGTTTATCGGCAGCTCAGTCTCGTCAACGGGGCCATGATGGCGGGACAGATTCTTCCGGAGTACGACGCCTTCGCGCGACTGCGTGCCGAAGCAGGGCGTCAGCCCGAGCCCATGCGCGGCATCGTGCTCGATCTCGTGAACAGCGGCAGCAGCGCCGGCGTGAGCGGTTCGCGCGCCATCATCAGCCAGAACGCAGCCGGTGCGTCGCGGGTGTTCTGCAATCAAGGTCTCAGCGCGCGTTACCCGCTCAAGCGCGCGGCCAGCGCCGACGTCGGTGTGCAGGACTACGAGGGCCTTTTTGGTCCACAAGGAAGTCTCGCAACGCACTTCAAGGAGCAGCTGGCTGCCTATGTCGATACCTCCGCTTCGCCCTGGCGTGCCAAGCGGGCGGACGGAGACCAAACCCTGGTGAATCCTGATGTCCTGAGGGCTTACGAGTCGGCCAGCCTGATTCGTGCCGGTACGTTGGATGAGCAGGGACATCTGCGCGTGAGCACCATGTTGAGGGTCGTGGACATGGACCCGCAGATTGGTGAGGTCTTCATCGATCTGGCGGGCACGACCGTGCGCTACGCGCACGGCAGCGTTGCGAACAAGCGGGTGGACTGGACTGCCAAGCCCTCGGCTGGCGGGCAGCTTTCTGTTCGCATCACGACCAAGACCATCGATTCCCGGACGGACACCAAGCAGTTTGACGGGCCGTGGGCGTTGTTCAGGTTTTTCGACTCTGGGCGCCAAGAAGGTTCGGCCCCAGACCGTCGGGAAACGGTCCATCAGACCGCTCTGGGAACTGTCCGCCTCGAGTGGCAGGCACTGACGACGCCGGCGCCACTTTGGTCGAATGTTCTGCAGTCGTTTGCCTGCCCAAGGTAAAAAACGTGCCACTTAATCAAGGAGAGGGAACCGACCAATTAAAACACCTGCGCCACTCCGCTCCATTCTTTTGCAGTCGTGTGCCTGCTCAAGATGAAAACTGTCAGCAAACTGAAAGGGAATCTCAATGATTGATCCGTCCAAGATATTTGAGGCAATTCAAAGTTCACACAGCCTTGGTGTCGATGCCCAAGCCAGCATGTCCAAGCCATTCATGGAGAGAGTCACCACCCGTGATATCTATTCCGGCGAGAACGCGAGTCAAATCACTGACGGCGTCAACAAGGCTTGTGAGCAGATGATGGGCAAAATGGGCTCTGCCAAGGACTCGGTTCTGACGCAACTTTCCGCGATTCAAGACCAACAACGAAGAGAAAAATCCTACGACTTCAAGCCGGCCATGGATGACCTCCGCCCCACGAGTGCACAAGGATGGCCGCGTGAACTCGGCGACGAATTCTTCAAACCATTTTTTGGCTGACAAGAACCTTTCGGATAAATGTAATCAAGCGCAGGAATGACGGCTGCGCTGATTACTCACCCTGTCACCTGCAATCAAATTTAGAATCAGATGCTCAACCCCACTTTGTACAAGGCCCCCGCGCTGTTGGATCGGGAGCGCCACCGGTCGCTTCGATTGCGGCCAGACGTGCCGTCCATACGGAGTGCTGAAGGCATCAATGTTGTTTTTATTACGCTGGCCGAGTTTGAACACGCCTGCAAGTACTACCCGATTCTGTTTGTCCGCGCAGGTGTGGATTTTATTGGACGGCCGCAAGTCGCGCCTGTGGCGGTCATGGGATTTGAAGAGGGAGAGAATCTTTACCTCAAGACAACGAAAACCGGAAAAGCGACATGGTCATGTCGCTATATTCCTGCTTTTTTGCGATATTACCCATTCACCCTAACGCAAGTCGACCAAGGCAGTTGGGGAGTATGTATCGATGAATCGTGGAAGGGCTGGTCGACAAAAAAAGGCGAGGCACTGTTTGACGAGGGCGGGCAGCCTTCTGCACTATCGTCAAAGATGCATGATGCGCTGAAGGTACTGGAGTGGGAGATCGAACAGACCCGCGTCATGGGCGAGCGTCTGATGCATGCAGGCGTCCTTCATGAACGACGGATCACAGCGAAATTGCCTGACGGCAGCAACTTCGCTGTGGAGGGGTTTTTCTCCCTGAATGCGCAGGCAGTTGAAGAGCTTTCAAAAATGCAGCTCAGCGATTTGCATCGTCGTGGCTTTCTTCACTGTCTGAGTCTTCACAAGGCGTCACTAGGAAACCTGGATGAGCTTGTCGAACGTCGTTGGCAAGTGATGTCGAAATGATGGCGCTCGACTTACCTGGCCCGAGTCTGGAGGAAGCCTCCGACTTGCGCGCGCCCTCGACGGATTCAAGATCGCCATCCAACCACGCATCGGAAACTGAGCCGTTACTCATGATGCGCGCCTTTCGATTTAATCCGGCATTCGTGGATTGGCCGGTCGCGGCCCTTGAAAGGTTGGTATCAATTGCTACGATCAAAAGCTACAAAAGAAATACATGGATCTCCCATGAGGAAAATGAGCAATCTAACATATTGATGATTGTCTCGGGATTTATTTTGGTGAGCAGACGTACGCCCGACGGTGATCTTCACTCAGTGGGGCTTGTTGGACCAGGTCGCATCGTGGCGGGGCTGTGCAATCTCATGTGTACTCCTCATGTTGATCTGAAGTATGTGGCTCACGACCACGCCAAGGTGATTCATTTAAATCGAGACCAGTTCTTCTCTCAGTTGAATGCAGCTCCGGTGCTATGGAAGGCTGTGCTCGCGGAAATCTTGCATCAACGTAGTGAACTCGTAGCCACGTTGCTCGAACAGACGGTAGGGAATGTGCCGCAGCGGTTGGCTCGATTGATTTTGCGGTACGCGAAACTCTATGGAATCAAAACGCGCCAGTCGAACAGCACACATGTGCCCATACGCCTTTCGCAAAGTGACCTTGCGGCATTGCTTCAAGTCTCAAGGCAGACGATTGGCGAGGCAGTCAGGTTGTTTCGAGAGGCTGGATGGATCCGACAGGATAAAGCCACGTTCACAGTGCTGGACGAATCTGCGCTGCGGGATTGTGTCCGACGCGCCGGTTCTCGCGCAGATCCAGTCGGATGTCAGTTTGAAGATGAGATGAAAGTTACGTAGCCGTCCCTTAGTCGACCCGATCTGCGGAAAATACCTTTGAAGGTGTTTCCGTTGCTTGGAAATCCGATGCATCGTCATGCATTGCATTGATTCCGCTGATTATCTATGAATCTCCCAAGAATCCAGACTTTGGTCATCAGGATGCTTGCTGCTGTCGTATTTGTTGGTGCCGATGCATTGGCTCAGATCCGCATCGGTCAGACGGTCGATATGAGTGGCCCTACATCGGCCAGCGTTCTCGAATCGCTGGTCGGCGTCAATTTGGTCCTCGACCAAGTAAATGCGGAGGGGGGAATCGGCGGAAAGAGCATAGAGATAATTCGCTTGGACGATGCATTCGATCCTGACCGAACCGTGGAAAATGCCAGCGCCCTCTTGAGAGATCAGAATGTCGTTGCTCTGTTCATGACCCGTGGAACTCCGAACACACTGGCGTTGCTTCCTTTGTTAGAAGAACACCGCACGCCTCTGATCGCGCCTTCAACCGGAGCAATGACTCTGCACAGTCCCATTAGAAAGTACGTTTTTAACGTACGGACGCCGTATCAGCACGAGGTGGGAGCTGTCATAGATCATTTGCATGCAATTGGCATCAATCGAGTGGCTGTGGTACACGCCGATGATTCTTTTGGCGAGGATGTGTTGCGTGGAGTGCAGGCCGGACTGCGGAAGAACGGGATCAAGCCTGTGATCGTTGTTTCAGCTGACCGTATGCCCTCTGAAAATTCAGCCATCGCGGTAAAGATTTCTGCTGCAGCCCCGCAAGCCGTGCTTTGGGCTGGCGCGGCTGCCACGGTTGCGGCCGGCGTCAATGCGCTGCGTGCCACCGGTTCGGCGGCGCAGGTCATTACGTTGTCCAACAATGCTTCGCAAGGATTCATCAAGATGCTTGGAGGCGCCGCGGGCGGTGTGATCGTCACCCAAGTATTCCCTGCCGAATATACGCCGGATATGCCGATTGTCAAAGAGGCAAAATTGCTGGCCACGAAAATCGGAATACCAGTGTTGTCGCCAGCAATGCTGGAAGGGTATGCCTCAGCCAAGGTCTTGGTGGAGGCCATACGCCGCGCTTCTCCCAATCCGACGCGAGAAAAAGTTCGGACTGCACTTGAGTCGATTCGGACTTTCGACTTGGGCGGTTTGTGGTTGAGTTATAGCCCGACCGATCACTCAGGCGTCGAGTACACCGATCTCACGATGGTGGTTGATGGTCAATTCAGACGCTGAGCAATTCGATAAGGGGGTAAACGACCGCATTCAACGAGGGAATTTTGGGGACTGTTGTGTATGGAGAGGCGATGGGATGGCTCATATTTTCCATCTGTGTGCCTTGTTGCGCGAAACGAGCCCGCCGCCTCTGCGGTCCTCCAGAGGCAGGGCTCAATTTAGTGAGATATATCCATGAATCGCTCAGTATTTTCCAGGGGTGTGCTGCTCATCGCGCCACTCCTCTTCGCAGCATGTCAGTCCACGGACATGTCAATAGGCGCAGACGGTACTCGACTATTGCCGCGGGATAGCTCGGTCGCGTCTGCTGACTCGCCCGGTGACGGCATACAACGATGCGCATCGCCAATTGGGACTGTGCGGCTTGACGAAAGTGTTTCCCCAGGAGGCTTGAATAGTGATCTGAAACTCCCGCCTCCGTCGGTATTGCTGCGAACGATCGTAGAACAGTCAAACTGCTTCGTGGTAATTGAACGGCCTGTGGCAGCTTTGGACAGGCTTTCAGATGGGCGGGCGCGTGCGGTCAGTGAGTACGACCGGGGTCGTTTGCCACGATCAGCAGGACGTTCGAACACCATGACGGGTAATTTGCCGGAAGAAAACGCCGATTATGAGTTGATTTCTGAATTCGCCTACAAGAACGAGGGTGATCGGTCTGGTGGCGTTAGAAGCGCGCTCGGTGGTCTTATAAATGGACGCGTTGCTTCCGCGTTAAGCAGTGTAAGCGGGGGGGTGCAGACACGAGAAGCGCAAGTTCAGATGACACTTGTGGACGGCCACACGCGCAGACTGGTGGCGGTCTCCGACAGCAGTTCGTCCAAGACAGGTATTGGAAAGTTTGGCGGAAGTCTCGGCGGGTATGCGGAATCGCCCCATGGGGCCGTGATCTCCACCGCTGCAATCGATGCGTTCAACAAGCTTGTGATTTCTTTGCGTAGCAAGAAGGCAAAGGCGAGCCTCGTCAGGTAGATCTACCAGGGGTGTTCTCAAAGCTTGCGTTTTTATCGTGAGAGTTCAGACAACGGGATTTCTTCCCATTGGGGGCACCACTGCTATGAACGCATTGTTTAAACCGACTGACGATCAGAAGATGATGGAAGCGGCGCTACGGCACAATCTTGCGTTCAAGGATTGGCCTTCTGCGTCATTGGCTGAGTTAATCGCAGCGTCTCGACTTGTCCGATACCGACGCGGGACGCGCATTGTCAGTTCGAAGTCTGAATGTCCCGAAACGTGTTTCATCGTTTCCGGACGGTTGTTGCTCGTCAGGTCCTTCGATGGCCCGCGTGAAGCGATTGTCGGGCTATTGGGCGCGAATATGGTTTTTGGCGGATTGATGCATGGCATTGGCGCTGCGCATTCACTCGATTGTGTTGCCTATGACAAGGCCGTTGTTATTCATATGGAGTGGAGCAAGCTATGTCACATGCTAGACAAAGAGAATCAACGATGGGTAGCCTTTTCGCGGATGTTGCTGGCAGGGGAAACGACATTGCTGCACACCTTGATTGGTCAGTCGACTGGCCGTACTTGCCAACGGGTGGCGCATACTCTTCAGCAGTACACCGCACTTTACGGCGTGCGTGACACCGAGGATCGGCAGGCTAAATTACGAATATCGCAAGATGATATTGGAGCTCTACTGCGCCTCTCAAGGAAAAGTATCTGGAAGGCGCTCAGGCAGCTGGAGGAGCTCAAGCTAATTATGTGTGGTTACAACTCGATTATTGTGCGGGACGTAAATGCACTGAGCATCTTCACTGGTGCTAAGTTTGCGAACTCGCCATCCGCCATTCCGAATTGAAGCAGCGGCCTCAAGTTGAAGTGCGACACGGCGCAACTTGTAAGATGCCCGCAAAATGAGAGCTCACTACTCGCACATCACATCGGCCGAGTGGATGTAGATCCAAGCCTTGCTGCAAGCCAAGCTCAGCGGCGATCGTGGTCGTTGTAAACAATGACTTAGAAGCGCCGACCCAGATTTACTGTAGTGGCAATGTCTATTGTTATGGTGTGGGAAACGGTCAAGTCGTTCGCTCCACTTTCGCCTGACAAACAACCTGTTCAAGGCGTTGCGGTTCTGAGCGGCACTCAGAACTCTCAGGTCCCGCAGAAGGTCCGGTAGCCTGCGGTGAACTGGTCCGGTGCTGGTGCGGCCAGCGCCGCGTCCTGCGCACCGTCGAACGGCCGGCGCACGGCCTGCAGCAAGTGTTCGAAGGGCAGCAGATCCTGCGCGTCGGTGGCCGCTGACAGGGCCGCCTCGACCTGGTGGTTGCGCGGGATCAGCGCGGGGTTGGCGCCGCGCAGCGCAGCGGCATCGGCGCCTGGTGCGCGGCCTTCGGCGGCCAGGCGGCGCTGCCAGCGCTGCAGCCACTCGCCAGCCGCTGCACTGGCGTCGCCGAAGCGGGCCAGCCGGCCCTCGGCCTGCGCCGCCTCGGTGGGCAACAGGCGCCAGCCCAGCGTCCAGTCGACGCGCGCGCGCTCCATCAGGTCCAGCAGTTCTTCGGCCAGCGCGCGGTCGGCGTCATCGTCACCATGCACGCTGCTCAGACCCAGCTTGGCGCGCATGACCCGCAACCACTGGCCGGCGTAGGCGGGCGCGAATGCCTGCAGAGCCCCGGTCGCCAGCGCCACCGAGCGCTCGGCATCTGCGTCGACCAGCGGCAGCAGCGCCTCGGCCAGCCGCGCCAGGTTCCACTGCGCAATGCCGGGCTGGTTGCCATAGGCATAGCGGCCTTGCGTGTCGATGGAGCTGAACACCGTCTGCGGATCGTAGTGCTCCATGAAGGCGCAAGGGCCATAGTCGATGGTCTCGCCCGAGATGGTCATGTTGTCGGTGTTCATGACGCCGTGGATGAAGCCCACGCCCATCCACTGCGCGACCAGCGCCGCCTGTCGCTGCACCACCGATTCCAGCAGCGCCAGCGCGGCGTCGGCCCGGCCCTGCTGGGCCGGCGGCGCGTGCCGTGCCAGTGCATAGGCCACCAGGCGTTCGAGCATGGCGTGGTCCTCGCGCGCGGCGAAGTACTGGAACGTGCCCACGCGCAGGTGGCTGGCGGCCACGCGCACCAGCACCGCGCCGGGCAGCGCCTGCTCGCGCTGCACCATCTCGCCGGTGGCCACGGCCGCCAGCGCGCGCGTGGTGGGAATGCCCAGCGCATGCATGGCCTCGCCCATCAGGAACTCGCGCAGCACCGGCCCCAGCGCGGCGCGGCCATCGCCCCCGCGCGAGAACGGCGTGCGGCCAGAGCCCTTGAGCGCGATGTCGCGCCGCTGACCATGGCGGTCGATCACCTCGCCCAGCAACAGCGCGCGGCCGTCGCCAAGCTGCGGCGAGAAGCCGCCGAACTGGTGGCCGGCGTAGGCCTGGGCCAGCGGCGTGGCCGACGCGGGCAGCGCGTTGCCTGAGAGGAAGGCCAGCCCCGCGGCGCTGCGCAGGCGCTGCGGCGCAAGGTTCAGCTCATCGGCCAGGCCGTCGTTCAACTGCAGCAGGCTGGGTGCCGGCCAGGCGCGCGGTTGGCACGGGGCATAGGCGCCCTGCAGGTCGCGTGCGTAGCTGTTGTCGAAAGCGATCTCGTCCAGCGTCGCGCTCGCGAGTCCAGTGGTGTCGCCCTCGGTGGCCAGCGCAGCGTCGTTGGCTGGAAGGCCTTCTGCGCCGCGTGTCATGCGCGAGCCTCTGCGGCCGGCCGGGCGACGCGCATCACGCAGCGGCCCGGCGCGGCAGCGTCCAGCCCGGGCGCACGTAGTGGCAGGTGTAGCCGTTGGGGTAGTTCTCCAGGTAGTCCTGGTGCTCGGGCTCGGCCTGCCAGAACGGGCCGGCGGGCTCGACCTCGGTCACCACCTTGCCCGGCCACAGACCGCTGGCGTCCACATCGGCGATCGTCTCCAGCGCCGTCTCGCGCTGCGCCGGCGAGGTGAAGTAGAGCGCCGAGCGATACGACATGCCGCGGTCGTTGCCCTGGCGGTTCTTGGTGCTCGGATCGTGGATCTGGAAGAAGAACTCCAGCAGCGTGCGGTAGGAGATGCGGGCCGGGTCGAACACCACCTCGATCGCCTCGGCATGCGTGCCGTGGTTGCGGTAGGTGGCGTTCGGCACGTCGCCGCCGCTGTAGCCCACGCGCGTGCTGACAACGCCGGGCAGCTTGCGGATCAGGTCCTGCATGCCCCAGAAACATCCGCCGGCAAGGATGGCGGTCTCGGTCGAACTCATGGTGTGCTCCTGTCGAATCCGGGCACGATACCGGAAGCCCGACCACCGTGTCGGCCGCAGGGATTCGCACCCCGGCAAGATGAATAATCATCCTCGACTTTCCAGGCCACGGCAGCCCCCGTGGCGCCCATTCACCGCATTTCGGAGACCCCATGGCACAGCCGCTCTCAATCATTTCCTCCATGGCCACGCGCGAGCTGCTGGCCGATCTGGTCGAGGCCTGGCGCGCGTCCACCGGCACCGAGGTGCGGGTCGAATCCGTCGGCGGGGTCGATGCCGCCAGGCGTGTGCAGGCCGGCGAGGCGTTCGATCTCGTGGTGCTGGCCAGCGACGCCATCGACAAGCTGCAGGCTTCGGGCGCAGTGGCGGCCGGCAGCCGGGTGGACATCGTGCATTCCGGTGTCGCCGTGGCGGTGCGCGCCGGCAGCCCGCACCCTGACATCGGCAGCGAAGAGGCGCTGAAGGCGGCCGTGCTGGCCGCGCCCACCATCGGCTACTCCACCGGCCCCAGCGGCGTGCAGCTGATGGCGTTGTTCCAGCGCTGGGGCATTGCCGAACAGCTCGGCGATCGCGTCGTGCAGGCCAAGCCCGGTGTTCCGGTCGGCAGCCTGGTGGCGCAGGGCGAAGCCGCGCTGGGCTTCCAGCAGCTGGCCGAGCTGATCCACGTGCAGGGCATCGACCTGCTCGGCCCCATGCCGGCTGCGGTGCAGATCGACACCATCTTCGCCGGCGGCGTCGCGGCCGCCGCGCCGCAGCCCGAGGCGGCGCGCGCGCTGCTCGACTTCTTGGCCTCGCCGGCCACGGCCGAGGCCAAGCGCCGGCAAGGCATGGAGCCGGCTTGACGCGGGCTCTGCCGGGCGCGCTGCGTGCGCGGACCGGCGGCGGCGCTCTCGTGCGCGATGGGCTGGGCCGATACCGCATGGCCGGCCGCGCCCAGTTCCAGGTGTGCGAAGAAGATGGTCGATTGATCGTGCGGCTGGCCCGGGCAGCCGGCGTTCCCGGTGTTCGTGCGCCCCGGCCTGCGCGACCGCTATGCGTACGAGGTGGTCGAGGCCGAGCTGCTGTCGAGCGTGACGCCAGCGGCAAGGTGGCGGCCCTGGTGCTGCACCAGAACGGCGAGCTCCGCGCCCCGCGCCTCTGATGCTGGCCGCGCTGGCGATCAGCGTGCCGGCGCCTGGGCCTGCAGACGTCGGTGAGAGTCCGCCTCCGACGCGATGCGCTGCGCAAATGCGTCGGTGCTCTCCTGCAGCGGCAGGTTGTTCACCGCCAGCAGCCGCGCGCGCACCTCGGGCCGGGACAGCACGTCATTCACCTCGGTATTGATGCGCACCAGCAGTTCGCGCGGTGTCGCCCCGGGCGCGAACAGGCCGAACAGCGACGACCAGTTGGCCAGCGGATAGCCGGCCTCGGCCAGCGTGGGCACCTGCGGCAGCAGCGGCAGGCGCGCCGGCGCGCCCACGGCCAGGGCGTGCAGCCGGTCGTCCTGCACATGGCGCAGCTGCTGCGCGCCGACGTTGGTCGACAGCAGTTCGAACTGGCCACCCAAGGCATCGTGCAGTTGCTGGCCACCGCCTTTGTAGGGCACGTGCGTGATGGCGGCGCCGCTGTCGCGCCGTACCTGCTCCATCACCAGGTGGCCGGTGGTGCCCACGCCCGAGCTGGCCCAACGCAGCGGGCCGCGCCGGGCCAGCGCCTGCGCCAGGCTGCGCGCGCCCAGGGCTGGCGTGCCCACCACCAGCACCGGCGTGGACATGACCGCAGCCACGGGTGCGATGCCGTGCACCGGGTCGTAGCCGACGCGGCCGAGCAGGGGCAGCAGCGTCAGCGGCGTGACGGCCGAGAAGCACAAGGTGTGGCCGTCCGCCGGGGCGCGCGCCAGCAGCCCCATGGCCAGGCTGCCGCCAGCGCCGGCGCGGTTGTCCACGATGACCGGCACGCCCAACCGTTCACCCAGGTGGCGCGCTAGCAGCCGTGTGATCTCGTCGCTGACGCCGCCCGGCGCGTAGGCCACGATCAGCCGCAGCGTGCGCGCTGGCCATGGCGGCGCGGCGCGGGCACCCAGCAGGGCTGGCGCTGCGCAGCAGCCGAGCAGCCAGGTGCGCCTGCGCCAGGCGGGTGGCGCAACGCCTGCGGCAGCAGGGTGAGCACCTGGGGTGGCTGGCCAGCCGCCTGCGGCAGCAGGGCGAGCACCTGGGGTGGTGGGCCGCCGGTCGCTCACCGGCGGGCCCTCGTGGGGGGCTTCTGATGGGGCGTCTTCGGGCCGGGCGGCTCCGGAACGGATGCGTTCGGGGTGGATGTCTTTGGGGTGGACGTCTTTGAGGTAGACGTCTTCGGGCCGGCCACGCGCGCGGTGGCCTGGCGCTGGTGCGCCTGCGCCAGTGTGCGCACCAGCGCGACGAAGCTGGCCGTCGGCCCGGTGCAATCGGCGGCGCGCCAGGCCAGCGTGAGCGGTGCGTCCAGCGGCACCGACGGGTCGAGCGCGCGGTAGACGATGGCGTGCGCATGGGCGCCGCACATGGAGGCCGGCACGATCGAGATGCCGGCGCCGGCTGCCACCAGGTTCAGGTTGGTCATCATGCGGTCGACCTCGGCCGCCACCTTCACGCGCACCTTGCGCTGCGCGCACAGCGCCAGCAGGTCGGCATACAGGCCCGGCGCGCCGGGGCGCCGCACCAAAATCAGCCGCTCGCCCTGCAACTGCTCCAGCATCAGCCCGGCCGTATCGCCTGCCAGCGCGTGGTCGCGCGGCAGGGCCAGCATGGCCGGCTCGGTCAGCAGCGTCAGCAGTTCGACGCCCGCAGGCCGTGACACCGGCACGCGCAGGAAGCCGCAGTCCAGCCGCGAGGCGGCGATCGCCTCCGTGATGCCGGCCGCGTTGTTCTCGCTCACCGTCAGCGCGATGCCCGGGTAGCGGCTGCGGCATGCGCGCAGCGTCTCGGGCGTGAAGCCGTGCGCTGCGGCCGAGCTGGTGAAGCCGACCGACAGCAGGCCGCGCTTGCCCTCGGCCAGTGACAGCATGCGTTCGCGCATGGCGGCGTAGTCGCCCAGCAGCCGCGCGGCCTCGGCCTGGAACAGGCGGCCTGCGTCCGTCAGGCTGACGCCCTTGGCATGGCGCTGGAACAGCGCAAAGCCCAGGTCGGCCTCCAGTGCCTTGATCTGCTGCGACAGCGGCGGCTGCTGCATGCCCAGCTGCTCGGCCGCGCGCGTGATGTGGCCGGCGCTGGCCACCGCCAGGAAGTAGCGCAGTTGTCGCAAGTCCATACGCAAATCATATCGATCTAAGACTTTGAGCGTGTTTGCCATCTGCAGAGACCGCCCCTAGCATGCGCGCCGGCCCTTTCATTCGCAACGGAGACAACCCATGCCCACGAACCTGATACTGCGCCTGACAGCGCCCGCGCTGGCCGCTTTCGCCCTGGCCGCCTGTGGCGGTGACGGCGACGATTTCAACGAAGCCGCGCCCCTGGCGGCCACCTGCCCGGCCGACGTGCCCACCACGGCCCGCTGCCTGCAGGGCCAGGACTCCAAAGGCGCCTTCTACCTGATCGCCATGCCGCAGAGCTGGAACGGCCACCTGGTGCTGCACGCCCACGGCGGCCCCAGCCTGGGGGCGCCGACGACCGAGCGTGCCGAGGAAGACCTCACGCGCTGGGCGATCGCCGTCAAGGCCGGCTATGCCTGGGCCGGCTCTACCTTCCGCCAGGGCGGCGTCGAGGTGCGTGCTGCGGCCGAAGACACCGAGCGCCTGCGCAAGATCTTCCGCGCCCACGTGGCCCAGCCGCGCCGCACCATCCTGCACGGCCAGTCTTGGGGCGCCGGCGTCGCAGCCAAGGCGGCCGAGATGTTCACGGCGCAGACCGTGGGCACGCAGCCGTACGACGCGGTGCTGCTGACCAGTGGCGTGCTGGGCGGCGGCTCGCGCTCCTACGATTTCCGGCTGGACTTGCGCGCCCTCTACCAGTACCTGTGCAACAACCACCCGCGCCCGACAGAGCCGCAGTACGCGCTGAACATCGGCCTGCCGGCCGACTCGACCATGACGCAGGCCGACCTCAGCAGCCGCACGGCCGAGTGCCTGGGCCTGAACGTGGCGGCCGCGCAGCGCACGCCCGAGCAGCAGGCCCGGGTGCAGACCATCGCCAACGTCATCCGCATTCCGGCCAGTTCGATCCAGGCGCACCTGAACTGGGGCACCTTCCACTTCCAGGACGTGGTGCACAAGCGCACCGGCGGCGCCAGCCCCTTCGGCAACATGGGCGCGGTCTACAGCGGCTCGGCCGACGACGCCGCGCTGAATGCCGGCGTTCAGCGCTACCGCGCCGACCCGGCGGCCGTGCAGCGTTTCGCCGCCGACACCGACCCGGCCGGCCGCATCCCCGTGCCGGTGCTCACCACCAAGTGGATCAGCGACCCCACCGCCTTCGTCGAACTGGATGCGTACTTCAAGACCGTGATGGACAGCGGTGGCAGCGGCGAGCGGCTGGTGCAGACCTTCACGCGCAACGGCACACACAGCTACATCAGCGACCCGACCTACCCCACGCTGCTGGCAGCGCTGCTGCGCTGGGTGGACGCGGGCGTGAAGCCGACGCCCACCACGATCGCACAGGAGTGCACGGGCTTCGAAGCCACCTTTGGCACCGGCTGCAGCTTCGAGCCCGGCTACGTGCCCGCCGCGCTGGACATGCGCGTGGTGCCGCGCGACCGGCTCTGAGAGCTTGAGAGGCAATCGCTTGAGCTCACGCAAGACCCCGGCATGCCCGATTTCGTCAACCAACGGCGGTCGGTGGGGTCTTGCCCGGCGCCTTCGGGCACCGCGTCGCGAGCCCAATCAATGGCCTCTCAAGCTCTGAGTCTTCAATCCCCCGGCACGTACATGTAGCCCACGCCGCGCACCGTCTTCAAGACGGCCGGCGTCTCGGGCTTGGCCTCCAGTTTGCGGCGCAGGCGCATCACGCGCAGGTCGATGGAGCGGTCCAGCACATCCCAGGCGCGGTTGTGGCCATAGGCCATGATCTGGTCGCGGTTCAGCGGCCGGTTGGGATGGCGGGCGAACAGCGCCAGCAGATCGAACTCGGCGGTGGAGACCGGCACCTCGCCGCCGTCGGCGATGCGCATCAGCCGCCGGCCGTCGACGTCGAGTTCGCACAGGCCGAAGCGCGCGCGCTTCACACCGTCGGGCCTGTCCGTGGCTGCCGCGGCGGTGGCCGGCTCGTCATGCACCGGCGCCAGCCGGCGCTGCAGGTTGCGCAGGCGCGCCAGCAACTCGCGCGTCTCGAAGGGCTTGGTCACGTAGTCGTCGGCGCCGACCTCCAGGCCGACGATGCGGTCCACCGAATCGGAGGCGCCGGTCAGCATCACCAAACCGATGCGCGGGTGCGTCTCGCGCAGCCAGCGTGCCAGCGAGAGCCCGCTCTCGCCAGGCATGTTGACGTCGACCAGTACCAGGTCGGGCACGGCGGCGGCGATGAGCGCGCGCGCCTGCACCGCATCGGACGCGGTACGCACGTCGAAATGGTTAAAGCCGAAATACCGGGCCAGGACCTCACGCAGGTCGGCCTCGTCGTCCACCACCAGCAGCCGGGGCCGCGCGGCGGGTTCAAGGGGGTCCATCAACTCACTCCTTGGCGTGGGAAGCGGAGCGCCAAATTGTAGGCCGGGGTCGCCTTGCGCTATGCTGCGCCCGCACTTGCCCGAGGCGCCGCCGCACCATGACCGCCGACACCCCACAGTTCGAGGGACCGATCGGCCGGCCTTCGCCCTGCGTGGACGCCGCCCAACTGCTGGCGCATGCGCGCGACGGGCTGGTCGCCACCGATTCCCAGGGCCTGGTGGTCGCCTGGAACCCGAGTGCCGAGCGCATGCTCGGCTGGTCGCACGCCGAGGCCGTGGGCCAGCCGCTGGCCACGCTGATCGTGCCGGCCGATGTCGATGCGCTGCACGAGAGCGGGCTGGAGCCCTACCTGCGCACCGGCGCCGCGCGCGGGCTGGACGGCCTGGTGGAGATCGAGGTGCTGCGCCGTGACGGCCGGCCCATCACGCTGGAACTGTCGCTGTTCACGCTGCCCGGCCCGGAGGGCGGCGTGGCCGGCATGCTGCTGCGCGATGTCTCCGAGCGCCAATCCACGCAGCGCGCGCTACGTCAGTCCGAGGCGCGCTACCGCTCGCTGGTCGAGCACCTGGGCGAGGGCATGGCGGTGATCCAGGATGGCCGCGTGGCGTTCTGGAATGCGCGTGCGGTTGAGATCGTGCGCGTCGACCCCGCCACCGTGGCCGGGGCCGACTACCTGCAGTGGCTGCATCCGGACGACCGTCCGCTGGCCGCCCGGCGTCAGCGCGAGCGCCAGCGCGGCAGTGAGGTGCCGCGCCGCTACGAGCTGCGGCGCCAGGACGACGACGGCACCGTGCGCTGGCTGGACGTGCACGCCACCGCCGTGCCCTGGGAAGGGCGCCCTGCCACCATGGTGTTCTTCGCCGACATCACGGCGGGCAAGGCCATGACGGAGGCGCTGCGCGTGTCCGAGGAGCGCTACCGCTCGGTCGTCGAGCACCTGTCCGAAGGCATGGTCGTGATCCAGGACGAGAAGGTGGTCTTCGCCAACCCGCGTGCCGCCGAGATCGTGGACATGCCGCTGGTGCAGATGCAGCAGATCGGTTTTTTGACGCGCGTGCACCCCGACGACCAGGCCCTGGTGCTGGAGCGCCAGCGCCGCCGGCTGGCCGGTGGGCACCCACCCTCGCACTACGAGTTGCGCCTGCTGTTGCCGGGCGGCGTGGTGCGCTGGATCGCCATCGGCGTGGCCGTCGTGCCCTGGGGCGGCAAACCGGCGGCGCTGACATTTTTCTCGGACGTCACCGAGCGCAAGAAGATGCTGGAGGAGGTGCGCGTGTCGGAGGAGCGTCTGCGCGCCGTGGTCGAGCACGCGGGCGAGGGCACGCTGGTGGTGATCGAGCTGAACAAGCCGGTGTTCGTGAATGCGCGCGGGCTGGAGATCCTGCGCCTGTCGCGCGAAGAGCTCGACCGGCTCGGCTACCTGCACCTGGTGCACCCGGACGACCTGCAGATGATGCTGGAGCGCCGCCGCCGCCGCCTGGCCGGCGACAAGGTCGTGGGGCGCTACGAGCTGCGGCTGGTGGACCGTGATGGCGGCGTGCGTTGGATCGAGATGGGCACCACCATCGTGCCCTGGTCGGGCCAGCGCGCCACGCTGACGTTCTTCAACGACATCACCGACCGCAAGATCATGCTGGAGGCGATGCACCGCTCCGAGGAACGCTACCGCGCCGTGGTCGAGCACGTCGGCGAGGGCATGGTCGTGGTGCAGAACGGCGTCCTCGTGTTCGTCAACCAGCGTGCGTTGCAGATCGCCCGGCGCAGCCGCGAGCAGACGATCGGCCACAGCTTCCTGGAGCGCGTGCACCCCGACGACCAGGCCATGGTGGCCGAGATGCAGCGCCGCCGGCTGGCCGGCGCGCCGGCCCCCGGCCGCTACGAGACGCGCCTGGTGCACGACGACGGCAGCACCACCTGGATCGAGATCGGCGTGACGCTGGTGCCGTGGGATGGCGGCACTGCCTCGCTCGCCTTCTTCTCCGATGTGAGCCAACGCAAGCTGCTGGAGGCGCGGCTGCAGGGCACGCTGGCCGAGCGCGAAACCATCCTGGAGAACTCGCTGGTCGGCATTGCCTTCCTGACGCAGGAGCGCAGCCTGCGCTGGGCCAATCGCGCGATGGCCCGCCTTTTCGGTGGCGAGGGCGCCAGCGTGGCGCCGACCGACTGGCCGGCCGTGCGGCTGCAGGAGGTTTTCCCCTCGGCCACCGCGTTTCGCGCTGCGAATGCTCAGATCGAGGCCAGCATGCGCACACAGCGCAGTTTCGAGGGTGAGCTGCGCATGCGTCGGCGCGACGGCACGCTGTTCTGGGCCTCGATCACGGGCAAGGCCGTGAACGCGCACGACCCCGCCGAGGGCACCGTGTGGACGGTGATGGATGTCACCGAGCGCAAGGAACTCGAGGTCGCGCTGCAGCGCACCTCGTCCGAGCGAGAGGCCATCTTCGGCAGCGTGCTGGTGGGCATCGCCTTCAACGTGAACCGCCAGATCCGCTGGGTCAACGACAAGTTCGTCGAGATGATGGGCTACAGCCGCGAGGAGCTGACCGGGCAGTCGTCGCGCCAGTTGTACCCCGACGACGACAGCTACGCGCGCGAAGGCGCGGAGACGGCCGAGCACCTGCGGCGCGACGGCCACTTCACCACCGAGCGCCAGATGGTGCGCAAGGACGGCACGCGGATCTGGGTGCAGCTGGCCGGGCGCTGCGTGTTCGGCAGCGACCCCGAGGCCGGCGCGATCTGGACGTTTCTGGACATCACCGACCGCAAGCGGGCCGAGGACGACTTGCGCGCCGCGCTGGCGCGCCAGCAGGAGCTGAACGTGCTGCGTTCACGCTTCGTGTCCATGACCAGCCATGAGTTCCGCACGCCGCTGGCCACCATCCTGTCGTCCGCCGAGCTGCTCGATCACTACGGCGAACGCATGCCCGAGGCCGAGCGGCGCGAGGTGCTGAACGGCATCGTCGCCGGCGTGCAGCGCATGACCGGCATGCTCGACCGCGTGCTGCTGATCGGCCAGGCCGATGCGCAGATGCTGGAATGCCGACCGCAGCCGCTGGACCTGCACGCGCTGTGCCAGCGCTGCATCCACGAGCTGCGCGCCCAGCATCCGCAACGCGCCGCCCACATCGTGCTGGACTACCAGTGCGCTGGCCCCACCGGCAGCTTCGACGAAAAGCTGCTGCGCCACGTGCTGGACAACCTGCTGTCCAACGCTGTGAAGTACTCGCCGGCCGGCGGCGACGTGCGGCTGCGCGTCACCGATGACGGCGGGCGCCGGCGCTTCGAGGTGTCCGACCAGGGCATCGGCATCCCTGCGCATGAGCAGCGCCACCTGTTCGAATCCTTTCACCGCGCCAGCAACGTCGGCAGCATCCCGGGCACGGGGTTGGGCCTGGCCATCGTCAAAAAGGCGGTGGAAGTGCACGGCGGCAGCATTGCGCTGCAGGATGCGCCGGGCGGCGGCTGCTGTTTCACCATCGTGCTGTAAATGACGCTGCTACCCGCCCACATCCTGGTGGCCGAAGACGAGGCCGGCATCCGCGCCAACCTGGGCCGGTTGTTGCGTTTCGAGGGCTTTCGCGTGAGTCTGACCGCCAGCGGTGACGAGGCCCTGGCGCTGATCCACGCCGGCCTGCCGCAGCTGCCCGACCTGGTCCTCAGCGACCTGATGATGCCCGGCCTGGACGGCCACGCGCTGCTGCGCGGCCTGCGGGCCGACCCGCGCACGGCCGCGCTGCCGGTGGTGTTGCTCACCGCGCGGGCCGATGCCGGCGACGTGCAGGCCGGGCTGTCTGCTGGCGCCATGGCCTACGTGGCCAAGCCCTTTCGCCGTGCGGCGCTGCTGGCCTGCATTCGCAGCCTGCTGGCGCCGGGCGCACCGGTGTCGCCGGAGTCCTGATGCGTTGGCGCGATGCACTTTCGTGGCGTGCCGTCGGGCACGGCGCCACCCTGCTGGTGGTGTTGCTGGCGGCCGGGGCGGTGCTGCTGTCGGACCCGCGCTGGTTGCATGCGTTGCGGCACCAGGTTTTCGACCAGTACCAGCGCTGGCAGCCGCGTGAATGGAAGGACACAGCGGTGCGCATCATCGACGTGGACGAGGAGAGCCTGGCGCGCATCGGCCAGTGGCCCTGGCCGCGCACGCGCATGGCCGAACTGGTCGATCTGGCGCGGGCCGGACAGGCGGCGGCCATCGGCTTTGACGTTGCCTTCTCCGAGCCGGACCGCACCTCACCCGGCGCCATGGCGCAGACCTGGCGCCTGCCGCCCATCGAGCGCGCCGCCTTGGAGCACCTGCCGGACCACGACACCGTCTTCGCGCAGGCCCTGGGCACGGGCCGGGCAGTGCTGGGCTTCACGCTGCTTTCGGCCGGGCCTGGTGTGGCCGATGCCGGGGCGCCGGCATTGCCCGGGCGCGCGCGCTTCGTGCTGCAGGGCACGGCGCCTGCCGGCGAGGTGCCGGTGTACGACGACGTGGGGCCGGTGCTGCCGGTGCTGGCCGAAGCCGCAGCCGGCCACGGTGCGATGGCCTTCGTGCCCGACGGCGACGGCGTGATCCGCCGGCTGCCGCTGGTGGCGCGCGTGGCCGACCGGTTGTTGCCCGCCATGGCCGTCGAGATGCTGCGCGTGGGGCAGGGCCAGACCAACGTCTTGCTGCGCGCGCGCGCAGCCGGTGGTGGCCTGGCGGAGGTGCGGGTGGGCCGCGTGGCGCTGCCGGTCACGGCCAGCGGCGAGCTATGGATCCACTACGCCGAGCCGGTGCCGTCGCGCGCCATCCCTGCCTGGAAGTTGCTGGCGGGGCAGGTGCCGCCGGAGGCGCTGCAGGGCCGGTTGCTGTTGGTCGGCAGTTCGGCCCCTGGCTTGATGGACCTGCGGTTCAACCCGCTGGGCGTGATCCCCGGCGTGGAAGTGCATGCGCAGGCGCTGGAGCAGGCGCTGACGCTGGATTTCCTGGTGCGCCCGTCCTGGGCCGTGGCGACGGAGGCGCTGGCGCTGCTGCTCGGCGGCCTGCTGGCCGGCGTGCTGGCGCTGAACGCCGGGCCGGTCTTGTCCGCGCTGGCCGCGCTCGGCCTGGTCACCGGCTACGGGGCGGCCGGCTGGTGGGCGTTCAGCAGTGGGCGCCTGCTGCTCGACCCGCTGACGCCGGCCCTGGGCGTGCTGGTGACCTACGGGTTGCTGAGCCTGCTGCGCCACCACCTGAGCGAACAGCGCCGGCGCTGGGTCTCGCAGGCCTTCTCGCGCTATGTGTCGCCCAATCTGGTCTCGCACATCGTGCGGCACCCCGAGCAGCTGGCGCTGTCGGGCGAGCGGCGCACGTGCAGCTTTATCTTCACCGACCTGGTGGGCTTCACCACACTGATGGAACGCATCGATCCGGCCGAGGCCGTGGGCCTGCTGAACCGTTACCTGGACGGCATGATCGCCATCGTCTTTCGCCACGAGGGCACGCTGGACCGCATCATCGGCGACGCGCTGGCGATCATGTTCTCGGCCCCGATTCCGCAGGCCGACCACCGCCAGCGTGCACTGGACTGCGCGCTGGAAATGCAGCGCTTCGCCCAGGCCTTCACACGGGTGCGCCAGTCACGCGGCGTGGCGCTGGGCCACACACGCATCGGCGTGCACTGCGGCGAAGTGATCATCGGCAACTTTGGCGGCAGCACCATGTTCGACTACCGTGCGCTGGGCGATGCGGTCAACACCGCGTCACGCCTGGAGGGGGCCAACAAGTACCTGGGAACGCGCGTGTGCGTGTCCGAAGATCTGCTCGCCGGCTGCAGCGGCGCGCGCGTGCGCTGCATGGGCCGGCTGGTGCTCAAAGGCAAGTCGCGCGCGCTGCGCGTGTTCCAGCCCTTGCGCGATGGGCTCGACCTGCCGGTCGACGAAGCCGCCGCTGCGGCCTACAACGCCGCCTATGCGCTGATGGAGCAGCAGCGGCCCGAGGCGCTGGCCGCCTTCGAGGCGCTGGCGCTCACCGATCCGGATGACGGGCTGGTGGCCGTGCACCTGCAGCGGCTGCGCAATGGCGAGACCGGTGACTTGATCGTGCTCGACCGCAAGTAGCGCGGTGGCGCGCCGCCGGTTCAGCGCACCGTGATCTCGACGCGGCGGTTGCGCGGCTCGTTGGTCTCGTCCGGCGTCATCACCAGCAGGTTGCGTTCGCCATGCGAGCTGATTTCGGTGGACGCCGCAGAGTCGCGGGCCTCTTTGAGCAACTCGGCCACCTGTTCGGCACGGCGCACCGAAAGCGCTGCGTTTTGCGTCTCATTGGCCTGCGTGTCCGTGTGGCCGATGATGGCCAGGTCGGCACCCGGGCGGCTGCGCACTTCTTCCAGAACCTGGGGCAGCAGCGCCAGCGATTCTGGCGTGATCTGCGTGTCGCCGGGCTCGAAATACACGACGAAGACACGGGGTGGGCGCGGCTGTGCGGAGATCGCCGCCCCGGCGTCGCGCTGCAGCTGCTGCTCGGACACCGTGAACGTCCGCGGCTGGCCCTGCAGCGCTGCGGCCTGGAGCGGCTGGTTCAGTTCCGCGCTGCCCTGGAGGCCGGCGTACACCACCTTGCCGGTGCTGCCGTCCTGGTTGGCCAGGAGCGCCACATACGAGCGCGGCGGTGCCGCGCAGCCGACCAACGCCAGCGCCACCAGCAGGCCGCCGGCATGCGAGGCGAACCTGCGTGGTGAACCAGCCCCGTCGGTTGCGCTGCCGGCCTGTGCGAGAGGGTGGCCGAGGCTCATTGCTCGACCACGACCACGAAGCGCGTGCCACGCACGCCGATGACACCGGTCGGCGTCTTGACTTTGACCGCATCGGGTTTCAGTTTCGCAATGGCGCCCGATACGTAGTGCAGGCTGCCGGCCGTGATGGCGCCACCCAGCAGCAGTTCGCCCTCGGCCGGCGCGAACAGAAATTCCTCCAGTGTGAACGTGGTCGAGGGGCCGAACGACAGCAGCGTGTTGTCGCGCAGCGTCAGGCCCACGCTGCCATTGGCGCCGGTGCGCACCACGTCACCAATGGACAGGGGGCTGCCGGGCAGCGCTGCAGTGGTTGTGCCGCCGCTGGCGATGCTGGCCTCGCCAGACACCGATTTGACGAAGCCCGCGGGTGGTCCGGCCCATGCCTGGGCAATCGTCAAGATTGCAAAGCTGACAAGGCCGCACATGCGGAGAAGTTGTTTCATGACCGTGTGCGTTCGCAGACGCAAAAGTGAGGCGGGTCAGAACCATACACGCTCAAGCCCGCCGCGGCCACCCGCTAGATCACACAACCGCCAGACAGTGCGCTGGCCGGAGGCGGCGTCAGCAGCATCAGCCGGGAAGCGCGGTCTCTGCGGGTGCCAGGCCGCGCAGCGCCGCCAAGTCCAGCACGCGCAGGCCGCCGTACTCGATGCGGATCTGCCCGGTCGATTGCAGCGTGGCCAGCGCCTCGTTCACGCGCTGGCGCGACAGGCCCACCAGATACGCCAGTTCCTGCTGCGTGATGCGCAGCACCTCGCCCACGCCCGGGTACAGCACAGGGTTGAACAACGCCGCCAGGTTGCGCGCCACGCGCACATCGGGGTCGGCCATGCGGTCGATTTCGCGCGCCGCGATGAACTGCGCCAGCCGCTCGTTCAGCTGGTTCATGATGAAGCGGTTGAAGCCGATCGAGTGGTCCAGCAGCCAGTGGAAGCTGTCCACCGGCAGGCCCGCCACCACGCTCTTGCGCAAGGCCTGGATGTTGTAGCGGTAGGGTTCGCGCTTGAGCACCGTGCCCTCGCCGAACCAGCCGCCCGAGGGCAGGCCGGCGAACGTCGTGGTCTGGCCCTGCGCGGTCTCCGAACTCATCTTCAGCAAGCCCTCGATCACGCCGAACCAGTAGGTCACGGGCCGGCCCATGCGGCAGACATGGTCGCCGGGCAGCGCATCGCCGGCCGTGATCTCGGGCAGCACACGCGCGCGCTCGGCCGGCGTCAACGGCGCCAGCCAGGGGATGCCGCCGAGTTCGCGCACCGTTGGCGCACGGCGCCGGTGGTGCAGCAACGATTGGGGTAAGTCCGGGGGAGGGGTCACCCTAGGATTGTCGTCGAGCCGACATCGCGGCGTCAAAGTGGCGCCTAGTATTCGCGCCACGCCACCGCCGGCCATTCGAGGAGTCTTATGGACACGACCTTTCCGAAACTGCTGCTCCAGCATGCAAGCGAGCGCCCCGATGCGCCTGCCATGCGCGAGAAGGAGTTCGGCATCTGGCAGACGCTGACCTGGCGCGCGCTGGCGACGATGGTCGAAGCGACCGCCTGCGGCCTGCATGCGGCCGGCCTGCAGCGTGGCGAGCACCTGGCCGTGGTGGGCTCGAACCGGCCGCGGCTGTACGCCACCATGCTGGCCGCACAGGCGCTGGGCGCGATTCCGGTGCCACTGTACCAGGATGCGGCGGCTGCCGAGTGCGTGTTCCCCCTCGGCAATGCCGAGGTGCGCATGTGCGTGGTCGAAGACCAGGAGCAGGTCGACAAGATGATCGAAGTGCGGGTGCAGCACGCCGCGTTGACCCACATCTGGTATGACGACCCGCGCGGCCTGCGCCACTACACGGACGCGGGCCTGGCCAGCCTCTCGGATCTGCTGGACGACGGCCGCGCGCGCGCTGCGCAGTCGCCGGGCCTTTTCGCGTCGTGGGTTGCCGAAACCCAGCCCACCGATGTGGCCGCGATGTTCTTCACCTCCGGCACCACCGGCAACCCCAAGGGCGTGGTCCACACCCATGCCAGCCTGCTGGACCGCGCACGCGCCGGTGCCGACTTCGACAAGCTCACCTCGGCAGAAGACGTGCTGGCCTACCTGCCACCGGCCTGGATCGGGCAGAACATCTTCAGCTACGCGCAGTGGCTGGCGTGCGGCTACGTCGTCAACTGCCCCGAGTCGGCCGCCACCGTCACCATCGACCTGAAAGAGATCGGCCCGACCTACTACTTCGCGCCGCCGCGCATCTTCGAGGGCCTGCTGACCAGCGTCATGATCCGCATGGAGGACGCGGGCAGCATCAAGCGCGCGATGTTCCACCGCTGCATGGACGTGGCGCGGCGTGTCGGCCCCGCGCGCATGGACGGCCAGACGCTGGGCTTCATGGACCGGCTGAAGTACGCGCTCGGCGACCTGCTGGTCTATGGCCCGCTGCGCAACACGCTGGGGTTCTCGCGCGTGCGCGTTGCCTACACCGCCGGCGAGGCCATCGGCCCCGATCTGTTCGCCTTCTACCGCGCCATCGGCATCAACCTCAAGCAGCTTTACGGCTCGACCGAGACCGCCGTGTTCGTCTGCCTGCAGCCCGACCACGAAGTGCGCGCCGACACCGTGGGCGTGCCGATCCAGGGCGTGGAGATCAAGGTGGCCGACAACGGCGAGATCCTGGTGCGCTCGTCCGGTCTGCTCAAGGGCTACTACAAGAATCAGAAGGCCACCGACGAAGTGCTGACGCCCGACGGCTGGTACCACACCAGCGACGCCGGCTTCATCGATGCGCATGGCCACCTGAAGATCATCGACCGCGTGAAGGACGTCGGCAGGCTGGCTGGCGGCGCCAACGACGGCGCCATGTTCGCGCCCAAGTATGTGGAGAACAAGCTCAAGTTCTTCCCCCACATCAAGGAGGCCGTGGCCTATGGCGACGGGCGGGCTACGGTCAGCGTGATGCTGAACATCGATTTCGATGCCGTGGGCAACTGGGCCGAGCGCCGCAACCTGCCGTATGCCGGCTACACCGACCTGGCGCAAAAGCCCGAGGTCTACGAGCTGATGCGCGAGTGCGTGGAGAAGGTCAACGCCGACCTCGCGCAAGACACCATGCTGGCCGGCAGCCAGGTCAGCCGCTTCCTGGTGCTGCACAAGGAACTGGACGCCGACGACAACGAGCTCACGCGCACCAACAAAGTCCGCCGCGGCTTCATCGCCGAGAAGTACGCCGTGCTGGTCGACGCGCTGTATGGCGGCAAGACCGAACAGTTCATTGAAACCCAGGTCAAGTTCGAGGACGGCCGCACCGGCAGCGTCAGCGCCACGCTGCGCATCGGCGACGCCAAGACCTTCGCCCCCGTGAAGAAGGCCGCGTGATGAATGCCTCGACCATGACTGAAGCCACTGCCCTTACCACCACCGGCCGCCGCATCGGCGAGGTGATCCTGGAAGTGAAGAACATCAGCCTGCGCTTTGGCGGCGTCAAGGCGCTGACCGACATCAGCTTCGACGTGCGCGAGCACGAGGTGCGCGCCATCATCGGCCCCAATGGCGCGGGCAAGAGTTCGATGCTGAACTGCATCAACGGCGTGTACCAGCCGCAGGAGGGCGCCATCACCTTCCGCGGCGAGACCTTCAAGCACATGAACTCGCGCCAGGTGGCCGAGATGGGCGTGGCGCGCACGTTCCAGAACCTGGCGCTGTTCAAGGGCATGAGCGTGTTGGACAACATCATGACCGGCCGCAACCTGCGCATGCACAGCAACATCCTGCTGCAGGCGTTGCGCTGGGGGCCGGCCGAGCGCGAGGAGATCGCCAACCGCGAGAAGGTCGAACGCATCATCGATTTCCTGGAGATCCAGCCCTTTCGCAAGACGCCGGTGGGGCGCCTGCCCTACGGCCTGCAAAAGCGCGTCGACCTGGGCCGGGCGCTGGCCATGGAGCCGCAGGTGCTGCTGCTCGACGAACCCATGGCCGGCATGAACGTCGAAGAGAAGCAGGACATGTGCCGCTTCATCCTCGACGTGAACGACGAGTTCGGCACCACGGTCGTGCTGATCGAGCACGACATGGGCGTGGTGATGGACATCTCGGACCGCGTGGTCGTGCTCGACTACGGCAAGAAGATCGGCGACGGCACGCCCGAGGAAGTGCGCGCCAACGACGACGTGATCTCCGCCTATCTCGGCACGAACCACTGAAAGCGCGCCATGGGATTCTTCCTCGAAACACTGTTCGGCGGCCTCATGGCCGGCATGCTCTACGCGTTGGTGGCGCTCGGCTTCGTGCTGATCTTCAAGGCCTCGGGCGTCTTCAACTTCGCGCAGGGTGCGATGGTGCTGTTCGCCGCGCTGGCCATGGCGCGCTTCTCGGAGTGGTTCCCCAAGTGGTTCGGCTTTGAGAGCCTGGTGCTGGCCAACGTGCTGGCGCTGATCGCGGCCATCGTGGTCATGGCCGTGCTGGCCTGGCTGATCGAGCGGCTGGCCCTGCGCCAGCTGGTCGGGCAGGAACCCATCGCGCTGCTGATGGCCACGCTGGGCATCGCCTATTTCATCGACGGCGCAGGCCAGCTGCTTTTCGGCAGCGCCACCTACAAGATCGACGTCGGCATGCCCAAGGACCCGATGATGGTGCTGGAGGGCACCTTCGAGGGTGGCTTGCTGCTCAGCAAGGAAGACCTGTACGCCGCGCTGATCTCGGCGCTGCTGGTGATCGGCCTCACGCTGTTCTTCCAAAAGACGCCGACCGGCCGCGCGCTGCGTGCCGTGGCCGATGACCACCAGGCCGCGCAGTCCATCGGCATCCCGCTGTCGCGCATCTGGGTCATCGTCTGGACCATCGGCGGCATCGTCGCGCTGGTGGCCGGCATCATCTGGGGCTCCAAGCTCGGCGTGCAGTTTTCCATCTCGCTGGTGGCGCTGAAGGCGCTGCCGGTGGTGATCCTGGGCGGGCTCACCTCTGTGCCCGGCGCCATCGTCGGCGGGCTGATCATCGGCGCCGGCGAGAAGCTGTCGGAGATCTACATCGGCCCCATGCTGGGCGGCGGCATCGAGAACTGGTTCGCCTACGTGCTGGCACTCGGCTTCCTGCTGTTCCGTCCCCAGGGATTGTTCGGCGACAAAATCATTGATCGCGTGTAAGGACCACTGACATGCTTTACCGCGAAAACGGCCAGTTCAAGCAGACCTACCGCGCCGACCTGCAGATCTTCCCGGTGCTGCAGGACCGCATCGCCTTGTACGTGCTGCTGGCGGTGGCCTTTGTCGCCGTGCCGCTGTTGGCCAGCGACTACTTCTTCCGCGCCGTGCTGATCCCGTTCCTGATCCTGTCGCTGGCAGCGCTCGGGCTGAACATCCTGGTCGGCTACTGCGGCCAGATCTCGCTGGGCACGGGCGCTTTCATGGCCATCGGTGCCTATGCGGCCTTCAACCTGCAGGTGCGCTTTGACGGCATGCCGCTGGCCGTCTCGCTGATCGGCGGTGGCCTGGCGGCCACGGTGTTCGGCGTGCTGTTCGGCATCCCCAGTCTGCGCATCCGAGGGCTGTACCTGGCGGTGGCCACGCTGGCGGCGCAGTTCTTCACGGACTGGTTCACCAACCGCGTCAAGTGGGTGACCAACGATTCACCGTCGGGCTCGGTCAGCATCGGGGCGCTGTCGTTCTTCGGCATGCCCATCGAAACGCCGGTGCAGAAGTACCTGCTGTGCCTGGGCATCGTCTGCCTGTTCGCGCTGATGGCCAAGAACCTGGTGCGCGGCGCCATCGGCCGCCAGTGGATGGCGATCCGCGACATGGACGTGGCGGCCGCCGTGATCGGCATCCGCCCGGTGTACGCCAAGCTGTCGGCCTTTGCGGTCAGCTCCTTCATCGTCGGCGTGGCTGGCGCGCTGTGGGGCTTCATCCACCTGGGCTCGTGGGAGCCGGCGGCCTTCAGCATCGACCGCTCGTTCCAGCTGTTGTTCATGGTCATCATCGGCGGGCTGGGTTCGATCTCGGGCGCGCTCTTCGGCGCGGCCTTCATGGTGCTGCTGCCGCTGCTGCTCAACTACGTTCCGCACTGGCTGGGCCTGCCGCTGTCCACGGCCACGGCTTCGCACCTGGAGCACATGATTTTCGGCGCGCTGATCGTGTTCTTCCTGATCGTCGAGCCGCATGGCCTGGCCCGCCTGTGGCTGACCGCGCGCGAGAAGCTGCGGCTGTGGCCCTTCCCACACTGACGCACTGATACCGCCTTGATTGCCCACCGACCCACCTTGATTTCCACCCTGCACACCACCGTGCCTTTTTCCAGGAGACATCCGATGAAGCTGAGATCCCTCGCTGCCCTTGCCGCCGCCAGCCTGTCCTTGATGGCCACGCCGCAGGCCCAGGCCCAGGCCGAACAGTTCGTGCCGCTCCTGGTGTACCGCACCGGCCAGTTCGCGCCGCTGGGCATTCCATGGGCCGATGGCAAGCAGGACTATCTGAAGCTCGTGAACGCGCGCGACGGCGGCGTCAACGGCGTCAAGCTGACGTTCGAGGAATGTGAGACCTCGTACGACGCGGCCAAGGGCGTGGAGTGCTATGAGCGGCTCAAGAACAAAGGCGGCGGCGCCTCCGGCTTCGACACGCAGTCGACCGGCATCACCTTCGCGGTGACCGACAAGGCCTTTGCCGACAAGCGCTCCGTGGTCACCATGGGCTATGGCTTGTCGCAGTCGGTCGATGGCACGGTGTTCGAGTGGAACTTCCCGCTGCTCGGCACCTACTGGACGGCGGCCGACGTGATGGTGCAGGACATCCTCAAGAAGGAGAAGGGCAGCCTCAAGGGCAAGAAGATCGCGCTGGTCTACCACGATTCGCCCTATGGCAAGGAGCCGATCCCGCTGCTGCAAAAGCGCGCTGCCAAAGACGGCTTCGAGCTCTCGCTGTTCCCGGTCACGCCTCCCGGCGTCGAGCAGAAATCCGTGTGGCTGCAGATTCGCCAGCAGCGGCCCGACTACGTGCTGCTGTGGTCCGCTGGCGTGATGACGCCAGCCGCCGTGCGCGAGGCGCAGGCCACCGGCTTTGCCCGCGAGAAGATCTACGCCATCTGGTGGGCTGGCTCGGACCATGACGTGAAAGACATCGGCACCGGCGCCAAGGGCTACAACGCCATCACCATCCACAACAGCGCGGCCAAGGACAAGGTCCACACCGACTTGAAGACCCATGTCTACGACAAGGGCCAGGGCACGGCCGGCAGCGTGGCCGACGCGAGCTCGATGGCGCACACGCGCGGCATGATGATCTCCATGCTGCAGGTCGAGGCGATCCGCGCCGCGCAGGAGAAGTACGGCAAGGGCAAGGTCATGACGCCCGAGCAGGTCAAGTGGGGCATGGAGAACCTGGACCTCACGGCCGACAAGCTCAAGGCGCTGGGCTTCGGCGAGATCATGCGGCCGGTCAAGACCACCTGCGCCGACCACATGGGCACCGACTGGGCGCGCATCGTGCAGTGGGATGGCGGCAAGTGGAACGTTACGTCCGACTGGTACCAATCCGACAAGAGCCTGATCGACCCCATGGTCAAGGAGCTGTCGGCCAAGTACGCCAAGGACAAGAGCATCACCCCGCGTTCGTGCTCCTGAGAGCCTGACGCCATGTCTGCTGCCGCCCCGGCCGAGCGCCGCGAGTTCCTCGATGTCAACGGCATCGAGGTCATCTACAACCATGTGATTCTGGTGTTGAAGGGTGTCTCGCTGCGCGTGGACGAAGGCAGCATCGTGGCCCTGCTGGGCGCCAACGGGGCGGGCAAGACCACCACGCTCAGGGCGGTGTCCAACCTGCTGCACGCCGAGCGTGGGGCGGTGACCAAGGGCTCGGTCTCGCTGCGTGGCGAGCGCATCGAGAACCTGACGCCGGCCCAGCTCGTCGATCGCGGTGTGATCCAGGTCATGGAGGGCCGGCACTGCTTTGCCCACCTGAGCATCGAGGACAACCTGATGACTGGCGCCTACACGCGCAAGGACGGCAAGGCCGCGGTCGAGCAGACGTTGGAGAAGGTCTACAACTACTTTCCGCGCCTCAAGACCCGGCGCACCAGCCAGGCGGCCTACACCTCCGGCGGCGAGCAGCAGATGTGCGCCATCGGCCGTGCGTTGATGGCCAACCCGAAGATGGTGCTGCTGGACGAGCCCTCCATGGGCCTGGCGCCGCAGATCGTCGAGGAGGTGTTCGAGATCGTGAAAGACCTGAACACCAAGGAGGGCGTGACCTTCCTTTTGGCCGAGCAGAACACCAACATGGCGCTGCGCTACGCCGACACGGGCTACATCCTGGAGAGCGGCCGCGTCGTCATGGACGGCGCCGCCAGCGCACTGCGCGAGAACGAGGATGTCAAGGAGTTCTACCTGGGCACCGGCGGCGAAGGCCGCAAGAGCTTTCGCGACGTCAAGAGCTACAAGCGCCGCAAGCGCTGGTTGGCTTGAGTCAACACCTCTCACCCGCTGTTCATCCACCCACCAAGCCGCCTGCGGGCGCAACGCTGCATGCAAGCTGCCACCCTCGATGCGCGCGAAACGCGCGACCCCGCTGAGCGCGAAGCCGCGCTGATGGCGGCCTTGCCGGCGCTCGTGGCACAGGCCAAGGCCGGCAGCCCGGCCCAGGCCGTGCGGCTGGCGCAGGTGGACGCGGCCGCCATCGGCAACCGCGCCGCGCTGGCGCAACTGCCGGTGCTGCGCAAACACGATCTGCTCGCGCAGCAGCAGGCCGCGCGCGCTGCCGGCGGCGACCCGTTCGGCGGCTTTGCGGCGGCCGGCTGGAACGGGCTGAAGTTGCCGCGCGCAGCACGCCGCGTGTTCCAGTCGCCTGGCCCGCTGTATGAGCCGCAGGGGCAGGAAGCAGACGCTTGGCGCATGTCGCGCGCGCTGTACGCGGCCGGCTTTCGGCGCGGCGACCTGGTGCACAACTGCTTCAGCTACCACCTGACGCCTGCGGGCGCCATGATGGAAGAGGGCGCGCTGGCGCTGGGTTGCACGGTGTTCCCCGGTGGTGTGGGCAACACCGAGATGCAGTTGCAGGCCATGGCCGATCTGCGCCCGCACGGTTACTGCGGCACCCCCAGCTTCTTGAAGATTGCGCTGGAGAAGGCGGCCGGGCAGTCGCTGTCGCTGTCCAAGGCGCTGGTCAGCGGCGAGGCTTGCCCACCCTCGCTGCGCGACTGGTTCGCCGCACGCGGGGTGGCCGCCTACCAGTGCTACGCCACGGCAGACATCGGTCTCATCGCCTACGAAACGCAAGCGCGCGAGGGCCTGGTGCTGGACGAGCAGGTCATCGTCGAGATCGTCGGCCCCGATGGCCTGCCGGTGGACGAAGGCGAGGTCGGCGAGGTGGTCGTGACCAGCTTCGACGCGGACTATCCGCTGGTGCGCTTCGGCACCGGTGACCTGTCAGCCGTGCTGCCGGGCCACTGCCCCACCGGTCGCACCCACACGCGCATACGCGGCTGGATGGGCCGGGCCGACCAGACCACCAAGGTGCGCGGCATGTTCGTGCACCCCAGCCAGGTGCAGGAGATCGTGCGGCGCTTTCCCGAACTCGGCCGCGTGCGGCTGGTTGTCAGCGGCGCGATGGCCAGCGATCAGATGGCGCTGCAAGCCGAATGCGCGGCGCCGGACGAAGCCCTGGCCGCGCGCGTGGCCGAGGCCATCCGCGAAGTGACCAAGCTGCGCGGCGAGGTGCAGTGGTGCGCGCCCGGCAGCCTGGCCGACGACGGCAAACTGATCGACGATCAACGCAGTTACGAATAGTCCCACACTGGTATTTGTCATCATTCTCCTGGGGCGTGCTTGGGCTACCATGCGCGCCTCGTTACTTTGGCTTCAGGAGATGGAATGAACAAGCTTTGCACCGTAGCTGTACTGTCGTTGGCTGCGCTGGGCGCCCAGGCACAGGATTTCCCGGGCGGCAAGCCCATCACCATGATCGTGCCCTTCGCCGCCGGCGGCCCGACCGACCGTGTGGCCCGTGACCTGGCTGAAGCGATGCAGCGTCAGATGGGCAACAACCCCGTCATCATCGAGAACCTGGGCGGCGCCGGCAGCACCATCGGCACCACCAAGGCCGCGCGCGCCAAGAACGACGGCTTCACGCTGCTCGTCACGCACGTCGGCATGGCCACCACGCCGTTGCTGTACCGCAAGCTGTCGTACAACTACGAGACCGACTTTGAGTACTTGGGCATCGTCAACGACGTGCCCATGACGTTGATCGGCAAGCCTGGCCTGGAGGCCAAGAACTTCGCCGAACTGCGCACCTGGATCGCCGCCAACGCTGGCAAGGTGAACCTGGGCAACGCCGGGCTGGGCTCGGCCTCGCACCTGTGCGGCCTCATGTTCCAAAGTGAGTTGAAGGCCGACATGGTCACCGTGCCGTACAAGGGCACGGCGCCTGCCATTGCCGATCTGCTGGGCGGCCAGATCGACTTGCTGTGCGACCAGACCACCAACACCACGGCGCAGATCGAATCCAAAAAGGTCAAGGCCTTTGCAGTGACCACCGGCAAGCGCTTGACGACGCCGGCGCTGAAGGATTTGCCTACGCTGGACGAAGCCGGGATGAAGGGCTTCCAGGTCACGATCTGGCACGGCCTGTATGCCCCCAAGGGCACGCCCGCACCGGTGCTGGCCAAGCTGAACACGGCGCTGAAGGGCGCGCTGAAGGACCCGGAATTCATCAAGAAGCAAGAGGGCCTGGGCGCCGTGGTCGCCAATGACAAGCGCACCGACCCGGCCGAGCACAAGAAGTTCGTGCAAGCCGAGGTGACCCGCTTCGGCCCCGTCATCAAGGCCGCTGGCGCATACGCCGACTGATCGCAGCCTGATCCCTCACACAAAGCCGCCGGGCACACACCCGGCGGTTTTTTTATGGGCTGCTCACTTCGGCCGCACCGCGTCGGCCGTGCCCTGGATGAACGCCTTGATCGCTTCCACATCGGCCATGCTCAGCTTGCCGGTGAAGTCCGGCATGCCACGCGCCATGGCCGGGCCCTTGAACAAAAATTTGTCCAGGTTCTCGATGAAGGCCGCATCCATGTAGCCCAGGTTGGGGATGTTGCCGCCCCGGTCCACGCCCGGCACGCCGTGGCAAAAGACACAGTTGCTCACATACAGCCCGGTGCCGGCCTCGACCTTGGCCGGGTCGTACTTCACGCCCTGCAGCAGCTTGGACATGCGGTACTGCACGAAGTCCGGCATCTTCGCCGTGCCGCCTACGGCAAAGGTGTAGACCGTGCCCGGCCCCTGGCGCTCGGTTGCGCGCGCGGCCAGGCCGTAGACGCCACCCCAGCCCACAGCGACGGACACGTATTGCTTGCCATCCACCAGGTAGGTGGCGGGGGCCGCCACCACGCCGGTGCCGGTGGGCGTCTCCCACAGCTTGGCGCCGGTCTTGGCGTTGTAGGCCACCATGCGCCCGTCGGCCGTGCCCTGGAACACCAAGTTTCCGGCCGTGGTCAGCGTGCCGCCGTTCCAGGGCGATGCGTGCTCCACGCCCCAGGCCTCTTTCTGCGCCACCGGGTCCCAGGCCACCAGCCGCCCCATGGGCTTGCTCTGCGGCGGCTCGGCGTTGATGTACATGCCGGTGTTCCAGCCTTGCGCGGCGTGTGGGCGCAGAGGCGCGGCCTCGTTGAACTTCCAGTCCTTGTCTTCCATCAACGTCAGCGGAATGTGCTGGGCCGGCAGGTAGACCAGGCCGGTCGAAGGGTTGAACGACATCGGGTGCCAGTTGTGCGCGCCGAACGGGCCGGGGATGCTCTCGCCCGGCTTCTCGTTCTGGCGCGCGGCGGCGATCTCGATCGGCCGGCCCTTGGCGTCATAGCCGCTGGCCCAGTTCACGTCCACGAAGTTCCTGGCCGAGATGAATTGGCCGTTGGTGCGGTCGATCACGAAGAAGAAGCCGTTCTTGGGCGCGTGCAGGATCACCTTGCGCTTCTTGCCCTGGATCGCCAGGTCCGCCAGGATCATCGGCTGCGTCGAGGTGTAGTCCCAGTTGTCGCCCGGCGTCTCCTGGTAGTGCCACTTGTAAGCGCCGGTGTCCGGGTCCAGCGCGACGATGGAGGCCAGGTACAGGTTGTCGCCCCCCTTGGGGCTGCGCTTGCTCTGCGCCCAGGGTGAGCCGTTGCCGGTGCCGATGTACATCAGGTTCAGCGCCGGGTCGAAGGCCATGGTGTCCCAAACGGTGCCGCCGCCGCCAGCCTCCCAGTACTTGGCCGACGGGTCCCAGGTCTTGGCAGCGCGCGCCATCGAGGCGTCTTCGAATGGCTTGGCCGGGTCGCCCGGCACTGTGAACCAGCGCCATTTCTGCTCACCGGTGGTGGCGTCGTAAGCCGTGATGTAGCCGCGCACGCCGTACTCGGCGCCGCCGTTGCCGATGATCACCTTGCCCTTGAACACGCGCGGCGCGCCGGTGATGGTGTAGGAGCGCGCATGGTCGATCAGCGTGTCCTTCTCCCACAGCACGCGGCCGCTGCCGGCGTCCAGCGCGATCAGGCGGCCGTCGTAGGCCGCCACGTAGACCTTGCCCTGCCACAGCGCCACGCCGCGGTTGACGACGTCGCAGCAGCCGCGAAAGCCGCGTGCGCGGTCGACCTGGGGGTCGTAGCTCCAGATGCGCTGGCCGGTGCGCACGTCGACCGCGTGCACCACGCTCCACGAGGCGGTGACGTACATCACGCCGTCGACCACCAGCGGCGTCGCCTCGACCCCGCGCGTGCTCTGCAGGTCGTAGGACCAGACCAGGCCCAGCTGCTGCACGTTCGTGGCGTTGATCTGGTCGAGGCGGCTGTAGCGCGTCTCTGCGTAGTCCAGTCCGTAGCTCGGCCAGTCGGGCGTCTTGGCGGCGTTGGCCTGGATGAAGGCGCCATCGACCTTCTTCACGGCCGCCGCCGCGCGCGCGGCCGGGTCGGGGGATTGCGCCTGCGCCGCAGCGCCAAGCACCACGAGGGCGCCGAGCGCAAGCCCGGCCAGCGTGCGAAAGTTCATGGAAATACCTCCTATTTTTGTCTTGGGCGAATCGCATCCTGCGGCGGGCGCTGTTCCGGCGGTACGGGGTTTCCCCAGGGTTGCCTGCCGGGTTAGCCCGCTCACTTTGATCAGCGCACGCTGCCACCATTCGCGCGTCGTGCGGACATCTCCGCGCCGGAGAGCCGATGCCTTTGCCTGTTCCCCTGTCTACACAGGAAGCGCTGTACCGCACGATGCTGCGCATCCGCGCCTTCGAGAACGCCGCCGAGATCGCCAGCCAGGGCGGTGTCAGCGCCTATGGACAGCAGGCCGCCGGCAGCGTCCATGTACGCGGCCCGCTGCACCTGTCCACCGGGCAGGAGGCCGTGCCCGCCGGCGTCTGTGCCCATCTACGCGCAGACGATTACCTCACCTCCACCCACCGCGGCCACGGCCACACGCTGGCCAAGGGCGCTGATCTGGCCCGCACCATGGCCGAGCTGTTCGGCAAGGCCACGGGCTTCAACGGCGGCAAGGGGGGCTCCATGCACATCGCCGATTTTTCGGTCGGCATGCTGGGCGCCAACGGCGTGGTCGCTGCCGGCCTGCCGATCGCCGTGGGCGCCGCCCACGCGCAGAAGCTGCAGCGCCGGGGCGGCATCACCGTGTGCTTCTTCGGCGACGGCGCCATCAACCGCGGCCCCTTCCTCGAAGCGCTGAACTGGGCCCGCGTGTACGGCCTGCCGGTGCTGTTCGTGTGCGAGGACAACCGCTGGAGCGCCACCACGCCCAGTGCCCCGATGACGGCCGGCGAAGGCGCCTCGGCGCGCGCGTTGAGCATGGACATCCCAGCCACGCCGGTCGACGGCAACGACGTGACCGCCGTCTATGCCGCAGCCCAGACGCTGGTGGCCCAGGTGCGCGCGGGCGCCGGCCCCTGCCTGCTGCACGCGCTGACGTACCGTGTGAAGGGCCATGTGTCCGTCGACCTGGCGGCCTACCGCGACCCGCACGAGCTGGCGGCCGCGTTGCAGACCGACCCGATCGCCCGCGCCCGCGGCGGCTACCTGGCGCAAGGTG
Organism: Rhodoferax sp. RT4P68; assembly: GCF_056521305.1. Classification (NCBI taxonomy): domain Bacteria; kingdom Pseudomonadati; phylum Pseudomonadota; class Betaproteobacteria; order Burkholderiales; family Comamonadaceae; genus Rhodoferax; species Rhodoferax sp. RT4P68. Next base: position 46,909 of record NZ_JBWMBB010000002.1, read on the forward strand.
GCCGGCCCTCGGTGCTGGATTGCATCGAGGAAGAGGCGCGGCAGGAAGTCGACCAGGCCCTGGCCGCCGCCGACGCTGCGCCCTGGCCGCAGGCCAGCGCCGCCTTCACCGACGTACAGACCACCGGAGCCGGCCAATGGACGTGACCCCCAGGCCTCGGCCAGCCGAGGCCGCCCCCCGGGGGGACGCGGAAAGCCTTGGGGCGGCCCGGCGGCTTTCCTTGAGTTACGCCCAGGCCGGCATGCTGGCCCTGCAGCAGGAGATGGAATCCGATGCGCGCGTGGTCGTGCTCGGCGAAGACGTCGGCCGTGGCGGCATCTTCGGCCAGTACAAGGGCCTGCAAGAGCAGTTCGGCATCGACCGCGTGATCGACACGCCGATCAGCGAGGCCGCCATCCTGGGCGCCGGTGTCGGCATGGCGTTGGCCGGCCTGCGCCCCGTGGTCGAGATGCGCGTGGTCGACTTCGCGCTGTGCGCCATGGACGAGATCGTCAACCAGGCCGCCAAGAACCGCTTCATGTTCGGTGGCCAGGGCCGCGTGCCGCTGGTCGTGCGCATGCCCGGCGGCATCTGGGACGCCTCGGCCGCACAGCATTCGCAATCGCTGGAAGCCTGGTTCGCGCACGTGCCGGGGCTGGTCGTGGTCTGCCCGTCCACGCCGCAAGACAACTACAGCCTGCTGCGCGCCGCGCTCGCCTGCGGCGACCCGGTGGTCTACATCGAGCACAAGACGCTGTGGGGCGCGCAGGGCGAGGTCGACCCGGCGCTGGCCGTCCCCCTCGGCCAAGCCGCGCTGCGCCGCCGCGGCAACGACCTCACGCTGGTCAGCTGGAGCCGCCAGGCCAGCCTGTGCGAGCAGGCGGCCGACGCGCTGGCGCAGCAAGGCATCGGCGTGGACTGCATCGACCTGCGCAGCATCTGGCCCTGGGACCGCGAGGCCGTGCTGGCCTCCTGCGGCCGCACCGGCCGCCTGCTGGTCGTGCACGAGGCCGTGCAGGTGGCCGGCTTCGGCGCTGAGATCGCTGCCACAGCCGCCGAGGCCACCGGCTGCCGAGTCGCCCGGCTGGGCGCGCCGCGCATTCCGGTCGGCTACGCGCCGGTGCTGGAGGCGCAGTCGCGCATCGGCGTGGATGCCATCGTCGCCAAAGGGCTTCGCCTGCTGGCCGACTCCGCGCCACTACAGTAGCCGCCTTGAACATTCACGGAGACAGCATGTCCTTTTCGCGTCCCTTCACCTCCACTGGCCGTCGTCGACTGGTGCTGGCCGCCACGCTGCTTGCCGCTGGCGCCGCCCTGCCGGCGGCCGCCCAACAGGCCGCCTGGCCCACCAAGCCCGTGCGCCTGGTGGTCCCGTTCGCCCCCGGCGGCACCACCGACATCCTGGCCCGCGCCATGTCCGTCGAGTTGACCAAGGCCCTGGGCCAGCCCTTCGTGGTGGACAACCGGGCCGGTGCCGGCGGCAACATCGGGGCCGACATCGTGGCCAAGTCCGCACCGGACGGCTACACCATCCTGATGGGCACCGTCGGCACGCACGCCATCAACAAATGGCTGTACGACAAGATGCCCTTCGACCCGGTCAAGGACTTCGCGCCCATCAGCCTGGTGGCCGGCGTGCCCAACATCATGGTGGTCAATGCAGAGAAGGCGCGCGCGCTGAAGATCGCCACCGTGCAGGACTTCATCCGTTACGCCAAGGCCAACCCCGGCAAGCTGAACATGGCCTCCAGTGGCAACGGCACCTCCATCCACATGGCGGGCGAGCTGTTCAAGACCATGACCGGCGCCTACATGGTGCACTTCCCCTACCGCGGTTCCGGCCCGGCGCTGATGGACATGGTGGCCGGCACCATGGACGTGATGTTCGACAACCTGCCGTCCGCCATGCAGCAGATCAAGGGCGGCAAGCTGACGGCACTGGCCGTCACCAGTGCCCAGCGCTCGGCCGCACTGCCCGACGTGCCCACGGTCGAGCAGGCCGGCGGCCCGGCGCTCAAGGGCTTCGAGGCCAGCTCGTGGTTCGGCTTGCTCGCGCCGGCCGGCACGCCGCCAGAGATCGTCAACCGCATCCAGCAGGAAGTCGCCAAGGCCATCAAGACGGCCGATGTCAGCGAGAAGCTGCTGGCGCAGGGCGCCATCCCCAGCGGCAACACGCCGCAGCAGTTTGCGGCGCTGATCGATGCCGAGCTGAAGAAGTGGGCGCCCGTCGTGAAGGCCTCCGGCGCAAAGGTGGACTGACGGCCTTGCGGTGCGGGTGGGCCGCTCAGACTTGAGGGCCCGACCGCACCGCCCCCGTCACAGCGTCAGAGCGTCGCAGCGCCAGGACGCTTGCGCAGCGCCTTCGTGATCTTGCCGATCAGCGCGAGCCGATCGACCGGCTTGACGACGAACGCCGCTGCTCCGGCGTTCAGGCTGTTGATCACGACATTGCCCTCGCTGTGGCCGGTGATCATGATCACCGGCACCTGGAGAAGGCCTGGCACGGCTTTCAGCCGGCGCGTGGTTTCCAGGCCGTCCAGGCCAGGCATGCCGATGTCCATCAGGATCACATCGGGGCGCACCTTGCGCAGCAGGGCCAGCGCGTCCATGCCGCCGACGGCGAAGAGCAGGTTGAGGTTCTCGCCTTTCAGCATGGTGGCGATCAACTTGCGCTGGACGTCGTCGTCATCGACGATCAACAAGGTCGGCTGCACGCGATCGGCCATCGCCGACATGGACCTGGCGGTCTCCAGATGCGGTTCGAGGTCTGTGCGCAGCTGCTGAACCCACTGGCCCAGGGGCGCCATGGCCTCGCCTGCGGCGCGCAAGGGTTGCGTAATCTCCTCACGCTTGAGGCGGTCGATCTCGCGCTTCAGCGCAGGCATCCCAGGGACTGCCGCGCCATCGGGCAGCACCTGTTCATCCAGACGCCTGGAAAAGTCGTCCAGCGCCGCCTCCACCTTTTCTTCCGCCTGCGACACCACGCGCAGCGTGTTGTGGATGCGCGCGTCGCCCTGCGCCAGGTGCTGTTGCAACGTGGCCTCCATTGCCGCCATGTGCCTCGCCTGGACTGCGAACTCGGCAGCCGTCGGCCCTGCGTCCTGCATGGCTGCCAACTCGCGCAGGGCCAGATGGACAGACATCAGCAGCCTGGGGCTGTCGTGGGTCATCGGCCAGAACTGCATGTAGTCGTCGAACAGGTCGCGGCGACACAGGTCGTAGGCCCGCCGGACCTCTTCCTTGCTGCACAGAATGACGGTGCGGTGGGGCTTCAGATGGATCTTCTGGCTCTGCCGGTACAGGGCGAGATAGAAATGCTCGGACTTGTCCAGTTCATTGAAGGCGAGGATCAGCACCTCGGGATTACGCTTTTCGAAGGCCGCGACGTGTTGGTCCGCCACAGCGGAAACCGCAACATTGTGGAACTCGGTTTCCAGCAGCTTCTTCACCAGATTGGCGTCCCCCGTGTTGTCGGAGACCACCAGAAGCTCGGCGCCGAGGCGAGAGGCTTTGATCATGGTTCCAAGGGCCCGGTCACGGACCTGAGTTCCTCACGCGCGCGGGCATCCCAGGCCGCCAGCAATGCCGGCAGCTGTTCGGCTGGCACGGGGCGGCCGATGAAGTAACCCTGGGCAAGATTGCAGCCGGTCTGGTAGATGAAATCCCAATCGTCCTGGTCTTCCACGCCCTCTGCGACCGCCTCGAACCCCAGTTGCTTGGCCAGGCCCAGGCTGGCGTCGTAGATGGCGCGCACGGTCTTGTCGGCCCATGCCCCATGCACGAACCCTCGGTCGATCTTGATCTGGTCGAACGGGATGTCGCGCAACTGCGCAAGCGAGGAGTGGCCAGTGCCGAAGTCGTCGATCGACAAGTGAAACCCTTTGAGTCGAAGCCGAACCAGCACATCCAGCACACTGCGCATGTCCTTGAGCAGTTGGGTCTCCGTCACCTCCAGCTTGACGCGCCTGGGTACGACATTGGCGGCGCGCGCGCAGGCTGCCAGGGTGTCGGGGAACGACAGCGTCGTCAGGCTCATCATGGACACATTGATGGCCACGCGCAGATGGTTGCCGGCGCGTTCCCATTCGCCCATCTGGGAAAAAACGTCGCGCACGACCGACGTGGTCAGGTCGTCGATCAAGCCGTTTTCTTCCGCCAGCGCGATGAACCGGTCGGGCATGATCAATCCGTCTTCAGGATGGCGCCAGCGCACCAGTGCCTCCACGCCGATGCACTGGCGCGACGCGACGTTCACCACCGGCTGGTAGTAGCTGACCAGCTGCCCCTGGGCGATGGCGCTGCGCAGCTCATCGGCGCCATACGTCTTGGCGGCTTCTCTGGGCACGCGCACGGCCGATGGCAGCCAGCTGTCCAGCAGCGCGCGCAGTCCCGCTGGCGAGACGGGCTTGACCAGCTGGCCCAGCATCGTGAGCCGGTGCTCCTGTGCCAATTTCGAAGCTGTGTACAGCACGCGCTCGTCCTCGCCGCTCATGAGGATCACACTGCCACCGTATTCGTGCGCCACCAACGCGCGCACGAACTCGACGCCATCCATGGTGGGCATGTTGAGGTCGCACAGGATCAAGTCCGGTGGCGGCTGGGTGCTGCGCAGATTCGCGAGGGCTTCACTGCCACTGATGCAGGTGGTCACGTCCTGCACCCCCAGCTTGCGCAACATCTTGTGCAACAGCTTCAGTGTGAAGGCCTCGTCGTCGAGCACCAGGACACGAATTGCATAACTTTCAACCACGGTTCACCTCCGCATTTCGCCTTTGAGTCGTGCCGTGCACGCCTCGCGGCGTGTGGCGCTACCTCGACGCCAAAAAGTGGTCCACTGCCGCGAGTTCCGTCTCGAACTGCCCCAGCAGTTCCGCGAGCCTTGCGGCGTTGCCGCTGTCCGCTGCCCTTTCCATTGCTGCACACATATCACCGAGCGCCAGCGCCCCCACGGCGCGGGCCGACGACTTGAGCCGGTGCGCCAGGTTGCCCAGGTCTCCCAGCCGCCTGCCGGCATAGGCATCGCGCATTTCCATGGCGGTCTTGCGGGCGTTCACCCGGAAGTCCGCGAGCAGCTCTTCGATGTCCTGAGGGTCATCGTTCACCAGCGCCGCCAGGATGCGCACGTCCACAGGCACGGCCGCCGGCATCGCCGCAGTCGGGCCATTGTCCACGCCCGGGATCTGGCTTTGGCCGACAGGGACCCACTTCTCCAGCACCTCGCGCAAGCGCGCCAGTGGCGTGGGCTTGGTGACATAGTCGTCCATGCCCAGGGCGAGGCAGCGCTCCGCCTCGCTTTTCAGCGCATTGGCGGTCGATGCGACGATCGGAATGCGCCGGTGCCCACCTTCCTCCAGGCGGATCGCCGCCGTCAGGTCGAAGCCATCCATCTCCGGCATGCGCAGATCGGTCAGCACCATCACGTAGGTCGCATTGCGCCAGCACTCCAGTGCCTGCGCGCCGGTGCCCACGACATCGGATTCGTACCCCAGCAAGCGCAGCTGCTTGAGGATCACGAACTGGTTCGTCGGGTTGTCTTCCGCCACGAGGATGCGGCCTTCGCCCAGGCGCATGGCCATCTGGGGCTCCGCGGGCGCAGCTTCCTTCACGGCGGCCGGCTGCGCCGGGGCGCTCAATGCGCGGCCGGCCGCCAGCGCGACGGCGTCGATCAGCACGCGGGGATGCAGGACATTGCTGTCCACCCGCACGAGGCGTTCGGACTCCAGGCGCGGGCGCCGCCGGCTGCCGCGCTCGACGGCCACCAGCCGCAGATCGAGCCCAGCGACCTGCGGCAGCGCCTGCAGCGATTGCTCGACCCGGGCGGCCTCCACTTCCGGCGCCAGCACCCAGACCCACGGGCCTGAAGGCAGGGCTTCGATCCGCTTGACGGCGCGCTCGACGTCCTCAACGCGCTCGACCTGGGCGCCGCCGGCCTCCAGGTAGACCGCAAAATCCGCGGCGACGCCATGCGGGTCGCCAACCACCAGGCATGGCAGGCCTGCCACCGGCGACGCGGGCTCCGCAGTCTCGGGTGGCGGCTCGCCCCTGATGAACGGCACGCGGACGATGAACGTCGAACCCTCTCCGGGCGCGCTCTGGACGGTGATTTCGCCCCCCATCAGGTTGACCAGCAGGCGCGAGATGACCAGGCCCAGCCCGGTGCCCCCGAAGCGCCGCGTCGTAGATGCATCGCCCTGGCTGAACGGTCGAAACAGGCGCGTCAAGGTGTCCGCTGCGATGCCGATGCCGTTGTCGGAAACGCGGAACTCGACCACCACGCCTTCGGCGGTTTCTTCGATCAGCGATGCGCGCACCTTCACGCAGCCTTGCCTGCGCAGGTTGGCCGAGAACTTCACGGCGTTGCTCACGAGATTGATGAGCACCTGGCGCAGCCGCATGGTGTCGCCCAGCACCGTGCGGGGCAACGCTGTGTCGATGAAGAACGTCAGGTCGACCTTGTCCCGCTGCGCCATCTGGTCCGAGATGGCGCACACCTTGGTCACCACGTCGTCGATGTGCATCGGCGCATGCTCGAGTTCGAGCTTGCCCGCTTCGATCTTGGAGAAATCGAGGATGTCTTCGATGATCGTCAGCAGCGACATCGCAGAGTCGTGGATCAGGTCGACCATCTCCATCTGCTCGCCATCCATCTGCGTCTTGTGCAGCACCTCCAGCATGCCGATGACGCCGTTCATCGGCGTGCGGATCTCATGGCTCATCGCCGCCAGGAACGACGATTTGGCCTGGTTGGCCGAGTCGGCTTCACTGCGTGCCAGCTCCAGTTCCGCAGTGCGGGCCTCCACCCGCCTTTCCAGATCGATGCTGAGCAGCAGAAGCGCCTCGTCGGCGCGCTTCTTCTCCGTGATATCCAGCTGGTAACCCTGCACTTCGACGACGCTGCCGCTTTCGTCCAGGACGCCCACCAGGTGCTCCAGGACCACCCGCACCTGCCCGTCCTGTCGCATCACATGGCGCTCGTGGTGGTTGTCCGAATAGGGTGACGCCAGGGTGCGGAAAAGCTCGAGCCGCTCGTCCTCGTTCGGAAACAACTGCCGCACAGCACCCAGCGCTTCGTCGGTGGAGCGGTAGCCGTAGGCCATTGCAAAGCCGGCGTTGCACAGCACGATGTTGCCATTGGAGTCGCACACGAAATTGGCCGTCAGGCCCTGGTCGAAGATGCGGCGGTAACGTGCCTCGCTCTGGTGCAGGGCCTCCGCTGCGAGCCTTCGCTCGGTGATGTCCTGCAACGCGCCCTGCACACAGCGCACGACGCCCTTGTCATCGCGCTCCGCCTCGCCGATGGCCCGCACCCAGGCATGCGCGCCGGTCGCCGTGGCGAGTTCCAGCATGAGGTCGAACGGCGTGCCGTCCCGCACGCACGCATCGACGGCTTCACTGATCGCGACCCGGTCTTTCGGCACATAGAAGGCGACCGCTTCGGCCAGCGAGGGCGCATAGTCGTCTGGCTTGCCGTGGATGGCGCACACCTGTTCGGACCAGTTCACGTTCGGGGTGCCCAATTCCACGGACCAGGCGCCGATGCGGGCCAGGCGGCCCGCCATGCGCTGGAGTGCCTCGGTCCTTCGCATCTGTTCTTCGACCTGCTTGCGCTCCGTGATGTCCTGGCAGCTGCCGATGGCACGCGCGGCTCGGCCCTGGTCGTCCAGGAAGATCTGCCACCGCTCATCGACCACCTTGAGCCGGCCGCCGGGCAGCACGATGCGGTGTTCGATGGCGCCGGGCGCGGCGGTCTGCTGCGATAGCTGAAACGCCTCGTCCACGGCCTGGCGCTCATCGGCGTGCACCAGCTCCAGGAACAGATCGTGGGTTGGCTTGAAGGTCGTCGGGTCCGTCTCGAAGATGCGATGCGTCTCCTCCGACCAGACGACGACCCCAGTGTCCATGTCGGTCTCCCAGCTGCCGATGTGCGCAACCGATTGGGCTTGCGCCAGGCGCAGGCGCTCCACTTCGATGCGGTCCACCAGTTGACGCTGTTCGGCCTCGCTTCGGAGCAGGGACTCCTGCGCCAGCATCCGTTCGCTGACGTCCAGATGCATGACCACGGCACCGGCGCGCGCGTCGATGTGCATCGGCGTAACCGTCAGCCGGTACCAGCGCCGCTGGTCGGGCGAGTGGCACGGGTACTCCATCGTGTAGTGCGGCAACGCGCCCGAGAGGACGCCGCGGATGCCGTCGCTGGCGCAATGGGCCTCGTCCACCCCGTCGCCCCGGGCCTTGTCACAGACCTCCAGGTAGTTCTGCCCGATGGAGGACACCTCGCCGTTCAGGACGTTCGCGGCGCTGAACTGCTGCCATGACTTGTTGACGGCCAGGATCCGCCCGTCCGCGTCCAGCAGTGCGATGTGCGCCGGCAATGCGTCCAGGATCGCGATCTGCATTTGCGCCATGTGCTCGCGCGCGACGAGGTCGTTCTGTAGCGATCGGTTCAGGTTCTCCAGCTGCAGTGTCCGCGTTTCGAGCTTGCGTACCAACGCGGCGTTGTATTGCGCAAGGACCGTGTCCTCATCGTCCGCCTGCGCGTTCGCGTGCGCAGCGTGATCACTTGCCTTGTGCGCCAGTGCCTCGTGCACGCACGCCATGATCGTGTCCGGCTCCGCCGGCTTCAACAGGAATGCGCTCGCGCCCAGACGCAAGGCCAGTTGCTCGTCCGCCGGATCGGTGTAGGTCGCGGTGTAGACGATGAATGGAACGGCCCGCAGCTGGGGGTCCGCACGCCATCGGCGCAGCAGTGTGTAGCCGTCCATGACCGGCATGAGCAGGTCCGACACCACAAACTCCGGTGGCATCTGCCGTGCCCTGGTCAGCGCTTCGGCGCCATTGGCGGCGATGTCGACCACGTAGCCGTGCGCCGACAGCAGAGCCTTCAAATACTCCAGGTTCTGCCCGTTGTCGTCCACGATCAGGGCGCGTGTCATGGTGACTCCGGGGGGAGAAACGCCTGGATCTCCGCGATGAACGTGTCGGGGTTGATGGGCTTTTCGATGTAGCCGTTGCACCCCGATGCCAGCGCCTTCTCGCGATCGCCCACCATGGCGTACGAGGTCACGGCGACGATGGGCACGTGGTCCAGCGCGCGGTTGGTCCGCAGCGCCCGGGCCACGTCGTAGCCGTTCATGAGGGGCAGCTGGATGTCCAGCAGAACCATGCAAGCTTGCACGGTTGCGGCCAGCGCGATGCCCTGTGCGCCATCTCTGGCCGACACCACGTTGAACCCGTGCTTTTCCAGCATGAACGTGGCCAGATAGCGGTTCTGTTCGTTGTCCTCGATCAGCAGGATGGTGCGCGCCATCGCGTCAGCCTCGGCGTGCCAGCGGCAAGACCATGGCAAACGTGCTCCCACGTCCCCACACACTGTGCGCATCGATCCGCCCACCGAGCAGTGCCGCCAGCCGCGCGCAGATGGCAAGCCCGAGACCGGTCCCTTCGTACTGCCGCGCAAGGCCCGTGTCGACCTGGCGGAAGGGATGGAACAGGGTTGCAAGGTCGGCTTCGTGGATGCCGATTCCAGTGTCCGATACACGCACGAACACCGCCCCTGCGCCCGGGCGCGTTTGGGTCGGGGTAATGTCTTCCATGATCTGAACCGAAATGGTCACGGTGCCTCGCTCAGTGAATTTGATCGCATTGTTCACAAGGTTCAGCGCGATCTGCTCGAATCGCCGTTGGTCAGTGCACAGAAGGTCCAGCCCGTCGGACAACTGGATGTCCATGGCCAGGCCTTTGGCGTCCGCCATGGGTTGGACGGACGCGACGACCCGCTGGATCGACGCGTCGACCCTGAACGGCTGCACGCGCACTTCCAGCTGCCCGGCCTCGATCTTGGAGATGTCCAGCACATCGTTGATCAACGCCAGCAGATGCCGTGCGCTCGTGCGCACCATCCCGAGCTGCCTGGCTTGCTCGGCGTTCAGCGCGCCGGCCAGGCCCTGCAGCAAGATGCCGGTGAAGCCCAAGATGGAGTTGAGCGGCGTGCGCAGTTCGTGCGACATGGCAGCAAGGAATGCCGTCTTGATGCGGTCGGCCGACTCCGCACGCACCAGTGCCGTCTGCAGTTCGTTGGTGCGCTCGCCCACCTTGCGTTCCAGCGAGTCGTTCAGGTCGCGCAGAGCCATTTCGGTTCGATGGCGAGCGGTGACGTCGACGACAGTTCCGACCAGCCGCAGCGGCCTTCCGTCCGCATCGAGCACCAGCTCACCCGTATCGCGAACCACCTTCTCCGAGCCATCGGGCAGCACGATGGCGTGCTCGATATCCAGTCCTGCCTTTCCCTCGAGCGCCGCCTTCTGCGCCTGTTCGAACCGCTCCCGGTCTGCGGGATGGATGCGCTCCAGGAAGGAGGTGTACAGGGTGCCGAGCTCGCCGGGCGCGATGCCGAAAATCTCGTAGATCTGCGCTGACCATTGCAGGTCCTGGGTGGCAAGGTCCAATGCCCAACTGCCCATCTTGCCGATGCGCTGCGCATCGTTCAGGTTGGCCTCGCTGCTGCGCAGCAGTTCCTCTGCGTGCTTGCGCTCGGTGATGTCGATGCCTACGCCCAGCAGGCAGTCTTCTCCATTGAACCGGATGCGCCGGCCGGTGGCCAGGTAGGGCGTGAGCCGTCCATCCTTGGACTTGAACAGCGCTTCGACCGACGCGGCGCCGCTCTCGAAGACTTCCGCGATCTTGCTGGCCACCATCGACTGGTCGTTCCCGGCAAAGAAATCCAGCGGATGCATGGCAGCGATCTCTGCGCCGGCATAGCCCGAGACGCGCTCAAAATCGCTGTTCCGGCGAATGAACCCGCCGGCTTCGCTGTAGAAGTAGACGATGCCGGGCATGCTCTCGATCATGGTGGCGGAAAAGCTCTGCTCCACGCGCGCCACGTCTTTCATGCGCTCGGCCTCTGCGTCGCGCTCGTACCGCTCCATGGCCAACGAGATGTCTTTGGCCGCCTCCGTCAGCAGCCCGATTTCCTTGGCCTGGAAGAACCCTGGCTCGTGCGCATAGACGTTCATCAAGGCGCACACGCGGCCGTGCAGCAGGACCGGGAACGCCGCCAGCGCTCGCAGGCCTTGTGCACCTGCGGCGTCCAGCCGCGACGTCATGCTGGGCTCGTCCAGGATGTCGTTGCAGACGTACGGACTGCGCTGACGCAGTGCCCTGCCGCTTGGCCCGTTGCCGCCGGGTCGTTCGTCAGCGAACACGCGGACGTCGCGCAGGTAGCCGGTGTCGTCACCGCATTGCGCGACCGGCGTGATGGCCTGTGTCTGTGGATCGGGCCAGCCGATCCAGGCCATGCGGAACCCACCGTGCCGCACCAGCGTCTCGCAGACGAGGGGGAAGAGCTCCTCGCGCGTGGGCGATGCCGCGATGGCCTGGTTGATGTGGCTCAGCGCGGCATACAGCCGGTTGAGCCGCTCGATCTCCGCCTCATGGCGCTTGCGCAGGCTGGCGTCGGATTGCAAGCGCCGCGCCAGCACCACCACCAGGCCCACGGCAGTCGCGAACATGGCGGAGGCCAGGAGCGACTCGACGTCGAGCGTGAAGCGCCACTGCGGGGCGAAGAAGAAGAAGTCCACCGCCAGAATGGACAGCACGCCCGCCAAAGCACCTGCCTTGAGGTTGCCGTAGAGCGCAGCCAGCAACACCGCGATGTAGAAGAGCGAAAAAGGGGCGAGGCGGCTCCAGGGCCACATCAGCCCCGTCAAGGCGGTGGCGATCGCAACCGCCAGCACGGCACCGGCAAGCGCGTTGCGCAAGGCACGCCAGCGGCCCGCGCCGGACACACCAAGGTTCGTTTGCGCACGGGGGGGCAAGACGTCAAGCACGTGTGTCGTCCCATGTCTGGCGAGGTCCCAGCGCTTCCCGGATCTTGGCGGCCAGCTCGATCCGCCGGTAAGGCTTGTTGAGCAGCAGCACGCCCTGGTCCAGGCGGCCGTGGTGGACGATGGTGTTTTCCGTGTACCCCGACGTGTACAGCACACTGAGCCTTGGCCTCAGCTGGCGGGCCAGTTCGGCCAGTGCGTGCCCGCTCATCCCGCCCGGCATGACGATGTCGGTGAACAGCAGGTCGATCTTTGCAGGCGAGCGGATGATCTCCAGCGCCATGGGGCCGTCCGATGCCTCGAGCACCGTGTAGCCAAGCTTGATCAACTGTCCATGGGCGTAGCGCCGCACCATGGGGTCGTCCTCCACCAGCAAGATGGTCTCGCCCTGGCTGTCCACAACCGGCGCGGCGGCCGCCATGACGGGTTCTGCCACGGCATTGGCGCGCGGAAGGTAGATCCGCACGACGGTGCCGTGGCCGACCTCCGAGTACACGCTGACGTGCCCGTCGGACTGCTTGGCGAACCCATACACCATCGACAGTCCCAGCCCTGTGCCACGGCCTTTCTCCTTGGTCGTGAAGAACGGCTCGAACACGCGGTCGAGGTGTTCGCTGGCGATGCCGGTGCCGGTGTCCGCCACGGCCAGCACCACATAGGCGCCGGGCCGGACGTCGACGTGCAGATCCGCGTAGTCCGTGTCGATGACCTTGTTGGCCACCTCGATGGTCAGCCGCCCGCCGCGGGGCATGGCATCGCGGGCATTGAGGCACAGGTTGAGCAGCGCATTTTCGAGCTGAGCCGGGTCCACGAGCGCTGACCACAGCCCTGGCTTGTGGTCCAGCCCCAGTTCGATGTGCTCGCCCAGGGTGCGGCGCAGCAGGCTGTCCATCTTGGCCACCAGGCGGCCCACATCCACCGACCGGGGCACCAGGGGTTGGCGTCGGGCAAACGCCAGCAGGTGCTGGGTGAGATCGGCACCCCGCTGCGCTGCCTGCTGCACCATCTCGGCCAGCGCGGCGAGCTTGGGATCTCCGGCCAGCTGCCCCGTCAGCTGTTCGGCGGTCCCCAGAATTACGGTGAGCAGATTGTTGAAGTCGTGCGCGACGCCGCCGGTGAGCTGACCGAGCGATTCCAGCCGCTGCGATGCCAGCAGCTTGGCGTTCAGAGCGTCGATGCTGGTGCGTTGCTCCTCCAGTGATTCGGCAGTCTGGTTCAGCATGCTCATGAGGGCGCCGAGTTCGCCTCGCGGGTGCGGGGCGGCAATGCGAACCCCCTGGGTGCCCCGGCCCAAGCTTTTCACCATCTCGGCAATCTTGCCGATGTGGCGGCGGATGCCCCATTCAGCCAGGAGCCCTGTGACGATGAACAGCACGACGCCGATCGCCGCGATCAGCACCATGTCTTCACGCAGTCGGCGGTTGGCAGTGCTGGCCAGCGTGCTCTGCGCGCGGCCGACGAACAGGTGCAGGCCTGCGCTGCGCATCGCTGGTGTGTCGGCCATGGCCCAGACTCTGGGCTGCCCATCGAGGTCCACCGCGTGGCCAACGCCGCCCTCGGCAAGCGACGTGGCAAGACCGAACAATGCGCTGCCGGCGATGGATTCGCCGTCCTTGGTGCCACGGCCGCCCACGCCGGACCGCGCCAGTGCAATGCCCTCGTGGCTGGTCAGCACCACCTGGAGATCCTCGGTGGGGATGTCCGTGCGATTGGTCTGCAGCAGCCGCTGCAGGTTGAGCGATGCCAGCAGCACATAGCGCAGCTCATCGGCCGCGTTGCGTGCCGGGTAGGCGATCTGCAGGACGGCGATGCCGGTGAGGCGCCCGAAAGCCGGCTCCAGTGAAAACCCGCCGTCGAGAACCAGCGCCCGCTGGAAGTAGGGCCGGTCCCGCAGATCGAGAGTGCGGTCGGTTTTCAAGGAGTCGCAGAACAACTGGCCGTCGGGATGAATGGTCAGGATGCCGGTGTACTGCGGGTACTGGTTGCGAACGCGGGACAGGAAGTCCGAACAGGCGGCGCGGTCGGTCGTGTCCAGGTCTTCAGCGCGGGCCAAGCCGTACAACAGTTGCTGCGTGCCGGCGATCTTCTCTGCGATGTCGTCAGCGATCGTCGCGGCGGCCGCGGGCAGTTGGCCCGTCGCGATCGCGATCCCGCGGTCGCGCTCCTGCACGAAACGCCAGGTGACGAGCAATGCGGGCAGCAGTGTCGCCAGCAGCGCAATGCACAGCAGCCGTGTGCGGATGCTCACAGCAGGAGCCGCTCGTGCGAAAACAGTGCGCGAGATGTGAATGTCGACCTCGCGTGCGCGAGGGGGTGCTCAACGGTGGCGTTGCGCGTCAGTGGCATGGCAATACCCCTTGCATGCGCCATGAATTGCGCACGGCAGATCAGAACGTTCCCGGCGGCAGATCATCTTGCCCTGTTGGAAAGTGAAAGCCAGTCCAGGGCGCAATCCCCTGGTTCTCCCACGGTCTCTTGGACTGGGTTGGCAGCTGCCGCCGACAGCCAGCGCGGTCTGGCGGGCACGGCGGCGCTGCTACCATCACCGCCCGTTTGCACCAGTGAACGGCAGGACAAAGATGGACATGACAGACCAACCCGCGCCCGTGAACCTGTGCATCCTTGCAGACATGTTGGATGGCGATCTGGCCGAGATGGAAGAGATGCTGGCAGCGTTCAGGGTCAATGTCCGCACCACGGCTGCAGAGCTTCGGACGGCCTGCAGTGCGGGGCCGGCATCCGAGACCGCAGCCCTGGCGCACCGGCTCAAGTCTTCCGCACGCTGGGTCGGCGCGATGGAGCTGGGTGACATCTGCGCCTCGATGGAGCAGGCCGGGCATGCGGGCCACACCAGCCTCATCGTGGAACTGATGGCGCGCTTCGAGACAGAACTGTCGAACGTCGAGCGCTTTCTGGATGCACGCTGACGCGCCGGACCGCCCGTCAATGGGCGTTGCTGCCCGGCAGGCTGGCGTGCACCTTGCGATGTCCAACGGGCGTGGCGCATCGGGCTAACCGTTGCGGGCCCCGCATGTCAAGTGTGCGGGTGCCGCGGCAGGCGGATGGTGAAGACGCATCCTGAACCAGGAACATCCCGCACCGTCAATGTTCCCTCATCGGCTTCCACGCTCTGACGCGCAATGGACAGACCGAGCCCCAAGCCGGCACGGCGGTCGTGATTGGGCTTGAACGGCACGAACATCTTGGCGATGCCTCCGGGCGGCAGGCCGCCGCAGTGGTCCTCGACATCGATGTGCACATGCGCGTCGCAACCGTACACCCGCAGCGTCACGAGAGAGTTCTTCCGGGTGAACTTGAAAGCGTTCTGCAGCAGGTTCGCCAGCGCGGCGTGCAGCAGTCCCCGGTTGCCGCGAACGGCCAGCGTGGGCTCCACGGGGGGCACCTCCAAGACTGTGCCTTGCAGCGCGGGATCGAGACGGGCCTCGAGTTCGACATCGGCGATGAAGGTGGCGACCGAAAAACTCTGGCGCTGAGGACCGTCCTCACCCCGCACCTCAGCCGTGGTCCTGGCGATCAAAACGCCAAGACCTGAGAGGCTGCGTTTCAGCACTGCGCCGGTCGCACCGCTGATTGCCATGTTGCCGAGTTCGAGTGCGCGCACGGCGAGATTGGCCGTCGCCAGCAGGTTGCGCAGCTCATGCACGAGAAAGCCCAGCCGTTGCTTCTCGTCGGCCGTTTGCTGTTCCGACAACATCGCGTCACGCTGAAAACTGAACTCGGTGACGGCGTCGGCGATCGCGTTGTCCAGGCAGCGGTTCAAGGTACGGAACTGGTCGACGGAGAACGGCGCGTCGCGCTCGAACGCCAGGTCCGTGATGGCCTGGCAGAGATCGCCATAGTCATGCACCACCTGGTCGACCGTGTAGCCCAGATGCAGCAGCTCTTTGCCGTGCGCCGTGGCACTGACGCCGATCTCAGACAGCGCGAGCGCGTCGCCTCCCGAAGGGCCGGAGATGGCAATGCTCTCCCGCTCGTCGTCGTCTTCCTCGGCCATGAGCGTGCGCGTCAGCTGGTCCAGGAACATCGGTATGCCATGGGCCAGCTGCTTTTCCGTCGCCGCACGCGTCTGGCGCTGGGCAACCTTCGCTGTGCACCTTGCGACCAGCGCGTCACGGTTGTCGGAAAGGAAGCGGTGCATACATCAGTCGCCCGTTGGGCGTCGCTCGGTTGAACGTCAGGAACAGGGCCGATGGTTTTGCCACCGGTGGGGCCATATCGGACATTTCAGTGTGAACACCAACGGACCTGCTGTCTGTGCGCTCCCGCACGGATGGGGCGGGCATCCACCCGGCACAAGGGAGGCGCTGCGCGGCAGCTCAAACGCCCCAAACCACGTCGTGGCCGGCCGCCGCCGAACGCCGCAGCATGTCGATGAACGGCACGGCGCGCTGGCGCAGGGAGACGGTGTCGGCCCTGGGTGGCAGCTTTTCGCCACTGGCCTCGGCCTCTTGTTCGGCGGCCTTGCGCTCGGCGTCTTCCTGGGCTACGGCGGCCTCCAGCGCCAAGATGGCGGCAGCCATCTGCTCGGGCAGGATGATGCCGGTCGGCGTCGGGTCTTTGCCGATCAGCTGCAGCATGCGGCGGCCGTTGGGCTCCAACATGATCAGATCGCCGGCAGACTTGGATTTGAATTTGTAGAGCATGTGGTGAGGGGTTGTTGGGGCGTGACCGTCATCGGTACATGTAGTCGCGCCTGAAGGGGTAGGGTGATTGTGCGCCGGTGATCGCGGAACGACAGCGTGACGGCGGCGCCAGCGGCGCCCACGCGTTGGCCCGCAGGCAGCTACAGCGCCGCCGGCACGGGCAGCCCTTGCAATTGCGCTCGATTTTCGGAATCAACGCGGTGCGCATGGTGCAAATTTTTGTCAATGGGGAAAGCCTTGGTCAAGCCCCTGGGTGTAGGACAAGCGCGCGTGCATTGACTTGAATTGGTTTAGGTCTAAACTATTCCGTCATGAATATCCTGTGCATCGGCGGCGGTCCCGCAGGCCTGTACTTCGGCCTTCTCATGAAGTTGCAGAACCCGGCCCATGTGGTCACCGTGCTGGAGCGCAACCGGCCGTACGACACCTTCGGCTGGGGCGTGGTGCTCTCGGACCAGACACTGGACAACCTGCGTGTGGCCGACCCGGTGACGGCCCAGCGCATCGGCGAGCACTTCCACCACTGGGACGACATCGAGGTGTTCTTCAAGGGCGGCAGCGTGCGCTCGGGCGGCCACGGCTTTTGCGGCATCGGCCGCAAGCGGCTGTTGAACATCCTGCAGGACCGCTGTGTGGAGGTCGGCGTCGATCTGGTGTTCGAAGCGGATGTGACCGACGACCAGAGCGCCGCGCAGCAGTACCAGGCCGATCTGGTGATTGCCTGCGACGGCCTGAACAGCCGCGTGCGCCAGCGCTATGCCGACGTGTACCGGCCCGACGTCGACCTGCGCGCCTGCCGCTTCGTCTGGCTGGGCACCAAGAAGCGCTTCGACGCGTTCACCTTCGCGTTCGAGCAGACCGAACACGGCTGGTTCCAGGCCCACGCCTACCAGTTCAACGAAGACACCTCCACCTTCATCGTCGAGACGCCCGAGGCGGTGTGGAAGGCGCACGGCCTGGACGAGATGTCGCAGGAGGAAGGCGTCGCGTTCTGCGAGCGCCTGTTCGCCCGCTATCTCGACGGCGAGCCGCTCATCAGCAACGCCGCCCACCTGCGCGGCTCGGCCATCTGGATCCGCTTCCCGCGTGTGGTCTGCGGCACCTGGGTGCACCGTGTGGACGTGGATGGCCGCTCTGTTCCCGTGGTGCTGATGGGCGACGCCGCGCACACCGCGCATTTCTCGATCGGCAGCGGCACCAAGCTGGCGCTGGAAGATGCGATCGACCTGGCCAACGCCTTTGCCGCGACGCCGCAGACCGATGAGGCCCTCACTGCCTACGAGGCGCGCCGCAGCGTCGAGGTGCTGAAGATCCAGAACGCGGCGCGCAACTCCACCGAGTGGTTCGAGAACGTGGCGCGCTACAGCGGCATGGAGGTCGAGCAGTTCGCCTATTCGCTGTTGACGCGCTCGCAGCGCATCAGTCATGAGAACCTGCGCCTGCGCGACGCACGCTGGCTGCGCGGCTACGAATCGTGGCTGGCCACGCGCCTGCCGGGGCCGCGCGCCGACGCCGCGCCCGCCGCTCTCGACACCGCCGCGCGCCTGCCCATGCTGCTGCCGTTGACGCTGCGCGGGCTGACGTTGAAGAACCGCGTCGTCGTCTCGCCCATGGCCACCTACAGCGCGGTCGATGGCGTACCGCAAGACTTTCACCTGGTGCACCTGGGCGCCCGCGCGCTGGGCGGCGCCGCCATGGTGTTCGTGGAGATGACCAGCCCCACGCCCGAGGGCCGCATCACGCCCGGCTGCCCCGGGCTGTGGAACGCCGCGCAGCAGGCCGCGTTCACGCGCCTGGTCGACTTCGTGCACGGCAGCAGCAGCGCCGCCATCGGCCTGCAGCTGGGCCACAGCGGTCCCAAGGGCTCGACCCAGGTCGGCTGGGAGGCGATGGACGAGCCGCTGCCGCAAGGCAACTGGCCGGTGCTGGCCGCCAGTGCTGTTGCCTACGGCCCGCAGAACCAGGTGCCGCGCGCCATGACGCGCGCCGACATGGATGCGCTGCGCGAGCAGTTCGTCGAATCCACGCGCCGCGCTGCTGCGGCCGGCTTTGACTGGCTGGAGCTGCACTGCGCCCACGGCTATTTGCTGTCCAGCTTCATCACGCCGCTGACCAACCAGCGCACGGATGACTACGGCGGCAGCCTGGAGAATCGCCTGCGCTTCCCGCTGGAAGTGTTCAGCGCCATGCGCGCTGCCTGGCCGGCCGAGCGGCCGATGAGCGTGCGTATCTCCGCCCACGACTGGGCCGAAGGTGGGCATACCGGCGACGACGCCGTGGCCGTGGCCCAGCTGTTCCACGCGGCCGGCTGCGACATGATCGACGTCTCCTCCGGCCAGACCACGCGCGCGGCCAAGCCGGTCTACGGCCGCATGTACCAGACGCCGTTCGCCGACCGCATCCGCAACGAGGTCGGCATCCGCACCATCGCGGTGGGCGCCATCAGCGAGGGCGACCAGGCCAACGGCATCATCGCCGCCGGCCGTGCCGACCTGTGCGCCGTGGCCCGCCCGCACCTGGCCGACCCGGCCTGGACGCTGCACGAGGTCGCCAAACTGCAGGCCGCCGACCCGCGCGCCAACTACAGCGGTGCCGAGTGGCCGCGCCAGTACACGAGCGGGCGCGACCAGATGCTGCGCGAGATCGCGCGGCTGCAGCAGATGGCGGCGCCGGTCCCGGTGGAGAGAGAAAACTGACATGGACCTCGAAGCCCGCGCCCACAGCGAGCACCCGGACGAGCTGCGCCTGTGGCTGCGCCTGTTGACGTGCACGCAGCAGATCGAGCGCCAGGTGCGCGCCGGCCTGCGTGACCAGTTCGACACCACGCTGCCGCGCTTCGATCTGATGGCCCAGCTCGAACGCGCGCCCGAGGGCATGAAGATGAACGAGCTGTCGCGCCGCATGATGGTGACGGGCGGCAACGTGACCGGCATCACGGACCAGCTGGTGAACGAAGGCCTGGTCGAACGCACGGAGGTCGAAGGCGACCGCCGCGCCTACAACGTGCGGCTGACCACCAAGGGCCGCGCCCACTTTCGTGCCATGGCCGAGCGCCACGAGCAGTGGATCGTCGACGCTTTTTCGGCCCTGGGCGTGCGCGACATCGCAACGCTGCACCGCCTGCTCGGCAAGGTCAAGCAGCACACGCTCAGCAACTTTCTGGAGACTTCATGAAGCACTACATCGGCGCGGGCAACCCCATGCGCGCACAGTTCGACGCCAAGGCCGGCTACACGGCATCGCACTTCGCCTGGCATTGCGAGGCCGGCGTCGGCACCGTCACGCTGAACCGTCCCGAGCGCAAGAACCCGCTGACCTTCCAGTCCTACGCCGAGCTGCGCGACCTGTTCCACGCGCTGCGCTTTGCCACCGACGTGAAGGCCATCGTGGTGACGGGCGAGGGCGGCAACTTCTGCTCTGGCGGCGATGTGCACGACATCATCGGCCCGCTGACCAGGATGACCATGCCCGAGCTGCTGGAGTTCACGCGCATGACGGGCGAGCTGATCAAGAACATGCGCAACTGCCCGCAGCCCATCGTCGGTGCCATCGACGGCATCTGCGCCGGTGCCGGCGCGATGATGGCCCTGGCCTGCGACCTGCGCTATGGCACGGAGGCGACCAAGACAGCCTTTTTATTCACCCGCGTGGGCCTGGCCGGCGCCGACATGGGCGCCTGCGCGCTGCTGCCGCGCGTGATCGGCCAGGGCCGGGCGTCCGAGCTGCTGTTCACGGGCCGCGCGATGACGGGGCCAGAAGGCCTGGCCTGGGGCTTTTTCAACGCGCTGCACGGCCGCGAGGAGTTGCTGGTCAAGGCCACGGCCATGGCGCAGGAACTGGCGGCCGGTCCCACGTTTGCGCACGGCATGACCAAGACCATGCTGTCGCAGGAATGGTCCATGACCATCGAGCAGGCGATCGAGGCCGAAGCCCAGGCCCAGGCCATCTGCATGCAGACGGAAGACTTCAAGCGCGCGTACGAGGCGTTCGCGGCCAAGCAGAAGCCGGTCTTCGCGGGGGATTGAGATGAACCCGTCCACCGACCACCTGGCCCAACCTCTCTTCGACGCGCCGCACCGCGCGCTGGCCGAGGCGCTGTTGCCCTGGGCCGCCGCGCAAGAGGTTGACGAGACCGACGACCGCGCCGCCTGCCGCGACTGGGTGGCGCGCCTGGGGCAGGGCGGCTTCTTGCGTTACTGCGTTCCAGCCGCCTTTGGTGGCGCGCTGGAGCAACTCGATTCGCGCGCGCTGGTCATCCTGCGCGAGACGCTGGCCTTCCACTCGCCGCTGGCCGATTTCGCGTTCGCCATGCAGGGCCTGGGCAGCGGGGCAATCACGCTGGCCGGCACGCCCGCGCAGCAGTCCAGCTACCTGGGCGCCGTCGCGCGCGGCGAAAAGATCGCGGCGTTCGCGCTGAGCGAAGCCGATGCCGGCTCCGACGTCGCCGCCATGGCCACGCGCGCCGTGCCCCACGGCGACGGCTGGCAGCTGGACGGCAGCAAGACCTGGATCAGCAATGGCGGCATCGCCGACTTCTATTGCGTGTTCGCCAAGACCGAGCCGCAAGCCGGTACCCGCGGCATCACGGCCTTCATCGTCGACGCTGATGCGCCCGGGCTGGACGCGTCCGAGCACATCGCGGTGATGGCCCCGCACCCGCTGGCCACCTTGCGCTTCGATGCCTGCCGCGTGCCGGCCGGCGCGCAGCTGGGCGCGCTTGAAGGCGGCTTCAAGCTGGCCATGCGCACGCTGGATATCTTTCGTGCGTCTGTCGCTGCTGCTGCACTGGGCTTTGCGCGCCGCGCGCTGGCCGAGGCCGTAGCGCACGCCAAGGGCCGCAAGATGTTCGGCCAGACGCTGGCGGATTTTCAGCTGACGCAGGCCAAGCTGGGCGAGATGGCGGCGCTGGTCGAAGCCGCCGCACAGCTGACCTACCGCGCCGCCTGGATGCGCGACGTGGTGGGCCTGGGCACACCTGCCCTGGCCCGCGCCTACACGGCTGCCGCCGCCATGGCCAAGATGACGGCCACCGAAAACGCACAGCGCGTGATCGACATGGCGCTGCAGATGCACGGCGGCCTGGGCGTGAAGGTCGGCACCAAGGTCGAAAGCCTGTACCGCGACATCCGCTCGTTGCGCATCTACGAAGGCGCGACGGAGGTGCAGCAGCTCATCATCGGCAAGTCGGTACTGCAAGGGTGAAGACGATGGCACCTGTTCCCTCGCGCGGCACCAGCGCCCAGATCGACCGCTACGTCCACGATCGCCTGCCTGCGCCCGCGCAGTGGCCCGAGATGCGCTATGACCGGCCCGAACTGCAGTTGCCCGACCAGCTGAACCTGGTCGAAGAGCTGCTGGACAAGGCGGCCGACAAGTCTTGGGCCGACCGCCCGATGCTGCGCTCGCCAAGCCGCACGCTGACCTACCGCGAGGCGCGCGCCGAGGTCGACCGCATCGCCCAGGTGCTGGTCGAGGACTTGCACCTGGTGCCTGGCAACCGCGTGCTGCTGCGCGGCGGCAACTCGGTGGCGCTGGCGCTGGCCTGGCTGGCCGTGGTCAAGGCCGGCCTGATCGCGGTGGCCACCATGCCGCTGCTGCGCGCCAAGGAGCTGGGCGACATCATCGAAAAATCGCGCCCGGTGGCCGCGCTGTGTGAGGCCCGGCTGCTGGACGACCTCCGCGCCGCGCAGGCCCAGCACCCGGTGCTGGCCAGCGTGCTGGTGTTCCACGCGCCGGGCGAAGCCGACGGCCTGGAGGCCCGCGCCGCCCGCAAGAGCGGCAGCTTCGCGGCCTGCCCCACAGCCGCCGACGACATCGCGCTGCTGGCCTTCACCTCGGGCACGACCGGCAAGCCCAAGGCGCCGGTCACCAGCCACCGCGAGGTGATGGCGATGTGCAACTGCTGGCCTCGCCACGTGCTGAAGGCCGTGCCCGAAGACATCGTCATGGGCTCGCCGCCACTGGCGTTCACCTTCGGCCTGGGCGGCATGCTGGTGTTCCCGATGTGGGCGGGGGCCAGCGTCTACTTTCCCGACATCCCCTACACGCCGGAAGCCATGGTGCGGCTGATCAACGAGGTGGGCGCCACCATCGTCTACACCGCGCCGACCTTCTACCGCCAGATGGCGCCGTTCGCCAAGGCGCTGGGCGTGCCGAGCCTGCGCATCACCGTGAGCGCCGGCGAGGCCCTGCCGGACGCCACGCGCCAACTGTGGAAGGACGCCACCGGCATCGAGATGCTGGACGGCATCGGCGGCACCGAGGTCTTCCATATCTACATCTCGTCGCCGCCCGAGCACGTGCGGCGTGGCGCCGTCGGCCAGGTGGTGCCCGGCTTCACGGCCAAGATCGTCGACGACGAGGGCCACGAGCTGCCGCGCGGCGAGGTCGGCAAGCTGGCGCTGATTGGCCCGGTCGGCTGCCGCTACCTGGACGACGCACGCCAGACGCAGTACGTGCAGCACGGCTGGAACCTGCCCGGCGACGCCTTCGTGCAGGACGCGGACGGCTACTTCTTCTACCAGTCGCGGGCCGACGACATGATCATCACGGCCGGCTACAACGTCGGCGGCCCCGAGGTTGAAGATGCGCTGCTGCAGCACCCGGCGGTGGCCGAGTGCGGCGTGATCGGCTTGCCCGACGAGGCGCGCGGCATGGTGGTCAAGGCCTTCTGCGTGCTGCGGCCCGGCCACGTAGGTGACGCGGCCATGACGCGTGCATTGCAGGACCATGTCAAATCCACCATCGCGCCGTACAAGTACCCGCGCGAGATCGAATTCGTCCCCTCGCTGCCGCGCACCGAGACTGGCAAGCTACAGCGCTTCAAACTACGGCACTCCACACCATGAAATTCCTGCAACCTCCCGGCTGGGCGCCCGCCAAGGGTTATGCCAATGGCGTCGCGGCGCGCGGTACGCTGGTCTGCGTGGGCGGCCAGATCGGCTGGAACGCGCAGCAGCAGTTCGAGACCGACGACTTCATCGCCCAGACCGCACAGGCGCTGGCCAACGTCGTGGCCGTGCTGCGGGAGGCCGGCGCCGGCCCCGAGCACATGGTGCGCATGACCTGGTACGTGGTCGATCGCGTGGAATACAACAGCCGGCTGCGCGAGCTGGGCGCCGTCTACCGCGAAGCGATGGGCCGTAACTTCCCGGCCATGACCTGTGTGGAAGTCAGCGGCCTGATGGAGGCGCGGGCCAAGGTCGAGATCGAGGTCACGGCGGTTGTGCCGGACTGAGGCGACAACACCCGCGCGCGTCAGGCGCAGGTGACAAAAACGTCGCGTCTGTCCGCCTACCAGGCCACGGCGTGCGCCTGCTGGCGCTGGTCGGCCACCGCCTCCAGCCCGCCCAGCGGGTTGGCACGCACGGCTTCTACAGAGCCGAAAGGCAAGGCCTCTTCCGTGTTCTCGTGCACCTGCAGGCCGTGCGCGCGCAGCGCCGGGGCCACGGTATCGTCCACGCCTCGTTCGAGCAGCACGCTGCCGTCGGCGCCCAGCGCCCAGCGCGGCCGGCCAGCCAGCTCGCCCAGCGTGTCGGTGGTCTCCAGCGCACCGCTGGCGAACTGCAGGCCGGTGGTGGTCTGGTGCATGCCGCCCGGCGTGATGGCAGCCAGTTCGACGCGGTTGCCGTTCAGCACCAGCCAGGGGTTCAGCGCATGGGCCGGCCGGGCGCCCGGGCGCACGCTGTTGGCCAGCCCCGGCAGCGGCGCGAAATCGGCCATGCGGTTGTTCAGCAGCACGCCGGTGCCCGGGTCGACGCAGCCGCTGCCCAGCGGTTGCGACAGGCTTTGCAGCAACGCGACGGCGTTGCCTTCCACGTCCATGGCCACGAAGCCGGTGGCATCGTGCGGGCCGCAGACCCCCAGGCTGGCCGACCACGGTGCGGCGGCAGCGCGGATGTGCCGCTCCCCCAGATCGAAATCGGCCGGCATCAGCCGCTTGCGCACCGGGTCGGCGAGGCGGCCCTGGTAACGCTGCAGCACGGCCAGGCCGCGCATCACGTCCGCATCGACCCCTTCGCCGGCGGCGGCCGTGCGCGTGGCACCGCGCAGGTTCAGCTGGCGCAGCATCAGCACGCCGGCCGCGTTGGGCGGCATCACGTGCACGTCGCGCCCTGCGTAGTGGGTGTGCCAGCTGTGCCACCAGTCGGCCTGGGCCCGGGCCAGGTCGTCCTGCCCCAGCCAGCCGCCATGCTCGGCGCAGAAGGCCGCCAGGCTGCGCGCGACCCAGCCGCCGTAAAACCCTTCTTCGCCTTTGCGGGCCACGTCTTGCAGCACCTCGGCCAGGCGCGGCTGGCGCATGGGCTGGCCGGCGGCAAGCCACTGGCCGTCGCGGCAGAAACGATCGGCAAAGCCGGGCTGTGCACGCTGTGTCTCGTCGGCATCGGCCAGGCTGCGGGCCAGCACCTCGGGCGTGCCGATGCCGCCCTCAGCGGCGGCGGCGGCCGGCGCCAGCAGCTGGCTCCAGTGCAGCCGGCCGAAGCGCTCGTGCGCCCGCGCCCACAGCCGCACCAGCGTGGGCGTGACAGCCGCGCGCACGCCATGGCGGGGCAGCGCGCCGTCCTGCGCGAGTGCGTCGGCGTCCGTGGCGGCCGGCGCGCGCCCGCTGCCGTTCAGCGCGTGCACGGTGTGCGTGGCGGCATCGAACACCAACAACATGCCGCAGCCACCCAGGCCGCAAGCGTGCGGCAAGGCCACTGTCAACATTGCCGACGCCGCCACCATGGCATCGACGAGGGAGCCACCTTGCTCGATCACGCGCTGCGCCGTCTGTGTGGCCAGGTGATGGCCGCTGGCAAGCGCAGTTAAGCGTCCATATTGACTTTTTGGGCGACCGAAAGAGTTCATGGCATGTTGGACGCTGGCGGGGCGCCGAGGTTCACGGCCAGAAATGTCGAATGCAGGTCACACAGCAACCGGCGTGCCAAGACACAACGCGCGCGCTCGTAAACTCGTCGGCGTGCGCACTATTTCCATCGATCTCCGTCGCCCAGCGCGCGTGCTGGCGGCGACGCTCGCGCTGCTGTGCCTGGCAGGTTGCGCCGACCTGGCCTACTACATGCAGTCGGCGCGGGGCCACCTGCAATTGATGCATGACGCCCGGCCGGTCGACGACTGGCTGGCCGACCCCCAGGCCACGCCGGCGCTCAAGCGCAAGCTGGCACTGGCGCGCCGCATGCGCGCCTTTGCCGTCACCGAACTGAAGCTGCCCGACAACGCCAGCTACCGCCGCTACGTCGATCTGCAGCGCCGCGCCGTGGTATGGAACGCGGTGGCCGCGCCGCCGTACTCGCTGACGCTGAAGACCTGGTGCTTTCCGTTCACCGGCTGCATCGGGTACCGCGGCTATTTCGATGAAGCCCAGGCGCGCGCGCTGGCCGATCAACTGCGGGCCGAGGGGCTGGAATCCAGCGTCTACGGCGTGCCCGCCTATTCCACGCTGGGCTGGATGAACTGGCTGGGCGGCGACCCGCTGCTGAGCACCTTCATCCACTATCCCGAGGGGGAACTGGCGCGCATGCTGTTCCACGAGCTGGCCCACCAGGTGCTCTACGTGCAGGACGACACCACCTTCAACGAATCGTTCGCCACCGCCGTCGAGCGGCTGGGCGGTGCGCAGTGGCTGGCCAGCCAATCCAGCGAGGCGGCGCGCAGCGAATACGCACTGTTCGATGCCCGGCGCCGCGAATTCCGCGCGCTGATGCTGGTCACGCGCCAGCAATTGGAGGTGGTGTATGCCGACACCGGCAAGGGCGGCGACGTGGCCGAACGCAAGGCGCAGGTGATGGCGCGCTTTCGCGCCGAGTACGAGCAGATGAAGCAGCAGCGCTGGCAGGGCTTTGACGGCTACGACGCGCTGGTGGCGCGCGCCAACAACGCGGTGTTCGGCGTGCAGGCAGCTTACGACGCCATGGTGCCGGCATTCGAGGCATTGTTCGAGCGTGAAGGGCGTGACTGGTCGCGCTTTCTGCATGCAGCGCAGCGGCTGGCTGAGCTGCCGCAGGCCGAGCGCAAGGCTACGATGGAGCAACTCGCGCCCCGTGCGCACACCACCCAAGGAGCACACAGTGGCTGATATACACGTCGAACGCACCCACACGCTGGGCCTGGCCCCGGCGCGCCAGATGGCGCAGCGCTGGGCTGAACGGGCCGAAGAGAAATTGGGCGTGACCTGCACGTACGAAGAGCCTGCCGACGGCGGCCTGGTACTGTTCGAGCGACCGGGCATCGAAGGGCGCATGCGGGTCGATGCCACCAGTGTCGTGGTGGACGTGGAACTGGGCTTTCTGTTCAGCGCGTTCCAGGGGCGCATCGAGGGTGACATTGTCGAGAAGCTCGATACGCTGATTGCGCGGGCGTCGGCAGCGGGTGCCACGCCCTGAGCCTCAGGCCTTGATCCGCTGGGTGGTGAACTCGGCTTCGTAGTCCTTGGCCAGCGCCGTCTTCTGCGTCTCTGTCAGCACCTTGCCCGCGATCTGGAAGAACTTCTGCTCTTCCTCGTCCAGATGGTGGTGCACCTTGTCGCGCAGCGCGCGGGCTGCGGTCAGCCAGCCGGGCGAAGACATGTCCATCTCCTGCAGCTCTTCCACCATCTCGTCCATCTCATGGTGTTCGGCGATGCCGTGGCGCGAGGTGTCGACCGCGCCGTCATGTTCGAGCAACGGCACGTAGAAGCAGCGCTCTTCCGCCGTCTCGTGTGCGGCCAGTTCCTTGGTCAGGTCGGAGAACAGCTGGCGGCGCTCGGCGCTGGCACCGCTGGTCTGGATCAAAGCGTCAGACAGCGCGCGCTGCGTGACGTGGCTGGTGCGGAGAGCTTCGAAAATGTTCATGCCGCCATGGTGCGCCTGCACGCGGGCGATTGCATGCCGCGATCACCGGGCTGGTGTGTAGGACGCGGCCCCCGGACGTTGCGCGGCTTTGGCCCGGGTGCCGGCGTCAGTCCACCATCACTCTGCCAGCTCAGCCTCGGCCAGCGCAATGTCCAGGCATTCGGTGGCGTCGGCCGGTGGCGTGGCCACCGCCTGCTCGTACAGGCGCGTCGCCTCCGCGAGGCGGCTGGGGCCCTCCAGCATCAGCAACGCGTGCGCGTACTCGATCATCGCGATCGGCGAGCCAGGGTGCAGGCGCAGCGCCTCTTCGAACATGCGCAGGCCCACATCCTTCTTGGCGCCATAGGTCATGCCGCCGATCAACAGGCCCACCTTGTCGATCACCTCCGCGTGGAAGGTGCCCAGCGCGATGTGCGCATCGGCATGGCGAGGCGACAGTTCGATCACCCGCTCCAGTGATTCGCGCACCTTGGTGCCCAGGCCCTGGGCCAGTGCCTTGGCCACGCTGATGCCCTGGCCGTAGCGGCCCAGCGCATAGGCACGCCAGTACCAGGCGTTGGCGTTGCCGGGCTCCTCGCGGATCTGCCGTTCCGCACGCTCGGCCACATCCAGAAACAGCTCGAGCCGAGCCTTCTCCCGCGATTCAAGGTAGTTGGCGTAGATGGCGCAGGCCTTGTTGGCCGCAGTGATGCCGGCACCACCCGCTTCCAGGCCGGCCTTGACGGCCTCGCGGAAGTCGCCGTTGTGGAACAGCACCCAGGCGTTGAGCACGGCCGGGTCCGTTGGCATCGGCTCGGCGTCGCCCGCATGCAGTTGGGCCCACTCCTTCTGCACACGCGCGGCGTCGAAGTTGAATGTGCCAATCTGCGGGAACGTGGTCCAGGAATTGGCCATGTCTTGTCTCCTGATGAGCGTCTGGTTCAGTCTAGTTTCTTTGCGTGTCATCTGCATCCCGGTAGGCAGCAACCAGTGTCAGCAAATGCGAACGCGAGCTGTCGGCCAGGTAGGGTGCCAGCAGGTTGAGCACATGGTGGGCGCCGCGCAGCACGGCCTGCTGGCCAGCCTCGGGTTCCAGCGCGTGGCGCGGGTCACGCACATATTCGTAACTGAGCCAGTAGGTCAGCAGCACCACCATGCCGGTGGCGGTGGTCTCGGCCTCTGGCTCGGCGATGCACAGCACGCCCGCATCGGCCATGCCGGCCAGCAGCCCACGCACCGCGCGGTTCTTGTCGGCCAGGATGGTTTTGAAATGCGTCTCCAGCCGCAGGTTGTTGCTGAGCAGGTCGTTCAGGTCGCGGTAGAAGAATCGGTATTGCCAGATCAGCTCGAACACCGAGTGCAGGAAGAACCAGGCATCCTCGACATCGCGCACGTCGGGGCCGGCCTCCAGCAGCGTGTCCATGGCCAGCCGGTAGCGCTCGAACAGCGCGTTGACCAGCTCTTCCTTGGCGGGGTAGTGGTAGTACAGGTTGCCCGGGCTGATGCCCAGTTCGGCAGAGATCTGCGCGGTGGTGACATTGGGGGCGCCAAAGCGATTGAACAGCGCAAGCGTCGTCTCCAGGATCCGTTCGGCCGTCCTGCGCGGCGCCTTCTTCGCCATGCGTGCCTCTCTGGCTGGGCTGGGAGCCTGGCAAGTGCCGACCCCGTTTGTTGCAGCATGCACCACGCCCATCGGCGCAGGCGCTAGGTCTTTCCCGGTGTTGGTGCGTCCAGCGCTACCAGCGCGGGCACCACGCGGCGCACGCGCTCTTCCTCAAAATAACCGCCGTGTTCCACATAGCGCAGCAACACGCTCGCACAGCTGCGGCAGCGCCACACGCCGCAGCGGTTCGCGGGGAACCAGGCCGGCGCGATCGGCGCATCGGCCGACCAGTAGCGCGTGCCGGCCGGGTGGTATTCGTCCAGCGTCAACTCGGGCTGGTCCGTCATGACCGGAGGTGCCAGCGTGCCTACCTGCTCCAGAAGCGCCCGGTCCAGCGAAGAGGGCATGGCCTCCCATCCGGTGAACGGCAAGGTCTTGCAAGAGTCGCACAGCGGCGCCCGGGTTAACTGCGCCAGCGCAGCCAGGCCCGCCGCGTCCATGGGCGTGCACGCTGTCATGGGGTGGGGCGCAGGCTAGTCCGCCTTCTTCGCCGGGCGGGCGCGGGTGCTGCGCCGCGCGGTCGCGGGCGTGGCGGCGGGGCCTGTCTTGGCGGCGGGCCGGCGCGTGGGGGTGGGGCGTTTGGCCCTGGCCTCCAGCAGGTCGACGCTGCGGGTCAACGCATCGACCTGCGCGCGCAGGGCAGCCACTTCATCGGCCGAGGGCATCCCCAGGTTGTGCAAGGCTTTGGCGACGCGCGTCTCGAAGATGCCTTCGAGCTTGTCCCACTGGCCGGCCGCGCGCGAACCCAGTTCGCCGGCCATGCTGCTCACCTTGGTGGCCGCCTCGGTGAACTTTTCTTCGGCCGTGCTCTGGGCCTTGCGCTGCATGCCCACGCCTTCCTTGACCAGCGTGTCGAAGGCCTTGCTGCCTTCTTCCTGCGCCTTGGCGAAGGCGCCCAGGCCGGCCTGCCAGATCTGCTGGGCCGAAGCGCGCACGTTCTCACCGAGCTGCTGGGCGTTGACATCGTCACCGAAGGGGTTGAAGGGGTTGGGCTTTTTGGCCATGGCAGTTCCACAAAAGTGATGCGCGCACTTTAAGCCCACAGGCCGTGCGCGGCACGCTTAACCGATCGGCGCAAGTGCTGCTACCAGTTGTTACAAACGTCAAGGTGATAATCCCGGGTTCGTTTTGCGAGGAATGTTCATGATCTTGGTTACGGGCGGCGCCGGCTTCATTGGCACGAACTTCGTGCTGGCTTGGGTGGCCGACACGGGCGAATCCGTGGTCAATCTCGACAAACTGACCTACGCGGGCAACCTGGAAAGCTTGGCTACTCTGCAGGGCGACCCGCGCCACATCTTCGTGCAGGGCGACATCGGCGACACAGCGCTGGTGGCCCGCCTGCTGGCCCAGCACAAGGTGCGCGCGGTCGTCAATTTCGCCGCCGAATCGCATGTGGACCGCTCCATCCACGGCCCCGCGGCCTTCGTCGAAACCAACGTGGTCGGCACCTTCGGCCTGCTGGAAGCTGCGCGCCAATACTGGGGCGCGCTGCCGGCCGACGAGAAGGCCGCCTTCCGCTTTCTGCATGTGTCGACCGATGAGGTCTACGGCTCGCTCGCCCCCAGCGACCCGGCCTTCACCGAAGAGCACAAGTACGAGCCCAACAGCCCGTATTCAGCGAGCAAGGCCGCCAGCGACTATTTGGTGCGCGCCTACCACCACACCTACGGCCTGCCGGTGCTGACGACCAACTGCAGCAACAACTACGGCCCGTTCCATTTCCCCGAGAAGCTCATCCCGCTGATGATCGTCAATGCCCTGGCCGGCAAGGATCTGCCCGTGTACGGCGACGGCCAGCAAGTGCGTGACTGGCTGTACGTGGGCGACCACTGCAGCGCCATCCGCCGCGTGCTGGAGGCGGGGCGTCTGGGCGAGACCTACAACGTGGGCGGCTGGAACGAAAAGCCCAACCTGGAGATCGTGCGCACCGTCTGCGCGCTGCTCGACGAGAAGCGCCCACGCGCCGACGGTCAGTCGTACGCCACGCAGATCGCCTACGTGACCGACCGCCCCGGCCACGACCGCCGCTACGCCATCGACGCCCGCAAGATCGAACGCGAGCTGGGCTGGAGGCCGGCCGAGACCTTCGACTCCGGCATCCGCAAGACGGTGGATTGGTATCTGGCGCACCCTGAGTGGGTGGCGCGCGTGCAGAGCGGTGCGTACCGCGACTGGGTTGCGACCAACTACAGCGAGCGCGTGGCAGCATGAAGGTGTTGTTGTTCGGCAAGGGCGGCCAGGTGGGCTGGGAGCTGCAGCGCAGCCTGGCGCCGCTGGGCGAACTGGTGGCGCTGGATTTCGACAGTGCAGATTTCCACGCCGACTTCAGCCGCCCCGAGCAGCTGGCCGAGACCGTGCGCCAGCTGCGGCCCGACGTCATCGTCAATGCGGCAGCGCACACGGCAGTCGACAAGGCCGAGAGCGAGCCCGACTTCGCCCGCACGCTGAACGCCACGGCGCCCGGCGTGGTGGCGCAGGCTGCGCACGAGGTTGGTGCGCTGATGGTCCACTATTCCACCGATTACGTGTTCGACGGCAGCGGCAGCCGGCCCTGGCAAGAAGGCGACGCCACCGGCCCGCTGAGCGTGTACGGCCGCACCAAGCTCGAAGGCGAGCAACTGGTGGCCGCGCACTGCGCGCGCCACCTGATCTTTCGCACTAGCTGGGTGTATGCGGCCCGCGGCGGCAACTTCGCCAAGACCATGCTGCGCCTGGCCAAGGAGCGCGACCGGCTGACCGTCATCGACGACCAGTTTGGCGCGCCGACCGGCGCCGAGTTGCTGGCCGATGTCACGGCCCACGCCATTCGCGAGACCTTGCGAGACACCGCCAAAGCCGGGCTCTACCACCTGGTTGCCGGTGGCGAAACCACATGGCACGGCTACGCGCGCTTCGTGGTCGAGCAGGCGCGGCTGAGCGGTGTGGCGTTGAAGGTGACGCCGGACGCCATTGATGCGGTGCCGACGAGCGACTTTCCGACGCCCGCCGTGCGGCCGCACAACTCGCGTCTGGACACCAGCAAGCTGCAGTCGACGTTTGGCGTTGTGCTGCCGCATTGGCAGGCTGGCGTGGGGCGGATGCTCCGTGAGATTCTTTGATTCAATCAGTGCATCAACTCATCAAAGGCCTGTGATGCGCACCACTCTAGATGTCGCGGACGACGTACTGGCAGCAGTGAGGGAGCGCGCCCGCCTTGAGAACACCACCGCGGGCGCTGTGCTGTCGCAACTAGCGCGAGAAGCCTTGGCCGGACAAGGTGGCCCGACCTCACGGTCTGTCGCCGGCTTCCGCACCATCCCCAAGCGCGGGCATGTCGTCAACAACGACCACGTCAACGCTATTCGGGATCTAGAGGGAATTTGATGCGCGCTGTTGGACGTGAGCGTATTGCTCGCTCTTTTCAACTCGGAACACATCCACCACGCGATGGCTTCAGAGTGGCTCGCTGGGCAGGGCGCGCATGGCTGGGCCAGCTGTCCTTTGACGCAGAACGGGTGCATTCGCATCTTGTCGCTGCCCAGGTACATCAACCAAACTTCGGCGACCTCGGTCGTGCAGACTTTGTCGGATGCCACGACAGCCCCGGGCCACGAGGTTTGGCCCGATTCGTACAGCGTGCTGGCAGACGACGCAGTCAACTGGGACAAGCTGCTCACAAGCCGCCATCTGACGGACATCTACCTGCTGGGCCTGGCTGCACGCAACAACGGGCGCCTGGTGACGCTGGACCAATCCATCCCCCTGGCCGCTGTGCCGCAAGCCGGCCCTGCGCACCTTACCGTGCTCGCCGCACCAACTTCGAAGACTAAATGACGCAACGCAAAGGCATCATCTTGGCCGGTGGATCGGGCACGCGCCTGCACCCGGCCACGCTGGCCATCAGCAAGCAACTGCTGCCGGTCTACGACAAACCCATGATCTATTACCCGCTCAGCACACTGATGCTGGCGGGCATCCGCGAGATCCTGATCATCAGCACGCCGCAGGACACGCCGCGGTTTCAGCAACTGCTGGGCGATGGGAGCCAGTGGGGGTTGAATTTGCAGTACGCGGTGCAGGCGAGCCCGGATGGGTTGGCACAGGCGTTTTTGATCGGGGAAGAGTTTCTGGCGGGGGCGCCGAGTGCGTTGGTGTTGGGGGACAACATTTTTTATGGGCATGACCTAGCGCAGATGCTCCAGAGTGCCGGTTCTCAGGTCAGCGGCTCCACCGTGTTCGGCTACCACGTTCACGATCCAGAGCGCTATGGAGTGGTGGCCTTTGACGCTAACGGGCATGCGTCAAGCATCGAGGAAAAGCCCGCCGCGCCCAGAAGCAACTACGCCGTGACGGGGCTGTATTTCTACGATTCTCAGGTTGTGGATATTGCCAAGTCCATCAAGCCGAGTGCTCGGGGCGAACTCGAAATTACCGCGGTGAATCAGATCTACTTGGACCGGGGCCAACTTAATGTCAAGATCATGCAGCGTGGTTATGCATGGCTCGATACGGGTACGCATGAAAGTCTGCTTGAGGCCAGCCAGTTCATCGCGACCCTTGAGCACAGACAGGGGCTCAAGATCGCCTGTCCCGAAGAGATTGCTTGGCGTGCCGGCTTCATCGATGATGAGCAGCTAGCGCAACTGGCGGAGTCGTTGAGAAAGAGTGGCTATGGTCGCTATCTCTCCCAACTTCTTAAGAGCGACGCGCCTTGACTGTAAGGCAGAACCTCTGTTCTTTCGTTCAGACGAAGGCAATTAGGCACTGCAACGTCATTTGATCAGACGTTCAGTCTATCCAATTTTCTTAGGCTCGCGAGTCAACGCATGAATCCCCATGCCTTAAGGTCGGCATCGATCCTGGTGCTTTTCCAAACGATTTTCTCTTATCGCCGCCTTTTGTTGAGCCTGGCCCAACGTGAGGTGGCAGGTCGCTACCGTGGATCGGTCCTGGGTTTGATGTGGGCTTTCTTCAACCCGGTTCTGCTGTTGGCTGTTTATACCTTCGTTTTCAGCGTGGTATTCAAAACTCGCTGGGCGGGCGGAACTGGCTCGAAGACCGAGTTCGCATTGGTGTTGTTTGCAGGTCTTATTTTGTTTAATCTTTTTGCGGAATGTATCAACAGAGCGCCCGGCCTGATCGTCGGTAATCCTAACTATGTAAAAAAAGTTGTTTTCCCCCTGGAGCTACTGCCAGTGGTTTCACTGTTGTCGGGGATTTTTCATGCGACAGTGAGTGCTTTGGTCTGGCTCTTATTCTACTTCGTTTTTTTTGGCATCCCGCCCGTAACCATTTTTCTCATGCCCCTGGTAGTAGTTCCACTTGTCTTTTATATACTGGGCCTTTCGTGGTTTTTGTCAGCGTTGGGAGTGTATGTTCGTGACGTTGTGCAGATGGTCGGTCTATTGACGACCGTTTTGATGTTTATGTCGCCCATTTTCTATACGATCGGTACATTGCCGCCGGAGTACCAAGTATTCATGCACGTGAACCCGCTTACGTTCGTCGTGGAGCAGGCGCGGGATCTCATGATATTTGACCGACCAATGCGGTGGGCAGGGCTCGGGGTGCAGGTATTGGCTTCCGGGATTGTGGCTTGCCTCGGCTATGCATGGTTTCAGCGGACTCGTAAGGGGTTTTCCGATGTCCTCTGATGTCGCGATCGCAGTCCGGAATGTTTCCAAGGTCTATCATATTTATGAGCGTCCTCTCGATCGCCTCAAGCAGATGCTCTGGCACAACCACGGCAAGCTCCATGATGAATTCTGGGCGCTGAAGAACATCGACTTCGAGGTAAAAAGAGGAGAGACGGTCGGTATCGTGGGGCGTAACGGTTCTGGTAAATCGACGCTGCTGCAAATTATTTGTGGAACGCTGACCCCTTCCACAGGCGTTGTAGAGCGGGTTGGCCGGTTGTCCGCGTTGCTCGAGCTTGGGTCGGGTTTCAACCCAGAATTTTCAGGTCGGGAAAATGTCTTTCTGAACGGCGAAATTATCGGCATGGATCGCCGTGAAATGGAGAATCGGTTCGACGACATCGCCGCCTTCGCCGACATCGGTGAGTTCATCGACTCTCCGGTCAAACACTATTCCAGCGGGATGTTTGCACGACTGGCATTTTCAGTGGCCATCCATGTGAATCCTGAGATCTTGATCGTTGATGAGATACTTGCAGTCGGGGATTTTTCGTTCCAGCGCAAGTGTCTGAAAAAGTTCTATGAGATCCGAGAAAGTGGTTGTTCGATCATCTTTGTCTCTCACGACCAGTACCAAGTCAAGTCGATCTGCCAGCGCGCACTTTATCTGGAGCGCGGCGTTCAGAAGATGTTTGGCGTTGCCGCCCATGTGATCGATGAGTACATGATCGACATGGAAGGCAGCGGTGCCCAAGTGCAGTTGCCTGCGGCTGCGACCGTAGCCGCGGAGCCGTCCAACAAAGCGGCGGTGGTTCCGGACTCTATTGGCCCGACCATCTCGCCCGGTGATTCCCGGTCTGCGGGCGCATCCGACGTGGAACATCTGTTCCGTATCGCCCGGGTGATGTTGGTGGGCAACGATGGAGCCGAAGTGCACGTGGCCAAGACCGGGCAGGATCTGAGCTTGCTTTTCGAATTCGTTGCCTTAGTGGACCCGCCGCCGGACCGGATCAGTTTCGTGTTCAACCTGTATCGCCACGATGATCTTTATCTTTGCGGCACGACGACCTTGATGGATGGATTTGATTGCTTCGATGGCACACGCAGCGGCAGGGTGCGGATCGAATTTCCGCGGTTTCCATTGTTGAGCGGCCGTTACAAATGGCGAGTCGCGATCAATGATCATGTGGGTTTCGTCACCTACGCGGAGGCCAAGGAGCAGTGCGCGTTCAAGGTGGTCGATGAATTCAAGGCGGTCGGAATGCTGGACCTGCCGCGACGCTGGTCATTCGAATTGACACATGGCGCTTTAGGGACAAGAACGTGGAAAGACTAGACGTGGTGGTGGCTCCAGAGTACCCCAACATTGAGGCAGCGATTCATTTCGCACGCTATGCTATCTGCAAGGATTTGGTCGCCGGCAAGCGCGTTCTCGATATGGCATGTGGCGAGGGTTACGGTACCTACCTACTCAAACAGGCGGGTGCGGAAAGTGTGGTGGGCGTCGATGTCTCTGCAGAGACAGTCGAGCGGGCTGGGCGTTGCTTCGGCGGCAACGGCGTTTCCTATCGTCAGGCCGACGCACAATGCATCTGCGAGCTGTTCGATCCAGCTGAATTTGACGTGGTGATCTCCATCGAGACGATCGAGCATTTGGAGAATCCGGAGAAGTTTCTGCAGGATCTACGCAGCCTGGTCAAGCCGGGCGGTGTGATCGTGCTGAGCTGTCCCAACGACCATTGGTACTACCCGGAGGCGGACCGCTCGAATCCTTACCATTTGCGGAAATACCGGTTTGAGGAGTTCCAGCAACTGTGTATCGCCACGTTGGGTGACAACGTCCAGTGGTCTGTGGGCACGGGCGTATTCGGCTTCGGCTCGACGCCACTGTCCGGCGCTGGGGGCTACAGGGCATTGCCGCAAGGCTGGATGTCCTATGCTGACGTGGGGGGCTCGTACCTTGTCAGTGGCGAGCCCAGCATTGCAGCAACAGCGACGCAGTGCAGCTATTTCGTTGGGGTTTGGAATGCGCCGCAGTGTCTGCCGGGCATCGCGGTCTTCCCGCTCGCCATGGACGAGTACGCCCGGATGTTGGCCGGGTGGCAAACGGCACAAGCACTCGACGAACTCGCGCAGTCCGCAGCGGAGATCCAGGCGCGGGCGGACGCAGCCGAGGTGCGAGCGGACGCAGCCGAGATGCGAGCGGACGCAGCCGAGATGCGAGCGGACGCAGCCGAGGTGCGAGCGGACGCAGCCGAGATGCGAGCGGACGCAGCCGAGATGCGAGCGGACGCAGCCGAGATGCGAGCGGACGCAGCCGAGATGCGAGCGGACGCAGCCGAGATGCGAGCGGACACAGCCGAGGCGTGGCTGGACAAAGTGAGGCAAGCGTTGGGTTCTGCCGCTGACCTCGCCGGAGCGAACTTCAACGACGTGGTGGCGATGGGGGTGGCGCTGGTGGATGCCCTGAACGTGGCGCGCCGTGAGCAACGCCATCTCGGTTTGCGGTTGAACGCTGCACAGGCGGAGAACCAGCATCTTCGGGACACGGCGTTTGCGCTCCGGGCGGAAGTCACCCGATGCGAATCGGATCTGCGTGCCCTCCATGGACTGCAGGGTGCTTCTTCGCAAAGCCCGGCGGATCTGCCAAAGGGACTGGTGGCGATCGAAGCGGGGTTGTTGAAGGAGTACCGGATCGGCTACGAACGCTATATCCGGCTGCGCCAGATCCTGCCGCAGTCGCTGCGGTCCTGGGCTAGCCGGACGGCCAGGGCTGTGCGTGACCGTGGTACGAGGTGATGGACATGCAGCAACTCGATCTCGTCGAGGGATTGGTGCAGGGGGCTTACGTCACGGACCGTTTGCACGCTCTGATGGCGAGCGATGCCTGGAAAGACGGAGGCCCGAACATCGGCCACCATGGCTTCAATCTGACCATCTCTTTTCTGTCGTTGAACCGAGCCACACTGTCGGAGAAGCTGCTACTTTCTATTCGCGATCACCTGCCGTCCTTCGCGGGGGAGGTCCTCGTCGTCGACAACGGTTCGATTGCCGCGGAACTCGAGCATCTGCGCGGGGTGTGCGCCGCCATGCCTTTTCGCACACGCATCGTCGAACTGAAGCGCAACTTCGGCGTCGCTGGCGGGCGCAACCGAACCTTGCCGCACGTCACGACAGACTGGCTGATGTGCCTGGACAACGACATTTACTTCATCGACAACCCCTTGCCGCAGTTCCAGCAGGAGCTAGCGATGCTGGGGTGCCACTTCATGAGTCTTCCGCTGCTCGATGCGGACCGCACCACGGTGTTTGCCAAGGGCGGACATTTGTACGTGTCGTACGAGGACGGCGAACTGCACATTGGCGCGGGCAGCGCGTGTACCCAGCGCCAGACCGGAGCGGAGCCGACGGGCGCGTTCCTGGGCACCTTCCTGTTCGGCGGTGCGTGCATCGTGAACCGCGCATCGTTCGAGCGCCTTGGCGGCTACGACGAGGGCATGTTCGTCGGCTTCGAGGACATCGATTTTTCCGTGCGCTTGTTCCAGAGCGGCTACAAGGTGGGCGCCTCTGGACTTTGCGCGCTAGTCCACGACCACCCCAAGCCCGATTCCGATTCCGACCGCAACTATGAGAGGGAGCGGTTCTCACGCAGGTTCTTGCACGACTCGGCCTTGCACATGGAGCGCAAGCATGGCTTCAAGGTCTGGAGCGATGCGGTAGACCACTGGCTGGAAGGTCGTCACCGCGAGCTCGAACTTGGACACGGCAGTGAAGTCGCTGCGCAGGTGCAGGCCGCTGCCCCACTGGAAACCGCTGGCGGCAAGCCGCGCATCGCGCTGGTGATCGACACCGACAACTGGGCATTTGCCAATATCGCGCGGCAGTTGCAGCGGCATCTAGCGGACCGGTTCGAGTTCGTCGTCATTCCGATGGATGTGATCGACAACGTCAATCATGTGCTGCTCCTGGCAAAGGATTGCGACATCGTCCATTTTTTCTGGCGTGAGCACTTGCGGCTCATCGGAGCCCCGTACTTCCGTTCGCACGCCGAGTCGATCAGCGTCTCCTACGAGGCCTTCGAGCGCGCATACATTGCGCCACGCTTGTTCAGCACGAGCATCTACGACCACCTGCTGCTGACCGAGCAGGAATTGCAGGAGCGCCAAGAACTGTTCTCCGGCTTTCTCGCCGGTTACACCGTGGCATCCCACAAACTCCGAGACATTTACGGCGAGATTTCCGGCTACCCGTCTCCGTCTGCGGTGGTGGAGGACGGTGTCGACTTGTCGTTGTTCCAACCAGCCGACCTCGGGCGGTTTGAGGCAGTGAAGGATCGCGGGCTGGTTGTCGGCTGGGTCGGCAACAGCCAATGGGCCGCCGAACTGGAAGATTTCAAAGGGGTCCACACGGTCCTCAAGCCCGCGATCGCGAAGCTGACGGAGGAAGGTTGGCCGATCACCACCTTCTTCGCCGATCGGCAGGAGCGCTTCATCGCGCACCACCAGATGCCAAACTACTACCGGCAGATCGACGTACTGATTTGTACGTCGAAGATCGAGGGCACGCCGAACCCCGTCCTGGAGGCCATGGCCTGTGGCGTTCCGGTCATCAGCACTGATGTCGGCATCGTGCCACAGGCCTTCGGCGAGTTGCAGCGCCAGTTCATGCTGAAGGAGCGCAGCGTGGAAATGCTGCGCGACGCCGTCAAGCGGCTTGCGGGCGACCCCTCGCTGCTGCAGGCGCTGTCCGCCGAGAATCTTCTGCGCATCCAGGCGTGGGACTGGCCATTGCAGGCTAAGAAATTCGGCGATCATTTCGCCGCACTGCTCGCCGCCCGGCATGGTTGAGCCGCCCGTAATGACCTATCCCAAGGAGGCTGGAAGTGTGGCGTGGGGTCCGGAAGCTGACCTTTTCAGCGCGCTCGCCGACTCGTTGCATCTTTGGACCGCGCGGCTGTACCAGCAGTTGCTGCACGACCAGGTCCGGCAGGTCTTCTTTCTTTCTCGCGAGGGCCAGCCGCTGCGGCGGATGTTCGACGTCTATGTCGCACACGTCGGCGGCGGAATGCGCTCGCACTATCTGGAGGTGTCACGCCGGGCTACTTTGCTGCCTTCGCTGGGTCCACTGGCGAATGAACGGTTCGACACGCTGTTCCGCCAA
Source organism: Rhodoferax sp. RT4P68 (assembly GCF_056521305.1). Lineage (NCBI taxonomy): Bacteria > Pseudomonadati > Pseudomonadota > Betaproteobacteria > Burkholderiales > Comamonadaceae > Rhodoferax > Rhodoferax sp. RT4P68. Next base: position 86,623 of record NZ_JBWMBB010000002.1, read on the forward strand.
TACAGGTCGGTCTCGCTGCAAGAGTTTTTATTGAGCCTCGGCTTGGAGGATGCACTGCCTGAATTGACGCGGGCGTTGGCGCTGAGCCCAGACGATGTTCAAGTGCGTCAGACGGACTTTCCCACCAGTGCACTATTCGCGCGGCTGCTGGGTTGCGCTGCGTTTCGCACCCTTTACGAAACGTGTCGGCTGTCGCAGCGCGATGCCTTCATCGACTACCTGCGCGAACTGGCTGGTGGTGTCATACCGTCGGCGCTGGCTGTTGTTGATGTGGGCTGGAAGGGCACGATCCAAGACCATCTGCACGCGTTGCTGTGCAAACGGCACCCCACAGTGGTCAACCGTGTGCAGGGCTACTACATCGGGCTCGTCGCGCCCGGCGCAGCCAATCCAACTAACACCAAGGCCGGGCTGTTGTTCTCCTGCGTCGGGGCCCGGTCTGAGGGGTTTCAAGTTTTTAACGAAAACAAGTCCCTGTTCGAGGTCGTCCTGGCGGCAGACCACGGCTCGGTCACGCACTACGCGCGCGACGCTACAGGCCGGGCGCGCGCCGTCCACGGCGTGTTCGGCGAGAGCGAGATGCTCCGGCGTTCGGTATTTCCTGTGCTGCGTCAGATCGAGCAGCGCTTTGCGGAGCTGCTGCGCGATGCGCCTCCAGGCGCGTACGTACCGCCTGCGCGGCCGGTCATCGACTCCCATGCGCGCATGGTTTTCTGGCCTTCACGTTTGGAGTTCGAGTGGTTCGACTCGATCTTCCATGTGGAGAACTTCGGCGTGTTCGAGCGCTCCAGTTTCGCGGGCGCGCAGACGCGCGGTGCGTGGCTGCCGCGCATGACGTTCCTACTGCGCGTGCTGCGCCGTCGCAACGTCGGTGAATTGGGCTTCTGGCCCTGGGCGACGCTGCGCCGCAAGGCAGGCCCGACGGCTGCGTTCGTCTATGCGGCAGTGCGCCGCTGGCAGGCACGTGGAGGCCGCCATGCATAACACCCGCGTGTGCTTCCTGGTCGGTTCGGTGGCCATCAGCGGGGGCACCTACGTGATCGTTCAGCACGCAGCCTATTTGCGGCAAGCCGGCTATCAGGTCACGCTGGCCGTGCAGGAGCCGTTCGACAGCGGTACGCTGGCCTGGCACGACCAACTGGCCACCCTGCAGTGCCTGCCGATCGCGCAAGCGCGCGAGCAGGCTTTCGATCTGGTCATCGCCACGTGGTGGAAGACGGCCTTCGAACTGCACGGCTTCCAGGCGGAGCGCTACGCCTACTTCGTGCAATCGATCGAATCGCGCTTTTATCCGCAGGTCGAACAGCCGCTGCGCGCGCTGGTCGACGCGACCTACCGCTTCGACCTGGAGTGCGTGACCGAGGCCACGTGGATCCAGGCCCACCTGCGTCAGCAGTTCGGGCGTGAAGCCGCCCTGGTGCGCAACGGCATCCGCAAGGACGTTTATCGGCAGGGCGGACCTTGCGCCGCACCGCGCCCAAGCCCCGGTGCCGCCCCCCGGGTGCTGGTCGAGGGGCACTTCGGCGTGCCGTTCAAAAACACGGCATTGGGCTTGCGGCTTGCCAAAGAGGCGGGGCTGAGCGATCTCTGGGTATTGACCGGTTCGCCGCTACGCTGGCTGCCCGGCGTACGCCGCCTGTTCTCGCGCGTGCCAATCGCCGCCACGCCAGCCATCTACCGATCTTGCGACGTGCTGATCAAGCTGAGCACTGTCGAAGGCATGTTCGGGCCGCCGCTGGAGATGTTTCACTGCGGCGGCACGAGCTTGGTGTTCGACGTCAGCGGGCACGACGAATACATCGTCGATGGCCGCAACTCTGCCGTCGTGGCCACGGGTGACATGGACGGCGTGGTGGCCAAGCTGCGTCAACTCGCGTCCGATGCGGATCTGCTCGCGCTGCTGAAGCAAGGCGCGGCGGAGACTGCCGCGCAATGGCCGTCTTGGCGTGCTTCGTCGAGCACCTTCCGCAGCTGGATAGACACCTGCCTCGCCCGCGCGCAGCGGCAGGATCGGCAGGCGCTGGCGGCGATGACTGAGCACGCCTATGCCGAGTACGGCCGCGCCGAGCGCGAGCGTCAGGCGCGTAATCCTGCGATGGTGAGGCGTCACAAATGGAGCGGACTGGCCGCGCGCCTGCCCGCCAGCTGCGTGGGCGCCGTGAAGCAGATTGAGGCCGTAGGCGAAGTGCTGTACGGCCCGCGGCGGGTGAATTGATGGCGTACAAGCTGCGATCAATCGACGTTTGGGACACTCTTCTGCGGCGCGACTGCCATCCCGAGAGCATCAAGCTCGCCATGGCCCACCATCTTTTCCTGCGCCACCGTCAGCAGATCGCCCCGCGCTGCCAGGACGCCTGGGCGGTGTACCAGCTTCGCCTCCAGGCGGAGCGTGCAATGGCTGAGGATGGCAGGGCCGATGGCCGGGATGACGAGTACGCACTGGCAGACGTGCTGCACGCCTGGTACCGAAGCGCCCTGGGCAAGGAGCCCGATGTCGCTCAGGTCGAGCAACTCGTGCAGCTCGAGTTCGAGATGGAAGTGCGCCGTTCCAGCCTGGATCCGCAGATCATAGAGTTCCTCAAGAGCCACGCCGCCGAGCGTACGGTCTTCCTCTCTGACTTCTACATGCGCGGGGATATGCTGCAGGGACTGCTTGCCCGCAAAGGGCTTTCGGCCCTCGTCTCGTCCGGCATCGTGTCCTGCGACGTGGGCTTCAACAAGCGCTCAGGGCGGTTGTTCGAGCACCTGCACCGCTTGTATGGTGTCAGTCCGTCGGAGCACATCCACATCGGGGACAACCCATGGTCGGACGTGGAGGCCGCCCGTAAGCTTGGCATTCAGGCCGTGCACTACGCACCCCAGACCCTGCACAGCGAACGCATGGCGCGCGAGCAGCTGTTCAACCCCCGGGGCGCACTGTTCGCCGACGTGCGCGAGCAGGTCACGCGGGCGTGCCACGCGGCTGCATCAGGCTTGTCCGCCCAAGACGCTACGGCGCTGCGCGTCGGCGCGGAAGCCGCGCCGCTATTCGTCGGGCTGGCGCTGTGGGTGGCAGAGGAGTCGATCGCGCAGCAACTCGACACGCTGCATTTTTTGAGCCGCGAGGGCGAATTCATCCAACGCGTGTTCTCGGAGCTGTTCCCCCAGGGCAGCCTGCACGGGCACGCACTGGCGATCCACGGCGTACTGGAACTCAGCCGGCTTGCCACGTTTACCGCCTGCCTCCCTTCGTCGTCTATGGCAGATGTCGGCCGGATGTGGAGCCTGTTCGGTGCCCAACAGGTGCATGGCATCCTATTGACCCTGGGCCTGGCCGTCGAGCCGCTGGCGGCTGCACTTGCCGCTGCCGGGCTGACGTTGGAGGACCGGTTGGACAAGCCCGATACCGATCCAAGGCTTGCGCGCTTGTTAGGGTCGCCCGATTTCCAGGCAGCTTTGCAGAACAGCATCTCCCGCCAGCGTGCGCAGCTGAGTTCCTACCTGCGCAGCCGCAGCGTCGGTCCGGCAGGGCGCATCGGCCTAGTCGACGTGGGATGGCGAGGCACCATTCAGGACCACTTGGCCACGCTGCTGCCGGGGGTGCAGACCCATGGGCTGTATCTGGGGCTGAGGCGCTTCATCAATCCACAGTCCGCCAACGCGCACAAAGCAGCCTACGGTCCAGATGAAAACCACGAGCGCGACATTTGCCCGCTGTTCGAGTCATTCGCCGTGGTCGAGATGCTCTGCATGGCGCCGGGCGGCAGTGTTGTGGGCTTCACACCGTCCACAGACGGCTCTGTCGCGCCGTTGCGCAAGACCCTACCCGAGGAGGACGAAGTCCTTGCAGGCTTCGTCGCACGGTTCCAGAGTGGGGTGCTGTGCGCTGCATCTGTGTGGCGCGACGCCATCGAGCGCCATGCGCTGTCCGCAGCCGAACTGCGCCCTCTCGCGCTGAAGGTCTGGGGTGGCCTGCATAGCCAGCCAGACCGCAGCGTGCTGGGCGCTTTCCTGCAGGCGCCGCAGCAGGACTTCTTCGGCTTCGGCGACGTGTTCCGACGCAACCGCGTTCCCACACTGGCCACGATCGTCCTTGCGCCGATGGTGCCGGCCCGTCGCCGAGAACTGGCGGATTTTGTGCGGCGAGTGCAGTGGCCAGCTGCCATTGCTGGATTCGATCAACTCGGCTGGCTCCACCGGCAAGCATTGTTGGCCGTCTTCCGCATGGCCAACCGCTTCAGGCGGATCAGGGCGCGCGTGCGGCGCGGCCCTTGACGATCAGCGTCTACACAGCAAGGAACACACAGCCATGAACGTGGTCAGCACCGCACTACCCGAAGTTTTGATCTTGGAGCCCAGAGTATTCGGCGACGAGCGCGGCTTCTTCCTTGAAAGCTTCAATCAGAGAGAGTTCGATGCCGCCACGGGGACATCGCATTACTTTGTGCAAGACAACCACAGCCGGTCTGCGCGCGGCGTGCTGCGGGGGCTGCATTACCAAGTTCGCCAGCCTCAGGGCAAGTTGGTTCGAGTAGCCCAGGGTGTGGTGTTTGATGTGGCTGTCGATATTCGTCCCGATTCGCCGCGCTTTGGCCAATGGGTTGGTTTTGAACTGTCGCAGGACAACCAGCGCCAATTGTGGGTGCCTCCGGGCTTTGCCCATGGCTTTCTCGTCCTGAGCGAATCGGTGGATTTCCTATACAAGACGACAGATTACTACTTCCCTGAGCACGAACGATGCATAGCGTGGAACGATCCAACTCTGGCGATTGCGTGGCCTTTAGGCGAAGTCACACCGAGAGTCTCGGCAAAGGACTCACAGGGGTTGGCCTTGCAGAGCGTACGGTAGCGGTAGTCGAAGCTTATGGCCTAAATGCCTGCAGATTGCATTGGGAGAATTTTGTTTATGGTTTCGGCGAATCGCCATGCTCTAGGGATTGCGTTTCCTCCAAGGTTGAGAAATGGATTGGAACTATCCGAGCGCGGACCTGCTAATCTCTGCACCGCGCGGCGTAAAGAGGTATTTTTTGACTGCCGGGGACAAGCCCCAATCCACCGAACTTAAGCCGCCCCCTCGTCCCTTGTAGGCCACGTGCGGGTGCGGTTTGAGCCTTCGTCCCGGCCGAGGCAGAGCCCGATCCGGGACACGTCGATGCGTGTTCGCTGCAAGCATTTCGACGGCGCGGTCCAGAAACTCGACCAGACAACCCAGGCCGAGCACGAGCACGACGCGAGGCACAACGCGTGGCGCATGGGCAGAGGCAGCTTGCGCGTGCGAGGAAAGGCGTTGGGATATTGGGATGGTCGTCGTGACGCGCCGAAGCGGCGAACTCGGGCGAGTGGATGCGCTCGTTCAGTTGGGAGAACAGTGACTCAAGGGTTAACCCCGAATTTTGTTGTCATGAATCCCCTGTCAACGAAAATATTAGAAATATCCAATAAAAACAAAGACTTAACGAGAGAATTTTAACCTGGCAAGTTAAGTTCGGTGGATTGCCTCTGCAAGCCGCCTTAGCGGATTCAACAGCTGGAATGCACCGTTTGCAAAATACCCATCGAAGGTGTAAGCATAAGCTGAAACCTCCCAAAAGAGCCAAGCGAATCCGCATGCTGCGAGAAGAGCAGATAGTGCTACAGAATGTAGTCCACCCTTGAAATTACTCGTAAGGCGGCTGCGTTGCTGTTGTTCAATTTCTTCAATCATCTACGCTGCGGTTCAGGATTTCCAAGATGGCTGCTTGTGGTGATAATCGTGATCAGTTTTTAGATCGTTGATCGTTGGTAGTGCCAATAGCGACACCATTAGCATCGAGCAGAGAATCAAATAGTACAGATATCGGTAATCTGAGGAGGGGGCGATCCATAGATGTGGGGCCAAGAACGAAATTGCACTTAAGAAAACTAGAGTTGCTGGAGCGGCATCTTTTTTCAGGGCAACAAGTACGGCTAGCGCCACAAGCATTGCGAGAATGTAGAGCCACGGGAAATAAAACCACGGGAATGAAGACATCGACGCCGTCAGTGCGGTACTGATCGCCGTATGCCTACTGCTAATGCCATATTGGTTTTCGCCAATGGCTGGATCCGCAACAATGGCGGGATGCGTTTCGCCAAATCGAACCAAGGAAAGAAAGTTGAGCGTTCTATGCTGAAGGTAGAGTCTGGGATAGTCGATTATCCCTCTTGTCCATTTGTCTTGTAGTTCTGCGAGCTCATCTGGATCTGTTGTTGTGATGTTTCCGACGGAGTTGTAGTACATGAGGTTGTTTCCCCCGACGAAGTACAGCTTTCGTATTTTCTCAATGTCGGTGCCTAGTTTTTTTTGCAGGTACGAGGGGAGCAAAACTTGATCGGTCGCTGCGGATAGCGCAAGCAGGTCGTAAGTTTGTGTGTACTGAAACGGGCTCGTGCCACGAACAGGTAGGCTCCCGCTAATTATTAAGGGAACTGCGACTGTACCCGCGCATAGAAGGGATGCAAAAGACAGATGTTTGACTTTTGACGCATGTCTGTTGCCGAGTTCAACAATACTCCAGAAAAGGCAGATGAATGGTAAGACGACTATCCCATTTGGTTTGGCGCCCACGGCCAGGGTAAGTGAGATAAAAAGTGTGACGCGTTGTGACCAATTCGGTCGCGCGGCGCACCCTTTCAGTGACAGAAGAAGCGCCCAGCTGAAGAACACGGGCGCCGCGAAAAAAATGTCTTTCCATATTTGTCCTAGCGGGAAGAATGCGCCCGGCCATAGTCCGATCATAGGGAGCAGTGCTGCTCGGGTTCCGATGCTTTTTGCACTCGTGTGGGCAATCAAATACCATCCTGTCCAATAGAACAGCAGATTTTGGATGAGAATCGGCTGAGGACCATCCCAGATCTTCATTAGAATTCCCCACCACCAAGCCATCAAGACGGGATGCCAGTCGTAATAGCTTCCGGATCGCGCATCTTCATATTGGGCAAATGAATCTGGGCTCATCCATCCCGGATAGAAGGTATAGACGCTTACGGAAAAGCCGGCCAGGCAGGCGGCCGCTATCGACAGGTCGCTTCTCTTCATTTCGATTCTGAAGGGTTGTAAGCTCCCACGCAGGCTAACAGCAACGTCCTGAAGACTCTCATATTTCCCTTGAACGCACTGATCTTGGTCGGAATCTGTCCCTTGGGATAGCGGCGAGTCGTTGCCAGTTCTAAGCAGCTGAATCCGATGCGCGGGCTGCGGTGTGATAGGTAGGCCAGCAACTCATACTCCGAAAAAATGTCGCGGAATGGCTGAATGCCAGAGCTCAACAGCAGGCGCCTGCTGTATGCCCGAAACCCCTGCGTGGTGTCTGTCCAACGAAATCCAGAACTGAGCGAAAGGGCAGGCGCATGGATCAGTCGGATGGCCAAGTCGCGCAGCGCTGGTGTGTTTTCGGCTATGCCACCCACGATGAAGCGCGAAGCTTGGACGAAGTCGATGCCGTCTCGTAACGCGGCGATGAAACGCGGAATGGCCTCGGGGTCATCCTTGTCATTGCCGTCGATGGTGATGATGCCTTCGTAGCCTTGGTCGAGCGCAAAGGCATACGCGCAACGCAGCTGCGCGCTGAGCTTTCCGGGGTCGCGTTTGAGCAACAGCCCGCGCACGCCATAGGCCGTCAGGGTCGGCAGTTCCAGCGAGCCGTCAGTGCTGCCGCCGTCGACTATGACGATGTCTGCAATGTCGGCGATCCGAATCTGAGCCATGCGCGCCAGCAGGCGCTGGATGCGCTCTCCCTCGTTGATCACCGGAATGACCACGCACCAGGGGTTGAGACGGCCTGCCCACAGCAAGGTGTCGGCGGCGGGAACCTGCCAAGTCTGGCGGTCCTGAGAAGAGATGGTATTCATGGCATCAGGTTGTGCGAACGGTGATGAGCGCCACACCAGCTATGACAAGCGCGATGCCGACCGATTGCGTCCAGTAGAAGGGTTCACGAAAGACAAAGTGGGAGCACAGGGCCACCGCTGCGACGGCACCGCAGGTGAGGATGGGATGTGCCACGTTGAGCGGTAGGCGCGCAAGGGCCGCGGTGTAGAGCAGAAAGGCGCAGCCATACAGACCGAGACCGAGCCAGAAGGGCCAGTTGGCGAAAGCCTCCACCGGCGATGCCAGGGACGGCAGTCGGCGAGGCGGCAGTGTGGCCATTTTGATTAGTACGCTGGCCGTCGCATTGGTGGCAATGCCTGCCAGCAGGATGAACCACTTCATGCGGCTGCGTTGCCGGATGGGCGGTAGGCACCGCCTGCGTAGGCCAGCGCACGCTCGATGGCTTCCAAATGGGGCTCATTGCGCGTCGCCACCATTTCTATCGTGACCACATGCCCGGGAAGTAACTGCGCGATCGCGTCGTGAATGGGGCGATGGTCGGTGCCATGGTCGCCGAGCGGCACCAGATCGGGGTCGCTGGCATGCACATGGCCGATCAGGGGGTGGTAGCGGTTGAGCACATCGTGCGCGTCCTCACCGTTCAAAGTAATGGCACCGCTGTCGAACTGCATGCGGATGGCGGGGTGCGCAACGGCTTGCACCACACGCGCGGTCTCGGTGCTGTCAACCATGAAGTTCGCGCCGTAGTAGGTCGGGTTGGGCTCCAGGCAGATTGTGACGCCGTGCTCGACGGCGATGTCGCCGAGTTGACGGAAGAAACCGGTTGCAATCTCATGCACCTGGTCGTCTGGCAAGCCCGCGCGGTCGCGGTTGCGCGGTGAGCCAAACACCAGTCGGGTGGCGCCCACGCCAGCGCCGATGCGGCAGATTGACGCCAAGTGCGCAAGCAGCGCCTGCCGGCTCTCAATGTCGCCAAAGACATTTAACCCAGTGGTGCCGAACAATAGGGCTTGCATGCCGACGATCTCGAGGCCGCGCACAGCCCACCACGACTTGACGCGATGCATCGCCTGCGTGTCCGCCCGCGCGGGCTCGGGGAAGTACTTTCCAGGTGCGATGTCGATCGCGTTCACGCCGTGGCAGCGCAGCAAGGTGGCCACATCGTCGTCTTCCGCCACGTCCCAGGCGATGTTCGAGATGGACAGCCTCATGGCGTGGGCCTTGAAGCTGCTTGCGACGCGACTGGCGCCGGCTCTGACTGCGCAAAGGCACGTACGGCCTGGATGGTTTCGCGGGCGCTGTACTGGTAGTGCGCAGTGCCGCCAGTGCCCTGCGCCGTATGCCGCGTGCGCATGTCGTAGCGCACCGGCGTGCCGGCAGTGGACTGAGCCAACTGGACGCCGAAACCATGCCATGCGACGTCAGCAACGCTGATGGGTTCAGCCGTCAGGTGGAGAAGCTGGATGCCGGCGGCCAGTGCCGCCTGAATGTCAGGCCACAGGTTGACCATGGGGTAGAACTGAAAAGCGGCCCGGCTGTCGATGGCGTGCAGATTGTTGTGATGCAGAAGGTCGAAGATCACGTTTTTCTTGAGCCCGGGTCCGACGAGCCCAGGCAGGCGCACGATCAGATGCTGTTCGAAGTGCTGCTGCACAAACTTCTCCAGCATCCGTCGGTGCAGGCCGTAGGCGTGCAGGCCCTCTTCGTCCACCGGACTTTCTTCGTCAACACCGATCGGGATGCCGAACACGTCGACGGTGCTGATCAAGACGAAGCTACGGCACTGCGCGGCGCGCAGATGACTGATCAGGGCTTCGATGCTCGCTCGGTCCTGCTCCGGGTTGCGGTTGGCCAGCCACTTCTGCGCAGGTGCCCCGGCGCAGACGACCTGGTCGAAGGACTGGCCTGCGATGTCCTGGATATTCGTGGAGCGGTACAGTGCGTCGAAACGCGTTTGCCGCAGCAGGGTGGAGCCGACAAAGCCGGAGTGGCCTATGAGTGCGTTGGTCATGCTTCAAGGTTGTGGAATGTAGAAGCGCTCTGCATCGAGCTTCTCGTAGATGTCGTAGATATTGTCGATCTTGCCGCCGAGAATCGAGTAGAACCCGGGGAACTGCTCGCTGTGTTCAAAAAGGATGGGGCGGCCGTCATCGCCTTCGTTCTTGGTCAGAACGGTCTTGACCTCGAACAGAGAGTCAGCCTGCCGGCTGCCCAACAGAGTAGGTAGGTAGCGCGCGGCGTCGCGCAGCATGCGCTCGTAGCGGCTGTGCCGGGGGTACTTCGCCAGTACCTCATATGGCGCAGTCTCCGCACGATCAATCCAGCTCGCATGGGGCGTATAACGTACATGAGATAGCGTATGAAGCCCGCGGGAGGGGAAAGGCATCATCGAAAAGAAAGGCCCGTCCATCACCGTGATGCCGACATCGCGTAGCGCGCCCGGTACTTTGACCAGTGCCATCTCGCTGATCTCGTGCTTCAGTCCTGCGCGGATCCTGCTCGCGGGGCCGCGCAGTTGGTTCAGCCCGCTGTAGGTGCAGTTGAACACGTAGCGGCTGCGGTGCGTGACGCGTGCGCCCCCACGTTCGCTGGCCACGATGGAAAAGTGCCCGTCGGCCGGCTCGACCGCTTCGGCTGTCGCGCCAAGGTGCAATTTCACGCCACACGCGCGCAACTCCTCGCTGGCCCACGACGCCAGCTCGAGGGCGTCGAACGCATACTCCTGCACCATGTAGACCGCAGCGATCAACCGGGGCTCAAAGAGTTGTGCCAGATGCGTCGGCGCCGGACGCAGGTCCGCTCCGATCTCGTCGCAGAACCTTCGGAACTGCCTGGGTGTCACTTTGGAGTGGCTGCGCGCAATTGCATAGAGCTTCGTGAAGTCCTGATGCACGGCCCGCGGCCAGTCGTGGACGAACTTCGGCAAATTGATCCGGCTGCGAAATGCCGTGGTGAAACTGCGCGGATAGTGGTAGCCGTTGTGCACGCGCGCCTGATTGTTGTGCGATGCGCGCGTCAGCAGGGCCGGCTCCCTCTCTAACAGCGTGACGTGACGAAAGCCGCGCGATTGGGCAAGGTAGATGGCGATCGCAGCACCATAAAAGCCACCGCCAATGACCAGCGCGTCGTTCACGTCGCAATGCTGCGTCATGCCGTGCTATTGCCGGAGACCGGTTCCAGCCCTTCAGGCCGGGACAAGGTTGTGTCCTCGATGTTAAGTTTCTCGCGGTGCGTCATGCGAGCGCTCGTGAACTCCCGCGCCACGTGATAGGGCGCGCCCTCATTCGACAGGCTTGCCATCTGCAGGATGTATTCGCCCAGCACCAATAGCACCAGGGATATCAGAAAGAACATGCCCGACAGCTGAAGCGACAGGCTGATCCACCCGGGCGCAACATCGGGCTTGAAGGCCGCGATGCACAAGACATAGAGCGAATAAAGGACATTGGCTGCCGCGCCGAACAGCGACAAACCAGTGACCCAGCGCAGTGGGGCGCGCGTCGTTGAAACCAGAAGGCGCATGCCGCGGTCCATGCTTTCGGCGAGCTGCTCCGGGCGCTGGCCAATCGGCTCCGCGCTGTAGGCGACGGTCGTTCGAGAAAATCCCGCCGTGGCCGGTAGATGTCGATAGGCAAGGCTCGGCTGGGGATGCTGCTGGATGAAGTTGACGACCGTGCGGCTCAGCAGTCGGTCGCGCGGAGCTTCATTCCCCAAACGGACGCCGTGAAACTTGAAGTACAGCAGATCGAATACTTTGTGACCCGTCTTGTAGAGAAAGGACGGAGACGGCTGCTTCTGGTTGCTGGCAAACACTACGTCAACCCCCGACGTGGCATGCTCCAGCAACTGGGGCAAAAACCCCAGGTCTTCGACAAGTGGGTCGAGCACAGCCACATAGTCGCCCAATGCGCTCTCGATGCCGACCCAACTTGCCGCATCCTCCGACACCATTTTTGTCAGCGCATAGATCTGTAGATTCGGTAAGCCGGACGCCAACGTCAGTTGCTGCAGGACAGCGACGCTATCGTCGGTGGAGGCGTTGTCTACAACGATCAATTCATGATCGCGAGTTAGTTCCTGCAGCAGTTGCGAGGTGCGTTGAAGTGACTGTTGAAGCTGTGCGCTTTGGTTGCGTACAACGTAGACAATCGATAGGAACATCGTAAAACGGGTCATATTCGAGAGCAACGAGGAAGAGGGGCCTGCGTGAGCAGACCAGATATGACCGGTCCGAAGCATTCATTCGGCCATCGCTTGTTCGCGATATTGTGCGCGGTACCGCCAGAATGCCTGCGAGCACCACACCTTGGCCAAGCTGGCAAAGTGCCACACCAGGTGGCGGCCGGGCCGGCGGCTGGCACGCTGCGCCTCGTGTCTCACCTGTAGGTGCTCGGCTACCTGCAACTCCCAGTCCGCTAGTTGCAGTCGGGCACACAGGTCGAAGTCTTCCCCGTACATGAAGAAGCGCGGATCGAACCCACCGATCTGGCGGAACGCACCAACACGCAGCAGCATGAACATGCCCGGCACCCAAGCCGGACGCATTGGCGAGCGGTAGCCGGCACGATGTCGGCACAGGACTTCGCGCGGCGTGAGCAACGCGCGGTGCGGCTCGGGAGCGTCCTTGCCTGGCTCGAAGATGCGGGGCGTCAGCACGCCGCTGTCTACGCGGGCGCCGGATAGGAGAGGCAGCAACACATCCTGGTCCATCCGGATATCCGGGTTCAACACCAGGAACCAATCAGTCTCGCAATGCTTGAACGCCGCGTTGTGGTTCGCCCCGAACCCCTTCGGATGCGGGTTGACGATCTGTTGCACGGGAAAGCCGCAGGCGGTTCCCGCCAGCCGGTTCTCCTCCGGGATGTTGACCGTTAACACGACCTTCTCGATGTGCGCCGTGCAGTGCTGGTGCAACTGCTCCAGCAAGGGCAGCAGAAGGCCCTGTTGCCCGTGGCTGACGATGGAGACCGTGATCGGTCGGTGCGGCGTATCGGGCATGGTCTAATTTCGGCGCGCATTCTAGGTGCCTCGCTCCCCACATGATCGTTCTAGTCGTTCTCAGCTTCTTCGTCTCGGCGGTGGCGGCTCTGGTAATTGTCCGCATCGCCAGGCGCCATGCACGGCGGTACTCGCACGACGTGCCGCAGCGCTTTCACCATGGTCACATCCCCCGCATCGGCGGTGCCGGCATTTTGCTCGGCTGCGCGCTGGCCTGGTTCGTTGCCAGCCTTCCGCAGGCCGAGCCGCTCAACATCGGCTGGCGCGAGAACGGCGCTCTGCTGTGGCCCTTGCTGCTGTGCCTCCTCCCCGCCGTGCTGACAGGCATCGTCGAAGACGTGACCCAAGTGGTGCCCGCGCGCGTGCGGCTTGGCATGACGGCGCTCTCCGCCGTGCTGGCCGCGTGGCTGCTCGGCCTCTCCGTCAGCCGCATCGGCCTGCAGCCCATCGACAACCTGCTGGCCGCCATGCCCCTGGTCGCCGCCGTGTTCGCCATCATCGCCATCGCAGGCCTGCCGCACGCCTTCAACCTCATCGACGGCTACAACGGCCTTGCCGGCATGATTGCCATCCTGATCTGCCTGGCCATCATGCATGTGGCGCTGCAGGTGGGTGATCGGCAGCTGGCCGGCATGCTGGCCTGCCTGGTCGGCGCCACGGGCGGCTTCCTGCTGCTGAACTACCCCTACGGCAAGATCTTCGCCGGCGATGGCGGCGCCTACGTGTGGGGCCTGGTGATCGCGATTGCCTGCGTGCTGCTGGTGCAGCGCCACCCCACCGTGTCGCCCTGGTTCCCCATGCTGCTTCTGATCTACCCGGTAGGCGAGACGCTGTTTTCCATCTACCGCAAGCTGGCCCGCGGCCAGTCGCCCGGCACGGCCGATGCACTGCACTTTCACCAACTGATCTTCCGGCGCATCGTGCGCGTGGTGCTCGATGAAGAAGAGAGCGCCGACCTGCTGGCGCGCAACAACCGCACCTCGCCCTATCTGTGGATGTTCTCGGGCCTGTCGATCGTGCCGGCCGTGCTGTTCTGGAACAACACGCTGCTGCTGGCCCTGTTCTGCCTGTTGTTCGGCATGAGCTACGTGGGCGCCTACCTGATGATCGTGCGCTTCAAGCTGCCCCGCTGGCTGCGGAAGTGACACGCACGGCACCTACAATTCGCCCCATTTTCAGCCCCCCGGAGCGCCCCGCCATGACGACGAACACCGAGCCCGACCTGTCCGCCATCGCGCCGCGCGACAAGGCCGAAATCCTGGCGCAGGCCCTGCCGTACATCCGCAAGTTCCATGGCAAGACCATGGTCATCAAGTACGGTGGCAACGCGATGACGGACCCGGCGCTGCAGGCCGATTTCGCCGAAGACGTGGTGCTGCTCAAGCTGGTCGGCATGAACCCGGTGGTGGTGCACGGCGGCGGCCCGCAAATCGAGACGGCGCTGAACCGCCTGGGCAAGAAGGGCCACTTCATCCAGGGCATGCGCGTCACCGACGACGAGACCATGGAGGTCGTCGAATGGGTGCTGGCCGGCCAGGTGCAACAAGACATCGTGGGCCTGATCAACCAGGCAGGCGGCAAGGCCGTGGGGCTGACGGGGCGCGATGGCGGCTTGATCCGCGCGCAGAAGCTGCGCATGCCCGACAAGGACGACCCGAGCGTCGAGCATGACGTCGGCCTGGTCGGCGACATCCAGTCCATTGACCCGAGCGTGGTCAAGGCGCTGCAGGATGACCAGTTCATCCCCGTCATCAGCCCCATCGGCTTTGGCGAGCACAACGAGAGCTACAACATCAACGCCGATGTTGTCGCCGGCAAGCTGGCCATCGTGCTCAAGGCCGAGAAGCTGATGCTGTTGACCAACACGCCCGGCGTGCTCGACAAGGCGGGCAACCTGCTGACCAACCTGTCGGCCCGCGAGATCGATGAGTTGTTTGCCGACGGCACCATCTCTGGCGGCATGCTGCCCAAGATCGCCGGCGCGCTGGACGCGGCCAAGAGCGGCGTCAACGCCGTGCACATCATCGACGGGCGTGTGCCGCACGCGATGCTGCTGGAGATCCTGACCGACCAGGCCTACGGCACGATGATCCGCGCGCGTTGAGCCCTGGGCCCTGCGATGTCCGATGCCGAGCTGCCGCCCGCTGACACTGCCGACGGCGTGGCGGCCAGCCCGCCGCGCAAGCGCCCCAAGCCGGGCGAGCGGCGGCTGCAGATCCTGCAGGCGCTGGCCACCATGCTGGAGCGGCCCGATGGCGAGCGCATCACCACCGCCGCGCTGGCGGCCCGGCTCGAGGTGAGCGAGGCCGCGCTGTACCGCCATTTCGCCAGCAAGGCGCAGATGTTCGAGGGGCTGATCGAGTTCATCGAACAGAGCGTGTTCAGCCTGATCCAGCAGATCCACACCGACGACGCGCCTGCCGACGATGCGCAGCCGGCCGGGCTTGCGCAAGCCCGCCGCCAGATCGGCCGCACGCTCACGATGCTGCTGCAGTTCGCCGAGAAGAACCCGGGCATGGTCCGCGTGATGGTGGGCGACGCGCTGGTGTTCGAAAACGAACGGCTGCAGCTGCGCATGAACCAGTTCTTCGACAAGATCGAATCCAACCTGCGCCAGACGCTGCGCGAGGCGGCCAGTGCCGACGGTGCATCGGCCATGCCCACGGTCGACGCGCAGGTGCACGCCTCGCTGTTGACCTCGTTCCTGCTTGGGCGGCTGCAACGCTTTGCCCGCTCCGGCTTCAAACGCTGGCCGACCGAGCATCTGGAGGCCAGCCTGGCGCGCCTTCTGTGAGGGCCATCGTGGCCGGCCAGCCTGTGCTGCTGCACGCGAGTGGCGCGCTGTATCTGCCCGATCTGCAGACCCTGCTGGTGGCCGATCTGCACGTCGGCAAGGCCCAGGCGTTTCGCCGCCTCGGCGTGCCGGTGCCGCACGGCACCACGGCGGCATCGCTCGGGCGGTTGACAGGCGCCCTGCGCGACACGGGCGCGCAGCGGCTCGTGTTCCTGGGCGACTTTCTGCATGCGGCTACCGGCCGCTCCGCCGCCACTTTGGCCGCAGTTCATGACTGGCGCACAGCACACGCTGCGCTGGCGATGACGTTGGTGCGTGGCAACCACGATCACCATGCCGGTGACCCGCCGGCCACGCTGGGCATCGAGGTGGTGGACGAGCCCCTGCGCAGCGGCAACCTGGCGCTGTGCCACCACCCGCGCGCGGTGGCCGGGGCCTACGTGCTGGCTGGCCACTGGCACCCTTGCGTGTCGGTGGGATGGCGCGCGGTGGGCGGCCGGCTGCGGCTGCCGTGCTTCTGGTTCGGGGCCGACGGCGGCATCGGCGTCGGCAGTGGCAGCGTAGGTGTTGGTGCCGGCAGCATCGGCGGCGGTGTCAATGTCGGCAGCGCCATCGGCATCCTGCCCGCCTTCGGCAGCTTCACCGGCACGCACCCCATCGAGCGGCGCCCTGGCGACCGGGTATTCGCAATCGCCGGTGAGGCGATCCGCGAGATTCCTGCAGCAGCGGCCTGATCAGCGGGGGTACGTCCCCGCCAGCAGGATGCGCTGGTCCACGTTGCGGATGTCCGTGTGCCCGCAGAAGGCCATCGTCACGTCCAGCTCCTTGTGCAGGACCTGCAGCGCCTTCGTCACGCCGGCTTCGCCCATCGCACCCAAGCCATAGGCCATGGCGCGGCCGATCATGGTGCCGCGCGCACCCAGGGCCCAGGCCTTCAGCACGTCTTGCCCGCTGCGGATGCCGCCGTCCATCCACACCTCGGTCTTGCTGCCCACTGCATCGACGATGGCCGGTAGCGCCGCAATCGAGCTGGGCGCGCCGTCGAGCTGCCGCCCGCCATGGTTGCTGACGACGATCGCATCGGCCCCGGCGTCCACCGCCAGTTGCGCGTCCTCCGGCACCATGATGCCCTTCAGGATCAGCTTGCCACCCCATTGTTTCTTGACCCACTCGATGTCGGCCCACGACAGGCGCGGGTCGAACTGCTCGTTGGTCCAGGCCGATAGCGAACGCATGTCGCTGACGCCCTTCACGTGGCCCACCAGGTTGCGAAAGGTGTGGCGCTTGGTGCCCATCATGCCCAGGCACCAACGCGGCTTGGTCGCCAGGTTGATGATGTTGGCCAGCGTGGGCCGGGGCGGCGCGGTCAGCCCGTTCTTCAGGTCCTTGTGGCGCTGGCCGATCACCTGCAGATCCAGCGTCAGCACCAGCGCGCTGCACTTGGCGGCCTTGGTGCGCTCGATCATGCGGGCCATGGCGTCGCGGTCGCGCATCATGTAGAGTTGGAACCAGAAGGGCGCCTTGGTGTGTTCGGCGATGTCTTCGATCGAGCAGATGCTCATGGTCGACAGCGTGAACGGGATGCCGAACTTCTCGGCCGCGCGCGCTGCGTGGATCTCACCATCGGCATGCTGCATGCCCGTCAGCCCCACGGGTGCAATCGCCACCGGCATCTTGGCAGCCTGGCCGACCATGGTGGTGGCCGTGGTGCGGCCCTCCATGTTCACGGCTACGCGCTGGCGCAGCAGGATCTTGTGGAAATCCGCCTCGTTGGCTTTGTAGGTGCCCTCGGTCCACGAGCCGGAATCGGCGTAGTCGTAGAACATGCGCGGCACGCGTTTTTCAGCCAGGACGCGCAAGTCCTCGATGGTGGTGATGACGGTCATGGGGGGCAGTCTCCTCGTCGTTGTGTCAGTGTTCGGCCATTCGCGTGAATGGCCAGACATGTGCTTGCAGTGTCACATACAGCCCAGCAGGCAAGAGCGATCTCTGGCGGGTGGCTGTGTGGTCGTGGGGCACTGTAGGGGCGGGCGCCTGCGCGTGGCGTGAAATGGCATGCGGCCCGCGTGAAGGTTTTTCACGCGAGTGGGACGGCGACTGCCCGCGCCGCCACAGGCTCCGCGTAAACCCGGCTTAAGCGCACGAGAAGCCGCGCTTTCGCTTTCGCAAATTCCCAGCGCCCGGGCGCGTGCAGATACTGCGCGGGCCCGCCGCCCTGTGCCTGCTCGGTCGGGTCGCCCGTCAACGAGGAGACCACCGCCATGAAGCCCATCCTGTCGATGTTGACCACCGCCACCCTGGTGCTTGCTGCGGCCAGCGCCCTGGCGCAGGACAAGCCCGCCGAGCTGAAGATCGGCATCACCACTTTCACCTCGGGCGCGGCGTCCGTCTTCGGCGTGCCGGCCAAGGCCGCGGCCGAGATGCTGATCGAGGAGATGAATGCGGCCGGCGGCATCGGCGGCGCGAAGATCAGCGCCAGCTTCATCGACGAGGGCGTGGGCGGCGACAAGATGCTGTCCGAGTACCGCCGCCTGGTGCAGGAGCAGAACGTCAAGGTGATGTTCTCCGCCATTTCCAGCGGCAACTGCAACATCGTCGCGCCGGTGGCCGAAGACCTGAAGGTGCTCAACGTGATGTGGGACTGCGGCACCGAGAAGGTGCTGGAGGCCAAGCGCTACAAATACGTGGTGCGCACGCAGGCCAACGCCACGACCGAGATGGTGGCGGCGGTGCTCTACCTGCTCAAGACCCGGCCCAGCTTCAATTCGATCGCCGTGCTGAACCAGGACTACGCCTGGGGCCGCGACTCGTGGGAGATCTTCCTCAACACGCTGAAGGTGTTCAAGCCCGATGTGAAGGTGGTGGCCGAGCTGTTCCCCAAGCTGGGCGCGTCCGACTTTTCCACCGAGATCAGCCGGCTGCAGGCGCTGCGGCCCGACGTGGTGCTGAACACCTCCTGGGGTGGCGACCTGGACACCTTCGTGCGCCAGGCCGGCCAGCGCGGGCTGTTCACGCAGGGTGCGCTGTACGTGATGCCGCTGCTCGAAAGCTCGCTGGAGCGCCTGGGCGCGGCCGTGCCCGAGGGCATCATCGCCGGCGGCCGGGGCGACCACTACTGGGCCCACCCCGAGACGCGCGACGACCCCAAGCACAAGGACTTCGTCGCGAAGTTCCGCGCCAAGACGGGTGCCTACCCGATCTACCCCACCTACCACATGGCCCAGGCGCTGGTGGGACTGAAGACCGGCTACGAGGCAGCCATCCAGGCGGGCGGCGGCAAGTGGCCCGGGCCGGAACAGGTGGCCGAGGCCATGCGCAAGTCCACGTTCAAGGCTTATGGCCGCGAGGTGAAGATGCGCGAGGACGGGCAGGGCCTGGAAGACCAGCTGCTCGGCATCACCAAGCGCGTGCCGCAGCACCCATTCGCCGTCATGGACAAGATGATGCTGGTACCGGCCGACATGGTCACTACGCCGGTGGGGCAGCAATCGCCGGCCTGGGTCAAGACCATCAACCCGGCCATCCTGAACAGCGACCGGCTGAAGTCCTACGACTTCAAGTGACGCGTTGACAGCGCCCGCCCACCGCACGCACGCCACGCGGCGACCACGCGCCGCACGCCGCCCGTGAACGCCAGCCTGTTCGCGCTGGCAGTGATGGACGGCATCTCGTACGCGGCGCTGCTGTTTCTGGTGGCGCTGGGGCTGACGCTGATCTTCGGCGTCATGCGCATCCTCAACATCGCCCACGGCAGCCTGTACGCGTGGGGTGGCTACTTCGCGGCCACGCTGGGGCTGGCCATCACGCATTTCGCGCTGCCGGCCTGGCTGGGCTTGCCGGCGTTGTTCGTGGCGGCGCTGGTCATCGGTGGCCTGTTGGGCACGGTGCTGGAATGGGCGCTGCTGCGGCGCATCCTCGACAAGGACCCGATCCTGCAGCTGCTGGTGACGTTCGCCGCTTTCATGGTGCTGGAGGATCTGCAGCGCCTGATCTGGGGCGTGCAGCCGGTGTTCGTCTCCGACGTGGTGAACCAGCTCGGCACGATCAGCGTGGCGGGCGTCACCTACACGCGCTACCAGCTGCTGGTGCTGCCAACGGTGGCGGTGGCGGCGTTCTTCGGGCTGCGCTGGTTTCTGGGCCGCACCGCGCTGGGCCGCCAGGTCACGGCCGTCACGCACCACCGCGAAGTGGCCACGGCGATGGGCGTCAACACGCACCGCGTCACCTGGCTGACGATTGCGCTGGGCGGCGCGCTCGGCGCATTGGGAGGCGCGCTGGCCTCGCCTACCACCTCGTTCACGCCGGGCATCGGTGCGGACATGATGGTGCTGTCGTTCGCCGTGGTGGCCACGGCCGGCCTGGGCCAGATCGGCGGTGCGGCGCTGGCCGCGCTGATGATCGGCCTGGCCCGCTCGTTCGCGGTCTACCTGATGCCCGAGCTGGAGGTGTTGATGCCCTACCTGATCATGGTCGGCGTGCTGCTGCTGCGGCCCGAGGGGCTGTTCACCACCGTCGCGGCCCGCAGGATTTGAGATGGGATCGCCCCGCCTGCGCTTGCTCGTGGTGCTGCTGCTGGCCTTGGTGCTCGGCCTCACGCTGGCGCTGCCCTGGCTCAAGACGCCGGTGCTGCTCGCGCTGTCGAACGGCCTCGCGGTACTGGGTGTGATCGTGCTGATCCGCGCCGGACAGGTGTCGTTCGGCCACGCGTTGTTCGCCTGCCTGGCTGGCTACGGCGTGGCCTTTGCGGGGCGGGCCTGGCACCTGGACGCACTGCTGTTGATCGCACTCGGCACGGCCGGTGCCACGCTGGCGGGAGCGCTGATCGGCGTGTTCATGGTGCGCTACCGGGGCATCTTCTTCGGCATGCTGAACCTGGCGTTCTCCATGGTCCTGTACGCGGTGCTGGGCAAGTTCGGCGCGTTCACGGGCGGCACGGATGGGTTGCGCTTCGACCGGCCTGGGTTCGGCTTCGTGCAGATGGAGCGCGAAGGCTTCGAGACGGCGCTGCTGCTGCTGGCACTGGTGCTGGCGGTGCTGGCCGGCATGGCAGCGCAGCGCTACTTTGCCAGCGTCAACGGGCAGGCGCTGGCGGCCATCAAGACCAACGAGACGCGGCTCGAATATCTGGGTATCTCGGCCAAGCGGGTGTTCTGGGGCGGCTATGTGTTGTCTGCCGCGCTGTGCGGCCTGGGCGGCAGCCTGTTCGCGTTGACGCAGGGCCTGGTGACGCCGGACATGGGCTACTGGGTGCGCTCCGGCGAGATCGTTTTCATCGCCATCCTGGGCGGCTCGGGCCATGCAGTGGGCGCCTTCGTCGGCGCCTTCGTGTTCGAGTTCGTCAAGCTCTACGCCGCCGCGCTGCTGGTCGGCGCCTGGCAATTGGTGCTGGGGCTGGTGTTGATCGCGATGGTGTTCGTGGCGCCGACGGGCATCTACGGGCTGGTGGCCAGGCACCTGCGGCCGCGGGGCGTTCGATGACAACGCCCGGCGCCCTGCTCAGCACGCGCGGCCTGTCGCTGCGCTTCGGCGGCGTGGTCGCGGCCGACGGCATCGACTTCGACCTGATGCCGGGCGAGCGCCTGGCCGTGGTGGGCCAGAACGGCGCGGGCAAGACCACCTTCCTGAACATCTGCACCGGTTACCTGAAGGCCGACAGCGGGCAGGTGTTCTTCGACGGCCATGAGGTCACAGGCCACAGCCCGCGCAGCATCACGCGTCGCGGGATGGGCCGCTCGTTCCAGCTGCCGCAGGTGTTCACCGAACACACGGTGCGCGAATGTCTGCTGATCGCCGCCTCGGCCGTGCAGCGGCGCGCCGGCTGGTGGCGCCCGCTGGCGCAGGCGGTGGACGCCGACGAGGTCGACGCCACGCTGGCGCTGCTGCAACTGCACAGCCGCGCGCACGACCTGGCCGGTGCGCTGCCCGAGGGCCAGCGCAAGCTGCTGGACGTGGCGATGGCGCTGGTGCTGCGGCCGCGCCTGATGGTGATGGACGAGCCCACCAGCGGCGTCTCCAGCGACGAGAAGCACCCGCTGATGGAGGTGGTGATGCGCGCGCTGGACGAGCGCCAGGTCACCAGCATCTTCGTGGAGCACGACATCGACATCGTGCGCCGCTACGCCACGCGGCTGGCGGCGTGGATTGCCGGCAAGGTGGCGGCCGATGGCCCGCCCGAGGAAGTGCTGCGCGACCCGATCGTGGTGCGCAACGTGATCGGTGAATGACATGCTGGTGCTCGAGAACGTCTCCACCACCATCGCCGGCATCGCCGTGCTGCGCGGCATCAGCGCCACCTTGTCCAGCGGCAGCACGGTCGCCGTGGTGGGCCGCAACGGCGCCGGCAAGACCACGCTGCTGCGCCTGGTGATGGGCTTTCGCGAAGGGCACGAGGGCCGGGTGCTGTTCGACGGGCAGGACCTGGCGGCCATCCCCGCACGCCGGCGCGCGGGCATGGGCATCGGCTACGCGCCGGAAGACCGTGTCATGTTTCCCAGCTTCAGCGTCGAGGAGAACCTGCGGTTTCCCTGCGAAGTCACCGGCATGGCCCGGCGCGCAGTGGACGCGCGGCTGGCCGAGACGCTGGACATCGTGCCCGAGCTGCGCGCGATGTTGCCGCGCTCCGGCGCCGCGCTGTCGGGCGGGCAGGGCAAGATGGCGGCGCTGGGCCGGGCCGTGATGGCCGGCGAACGCCTGGTGCTGCTGGACGAGCCGTTCCAGGGCCTGGCGCCGGTGCTGGCGCAACAGTACGCGGCTTCGCTGCAGCGGCTGCAGCAGGCGCGCCCCGCACTGTGCGTGGTCATCACCGAATCGAACCGCAGCCTGCTCAAGGACATGCCCACGCAGACGCTGGTGCTGGAGCGCGGCGCGCTGCAGCAGGGCGGTGCGGGCCAAGCGGGCGATGGCGGTGCGGGCAGTGCGGGCGACGCGGTCGCCGCAGGCACCTCACACGCGCCGGTTGCGAGCCCCTGAACCAACACCAAGGAGAACCCCATGCAACTCAAGGACAAGGTCGCCATCGTCACCGGTGCGGCCAGCGGCTTCGGCGCCGAGATTGCGCGCCAGTACGTGGCCGAGGGCGCACGCGTCGCGATTGCCGACATCAACGCGGAGGGAGCCCGGCAAGTGGCCGCTTCGCTGGGCGACAGCGCCATCGCCGTCACCTGCGACATCACCCAGCGCGCCGACATCGACGCGCTGGTCGCAGCCACGGTCAAGGCCTATGGCCGGCTGGACATCGTGGTCAACAACGCCGGCTGGACGCACCGCAACCAGCCGCTGCTCGACGTGACCGAGGCCGAGTTCGACAAGGTCTACGCCATCAACGTGAAGAGCATCTTCCACATGACGCACGCCGTCGTGGCGCTGATGCGCGCGGCCGGCGGCGGCGTGATCCTGAATATCGGCTCCACGGCCGGCATCCGCCCACGGCCGGGTTTGACTTGGTACAACAGCTCCAAGGGGGCCGTGAACCTGATGAGCAAGTCGCTGGCCGTGGAGTTGGGGCCGGACAAGATCCGCGTCAACGTGATCTGCCCGGTGATGGGCGTGACCGGCCTGCTGGAGAGTTTCATGGGCATGCCCGACACGCCCGAGAACCGCAAGAAGTTCATCGCCACGATTCCGATGGGCCGGTTGTCCGAGCCGCACGACATTGCGCGCGCGGCGGTCTATCTGGCGAGCGACGATGCGGGGTTCATCACGGGTGTGGAGTTTCCGGTGGATGGTGGGCGGACGGTGTAAGGCCTATTCGCCACGGGACATGGTGCGGCACGAGATCCACTCGCCGAGCGCAAGGCCGAGCGCAGCGATGGCCTGACCGTCTGCGGGCTTTCCCCCTGTGGACGCGCCGAGGAGCACAGTGGACTGGGCGGCGCAGAGCATCATGCGCTTCGTTGACTGACTCATTGCACCTGTTCGAGGTGAACGAACGCAGTGAGTGGTGCGAGTTGTGCAATGCGCCCAGGCCGCGCGCACCGCAGGTTGCCCGTAGCGCAGCGGAGGGACGCGGCAACCGGGGGCCGCCTTCTTTTGCCTACTTTTCTTGGCGGAGCAAGAAAAGTAGGTCGTCCGCGGGGGCGAAACCCCGCACCGTCAGACATTCACCGCTCTCGCGGAGAGAAGACGCCGCTCTCGCGGAGAGGTGCCGGGATATGCGCCCGGCAGCGCAGTCACTTTCTTTCGCTTCGCCGAAAGAAAGTAACCAAAGAAAGGGCGACCCCGGTCCCCACGTCCCTCCGCTGCGCTCCGGGCAACCTGCGGTGCTCGTGCCATGGGTGCATTGCACAACTCGCACCACTCACTGCGTTCGTTCAGCTCAAACAAAGTGCAATGAGCATGACAACGAAGCGCGCGATGCTCCGCGCCACCCATGGCACTGTTCTCCTCGGCGTGGGCACAGGGGTGGGAGCGGGGCCGGGGACGGGGACGTGCGGGCCATCGCTGCGCTCGGCCTGGGGCAGGCTCCATCGCTGCGCTCGGCCATCGGCACGCGCCATCGCTGCGCCCGACGCAGGCCATCTCAGCAATGCACCACCGCACTGGTGCTGCGCAGCGCCGCAGACTGCAACAACCCCGCCTGCATCTGGTCGGCACCCGCGCTGCCCGCCTGCTGCGCAGCCGCGCGCAGGGCCAACGCCTGCTCGGCCAGGGCCATGGCGTGGCCCACCCGGGCGCTGCATGCGGCGCCGTGCACCTGTACCTGCGTGTCACCCACAAAGCCCGCCGCCCAGTACCACGACGGGTCGCCACACCCCAGCTGCAGTCCGTCGGCCGGCCAGTCCGCAGACGCCGGCTGCAGCCGCACCACGACCACTGCCCGACCGTCGGCACCGCGCGACCAGCTGGCCTGCTCCGGGTCTTCCAATGCCAGCGGCTCGGCACTGCCAGCAGCACGCGCCTGCAGCATCCAGCCACTCTGGCGGAAGAGGCCATCCAACACGCCACGGAACAACCGCGCCCCGCGCTGCGGCTCTGCCGCATCCAGCTGCAGCCGCTCGGCCAATGCCTGCGTGTTGGCCGCAGCCAGCGTCAGCCGCTGCTCGACCCACGCCAGCCGGCCCTGCTCGACACCGACCCGCACGGCGCAATCCAGCGCACCGTGCGGATGGGCCTGCGCGGCGGGCGTGAACGCGAATGCGAGGCAGGCGCCCACCGCCCAGGTGAGCAGTGCGGCGCGCCGCATCAGCGGATGGCCACCGGGCTGATGATGGCCTGCACCCCGCCCGTGATGCGCGAGGCGCCCAGCACGAACAGGAACTCCCACGCCTTGTCCTTCACCAGCTCGGCGGTGTCGACGTTCTCCAGGATGTAGATGCCGTTTCTGGCCAACAGGATCTGGTGCACCTCGAACACGCCCACGCCCGGCTCGAACGGGATCGCGTCCAGCCCCCAGGTGTCGGCGCCCACGGCCACCACTTCCTTGCTGGCCAGGTACTCCGCGCCGCCCTTGCCCAGGCCGGGCTCGGCGCTGATGTAGCGCTTGTCGTCCTTGCCGACCAGGCTCAGCCAGCCGGTGTAGAACAGCACCACGTCGCCCTTGCGGATCTCCACGCCCTGGCGTTGGGCCTGCTCGTCGATCTCCTTGCGGTTGAAGACCGTGCCCTCGGGCAACGGGTTCTTGCCGAAGTAGCTGGCCATGTCCAGCACCACGCCGCGCGTGGCGATGGCCGGCAGGTTCTCGATGCCCAGCTTGGTCAGCCCGCTGGCCTGCACGAACTCGCTGTTCTTGTTGCAGTTGTAGTAGACGTTGTCCACGCCGATGTGGCCCAGCCCGTCGATCTGGGTGCCGGTGCCGACATAGCCCATGTAGATGTCGTCGTTGTAGTTGGTCTTGGTCGGCCCTAGGCCCCCGCCGCCCACCTGGCCCGGCTGGTTGATGACCAGCGCCCAGCTGCGCGGGCCGAAGGCGGGCGTCTTGGCGTTGGTCTCCACGCCCAGGCGGTAAGTTTTGCCGGTCTTGACGAGCTTGGCGGCGGCCAATGCGAGCTCGGGCGTCAGCAGGTTGGCGGCGCCGATCTGGTCGTTCGGCCCCCACTTGGATTTGCACCAGTCCGGCTGCTGGGCCTGTGCCTGGGCCGGGCCGGCGAAGGCCATGAGCGATGCCGCCAGCGCGGCGGCAAGCGAGAGACGTGTCTTCATGATGTGGTGTCCTCCTGGATGAGGGCCGGCACAGGGGAATCTGTCTGGTGAACGCCCCGCGATGTCTCCTCGGATGCAATGGTGTGCCGGCGGCACGGGGCGCGTGCGGCGCATCATGGGGTGCGCGGGCGCGGGCGGGTATTCCAAATTCTGGAAGGCGGGCCTTGGGGATGACGAAGGGGGCACCTTCGGTGCAACGCGTGCTCGGGCCTACAGGGTTGAACCGGCATCCAGGTTGGCCAACGTGTCACTGAGCCAACTGCAGAACGTGAGCATCGGCAACTGTCCAACGCGAAGCTCAAGGCCTTGCTGGCTTGGCGCCAAGGCCGCCCGGAAGCCAAATAGCGTAAAAACCTGCGCTATACTGTTGGGCTTGGCGCTTTAGCTCAGTCGGTTAGAGCGATGGAATCATAATCCACAGGTCCGCGGTTCGAATCCGTGAAGCGCCACCATACATATCAAGAGCTTGGCAGCGATGCTAGGCTCTTTTTCATTGGGCGCTGTCAACAGCGTGCGAGAGCAGTTCTGGCGGTCTCGCCGCGCGATGGAGGCGGCTGCGGCCGGGCATGATCGATGCACGGGGCGTGGGCTGCACAGCCACACGCATCCACGCTCGAGCCCGCTGCGCTAAGCGTGCTTGAAGTCAGCCTTGCGTTTGGTCATGAAGGCGTCCATGCCTTCCTTCTGGTCATGGGTTGCGAACAGTCCGTGGAACAGCCTGCGCTCGAACATCACACCGTCCGACAGGCCGCCTTCGAAGGCACGGTTGACCGACTCCTTGGCGGCCATGACCGCGATCTGAGAGAAATCGCAGATCTGCAGCGCCGCGCCAAGCGCCTCATCCATCAACGTGGCCAGCGGGACGACGCGGCTCACCAGCCCCGACCGTTCTGCCTCGACGGCGTCCATCATCCGGCCGGTCAGCGCCATGTCCATGGCCTTGGCTTTGCCAACCGCACGCGGCAGGCGCTGCGTGCCGCCTGCGCCGGGGATCACGCCCAACTTGATCTCGGGCTGCCCGAACTTGGCGTTGTCTGCAGCGATGATGAAGTCGCACATCATCGCCAGCTCGCAACCGCCCCCCAGGGCGAACCCACTGACCGCGGCGATCACGGGTTTGCGCACGCTGCGGATCTGCTCCCAGTTGCGCGTGATGTAGTCGCTCTTGTAGACATCGGCGAAGCTGTACTTGGCCATGGCACTGATGTCGGCGCCGGCGGCAAACGCCTTCTCGCTACCGGTGATCACGACGCAGCCGATGGCGTCGTCCGCATCGAGTTGCTTCAACGCATGGCCTAGCTCGTTCATCAGCTGGTCGTTCAACGCGTTCAGCTGTTTGGGGCGGTTCAGCGTGATGATGCCGACTTTGCCGGCTTCCACACGCAAGGTGATGGCCTCGTACTCCATGGCGTACTCCGTAGTTCTCTGGTGACAGACCTCGGAGACTATAGCGAACGGGGTCACGGGCCGGTGTGGCCCTGTACCGGCCGCGACACGTGTCAAGCGCTCAGGCTTTTTCGCGTCGCAACTCGCGGCGCAGGATCTTGCCAACGTTGCTTTTGGGCAGTTCGTCCCGGAACTCGATGTACTTCGGCCGCTTGTAGCCGGTCAGGCTCTCTTGACAGTGCCGTGCCACGTCTTCCTCGCTCAACAGAGGATCGCTCTTGACGACGAACACCTTGATCGCCTCGCCCTGCTTTTCGTCGGGGATGCCGATGGCCGCGCACTCCACGACCCCGGGGCACAGGGAGATCACGTTCTCCAGTTCATTTGGAAACACGTTGAACCCGCTGACCAGGATCATGTCTTTCTTGCGGTCCACGATCTTGAAGTAGCCCTGCGCGTCCATCACACCGATGTCGCCGGTGCGCATGTAGCCATCGGGCGTGAAGGCGGCTGCGTTCTCCTGCGGCCGCTCGTAATAGCCGCGCATCACGTTCGGGCCCTTGATGCAGATCTCGCCGCGCTCGCCCTGGGCGACCGTGGTTCCGTCGTCGTCCTTGATGGCCAAATCGATGCCTGGCAGCGGCAGGCCGATGGTGCCGCTGAATGTGGTCGAGGTCACAGGATTGTTGGTGCCAATCGCCACCGTCTCGCTCATGCCCCAGCCCTCGACCATGGCGCAGCCGGTGGCTTCCAGCCAGTTCCGCGCCGTGCCTTCCGATGCAGCCATGCCGCCCGCCTGCGTGACGCACAGGCTGGAGAAGTCGATGGATTTGAATTGCGGGTGCTGCAGCAGCGCATTGAACAAGGTGTTCACGCCGGGCAGCATGTGGAACGGCCGCTTCTTCAACACTTCCACGAACTTGCCGATGTCGCGCGGGTTCGGGATCAACGTCATGAACGCCCCCACCCGGATGGTCAGCAGGCACAGCGTCAGCGCGAAGATGTGGTACAGCGGCAGCGCGGCAATGCTGTTGATTTTGTGCAGATCGCCCACGCGCCCCAGCGCCGGCGCAAACCAGGCCTCCGACTGCAGCACAGCGGCGATCACATTGCCGTGCGTCAGCACCGCGCCTTTGGACAGGCCGGTGGTGCCCCCCGTGTATTGCAGAAAAGCGATGGCGTCGTGGTCGGCATGGCTGGGCTTGAGAGAAAGCGTCCCGCCTTCGGCCAGCGCCGCTTTGAACGTGGTCACCGTGCGCCCGTCCAGCGGCAGACTGAACTCGGGCACCATCTTGGCCAGGTGGCGCACGGCAAACGTGATCCAGGGCCCGTAGACCACGCCCAGCATGTCGCCCATGGAGGCGACGACGACATGGCGCACGTTGGTCTGCGCGATGACGGACTCCAGCGTGTGGGCGAAGTTTTCCAGGATCACGATCGCGGTGGCACCGGAATCCTTCAGCTGGTGCGCCAGCTCGCGCGCCGTGTAAAGCGGGTTCACGTTGACACAGGTGAACCCGGCACGCAGCACGCCGGCCATGGTCACCGCGAACTGCGGCACGTTGGGCAACATGATGGCGACGCGCGCGCCTTCTTCCAGCCCCCGGGATTGCAACCACGCACCGAGCGCAGCCGAAGCGGTGTCCAGTTCGCGGTAGCGCATCCATTGGTCCATGCAGACCGACATCGGCCGGTCGGCGTTCTGCTTGAACGACTCTTCCAGCATGTGGGCGAGCGAGCGGTAGCCGCTCATGTCGATGTCGTGCGGTACGTTGGGCGGGTAGCTGGCCAGCCAGGGCTTTTGCATGCGAGGGTCTCCTTGCGGCGGGATTGTCCATGGGGGCTGCGCTGCGCAAAGCGGGCTTGCCCTAGGATGAAAATGGTGGTCTTCGTTCATCCGCCCGACCGCATGATTGCCCGACTCCAGCGCGCCCTGTGTCTATCCTTGTTGCTGCTGGGGCTGGTGTGGTGTGTGGCCTTCTGGGCGCGATCGCCGGCGTGGGCCTTGGCCGGGCTCGTGGCACCGGTTTGCGGCTATGGCGCCGTTCTCGCGGGCGAGTTCGTGCTGCTGGCCCGCTACGGCATCGATGTGACGCCACGGCCCGGCGTGCCGACGCTGCTGGCGGCCTGGTGGGCTGAGTGGCGCTGCGGCATGCAGGTGTTCTGCTGGCGCCAGCCGTTTCGGTCGCACGCCGAGCCCGATCACCTGCCGGCGGGTGCGCAGCGTGGTGTGCTGTTCGTGCACGGCCTTGTCTGCAACCGTGGCTTCTGGGCCCCCTGGATGCGCCGCGCGCGCGCCATGGGCCTGCCATGCATGGCCGTCGATCTGGAGCCGGCGTTCGGCTCCATCGACGCCTATGTGCCGACCATCGATGCGGCCGTGGACCGGCTGCTGGCGTTGACCGGCCAACCGCCCGTGGTCGTGTGCCACAGCATGGGGGGTCTGGCCGTGCGCGCCTGGCTGCGCTCGCAGCCATCGGCCGGCCGCGCGGGCCATGTGGTGACGATCGGCTCGCCACATGCCGGCACCTGGCTGGCGCGCTTCGGCCATGGCCGCAACGCCCGCCAGATGCGCCTGGGCAGCGATTGGCTGCAGTCGTTGGCGCAGCACCCGCCGGACACCGGGGGCCCGCAGTTCACCTGCTGGTTCTCGGACTGCGACAACATCGTGTTTCCCGTGTCGACGGCAACGCTGTCATGGGCCGACAACCGGTTCATACCCGGCCAGGCTCATGTCGCGCTGGCCTTTCACCCCGAGGTGATGCGCCATACCTTGGCGTTGGTCTGACGCAATTCGCCTGCCGTCCACCTGTCGCACCGGCCACCCCGCACGGTGCGCAAACCGCGCGCTAATGGTCGGAAAGCGCCTGTTCGGCGTTGCGCACCATGCCCCGCATGCTGGAGTTGGCTGACCAGTCGCCGGCATGGCCCGGGTCTTCCAGAGTGGGCCGGGCGTGGCGCTCGCGGTCCAACAGGCCGGCAAACATGAACGTGATGTCCGTCATGCGACGCCGCGCAATCAGCTCGCCATGCGCCTCGACGAGCGCGTGCGTCAGCGCATGGCGTAGCGCCCACAGCGCCTCGGGGTCGTCTGATTCGCTGATTTGCGTGGATAGCGCCGCATGGCGGGGCGCATCGGGGAGCACGGCGACCTGGGCCTGCATCTGCCGCCGGATCTCGGAGACCCGCCCATCGCGGCGCGACCACAACGCCCGCCACCAGTGATGCTGCTCGCCAGCGCCAGACACCCGCTCGCCGCTCGGTCTTCCGAGATTCACATGGCTGCCGGTGGCGGCACTGAAAGACACATAGGACACGGCTTCACTCCTTGGCGGGGATCGTCAGGCTTCAGACCGAACCGGAGTATGGGATGCATGTGTTACAGCGCCATTGCGGTCTCTTCGGACTTTGTTTCGTTTGTTGCGTAGCGATATCAACCACACGAGACGGCGGAATCCCAACATATTCACAGTGGCAATTGAGGGAAAACCCTTATATTCGTTGTATGAACCCATCTCCCGCTCCCTACCAGCCGGCGTCGACCGCCGGCGGCGCGCTTTCGGGCGCGGCGACGGCGGCGCCTGAACGCTACCGGTCGCCCATCGTGGTTCCGATCCGTTCGCTCGGGCCGGAGCACCGGGATCGCATCAGGCTGCATCTGCTGGCGCTCGGGCCGCACGACCGCTATCTGCGCTTTGGGTATGCCGCGACAGATGAACACATCAGCCGCTACACCGACGGGCTGAGGTTCGAGCACGACGAGATCTTCGGCATCTACAACCGCAAGCTCGAGTTGATCGCCATGGCGCACCTGGCGTTCTCGGTCAATCCGGAGCTGACATCGTGCGCCGAGTTCGGCGTCTCGGTGGCCGAGCACGCACGCGGTCGCGGCTATGGCGGGCGACTGTTCGACCGCGCCGTCATGCACGCGCGCAACGAGGGCGTGCAGATGGTGTTCGTGCATGCGCTGAGCGAGAACACCGCCATGCTGAAAATTGCGCGCAACGCAGGCGCCATCGTCGAGCGCGACGGCTCCGAATCCGAGGCCTTCCTGCGCCTGCCGGCCGCCACGCTGGACAGCCGCATGACGGCGATGGTGCATGAGCAGCTCGGCCTGACCGACTACCGGCTCAAGGCCCAGGCCAAGCAGTTTCGGGAGTTGCTCGCAGGCGTACAGGAAGTGCGCCGCGGCGTGCAGGACGCGCGTTCCCGTTCCGGGCGCTGAGCCCGCGCGGCCGGCGGGCCGGCCCGCGCTGCGGTGAATCCGCTATCCTTGCGTTTCGCCCACAACCGCACGTCCTGCACCCCCGTCTGTGTCCGATCCGTATCCCGCGCGCTCTTCTTCCGGCATGCCCGAGCGAGAAGACAAGCGCAGCTTCCTGCAAAAGCTGGCCGAGTTCATCCATCCTGGGCCGGATTCGCGGGCGGAACTGATCGAAACCCTGAACGAGGCGGAGCACAACGAGATCATCGGCCCGGATTCGCGCGTCATGCTCGAAGGCGTGATCCGCATGGCTGACATGACGGCCGGCGACGTGATGGTGGCGGCCACCCGCATGGACTGCCTGAGCATCGATTCCGCCTATGACGACCTGCTGCACCAGGTGATCGACACCGCGCACTCGCGCTTTCCGGTGTTCGAAGGTGAGAGGGAAAACATCATCGGCATCCTGATGGCCAAGGATCTGCTGAAGCTGCAGCGCGCGCCCGAACTGAACCTGCGTGCGCTGCTGCGGCCCGCCGTGTTCGTGCCCGAGAGCAAGGGCCTGAACGATCTGCTGCGTGAGTTCCGCGGCAACCGCAACCACCTGGCCGTGGTCATCGACGAGTTTGGCCGCGTGGCAGGGCTGATCACCATCGAGGACGTGCTGGAGCAGATCGTCGGCGAGATCGAAGACGAGTTCGACATCGTCGAAGACCACGGTGACATCTTCGGCCTGGCCGACCGCACCTACCGTGTCAGTGGTGACACCCCGGTCGAGCGGGTGGAAGAGGCTTTCAACGTGCGCTTGCAGGCCGCGTCCGAGGAAGACGAAACCTTCGACACCATCGGCGGCCTGATCGCCCACGCCATGGGCCACGTGCCCAAGCGCGGCGAACACCATGAGCTGGCCGACCTGCGCTTTCTCGTGCTGCACACCAAGGGCGGCGCAGTGCGCTGGTTCAAGGTGTCGCCAGCTGCCGACGCCCCATCTCCCGGCTCATGAGCGTGCGCCCGCAGCGTGCGGGATGGGCGGTGCCTGCGGCGCTCGCAGTGGCTGCCGGGCTGGCGCATGCCGTGTCCATCGCAAGCCCCTGGGACGGTCAGCCGCAGTGGTGGTTGCAATTGCTGGCCATGGAAGTTCTGGTGCGGCTGGTCGACGGCGCCCCTGGCGTGCGGGCGGCGGCGGTGCGCGCTTTCTGCTTTGCACTGGCGTGGCTGGCCGGCACCGTCTGGTGGCTGTTCATCTCGCTGCATGTGTACGGCGGCCTGCCGGCCGTGCTGGCGGTGCTGGCCGTGGCCGGCCTGGCCGGCCTGCTGGCGCTGTACTACGCCGGTGCGGCGGCGCTGGCGCGTTACTGCGCCGTGCGCGGCCCCGTGCTGCGCGCCCTGCTGTGGGCGGCCCTGTGGACGCTGGCCGAGCTGTGCCGCGGCCAGTGGTTCACCGGCTTCCCCTGGGGTGCCGCCGGCTATGCCCACGTGGACGGCCCGCTGGCCGCGCTGGCGCCGTGGGTCGGCGTCTACGGCCTGACGGCAGTCTGCGCATTCGGCGCCGCGTTGCTGGCGTCGTTGGCGGCGGCAGCGCCCGCTGGGGGCCGGCGCGGTGCGGTGGCGGCGCTGCTGGTGCTGACAAGCATGATCGGCCTTGCGAACTGGCGCGACGCACCGGACCCGACCGCCGCCATCGCCCAGCCCCTCACGGTCAGCCTGCTGCAGGGCAACATCCCCCAGGACGAGAAGTTTCAGCCCGGCGTCGGCATCGACATGTCGCTGCAGTGGTATGGCCAGCAGCTGCAGCAAGCCAGGAGCCCGCTGGTCGTCGCGCCCGAGACGGCGCTGCCGCTGCTGCCCGAGCAATTGCCCATCGGCTACTGGGAGGCGCTGCGCGCGCGCTTTGCCAGCGGCGGCCAGGCCGCGCTGATCGGCATGCCCCAGGGCAGCATGCGCGCGGGCTACACCAACGCGGCCATCGGCTTGCTGCCCGGCCAGCTGGCGCCTTACGAGTACGCCAAGCACCATCTCGTGCCCTTCGGCGAATTCATCCCGCCGCTGTTCCGCTGGTTCACCGAGATGATGAACATCCCGCTGGGCGACTTTCGCCGCGGCGCTGTCGGCCAGGCGTCGATGGTGCTGGGCGAGCAGCGGCTGGCGCCCAACATCTGCTACGAAGATCTCTTTGGCGAAGAGCTGGGTGCCCGCTTCCTCGACCCGGCGAAGGCGCCCACCATCTTCGTCAACCTGAGCAACATCGCCTGGTTCGGTGACAGCATCGCCATCGACCAGCACCTGGCCATCGCGCGCATGCGCAGCCTGGAATTTCGCCGCCCGACGCTGCGCGCCACGAACACCGGGGCCACCGCCATCATCGACGCGCAAGGCCAAGTCGTGCAGACACTGCCGCGGCTGACGCGGGGTGTGCTCACCGGGCAGGTGGAGGGCCGGCGTGACATCACGCCGTTCGCCTGGTGGGTGTCGCGCTTCGGCCTGGTGCCGCTGTGGGGTGCCGCGCTGGTCGTCGTTGCGATGGCGCTGATGGCTCGGCGACGCGGCCCGTAAAATCCGCGTTTCTTCCGCGCTGCCTGGCGCGCGCCTCGAGATCAATCGCCGGCCCCGCGGCCCGGCCCACGTACCGATGCTGTCATTCCAACAAATCATCCTCAAGCTCCAGGCGTACTGGGCGGACCAGGGCTGTGCCCTGCTGCAGCCCTATGACATGGAGGTCGGCGCCGGCACCTCGCACACCGCCACCTTTCTGCGCGCGCTCGGCCCCGAGCCGTGGAAGGCCGCCTATGTGCAGCCCAGCCGCCGCCCCAAGGACGGCCGCTACGGCGAGAACCCCAACCGCCTGCAGCACTACTACCAGTACCAGGTGGTGCTCAAGCCCGCGCCGTCCAACATCCTGGAGCTGTACCTGGGCTCGCTCGAAGCGCTGGGCTTCGACCTCAGGAAGAACGACATCCGCTTCGTCGAGGACGATTGGGAAAATCCGACGCTCGGCGCCTGGGGCCTGGGCTGGGAGGTCTGGCTCAACGGCATGGAAGTCACGCAGTTCACCTACTTCCAACAGGTCGGCGGCATCGACTGCAAGCCCATCACCGGCGAGATCACCTACGGCCTGGAGCGCCTGGCCATGTACCTGCAGGGCGTGGACAACGTCTACAACCTGGAGTGGACCAAGGGCCTCAGCTACGGCGACGTCTACAAGCAGAACGAGGTCGAGCAGTCCACCTACAACTTCGAGCACAGTGACGCCGACTTCCTGTTCACGGCCTTCGCCGCGCACGAGAAGCAGGCCAAGCATCTGATGGAGCAGCAACTCGCGCTGCCTGCCTACGAACAGGTGCTCAAGGCTGCGCACAGCTTCAATCTGCTGGACGCGCGGGGCGCCATCAGCGTGACCGAACGCGCGGCCTACATCGGCCGCATCCGCAACCTTGCGCGCGCCGTGGCGCAGAGCTATTACGACAGCCGCGAACGCCTGGGCTTCCCGATGGCGCCGCGTGAATGGGTTGCGCAGATCGCCAAAAAAGAAAAGGCCGCGGCCTGACCATGACTGCACAGAATCTCCTCGTTGAACTGTTCGTCGAAGAACTGCCGCCCAAGGCCCTGCGCAAGCTGGGTACTGCGTTCGGTGGCCAGCTGCTGGAGCAGCTCCAGGCCCAGGGCCTGGCCGGCGCCGGTGCCGTGCTGACCACCTTCGCCTCGCCGCGCCGCCTGGCGGCCCACGTCACGGCCGTGCTGGCGCGCGCCGCCGACAAGCCTCAGTCGCAAAAGCTGATGCCGGTTTCGGTCGGGCTGGACGCGTCCGGCCAGCCGACGCCAGCGCTGCTCAAGCGCCTGGCCGCCTTGGGCGCCGACGCCTCGGCCGTGCCGCTGCTGCAGCGCCGCCCCGACGGCAAGGCCGAAGTGCTGTTCCACGACAGCATCGCGCCCGGCGTGGCCCTGGCCGAGGGCCTGCAGAAAGCCCTGCTCGACGCCATCGCCAAGCTGCCGATTCCCAAGGTCATGAGCTACCAGCTCGAATCGGGCTGCGCGCTGCCGGGGTGGACCAGCGTCAGCTTCGTGCGGCCGGCCCATGGCCTGGTGGCCTTGCACGGCAGCGCAGTGGTGCCGGTCCAGGCCCTGGGCCTGCATGCGGGCTGCACGACGCAGGGTCACCGCTTCGAGGCGACCACGTCGCCGGTCACGCTGCCCGATGCCGACAGCTACGCCGCCGTGCTGGAGCGCGATGGTGCGGTGATCGCCGGCTTCGACGAGCGCCGCGCCGAAATCGTGGCGCAGCTGGCCGCTGCCGCGGCCCAGGTCGGTGGTGGCGTGCGTGCCATCGAAGACGACGCGTTGCTGGACGAAGTCACGGCCCTGGTCGAGCGCCCCAACGTGCTGGTCTGCAGCTTCGAGGCCGAGTTTCTCGACGTGCCGCAGGAATGCCTGATCCTCACGATGAAGGCCAACCAGAAGTACTTCCCGCTGCTGGACGCTGCCGGCAGGCTGACGAACAAGTTCCTGGTTGTCAGCAACATCCGCCCGTCGGACGCCAGCGCCGTCATCGGCGGCAACGAGCGCGTGGTGCGCCCGCGCCTGGCCGACGCCAAGTTCTTCTACGACCAGGACCGCAAGCGCGCGCTGGCCGCGCGTGTGGACGCGCTGGGCAAGGTCGTCTACCACAACAAGCTGGGCACGCAGGGTGATCGCGCGGTGCGCGTGCAGGCCATCGCGCGCGACATCGCGCGCCGCCTGGGTGACGAGACGCTGGTGCGTGACGCCGACGTCGCCGCCACGCTGGCCAAGGCCGACCTGCTGACCGACATGGTGGGCGAGTTCCCCGAGCTGCAGGGCACCATGGGGCGCTACTACGCGCTGCACGACGGCCTGTCTGCAACGGTGGCCGATGCCATCGAAGACCACTACAAGCCGCGGTTTGCCGGCGACACGCTGCCGCGTAGCGAAGTCGGCGTCGTTGTAGCGCTGGCCGACAAGCTGGAGACGCTGGTCGGCATGTTCGGCATCGGCAACCTGCCCACTGGCGACAAAGATCCGTTCGCGCTGCGCCGCCATGCGCTGGGTGCGTTGCGCATGCTGGTCGAGCGCGCGCTGCCGCTGGACCTGCCCGCCGTCGTCGCCGCAGCCGGCGAGGTGTTCGGTGACCTGCTGCCCGACGTGGCTGCGAGCAACGCGCAGCTGCTGCAGTTCGTCTACGAGCGCCTGTCCGGCTATCTGCGCGAAGGCGGCTACAGCGCACAAGAGGTCGACGCTGTGGTCGCCGTGCGGCCAGCCTGGGGCGAACTGCCGCGCCGGCTGGAAGCCGCGCACGCCTTCGCCCGCTTGGACGAGGCGCCGGCCATCGCTGCGGCCAACAAGCGCATCGCCAACATTCTGAAAAAGGCACCCGAGGCGGTCGACCCGCACGTGAGCGAGATGTTGCTGGCCGAGCCGGCCGAGCACGCGCTGCACGTCGCCATGCTCGAAGTCGTGCCGCGCTCGGACGCGCTGTTCGAGGCCGGCGATTACACCGGCTCCCTGCAGGCCCTGGCCGTGTTGCGCGCGCCGGTCGATGCCTTCTTCGACAGCGTCATGGTCAACGCCGATCAGCTCGATGTGCGCCTGAACCGGCTGGGGCTGCTCAAGTCCCTGCACGGCGCGATGAACCGTGTGGCCGACCTGTCTCGGCTCGCCAGCTAGCAGCCCACCATGAAGCTCGTCATCCTCGACCGCGACGGCACGATCAATGTGGACAGCGACGAGTTCGTCAAGACGCCCGACGAATGGATCCCGCAGCCCGGCGCGCTGGAGGCCATCGCCAAGCTCAACCATGCCGGCTGGCACGTGGTCATCGTCACCAACCAGTCGGGCCTGGGCCGGGGCCTGTTCGACGTGGTGCAGCTCAACGCCATGCACGCCAAGATGCACAAGCTGCTGGCCACGATGGGCGGGCGCGTCGATGCCGTGTTCTATTGCCCGCACGCGCCCGACGAGGGCTGCAGCTGCCGCAAGCCCAAGCCCGGCCTGTTCGAGCAGATCGGTGAGCGCATGGGCGTCGATCTGAAGTCCGTGCCTGCGGCCGGTGACAGCGTGCGCGACCTGCA
Source organism: Rhodoferax sp. RT4P68 (assembly GCF_056521305.1). Classification (NCBI taxonomy): domain Bacteria; kingdom Pseudomonadati; phylum Pseudomonadota; class Betaproteobacteria; order Burkholderiales; family Comamonadaceae; genus Rhodoferax; species Rhodoferax sp. RT4P68. The sequence goes on from NZ_JBWMBB010000002.1 coordinate 124,050, forward strand.
GGCCGGCTTTGCCGCCGGCTGCGAGCCGCACCTGGTACTGACCGGCAAGGCCGAGCGCTTTCGCGGGAAGGACCTGCCAACGGATTGCCCGCCCGGCACCATCGTGCACCTGGACCTGATGGCTTTCGCCGAATTCTTGATTGCACGTGACATGCTGAAAAAGGCGCCCGGGCCATGAAGCGCTCCCCCATTGCCTGGCTGTTGGCCTGGGTGCGCTCAGTGCTGCACCTGTTGTGGATGGTGCTCACCATCGTGCCCTGGGCCACGTTTGCCATCCTGGCGTCGATGTTCGTGAGCCCTACGCGCATGTACTGGATCTGCGCCGGCTGGCTCAAGGCCGCCGTGGTCGGCGGGCAGTGGATCCTGGGCATCCGCAACCGCATCATCGGCTATGAGAACCTGCCCGTCGGCACCACCGACCCGGCGGTGTTGCTGGTCAAGCACCAGTCCACCTGGGAGACGCTGCTGATGCCCGCCATCATGCCGCACCCGCTGGCTTACGTCTTCAAGCGCGAGCTGCTCTACATCCCGTTCTTCGGCTGGTCCATGGCGCGCATGGACATGATCCACATCGACCGCAAGCAGGGCTCGCGTGCTTTTGCCAAGGTGGTGCAGCAGGGGCGTCGGCTGCTCAAGCAGGGCAACTGGGTCATCATGTTCCCCGAGGGCACGCGCATCCCGCGTGGTGAGGCCGGGCAATACAAATCCGGCGGCACGCGGCTGGCGATCGCCTGCGGCGCGCCGGTGATCCCGATCGCCGTCACCTCCGCCAAATGCTGGCCGCGCAAGGCCTTCGTGAAGTGGCCTGGCACCGTCGACATCTCCATCGGCAAGCCCATCCCCAGCGAAGGCCGCAAGCAGGATGAGCTCATGCGCGAAGTGCAGATCTGGATCGAGGCCGAGATGCGACGCCTCGACCCTGACGCCTATCGGTGATCGGCAGTCCATGATGCAGCGCCTGTTGCAGATGACGCTGGACCTGTTCGAGCCGCCGGCGGCCCCACCCGCGCCGATGCCCCGCATGGTGCCGGTGGGGGCGGGGCGCGTTGCCCCGCCGTCAGCCGCCGCTGCGCCGGTGGCGGCCGCCGTGCCAGCGCCGTCGCCAACGCTGGTGCGCTTCGAGCACCCGCGGGCCAACCGCCAGGCGCAGCTCGACCACGCCCTCGTGGCCTACGAATTCAAGCGCGCCAAGCGCCGCACCATCGGCTTTGTCATCGGTGCCGACGGCCTGGTCGTCAGTGCCCCGCGCTGGGTACCGCTGGCCGAGGTCGACGCCGCCGTGCAAGACAAGGGCGGCTGGATCGTGCGCAAGCTGGGCCAGTCGCGCGAGCGCCAGCAGCGCATGCTGGCCGCGCACATCGAGTGGAAGGATGGCGCCGAACTGCCCTACCTGGGCCGCAACGTGCGCCTGGTGCTGGACCCGCGCCACGGCTTCGGCGCCGCCGGTGCGCAGCTGGACGACAGCGGCACGCTGCTGCGCCTGTCGCTGCCACAGGCCGCCACGCCCGAGCAGATCCGCGACAGCGTGCAGGCCTGGCTGATGCGCCAGGCCAAGGCCTTGTTCACCGAGCGCATGCAGCACTACGCGCCGCGCCTGGGCGTGCAGTGGCGCCGGCTCAGCCTGTCCAGCGCAGGCACGCGCTGGGGTAGCGCCAGCGCCAATGGTTCGATCCGGCTGCATTGGCGCTTGATTCACTTTCGCCTGGACGTGATCGACTACGTGGTCGTGCACGAGCTGAGCCACCTGCGCGTGATGGACCACAGCCCGCGCTTCTGGGACACCGTGGCCACCGTCGTGCCCGACTACGCGCTGCTGCGCGGCCAACTGCGCGACGAGGCCATCCCCCGCTGGGGTTGATGTTTGTGGAGAGCTGCCCGGATGAGTGAACTGTTCCTGCTGCTGGCCCTGTTGGGCATCGGCCTGTATGTGCTGAAGTCGCGTGACCAGCAGGCACGCATCGCCTTGCTGTCTCGCTACCTGGGCAACTACCAGATCGAGCGCCAGATGGAGGCGCTGACCGACGGCTATCTGCGTTGGCTCGGTGAGGATGACGCCGATCGCCGCACGCAGATCCGCGGCGTGCTGGCGGCCACCGAATCGTCACTGGCCGCGCAGTTCGAGCGCTTTGCGGTCGAGGTGGCGGGCATGCCGGCGCCGCAGGCCCAGGTCAGCCAGCTGCCGCTGTGGATCCCGTTCGCACAGCAACTGCTGCCGCGCTGGCGGCTGTTCGACGTGCGCCAGGCCTTCGCGGTGCATGCCACCGGCATCGCCGAAGTCGCGGCCAACCCGCGCGGCCTGGACGACAAGGCCCAGGCCCACCAGATGACAGCCGAGCTGCTGCTCATGCAGCACACCTGCCACTGGTTCTGCCGCTCCAAGGCGGTGGCCGATACCCGGTTGGTGCTCAAGCACGGCACGGCCTATGCGCAGGTGCTCGACGCGGTGTCGCCCGACACCGCCCGTGCCTACCGCGCGCTGATGACGCAGGCCTAGGATCAGTGCAAGCCGAAGCGGTAGACGCCATCGGCACCACGCTCGCGCCGCAGCTGGCCATCGACCCACAGCTTGTGCAGGTGGGCAATCGCCTCGCCCATCGCAAACGTCGTCTGGTGCAGGTCCAGCTTGCGCGTGAACAGCACCGGCAGGATGTCGGCGGCGCTGCGCGGGCCGTGGCTTGCGCAGGCCTGCAGCACGCGCGCCAGGTGTTCCTGGTGGTGCGTGTGCAGTTGGTCGATGCGCGTGTGCAGGCCACGGAACGGCTTGCCGTGCGCCGGCAGCGTCAGCGTGTCTTCGGCCAGCGGCTTGAACTTGTCGATCGAATCGAGGAACAGCTGCAGTGAATTGGCCTCGGGCTCGATGTCGTAGACGCTCACGTTGGTCGAGATGCGCGGCAGCATCATGTCGCCGCCGATCAGCAGCCGGTCTGCGTCACAGCTCAGCGCGATGTGCTCCGGCGCGTGGCCGTAGCCGCTGATGCAGCGCCAGCCGCGCCCACCGATGCGCACCACCGCGCCATCGAGCAGTCGCACATAGCTGCGCGGCACGTCGGGCACCATGTTGGCGTAATAGTTCGAGCGGCCGCGCACCTTCTGCAGCGCCTCTTCATCGGCCAGGCCATGCTGCGCGAAAAACGCTGCGGCCGCCTCGCCGCCGTTGCCGCTGGTGCCCAGCGTGTTCAGCCGCGCGACGTGGTGGTCGGTGGCGCTGATCCACAGCGGCGCGTTCCAGCGCTCGCACAGCCAGTGGGCCAGGCCGATGTGGTCCGGGTGCATGTGCGTCACGACCACGCGCAGGATCGGCAGGCCCTGCAGCTGCGTGGCGAAGATGTCCTCCCATTGCGCGCGGGATTTGTCGTGCGCGATGCAGCAGTCCACCACCGTCCAACCGTCGCGGCCGTCGATCTCATCGCGCAGCAGCCACAGGTTGATGTGGTCCAGCGCAAACGGCAGCGCCATGCGGATCCAGCGCACGCCGGGGGCCACCTCCAGCGTCTCACCCGGCGCCGGCAGCGTGTCGGCAAAGGGGTAGTTCAACTGGCTTTCGAGTGCATTCATGGGGTGGCCATCGCGGTCATGGTTGACGTTGACGTAAACGTCATCTGTAATCGTGGGCATTGTAGAAATCAGCCGGTCCATCGCCTGTCACCTGTGTAATGCCCACCAAATCCGTTCCCGCGCAGCCTGCAGCCGCGCCCGCCACCGAGTTCAGCATCAGCGATCTGGCGCGGGAGTTCGACCTGACGACGCGCGCCATCCGCTTCTACGAAGACATGGGCCTGCTGCAGCCGCAGCGCGCCGGCCCGGGCGGCCGCAGCCGCGTCTACAGCGCGCGCGACCGCACCCGGCTGAAGCTGACGCTGCGTGCCAAGCGCTTGGGCCTGTCGCTCAGCGAGGCGCGCGAGATCATCGACATGTACGACAGCCCACGCGACACCGGCCCGCAGCTGCACAAGTTCCTGGCCGTGCTGGGCGCGCACCGCCAGGCGCTGGAAGAGCAGTTGGCCGAGCTGGTGGCCAACCTGGACGAGGTCAAGACGCACGAGAAGGAAGCCCGGGCGCTGCTGTCTCGGACGGCCTCGAAAAACTGAGGCTTCCGTTTTTCGTGGCGGCTGGATATGATTGACGTTTACGTAAACGTCAACACAATCGCCCCATGCCCGATACGCCGTCCGCCGACGCCGCCGCCCTGTTCCAACGCGTGCAGACCAGCCTGGACCGCCAGGGCCTGATGCGCCACCTGGGCGCGCGCTTGCTGCGGGTGGAACCGGGCCTGTGCGAGGTGGCGCTGCCGTTTTCCGACCGCGTGACGCAGCAGCAGGGCAGCTTTCACGGCGGCGCCATGGGCGCGCTGGCCGACATCGCCGGTGGCTATGCCGCGCTGACGTTGGCCGCTGCGGGCATGGAAGTCGTGACCGTGGAGTACAAGATCAACTTCCTGTCGGCCCGCCAGGGCGGCGAGCTGCGCGCCACCGGCCGCGTCGTGCGTGCCGGCCAGCGCGTCATCGTGACCACGGCCGAGGTGCTGCACATTGCCGACGACGGCCGCGAGACGGCGTGCGCCGTGTTGCAACAGACCCTGGCGCCAGTGCCCTCGCAATACTGAGCGCCACTTTTCCAAGCGAACCATCGAGGAGACAACACCCATGAACAACCTGCCCGGCCTGAACTTCCAACTCGGCGAAGACGTCGATGCCCTGCGCGAAGCCGTCTACGCCTTTGCCCAGGCCGAGATCGCGCCGCGCGCGGCCGAGATCGACCGCAGCGACCAGTTCCCCGCAGACCTGTGGCGCAAGATGGGCGATCTGGGCGTGCTGGGCATCACCGCACCCGAGGCCTATGGCGGCGCCAACATGGGTTACCTCGCCCACATGATCGCCATGGAAGAGATCAGCCGCGCCAGCGCCTCGGTCGGCCTGTCCTACGGCGCGCACAGCAACCTGTGCGTGAACCAGCTCAAGCGCAACGGCAACGATGCCCAGCGCCAGAAATACCTGCCCAAGCTGATCAGCGGCGAGCACGTCGGCGCGTTGGCCATGAGCGAGCCCGGCGCCGGCAGCGACGTGATTTCCATGAAGCTCAAGGCTGAGGACAAGGGCGGCTACTACCTGCTCAACGGCAGCAAGATGTGGATCACCAACGGGCCGGATGCCGACACGCTGGTCGTCTACGCCAAGACCGAGCCCGAGATGGGCGCGCGCGGCGTCACCGCCTTCATCGTCGAGAAGGGCATGAAGGGCTTTTCGATCGCGCAAAAGCTCGACAAGCTGGGCATGCGCGGCAGCCACACCGGCGAGCTGGTGTTCCAGGATGTCGAGGTGCCGGCCGAGAACGTGCTGGGCACGCTGAACGGCGGCGCCAGGGTGCTCATGAGCGGGCTCGACTACGAGCGCGCCGTGCTGACCGGCGGCCCGCTGGGCATCATGCAGAGCGTGATGGACAACGTCATCCCCTACATCCACGACCGCAAGCAGTTCGGCCAGAGCATCGGCGAGTTCCAGCTGATCCAGGGCAAGGTCGCCGACATGTACACCGTGCTGCAGGCCGGACGCAGCTTTGCCTACACGGTCGCCAAGAACCTGGATCTGCTCGGCAGCGAGCATGTGCGCCAGGTCCGCAAGGACTGCGCCAGCGTGATTCTGTGGACGGCCGAGAAGGCCACCTGGATGGCCGGCGAGGGCGTGCAGATCTTCGGCGGCAACGGCTACATCAACGAATACCCGCTGGGCCGCTTGTGGCGCGATGCCAAGCTGTACGAGATCGGCGCCGGCACCTCGGAGATTCGCCGCATGCTGATTGGCCGCGAACTATTCTCCGAGACGATGTAACGGCGCCGCCGGCCCGCCCGGCCGGCACGCAAATTGCGGAGAATGGCGGGGTTTGCTGCGCTGCAGCAGACGCTGTTTTCAACCGCTTCGCCTGGGAAACCGCCGATGACCTCCTCGCTCAACAACCTGCTCGACAACAACCGCGCCTGGGCCGCTCAGATGGAGCAGAAGCGCCCGGGCTTCTTCACCGGTCTGCTGGCCCAGCAGAAGCCCAAGTACATGTGGATCGGCTGTGCCGACAGCCGTGTGCCGGCCAACGAGATCACCGGCCTGGACCCGGGCGAAGTTTTCGTCCACCGCAACGTGGCCAACGTGGTCGTGCACTCGGACCTGAATGCTCTGTCCACCATCCAGTTCGCCGTGGAACACCTGCGCGTGGAGCACATCCTGGTCGTGGGCCACTATGGCTGCGCCGGTGTGGCCGCCGTGCTGCACCAGCAGCGCGTGGGCCTGGCCGACAACTGGCTCGCCCACATCGGCGACCTGCGCATGCGCCACAGGAAGCGCATCGACCATCTGCCGCCCGAGCAGCAGCTCGATGTGCTGTGCGAGATCAACGTGATCGAACAGGTCGGCAACGTGGCGATGTCCACCGTCGTGCGAGACGCCTGGTCGCGCGGCCAGCCGCTGACCATCCACGGCTGGTGCTACGGCCTGAAGGACGGCCTGGTGCACGACCTGTGCTGCAGCATGGACAGCACCGACAACGTGCTCGACGTCTTCCGCAAGGCCATCAAGCGCTACCCGCGCGACGCAGCCTCCCCCCTGCACGATGAAGACGATTAGAGCGACCACCCCCCAGTCTCCGCGCTGCGCGCTCCGCCAACCCCCCTCTGCTGCGCGAGGGGGGCCGAGCCCGGACACAAAAGGTCCAGTGGACCTTTTGTGCCTGGCGAGGGGTCGGGCCACTGGCCCGGCGCGGCCTGCAAGGCCTCCCCAGCGGCCTGGCAGAGCCAGTTCCGCGGGTGCCCTGGCATCGCGTGCGGCCAGCGTGTCAGCACTCGGGGTGTGGTTCGCGCGCTGCGCAATGGATTGCTGAGATGTTCCCCCAGCGCCTCGATTCGCCGCTGGCCTATGACATCGCCAAGGCCATGCTGGACGGGTTCAACCGGCACTACCGCTTGTTCCGCACCGAGTCGGCGCGGGCCAAGCACCGCTTCGAGACGGCCGACTGGCACGGCCAGCAGCGCGCGCAGCGCGAGCGCATCGAGTTCTACGACTTGCGGGTGCGCGAATGCACGATGCGGCTGGAGCGCGAGTTCAAGGCCGGCGAGCAGCCCATGGACATCTGGCAGCAGGTCAAGCTGCACTACATCGGCCTGCTGGTGAATCACTTCCAGCCCGAACTGGCCGAGACCTTCTTCAACTCGGTGACGACCAAGATCCTGCACCGCAGCTACTTCCAGAACGACTTCATCTTCGTGCGGCCGGCCGTCAGCACCGAGTACATCGAAAACAGCGAATCCGCAGCCGACCCGACCTACCGCGCCTACTACCCCACGTTCACGACGCTGGACGCCGTGCTGGTGCAGGTGGTGCAGGATTTCGACCTGCTGCGCCCGTTCGAAGACCTGGGCCGCGACGTGGCCGAGGTGGCCGAGGCCATGCGCGGCCAGCTCGACAAGACGCGGCTGCGCGCCAACTTCCAGATTCAGGTGCTGTCCGACCTGTTCCTGCGCAACAAGGGCGCCTACATCGTCGGCAAGCTGATCAACGGCTTTCGCGAGGTGCCCTTCACGCTGCCGGTGCTGCACGTGCCGGCGGCCGGGGGCGAGACGCGGCTGGCCATCGACGCCGCGCTGTTCGGTGAGGATGAACTGCTCGCGCTGTTCAGCTTCGCGCGGGCCTACTTCATGGTCGACATGGAGATCCCCTCGGCCTACGTGCAGTTCCTGCGCAGCATGATGCCGCGTAAGCCGCGCAACGAGATCTACAACGCGCTGGGCCTGGCCAAGCAGGGCAAGACGCTGTTCTACCGCGACTTCCTCTACCACCTGCGCCACTCGAGCGACCGCTTTCGCATCGCACCGGGCATCAAGGGCATGGTCATGCTGGTGTTCGACCTGCCGTCGTTCCCCTACGTGATCAAGGTCATCAAGGACTTCTATCCCGCGCCCAAGGACACCACGCGCGAGCAGATCCAGGCCAAGTACCAGCTCGTCAAGCAGCACGACCGCGTGGGCCGCATGGCCGACACGCTGGAATACAGCGAGGTCGGCTTTCCGCGCGACCGTTTCGACGACGCGCTGATCGCCGAGCTGCATCACCACGCGCCCAGCCAGATCGAGATCAGCGATCGCGACGCCGATGGCCAGGTCGAGGTGATCATCAAGCACGTCTACATCGAGCGCCGCATGATCCCGCTGAACATCTACCTGCAGGAGGCCTTGGACATGCTGGCCGCTGGCGGCGAGCAGGCTGCGTTCGGCCAGCAGCAGATCGAGCGCAGCGTGCTCGAATACGGCAACGCCATCAAGGATCTGGTGGCCGCCAATATCTTCCCGGGCGACATGCTGTGGAAGAACTTCGGCGTCACGCGGCACGGCAAGGTCGTGTTCTACGACTACGACGAGATCGAATACATCACCGATTGCAACTTCCGCCGCGTGCCGCAGCCGCGCAACGAGGAAGACGAAATGTCCGGCGAGGTCTGGTATGCCGTCGGCCCGCGCGATGTGTTTCCCGAGACGTTCGCGCCCTTCCTTCTGGGCAACGACCACGTGCGCGCCGCCTTCATGCGCCACCACGCTGACTTGCTGGAGGCCGCCTTCTGGCAAGAGCACCAGCAGCGCATCCAGGCCGGCCATGTGCATGATGTGTTCCCGTATGCGCAGGACAAGCGCCTTGCCGAGCGGCGTGCGGCCGCGTCGGCGAAAGCCGATCCGTTAATCACCTCAAAGGAGACCCCATGACCACCTCGCAACACACAGACCCCATCGTCATCCTCGGCGCCGCCCGCACCCCCATGGGTGGCTTTCAAGGCGACTTCGTCTCGCTGGCCGCGCACGACCTGGGCGGCGTCGCAATCAAGGCCGCGGTCGAGCGCGCTGGCATCTCACCCGATGCGATCGACGAAGTGCTGTTCGGCAACTGCCTGATGGCCGGCCAGGGCCAGGCGCCGGCGCGCCAGGCCGCGTTCAAGGGCGGCCTGCCCAAGGGAGCGGGCGCCGTCACGCTGTCCAAGATGTGCGGCTCGGGCATGAAGGCGGCCATGATGGCGCATGACATGCTGCTGGCCGGCACGCACGATGTGATGGTGGCCGGCGGCATGGAGAGCATGACCAACGCGCCGCACCTGCTGCTCAAGGGCCGCAGCGGCATCCGCATCGGCCATGACCGGGTGATGGACCACATGATGCTGGACGGCCTGGAAGACGCCTACGAGGCCGGCCGCTCCATGGGCACCTTCGGTGAAGACTGCGCCGCCAAATACGGCTTCACGCGCGAGGCGCAGGACAAGTTCGCGATTGCCAGCGTGCAGCGCGCGCAGGCCGCCACGCAGTCCGGCGCGTTCGCCAAGGAGATCGCACCCGTCACCGTCAAGGGCCGCGGCGGCGACACCGTCGTGAGCGTGGACGAAGGCCCCGGCAAGATCAAGCTCGACAAGATCCCGGCGTTGAAGCCCGCGTTCAAGAAGGACGGCACCATCACCGCCGCGTCCAGCTCATCGATCAACGACGGCGCCGCCGCGCTGGTGTTGGCCCGCGCGTCCACCGCCGAGCGGCTGGGCAGCAAGCCGATCGCCCGCATCGTCGGACACACCACACACGCGCAGGAGCCCAACTGGTTCGCCACCGCACCCGTCGGCGCGGTGCAGAAGCTGCTTGCCAAGACCGGCTGGAGCGTGGCCGACGTCGACCTGTGGGAAATCAACGAGGCCTTTGCCGTCGTGCCCATGGCGCTGATGACTGAGATGGATCTGTCGCACGACATCGTCAACGTCAACGGCGGCGCCTGCGCGCTGGGCCACCCCATCGGCGCCAGTGGCGCGCGCATCATGGTCACGCTGATCCATGCGCTGCAGGCACGCGGCAAGAAGCGCGGCATCGCCACGTTGTGCATCGGGGGTGGCGAGGCGACGGCGCTGGCGCTGGAACTGGTCTGATCTGACGCCTGCCATGTCTGAGCTGCAGCGCACACCGCGAGTCACTGCTGCCGAGTACCTGGCTTGGGAAATGGCTCGGCCGGACCGGCACGAGTACGTCGATGGTGTTCTGGTTGAGAAGGCGTGTGTAGAGGACCGGCATGCGACCGTCGCTGGCAATCTGGCGGTCGCCCTGCGCAGTCATTTGTGCGGCGGGCCTTGCCGCATCTACTACGGCACCGTTCGCCTGCATGTGGCCGCCTCGAACGCCTATTTGTACCCCGACCTGATGGTCACGTGCGACCCGGCCGACGCCGCCAGCCGCCTCGTCAAGTCGGCGCCGCTGCTGGTCGTGGAAGTGCTGTCCCCCAGCACCGGCGGCTACGACCGGGGCGAAAAATTTGCCCACTACCGTCGTGTTCCCAGCTTGCAGGAGTACGTGCTGGTCGACATTGACCGCCGCGCCACAGATGCCTACCGCAAGGGCGCAGACGGCTTGTGGGTGCTCCACCCGTTCACCGGCGAGCAGGCGGTCGAATTGGCCAGCGTGGCGTTGACCGTGCCCGCTGCAGAGCTCGTCGCCGACCTCGAAGGGGAAGCACCCGCCGAAGGCTCCGCTGCATGATCGACAACCTGACCCAACTCCGCGCCCTCTACGCCGCCCCCGGCGAACGCGCCCTGCGCAAGCAGCTTGCAGGCATCGACCCCCATGCCCGCCAGTTCATCGCGCTGTCGCCGTTCTGCGTGATCGCCACCGGCGGCGTGCATGGGGGCTTGCTGGACGCCTCGCCACGCGGCGGCGCGCCAGGCTTCGTCAAGGTGGCCGACGCGCACACGCTGCTGCTGCCCGACGCGGGCGGCAACAACCGCCTGGACACGCTGCAGAACCTGCTGGTCGACCCGCGCCTGTCGCTGCTGTTCATGGTTCCCAACGTCGAAGAGACGCTGCGCGTGAACGGCCGCGCCCGGCTGCGCGACGAGGCTGCCTTCTGTGACCTGTTCGCGCAGGAGCGGCAACGCCCCAAGCTCGTCATCGAGATCGCCGTGCACGAGGTCTACCTGCACTGCGCCAAGGCCTTCATGCGCGCGGCGCTGTGGAAGCCCGAGACCTGGCCGGCCCGCGAGGCGCTGCCCAGCATGAACCAGATGATCCACGACCAGACCGGCGCCGGCCCGGTGACCGAGTCGGCCCAGGCCATGCGTGAGCGCTATGAGGCGCAGCTGGCCGAAGAGATGCCACCACCAAGAGGAAACCCACCATGACCCGCATCGCCCGTCGCTCCCCCGCCTTCCCCCGCGCCCTGCTGGCCGGCCTGCTGCTGGCTGCCTGCGGCCAGCACGCGCTGGCCCAGCAGCGCGACGAAGCCCTCTTCAAGGCGGCCACGGACGAGCAGCCCGCCCTCGTCAAAACGCTGGAGCAACTGGTCAACATCGAGACCGGCACCGGCGACGCCGAAGGCATGGCCGAGGGCGCCCGCTATCTGGAGCAGCAGCTGCAGGCCCACGGCCTCACTGTCACCCGCCACAAGGCGGCCGGCCTGTCCGTTGGCGACAACATCGTCGCCAGCGTCAAAGGGCGGGGCGGCAAGAACCTGCTGCTGATGGCGCACATGGACACCGTCTACCCGCGCGGCATGCTGGCCAAGGCGCCGTTCCGCCTCGAAGGCGACAAGGCGTTCGGCCCTGGCATCGCCGACGACAAGGGCGGCGTCGCGGTCATCCTGCACACGCTCAAGCTGCTGAAGGCGCGCAACTTCCAGGATTTCGGCACGCTCACCGTGCTGTTCAACACCGACGAAGAAAAGGGCTCCCTGGGCTCGCGCGACCTGATCCAGGCCGAAGCGGCCAAGGCCGATGCCGTGCTGTCGTACGAGCCCACAGCCGCCGGCAAGGAGAGCTTCACCCTGGGCACCTCGGGCATCGCCTACGTGATCGCCAACATCAAGGGCAAGGCCTCGCACGCCGGCGCGGCGCCCGAGCTGGGCGTGAACGCGCTGGTCGAGGCCGCCGACCTGGTGCGCCGCACGATGGACCTGGACGACAAGGCCCGCGGCCTGCGCTTCAACTGGACGATCGCCAAGGCGGGAGCCGTCAACAACGTCATCCCCGACAGTGCCACGCTGAACGCCGACATGCGCTACGTGCGCAACGCCGACTTCGACGCCACGGTCGCCACGCTGAAGGAGCGCGCCCAGCAGAAGAAGCTGCCGGCTGCCGAAGTGGACGTGGTCGTCAACAAAGGCCGCCCGGCCTTCGACGCCGGCCCGGCCGGCAAGGCGCTGGTCGACAAGGCCGTGGCGATCTACAAGGAAGCCGGTGGCCAGGTCGGCGTGATCGAGCGCACCGGCGGCGGCACGGACGCGGCCTATGCCGCGCTGTCCGGCAAGCCGGTGATCGAGAGCATGGGCCTGCCCGGCTTCGGCTACCACAGCAACGACGCGGAGTTCGTGGACATCGGCGCCGTGCCGCGTCGGCTCTACATGTCGGTGCGCATGGTGATGGACCTGGCGCAAGGCCGCTGAAGCTGTTCAAAGGAATCACCCCATGTTGCTGACCCCCGACCACCAGGCCATCCGCGACGCCGTGCGCGACTTCGCCCAGGCCGAACTCTGGCCCCACGCTGCGCGCTGGGACCGTGAACACCACTTCCCCAAAGAGGCGCACCAGGGCCTGGCCGCGCTGGGCGCCTACGGCATCTGCGTGCCCGAGGAACACGGCGGCGCCGGCATGGACTACCTGTCGCTCGCGCTGGTGCTCGAAGAAGTGGCGGCCGGCGACGGCGGCACCAGCACGGCCATCAGCGTGACCAACTGCCCGGTCAACGCCATCCTCATGCGCTATGGCAGCGCTGCGCAGAAGAAGCGCTGGCTCACGCCGCTCGCGCAAGGCCAGATGCTGGGCGCGTTCTGCCTGACCGAGCCGCACGTGGGCAGCGATGCCTCGGCACTGCGCACCATTGCACGCCGCGACGGCGACGGCTACGTGATCGACGGCGTCAAGCAGTTCATCACCAGCGGCAAGAACGGCCATGTGGCCATCGTCATCGCGGTGACCGACAAAGGGGCCGGCAAGAAGGGCATGAGCGCCTTCCTCGTGCCCACCGACGCGCCGGGCTACCACGTCGCGCGGCTGGAGCACAAGCTGGGCCAGCACAGCAGCGACACGGCGCAGATCAATTTCGAGGGCTGCCGCATCCCGGCCGACCACCTGATCGGCGCCGAGGGCGAGGGCTACAAGATCGCGCTGGGCGCACTGGAGGGCGGGCGCATCGGCATCGCCGCGCAAAGCGTGGGCATGGCCCGCAGCGCCTTCGATGTGGCGCTGGCCTACGCCAAGGAGCGCGAGAGCTTCGGCGTGCCGATCCTGCAGCACCAGGCCGTGGGCTTTCGCCTGGCCGATTGCGCGACGCAGATCGAGGCCGCGCGCCAGCTGGTCTGGCATGCCGCCGCGCTGCGCGATGCCGGCCTGCCGTGCCTGAAGGAGGCGGCCATGGCCAAGCTGTTCGCCAGCGAGATGGCCGAGCGCGTCTGCAGCGCCGCCATCCAGACGCTGGGTGGCTACGGCATCGTGAGCGACTTCCCGGTCGAACGCATCTACCGCGACGTGCGCGTCTGCCAGATCTACGAGGGCACGAGCGACGTGCAGAAGATCCTCATCACCCGCGCGCTGTCGTGACACTGGCGTGCCCCTGCGGCCGGCTCGATGTCCGCCAGCGGGCAATGGCTTATGCCGACTGCTGCGGCCGCTACGTGGACGACTTCGCCCACACCCCGGCGCCCGATGCCGAGTCGCTCATGCGCTCGCGCTACACGGCCTTCGTGCGGGAGCGGGCCGACTACCTGCTGGCCACCTGGCATGCCAGCCGCCGGCCGGCGGCGCTGGACTTCGAGCCCGGCGTGCGCTGGCTGGGCCTGCAGGTGCGCGACCGACAATCGGCCGGTGCCGACCAGGCCGAGGTCGCCTTCGTCGCGCGCCAGCGCGATGCCGGTGGCCGGGCGCACCGGCTGGCCGAGCGCAGCCGCTTCGTGCGCGAGGGCGGCCGCTGGTACTACCTCGATGCGATGGAAATCAACAAGGGATGAACGGATGAATTTCGAAGCGGTGCTGTTCGATTGCGACGGCGTGCTGGTCGACAGCGAACCTCTGACCAACGGCGTGTTGCGCGACATGCTGGGCGACCTGGGCTGGACCATGACGGTGGAAGAGTGCATGCGCCAGTTCGTCGGCAAAGCCGTGATGGACGAGGTGGCCACCATCGAGGCGCGCACCGGCTTTCAGATGACCGAGGCCTGGATGGCCACTTTCCGCCAGCGCCGCAACGATGCCCTGAACGCGCAGTTGCAGGCCATCCCGAACATCCACGCCGCCGTGCAGGCCGTGCATGCGCGTTTCGGCGGCCAGATCGCGTGTGCCTCGGGCGCCGATCGCCACAAGGTCGAACTGCAGTTGCACAAGGTCGGCCTGATGCCGTATTTCGAAGGCCGCATCTTCAGCGGCCACGAGATGCCGCGCTCCAAGCCCTTTCCCGATGTCTACCTGGCCGCCGCCGAGGCCCTGGGCGTGGACCCGCGCCGCTGCGCGGTGGTGGAGGACACGGTGACCGGCGTCACGGCCGGGGTTGCCGCTGGCGCGACGGTGATCGCCTACAGCCCCGGCGGCCCGGGCCACAGCACGGCCGACGCCCTGCTGGCCGCAGGCGCCGTCCAGGTGTTCACCGACATGGCGCAACTGCCGGGCCTGCTGGGCGCCTGAACGGCCCTGGCCTGGGGGTCTGCGGTGCACGGGCGAGTCCCCGCGTCGGCATGCTGTCGCTGTGGCATTGGCTGAAGTGCATCCATCGCGCATCATGTGCCGGCAGATGGCCTGCACAGAGGAGACAACAATATGCACCACCCCGAACACGGCGCACTCACCGGGCAGACCAGCCCCGCGCAGCGCACCAAGATCGTCACCGCCGCGCAGGCCGTGCGTCTGATCCGCGACGGTGACACGGTCGCCACCGGCGGCTTCGTCGGCATCGGCTTTGCCGAAGAGATCGCGATTGCGCTGGAAGACCTGTTCCTCGCCTCGGACGACGAGCATCCGCAAGCCCCCGGCAAGCCGCGCAACCTCACGCTGGTCTACGCCGCAGGGCAGGGCGACGGCAAGCACAAGGGCCTGAACCATCTGGCGCATGAGGGCCTGGTCAAGCGCGTGATCGGCGGCCACTGGGGCCTGGTGCCGGGGCTGCAGCAGCTGGCGGTGTCCAACCGCATCGAGGCCTACAACCTGCCGCAGGGCGTGATCTCGCACCTGTTTCGCGACATCGCCGGTGGCAAGCCGGGGCATTTGTCCAGCGTGGGGCTGGGCACCTTCGTCGACCCGCGCCACGGCGGCGGCAAGCTCAACGAGAGGACCACGCAGGACCTCGTGCGGCTGATGCCCATCGACGGCCGCGACTACCTGTTCTACCAGGCCTTCCCCATCGACGTGGGCATCATCCGCGGCACCACCGCCGACCCGGACGGCAACATCACGATGGAGAAGGAGGCCCTCACGCTGGAGGCCCTGGCCATCGCCATGGCGGTGCGCAACTCGGGCGGCATCGTGATCGTCCAGGTCGAGCGCCTGGCCGAGCGCCATGCGTTGCCGGCGCGCCAGGTCAAGGTGCCGGGCGTGCTGGTCGACTGCGTGGTGGTGGCCAAGCCCGAGAACCACTGGCAGACCTTTGCCGAGCCCTACAGCCCGGCCTTCAGCGGCGAGCTGCGCGTGCCCATGGGCGGTCTGGCGCCGATGCCGCTGGACCAGCGCAAGATCATCGCGCGGCGTGCGGCCATGGAGCTGGACGCCAACAGCGTGGTGAACCTCGGCATCGGCATGCCCGAGGGCATCGCCAGCGTGGCCAACGAGGAGAAGGTCATCGACCTGCTCACGCTGACGGCCGAGCCCGGCGTCATCGGCGGTGTGCCGGCCGGCGGCCTGAACTTCGGCGCCGCCAGCAACACCCAGGCCATCATCGACCAGCCCTACCAGTTCGACTTCTACGACGGCGGCGGGCTGGACATCGCCTTCCTCGGCCTGGCCCAGGCCGACCGGGAGGGCAACCTCAACGTCAGCAAGTTCGGCCCCAAGCTGGCAGGTGCGGGTGGCTTCATCAACATCAGCCAGAACGCCAAGAAGGTAGTGTTCGTGGGCAGCTTCATGGCCGGCAGCACCAAGAAGTTCGTGCACGAGGTCGAGCACCGCACCTTCAGCGGCCGCATCGCCGTGCAGCGCGGCCAGCGCGTGCTGTATGTCACCGAGCGCTGCGTGTTCCGCCTGTGTGCGGACGGGCTGGAGCTGATCGAGATGGCGCCCGGCGTGGACCTGCAGCGCGACATCCTGGCGTGCATGGACTTCATGCCTCTCATCCCGGCGCCGCCAGCGCTGATGGACGCGCGCATCTTCGCCGACGCACCCATGGGCCTGCGCGAGGACATGCTGAGCCTGCCTCTGGCCGAGCGCCTGGCCTTCGATGCGCAGCAGAACGTCCTGTTCGTCAACTTCGAGGGCCTGACGGTGCGCAGCACCGCCGACGTGCAGGCGATCCGCGAGGAGGTGGAGCAGCGCCTGCGGCCGCTGGGCCGGCGCGTGGGCGTGATCGTCAACTACGACCACTTCACGATCCTGCCCGATGTGCTGGACGCCTATTCCGACATGGTCAAGGGCCTGGTCGAGCGCCACTACAGCAGCGTGGCGCGCTATACGACGAGCAATTTCCTGCGCATGAAGCTGGGCGATGCGCTCAAGCAGCGGGGCCTGGCGCCGCACATCGTCGAGAACGCAGACCTGGCGCGCAAGGACATGGCGGCGCAGGGCTGAGCAGTCGAGTAGGAGCGTCAGTCGCGCCCGGGCTCGCCGGTGTCCCAGGCCGGCAGCGTCCAGCCCGTCCACATGGCCACCAGCCGCAGCAGCACGGCAGTGCCGGCGCCGGCCAGCAGGCCGAGCCAGTCGTCCATGGCCAATTGGTGCGCCAGCACCACCACCCAGGCCCCGGCGAACGCGCAGACAGCGTAGGGCTGGTGGTCGCTGAAGGCGCTGGGAATTTCGTTGCAGACGATGTCGCGCAACACCCCGCCGAAGACGGCCGTCATCACCCCCATCAGCACGGCGACCACGGCCGGCATGCCGGCGGCCAGGGCGATCTGCGTGCCGCTGGCGGCGAACAGGCCCAGGCCCAGCGCGTCGGGCCACTGCATGGCGCGCTCGGTGGCGGCGAAATGGCGTTTGCGCATGAACAGCATGGCGGCCACCACCAGGCCGAGCAGCACCCACAACCAGCCGGCATGCTGCACCCAGAAGAACGGCCGGCGGTCCAGCAGCACGTCGCGCAGCGTGCCGCCGCCGAAGGCCGCGAGCCCTGCCACCATGCACACGCCCACGGCATCCAGGCGCTTGCGCGCGCCCGCCAGCACGCCCGACGCGGCGAACGCGACCGTGGCCGCCGCCTCGATGGCGATCTGCGCGTTCGACAGCGTCAACACCTGGGCGAGTGGGAGCGTGGGCATGGGCGGATGTTGCGGAGCAGTCGATGGTAAGGGCTGCCCAGCCGGCGGGACGGCGTGTTGTCCTACAGCAATCCGACCCAGCCGAACCACTATCCAGGCATGACACACCCCACCTTGAAACTCGTGATCGAAGAACCCACACCGGGCGCGTACGTCTGGGCCTTGATGGAGACCGATGCGCTGGGCAAAACCGTGAAAGTCGTCCGCCGGGCCGATGACGCGTGCGACAGCTACGAGGTGGCACTGGCCGTGGGCACACGCCGGTTCAACGCCGAGCTACACGCGCAGGCGCCCACCGGCGCTTGAGCCGCCCAAGCGCCGCACGAGCGCCGCTCAGGCGCCGTGCGGTCACGCGTTGGCGTGCGCGGGTGGCGATGGCGCGCCAGCATCGACGCGCAAGGCCGCGCGAAACTGGCCGGGTGACTGGCCTGTCCAGTCCTTGAACGCGCGCGCAAAACTCTTTTCATTGCGAAACCCCACGCGCGCGGCGACCTGCTTGATCGGGTGGCGGCTGCGCAGCAGCAGCTCCTGCGCGTGTTCGCGGCGGTACTCGTCCTTCAGGCCTTGCAGCGTCGCGCCTTCATCGCGCAGCTGGCGGTGCAGCGTGCGGGCGCTGGTGGCCAGAAGATCGGCCAGCTGGCTGGCGCTGCGGGCCTGGTCGGGGTGTTCGCGCAGCAACTGACGCACCTGCTGCACCAGCAGCCGGTCGCGCCGCCAGGGCAGCACCACCAGCGGCAGCGCGCGCTGCAGCATCTGTCGCATGGCGCGCTCGTCGCGGCGGATCGGCAGTTGCAGGTAGCGCGCATCGAAGCGCAGCTCGGCGGCGGTGGCGTCGAAACGCACGCCAGCGGCCGGCTGCTGAAACACCAGGTCCAGCGCCGCCCGGTGCGCTGGCGCAGGGTAGGGGAAGGCCACCTCCGCCAGCGGGATGCGCGACTCCACATACCAGCACGCCAGCCCATGCAGGTTGCGCAGCACGTGCAGCAGGCAGAACGCGCGCGCTTCGGGGCTGCTGTGCGCGGCGATGTCGACCGCCTCCTCGATGCGCACGGTGGCCGTGCCCTGCGCCGTCTGCAGCTGCAGCCGAAGGTCGTCCGTCAGCAGTGCATGGTGGCGGCACCATCGGCGCAGCGCGATGCCCAGGTTCGGCGCCGTCAACGAGGCCCGCGCCAGCAGCCCATAGCTTCCCCAGGGCAGCCGGCGGCGGAATGCGCCCAGGCCTTCGTCGTCCAGCGCCTGCATGGCCGTGGCCGACAGCTTCTCGAACTGGCGGGCCGTGATGCCGGCCGCTGCATCGGCCACCGCTTGTGGCGTGATTTGTGCGGCGCGCAGGGCCTCGGCAGGGTCCAGCCCGCGGCGCCGATAGGCTTGCACCACCACTTGGGCGAACGCCATCGGTGTGGCGGTTGTGCCCTCGACGGAGGGCGCAGTGGCGGCGGGCACGGGCACGGGCGGCATGGCTGTCAGTGTGGCACCGTTGGCACCATTTGCAACCGATGAAGGTGGCATTGCGCAGCGCTTGGGCCTATGCTAGTGGCGACCCCGAGGAGACAAACGTGAGCCAGACCCAAGATGCGCCCCTGCGTGAAAGCCGGGCCAGTGGACCGATCGACACGCCGTTGCTGGAGCAGACCATCGGCGCCTTTTTCGACGCCATGGCCGCACGCCAGCCCGGCCACGAGGCGCTGGTCAGCGCGCACCAGCGCCGGCGCTACAGCTATGCGGCGCTGCGCCAGGCGTCCGACCAACTCGCCAGCGCGCTGCTGGGCCTGGGCCTGGCGCCCGGCGACCGCGTCGGCATCTGGTCGCACAACAACGCCGAGTGGGTGTTGATGCAGCTGGCCACGGCCAAGGTGGGCCTGGTGCTGGTCAACATCAACCCGGCCTACCGCGTGTCCGAACTCGAATACGCACTGAACAAGGTGGGCTGCCAGGCGCTGGTGACCATGGCACGCTTCAAGACCAGCGACTACCTGGGCATGCTGCGCGAGCTGGCGCCCGAGCTGGCTGGTGCGACGGGCCCTTTGCAGTCGGCACGGCTGCCCACGCTGCGCCATGTGGTGTGGATCGACACGCCTGAGGACGCGGCCGATGAGCCCGGCATGCAGCGCTTCAGCACGCTGCTGTCCACCGGCGACGCGGCCGACCCGCGCATCGCGGCCATCGGCGCCACGCTGCAAGCGACCGACCCGATCAACATCCAGTTCACCAGCGGCACGACAGGCTTTCCCAAGGGCGCGACGCTGACGCACCGCAACATCCTGAACAACGGCTTCTTCATCGGTGAGTGCATGCGGCTGACGCCTGCTGACCGCCTGTGCATCCCCGTGCCGCTGTACCACTGCTTCGGCATGGTGCTGGGCAACCTGGCCTGCCTGACGCATGGCGCCACCATCGTCTACCCGAACGATGGCTTCGACCCCCTGACCGTGCTGCAGACCGTGCAGGACGAGCGCTGCACCGGCCTGCATGGCGTGCCCACCATGTTCATCGCCGAGCTGGACCACCCGCGCTTTGCCGAGTTCGACCTGTCCAGCCTGCGCACCGGCATCATGGCCGGCTCGCCCTGCCCGGTGGCGGTGATGCAGCGCGTGGTCGACCAGATGCATCTGCGCGAGATCACGATCGCCTATGGCATGACCGAGACCAGCCCCGTGAGCTGCCAGAGCGCCACCGACACGCCGCTCGAGAAGCGCGTGTCCACCGTCGGCCAGGTGCAGCCGCATCTGGAGGTGAAGATCGTCGCGCCCGAGGGTGGCGCCATCGTGCCGCCCGGCATGGCCGGCGAGCTGTGCACGCGCGGCTACTCCGTCATGCACGGCTACTGGCAAGACCCGGCCCGTACGGCAGAGGCCATCGACGCCGAGGGCTGGATGCACACCGGCGACCTGGCGACCATGGACGAAGAGGGCTACGTCAACATCGTCGGCCGCATCAAAGACATGGTGATCCGCGGCGGCGAGAACCTCTACCCGCGCGAGATCGAAGAGTTTCTGTACCGCCACCCCGGCGTGCAGGACGTGCAGGTCGTCGGCGTGCCCGACGCGAAGTACGGCGAAGAGCTGTGCGCATGGGTCATCGCCAAGCCGGGCGTCGAGGTGACCGAGCAGGCGTTGCGCGACTTCTGCAAGGGGCAGATCGCGCACTACAAGGTGCCACGCTACATTCGCTTCGTGCCGGAATTCCCGATGACGGTGACCGGCAAGGTGCAGAAATTCCGCATGCGCGAGCAGATGGTGGTTGAACTGGGATTGAAAGAAGAAGGTACGGCATGAGTGTTCTCGAGACCAAACTCAACCCCCGCTCGGCGGATTTCCAAGCCAACGCGGCAGCGCTGCGTGCCGCCGTGGACGACCTGCGCGAGAAGCTCGCCCAGGCAGCCGAAGGCGGTGGCGAGGCCGCGCGTGCCAAGCACACGGGCCGCGGCAAGCTGCTGCCGCGCGACCGCGTGCAGATGCTGCTGGACCCAGGCACGCCGTTCCTCGAACTGTCGCCGCTGGCCGCGCTCAGCATGTACCCGGACCGCGACGGAACGGACAGCGCGCCCTGCGCCGGCATCATCACCGGCATCGGCCGCGTGAGCGGCGTGGACTGCCTCATCGTCTGCAACGACGCCACCGTCAAGGGTGGCACCTACTACCCGGTCACGGTCAAGAAGCACGTGCGTGCGCAGGAGATTGCGGCGCAGAACAACCTGCCGTGCATCTACCTGGTCGACAGTGGCGGCGCCAACCTGCCGAACCAGGACGAGGTCTTCCCCGACCGCGACCACTTCGGCCGCATCTTCTACAACCAGGCCAACCTCAGCGCGCAGGGCATCGCCCAGATCGCCGTGGTGATGGGCTCGTGCACGGCGGGCGGTGCGTATGTGCCGGCCATGAGCGACGAGTCCATCATCGTCAAGGAGCAGGGCACCATCTTTCTGGCCGGCCCGCCGCTGGTGAAGGCGGCCACCGGTGAGGTGGTGAGCGCCGAAGACCTGGGCGGTGGCGACGTGCACACGCGCCTCTCCGGCGTGGCCGACCACCTGGCGCAGAACGACGCCCATGCGCTGGCGCTCGCACGCCAGGCCGTGGCCGGGCTGAACCGGCGCAAGCAACACGCCATGGCCCTGCGCGAAAGCCGCCCGCCGCGCTTTGCTGGCGAAGAGCTGTACGGCGTGATCCCGCTGGACACGCGCAAGCCCTACGACGTGCGCGAGGTCATCGCCCGCATCGTGGACGACAGCGAATTCGCCGAATTCAAGGCCCGCTTCGGCACCACGCTGGTCTGTGGCTTTGCCCACATCGAAGGCATGCCGGTGGGCATCGTGGCGAACCAGGGCGTGCTGTTTTCCGAGGCGGCGCAGAAGGGCGCGCACTTCATCGAGCTGTGCGGCCATCGCAAGATTCCGCTGGTGTTCCTGCAGAACATCACCGGCTTCATGGTCGGCAAGAAATACGAGAACGAGGGCATCGCGCGCCACGGCGCCAAGATGGTCACGGCGGTCGCCACGGCCAACGTGCCCAAGTTCACGGTCATCATCGGCGGCAGCTTCGGCGCCGGCAACTACGGCATGTGTGGCCGCGCGTATTCGCCGCGCTTTTTGTGGATGTGGCCGAACGCACGCATCAGCGTGATGGGCGGCGAGCAGGCCGCCAGCGTGCTGGCCACCGTGCGGCGCGACGGCATCGAAGCCAAGGGCGGGCAGTGGAGCGCGGAGGAAGAGGCGGCGTTCAAGGCGCCGATCCGCGACCAGTACGAGCACCAGGGCCACCCCTACTACGCCACGGCCCGGTTGTGGGACGACGGCGTGATCGACCCGGCCGACACGCGGCGCGTGCTGGCGCTGGGCCTGTCGGCGTCGCTCAATGCGCCGATTCCCGAGCCGAAATTCGGCGTGTTCCGCATGTGACCGGGAGAGCCCCGATGCCCAATCTTTCCATCACCACCGCTGCCCACGTTGCCACCGTCACGCTCACGCGCCCCGACGTGCGCAATGCCTTCAATGACGAGCTGATCGCCGAGCTGACCGATGCCTTCACCGCGCTGGGCGGGCGCGACGACGTGCGCTGCATCGTGCTGGGCGCCGAGGGCAAGGCCTTTTGCGCCGGCGCCGATCTGAACTGGATGCGCCGCATGGCCGACTACTCGCGGGGCGAGAACCTAGCGGACGCCGGCAAGCTCGCCGAGATGCTGCACGTGCTCTACACCTGCCGCAAGCCGACCGTCGCGCGTGTGCAGGGCGATGTCTATGCCGGCGGCACCGGGCTGGTGGCCGCTTGCGACATGGCCGTCTCAAGCGACACGGCGGGCTACTGCCTGTCCGAGGTGAAGCTGGGCCTCATCCCCGCCACCATCAGCCCCTACGTGATTCGCGCCATGGGCGCGCGCGCCGCGCACCGCTACTGCCTGACGGCCGAGCGCTTCGACGCGGCCGAGGCGCTGCGCATCGGCTTCGTGCACGCCGTGGTGCCGGCCGAGGGGCTGGACGCGAAAGTGGCCGAGCTGACGCAGGCCCTGGTCAACGCCGGCCCCGAGGCCGTGAAGGCCTGCAAGCGGCTGGTGCAGGACGTGGCCGGGCGCGACATCGACGCGGCGCTGATTCGGTTGACCGTCGAAGGCATTGCCGACATCCGCGCCAGCGCCGAGGGGCGCGAGGGCGTGCAGTCGTTTCTGGGCAAGCGCTCGCCGGCGTGGTTGCCGGCGCGCTGACCGAGGGCGCCACAGATGGACCAGCTCACCGCCCTGTGGGGCACCTTCACCGCCTGGTTGGGCGTGGCTGCGGGCCAGGCCGGCGCGGTCGTGCAGTCGGGCACCAGCGGGCTGGACATGGCCCAGCTGCTGGCCTTGGCTGCGGTACTGGGCTGGGCCAGTGGCATCCGGCTGTATGCCGTGGTGTTTCTGGTCGGCTTTTCCGGCTGGCTGGGCTGGCTGCCACTGCCGTCGGGCCTGCATGTGCTGCAGCACCCGGCGCTGCTGGCGGGCAGCGGCTTCATGCTGTTCGTGGAGTTTTTCGCCGACAAGATCCCGGGCCTGGACACGCTGTGGGACTTGGTGCACTCGGTCATCCGCATCCCGGCCGGGGCGGCGCTGGCAGCCGGCGTGTTCGGTGCCGACGGCAGCACCATGGCCATCCTCGCGGCGCTGATGGGCGGCTCGCTGGCGGCCACCTCGTTCGCCACCAAGGCCACCACGCGCGCGGCGGCCAACACCTCGCCCGAGCCGTTCTCCAACATCGGGCTCAGCCTGCTGGAGGATGGTCTCGTCGTCGGCGCCGTCTGGCTGGCCACGAACCACCCGGTCGCCTTCGGTATCTGCCTGGTCATTGCGCTGGTGCTCAGCGTGCTGCTGCTGGTGGTGCTGTTCAAGTTCCTGCGCGCGCTGGTGCGCCGGATCACGTCCCTGTTTTCGAGTTCCGCATCTGCACAAGGTAGCTGAGTCATGTTCAAGAAGATCCTCATCGCCAATCGCGGTGACCAGCCGCGCAGCGGCGCAGCGACGAAGTCAAATTGCATGGCACGCGTAGCGTGTGCAGGCGAGTTCACCGCGAGGTCGACCCATGTTTAAGAAGATCCTCATCGCCAATCGCGGTGAAATCGCCTGCCGCGTCGCTGCAAGCGCACGCCGCCTGGGCGTGCAGACCGTCGCAGTGTTCTCGGATGCCGACGCCGACGCGCTGCACGTGCAGGCCTGCGACGAGGCCGTGCACATCGGCGGCAGCGCACCCAAGGACAGCTACCTGCGTTGGGAGCGCATCCTCGAGGCCGCCAAGGCCACGGGCGCCCAGGCCATCCACCCCGGCTACGGCTTTCTGAGCGAGAACGAAGAGTTCGCCCAGGCCTGTGCAGCGGCTGGCCTGGTCTTCATCGGCCCGCCGGCATCCGCCATCCAGGCCATGGGGCTGAAGGCCGAATCCAAACAGCTGATGGAAAAGGCCGGCGTGCCCTTGGTGCCCGGCTACCACGGCAGCGACCAGAACCCCGCCCTGCTGCAGCGCGAGGCCGACCGCATCGGCTACCCGGTGCTGATCAAGGCCAGTGCCGGCGGCGGCGGCAAGGGCATGCGCGCGGTCGACAAGGCGGAAGACTTTGCCGCCGCACTCGCATCGTGCCAACGCGAAGCCATCAACAGCTTTGGCGACGACGCGGTGCTGATCGAAAAATACGTGCAGCGCCCGCGCCACATCGAGATCCAGGTCTTCGGCGACACGCAGGGCAACGTGGTCTACCTGTTCGAGCGCGACTGCTCCGTGCAGCGGCGCCACCAGAAGGTGCTGGAAGAGGCGCCCGCGCCCGGCATGACGCAGGCCATGCGCCAGCAGATGGGCGAGGCCGCTGTCTCGGCCGCGCGTGCGGTGAACTACGTGGGCGCCGGCACGGTGGAGTTCATCGTCGAGCAGCGGGCCGATGGGTCGATGAACTTCTTCTTCATGGAGATGAACACGCGCCTGCAGGTCGAACACCCGGTCACCGAGGCCATCACCGGCCTGGACCTGGTCGAGTGGCAACTGCGCGTGGCCAGCGGCGAGCCGCTGCCCCTGCGCCAGGACGAGCTGCGCATCACCGGCCATGCGATCGAGGCGCGCATCTGCGCCGAGAACCCCGACAACAATTTTCTGCCGGCCACCGGCACTCTGCACGCCTACGTGCTGCCCGACTGCGTGCGCTTCGAGCGCGGGCTGGTGCGCGTCGATTCCGGCGTGCGCCAGGGCGATGCGATCTCGCCGTTCTATGACTCCATGATCGCCAAGCTGATCGTGCATGGCGACACGCGTGAACAGGCGCTGGCGCGGCTGGACCAGGCCCTGGCTGCCATGCGCGTGGTGGGGGTGCAGAACAACGTGCAGTTTCTGCGCCGCGTGCTGGCCACGCCGTCGTTTGCCAATGCCCAGCTGGACACGGCGCTGATCCCGCGCGAGCAGGCGCTGCTGTTCGACCAGGAACCGATCGGCCTGCACCTGGCCGTGGCCGGCGCCATCGCCCAGACCGTGCTGACCGAGCACGCCCAGGCCGCGCCGGCACCGGGCACCTGGGCCGACCCGTGGAGCCAGCGTGACGACTGGCGCGCCTACACGCCGATGCAGCGCCGCTTCGACTACGGCTTTCGCGGCGAGGCCGGTTCGGCCGCGCTGCGCATCCTGCACGACGGCGCGCTGCAGCTGACAGTCGGCGGGCAGACCGGTCTGCTGCAGTTCGAAGGCGCGCCTGAGGATGTGCGCCTGCGCTTCGGCGACGCCAGCCTGCGCTGCAGCCTGGTGCGCCAGGGCGAGACCGTGCACATCTTCTCGCCGCGCGGCGCCACACAGATCGAGCTGGTCGACCTGCTGGCCCATGCCGGCGACCACCAGGCCGAAGGCGGCCGGTTGACTGCGCCCATGCCCGGCAAGGTCGTCTCGTTCTCGGTCAAGGCTGGCGACACGGTGACCAAGGGCCAGCCGCTGGCCGTCATGGAAGCCATGAAGATGGAGCACACGATTGCCGCGCCGGCCGACGGCACCGTGGCCGAACTGATGTACGCGCCCGGCGACCAGGTGACCGAGGGGGCCGAGCTGCTGAAGCTCGCTTTAGCATCGTGATCTTTGCCCCCAAGGATCACGCCCCATGCGCATCACCGTCTGCCTGACCGACAACAAACCCGAGCCCTGGGTGCAGGGCCTGCAGGCCGCGCTGCCTGACGCCGAGGTCGTGGCCTGGGCGCCCGGCCAGGCGCCTGCTGACCACGCAGTCGTATGGGCGCCACCGCAGAGCTTCATCGACGCGCAGCCGGGCCTCAAGACCGTCTTCAACATCGGCGCTGGCGTCGACGCGCTCATGAAGCTGGAGCTACCGCCCGGCCTGGCCGTCGTGCGGCTGGACGATGCCGGCATGTCGGTGCAGATGGCCGAGTACGTCTGCCACGCGGTGATCCGCCATTTCCGCGAACTGGACGTGTACGAGGCCGAGGCCCGAGCCGGCCGCTGGGCCTACCGCAAGCCGCGTGAGCGCGCCGACTTCCCGGTTGGCATCATGGGCCTGGGTGTGCTAGGCGAGCGCGTGGCGAAGGCGGTTGCGCAGTTCGACTTCCCGGTGCTGGGCTGGAGCCGCACGCGCAAGGAGATCGAGGGCGTGCGCACCTTCGCCGGTGAAGCGCGGCTGGGTGACTTCCTCGTCAACACGCGCGTGCTCGTCAACCTGCTGCCACTGACCGACGCGACGCGCGGCATCCTGAACAAGACCACGCTGGGCGCGCTGAAGCCCGGCGGCTACCTGATCCACATCGCGCGCGGCGGGCATCTGGTCGAGGAGGATTTGATCCCGCTGCTCGACAAAGGCAAGCTGGCCGGCGCCATGCTGGACGTGTTCCAGACCGAGCCTCTGCCGGCTGACCATCCGTTCTGGCAACACCCCAAGATCAGCATCACCCCGCACAGCTCGGCCCGCACGCTGCGCGGCGAAACCATCGCGCAGATCGCGGGCAAGATCCGGGCGATGCAGCGCGGGGAAGCGGTGGCCGGCGTGGTGGAGCGGGAGCGGGGGTATTGAGGGGCACGTCGGTTGGTTCGACTGCTCGGTCGCGTTGGCCCTGTTCGCATGCTTGGTTGCATGGAGGAGCCATCGTAAACATGTTGCCTTTCGAAAGGTGGTATCGCTGTGAGGATCAAAGTGCGGCAGCGCTAGCCGCTGCCTGGATCTGGCTGGTTCCGGCTTGGGCGCAGCAGGGGGGCGAAGACCCGCAAGACCGTCAACATCTGCAGGCCGTGCTGGCAGACGGCCTCGAAAAAGTGCGCTCCGGCAAACCGAGCGAAGCCCTGACGGAGCATTTCGAGCCTGTCGCGCGGGAGTATGAGGACAGATTCCGCAGCGCTGACAAGAATGTGTATTCATCGCGGAGCGCTGTCGAGACCTTGCTCTACGTGGTGCAGGCTGCCGTTGCGGAGCCCAAGCAATCAGCGCATCTGCGCTACAGTTTGCTCCACTGAGTTCACAAGCTCATCGCGTTGCGCAGTGCGCGCGACCCATCGCTTCGCTCCAAAGGCCAGGCGAGCCCCGCTCCTGTTGACCCGACACGAGCCATCGAGTGGCCATCCCTGCGGATGGCTCTGGTTGTCAGGTCAGCCGCGCTCCCACCAGGGACTGCGGTTCGAGGAGTTAAGCCGTGTCGCCTCACCATCTCCGTGCGCCGCCCTTGGCCTTGCTGATCGCCCTGTCGGCCCTGGGCGTGCTGCCCATGAACATGTTCGCCCCTTCGTTGCCAGACATCGTGCGGGACTTCGGGGCCGATTTCGCGACGGTCAACATCGCCGTGGCGGGCTACGCGGTCGCCACGGCGCTCACCCATCTGGTGGCGGGGGCGCTGTCGGACAGGGTGGGTCGGCGGCCCGTCCTGCTGGGCGCACTCGCCATGTTCGTGGCGGGCTCTGTCGGCTGCTTCTTCGCGCCCAACATCCAGACCTTCCTGGCCTGCCGGCTGCTCCAGGGTACGGCGATTGCCGGGTACGCGATGTCGCTGGCGACGATCCGCGACACCGCGAGCGACCAGATGGTCAGCCGGATCGGCACGATCTCATCCGCGTGGGCCGTCGCGCCAATGGTCGGCCCCACGGTGGGGGGCATGCTGGCGGACGGGCTGGGCTGGCGTGCCAACTTCGCCGCGTTCGCACTGCTGGGTGCTGCCGGCCTCGGCCTGGCTTGGCGCTTCTGGCCAGAAACCAATCGCCATCGGTCCAGGTCCATGGTGGAGCAGTTCACCGGCTACGGCCGTCTGCTGCGGTCGGCACGGTTCCAGGCTTACGGACTCTGCATGGCCTTCACGATCGGAACGCTGTACGTGTTCATCGGCGGGGCGCCGATGGTGGCGGCCCAGACGGCGGGGATGCCCACGGCGATGGTCGGTGTCTACATGGGCCTGGTCCCAGCGGGATTCGTGGTCGGAAGCTACGTGGCCGCGCGCTGGGGAGCGCGCCGGCGCCCCGTCCAGCTTATCTTGGCAGGACGGCTTGTGAGCTGCGCAGGACTGCTCGTTGGCAACGTACTGGTGGCGTGCGGCGTCGATCATCCGTTGGCTTTTTTTGGCCCCTGTATCTGCGTGGGCCTGGGCAATGGGTTGACGATGCCCGCCGCCAATAGCCGCGTCCTGTCGCTGGACGCGGGACTGGCCGGCACTGCGCTGGGGCTGGCTTCCGCCATCACGGCGTCGGGCGCGGGGGGCATCGCGCTCATCGCCAGCTTGTTTGTCGAGGGGGTCAACGCACGCAGCGTTGTCCTGGCCGCCATGTTGACGACCTCGTTGCTGTCATGGGTCGCGGCGATGTTCATTGCCAGCCTGGAGCGCGGCGAAGGTGCAGTGCGTGTGTGAATTGCGCTCCAGCGCATCGTCGCAGGCCAGCGCCGCTACAGCAGCCGCGCCAGCCTGCCATCCAACCGCTGCAGTGCCTCGCACAGCCCCGCGTCGTCGCGCCCGAAGCTGAAATCCTCGAACACGAAGCCCGGCCCCACTGTCGCGCCCACATAGGCGAGCGGCCCCAGCGGCTCGGCCGCCTGCCACCAGTGGGCGGGCACCACGTGGCGCGGCCAATGGCCCGCCTCGTCCACGGGCGCGAGGTCCACGTGCGCCAGCGCCGAGAGGTCCGGCGGCAGCAACCACAGCCGCAGCGGCCCACCTTCGAGCAGGTGCCAGGCCTCGTCCGATGCGACGCAGTGCCAGGCCGAGCACTGGCCGGTCTCCAGCAGGAAGTCGATGCAGGTCAGCGCACTGCGTTCGGGCCGGCCGTCCTGCGGCTGCACCACCTGGGCCGAGCGGAACAACTCGCGGAAGTCCCCGCCTTCGGGGTGGGGTTGCAGCTGCAGGGCACGGCGGAGCACGACCGCGCGCTGGCGTGGCGGAAGTGGCGCCGCTGGCTGGCCCATGGCGTTGTCGGGATGTTCCATCTGATGCATCATGGCATCCTTTTGGATGCTGAGGATGCCATGCGGACCACGGTGACGATCGACGACGATCTCTACGAGCAGGCGCTCGAACTGGCCGACCCGGACATGGACAAGGCCGATCTGTTTCGCGAGGCGATCCGTACGTTTGTGCGCGTACAGGCTGGCAAGCGTCTGGCGGCACTGGGGGGCAAGGCGCCGCAAATGCGGCCCATCCCGCGCCGCCGGACCGAACCCACGACCTGACGATGGTGCTGGTCGATACGTCGCTCTGGGTGGCGCATTTTCGTGCGCGCGACGCGAGACTCGTCGAGCTGATCGAGGCGGATCAGGTGCTGTCGCATCCCATGGTGGTGCTGGAGTTGGCGTGCGGCACGCCACCGGCCCCACGCGCCAAGACGCTGTCTGCCCTCGGGCGGCTGAGCCAGTCGTTGCAGAGCAGCCCCACTGAAGTCTTCGCATTTGTCGAGCGCGAGAAGCTCTATGGCTTGGGCTGCGGTTTGGTTGACGTGACACTGCTGGCTTCCACCTTGATCACGCCCGGTGCCAAGCTGTGGACGCTGGACAAGCGGCTGGCCGCGTTGGCTGCACGTTTTGGCATCGCATACGGCACCGCCTTGCATTGAGCTCCCTGGATGCGCGCCAGCGCAGCTGCTGGTCTCCCGGGAGCGGGCAGTGTCCTGGCCTGCGCGACCTGCGTCCATGGCGCGATCCGTTACCCCGCTGGCCGACGCCATGACGCACGATGCGCTACGCTTCGCACGCCGTTTTCACCCCACATAGACATCCCGATGAAGTACCCCTCTCGCGTCCAACTGATCGACGTCGGCCCGCGCGACGGCCTGCAGAACGAGAAGCAGCCTGTGCCGGCGGAGGTCAAGGTCCAGCTTGTGCACCAGTTGCAGCAAGCTGGCCTCGCGGAGATCGAAGTCACCAGTTTCGTCAGCCCCAAGTGGGTGCCGCAGATGGCCGACAACGCGCAGGTCATGCACGGCATCGCCCGCAAGGCCGGCGTGCGCTATTCGGTGCTGACGCCCAATCTGAAGGGCCTGGAGGCCGCCTTGGCGGCGCCGCGCGCCGAGTGGCCGGACGAAATCGTGGTCTTCGGCGCGGCCAGCGAGGCCTTTAGCCAGAAGAACATCAACTGCTCGATCGCCGAGAGCATCGAGCGTTTCGCGCCAGTGGTCGAGGCTGCGCGCACGCAAGGCATCGCCGTGCGCGGCGCCATGTCGTGCACGGTGGGCTGCCCGTATGAGGGCGACATCGCACCTGAGAAAGTGGGCTACCTGGCGCGTCTGATGAAGGGCATCGGCGTCGAGCGGGTCGACGTGGCCGACACCATCGGCGTGGGCACGCCGCGCAAGGTGCAGGCCGCGCTCGAGGCCACGCTGGCGCACTACGCCATAGACGCGGTCTCGGGCCACTTCCACGACACCTACGGGCAGGCGCTGTCCAACACGCTGGCGGCGCTGGACGTGGGCGTGTGGAACTTCCAGTCATCCGTCGCCGGCCTGGGCGGCTGCCCCTATGCCAAGGGCGCCACGGGCAACGTGGCCACCGAAGACGTGGTGTATCTGCTGCACGGCATGGGCATCGACACCGGCATCGACCTGGACGCGCTGATCGACGCCGGGGTCTTCATCAGCCAGGCCCTGGGCCGCGAGCCGCAGTCGCGCGTGTCCAAAGCCATCCGCACCAAGCGCGGCGGCTGATGTGCGGCGCTGAGTTGACCGCGTTGCCCGAGGGCGTGCAGCGCGTGGCGCGGGCCCTGCGCGAGGCGAACCACCCGCACGCGCCGCGCATGTTGGACGACGCCGCGCGCACCGCGCAGCAGGCGGCCGATGCGCTGGGCATCGCGGTCGGGCAGATCGCCAAGAGCATCATCTTTCGGCGCAAGAGCGATGACGCGGCGGTGCTGGTCATCACCTCGGGCGACCGCCGTGTCGACGAGAAGAAGGTCGACGCCCTGGTCGGCAAGACCGGCCGGGCCGATGCCGAGTTCGTGAAGGCGCGCACCGGTTTTTCGATCGGCGGGGTGTCGCCCCTGGCGCACGCCACGCCGCCCGTGGTGTTGATCGACCGCGAGCTGTTCCGCTTCGACGAGATCTGGGCCGCGGCCGGCCATCCGCATGGCGTCTTTCAACTGTGCCCGCAGGATCTGGTCGCGCTCACCGGCGCACCCGTGGCCGACGTCGTGCAGGCGCCCGCCGCCGGCACATGACGCCCGCTGAATCGCTGTTGCAACGCGCGTCGCTGGCGCTGGCCGCCGGCGCCGACGTCGGCTCGCCCTGCGTCTCGGTCTGCCAGATGAGCGCGGACGGTCTGTGCGCCGGCTGTCTGCGCACGCTGCCGGAGATCGCTGGTTGGAGTCAGCTGGACGACGGTGCGCGCCGCGTCGTGTGGGCCGCTATCCTCGAACGCGCCCGCCAACTCCACGTGCCGTCGACATGAAGCACATCGATTTCTATCTCGATTTCGTTTCGCCCTTCGCGTATCTCGCCTTCGAGACGATGCCTCAAACGCTGGTGGGCATCAGCCACCACATCACCTACCGGCCGGTGCTGCTGGGCGCGCTGCTGCGCCAACATGGGCAACTGGGCCCCGCCGAGATTCCTGGCAAGCGCGAGTGGATCTACCGCCACGCGCTGTGGCTGGCGCGCCAACACGGCGTGCCATTTCAGATGCCGGCGCAGCACCCTTTCTCGTCGCTGGATCTGCTGCGACTGGCGCTCGCCTGCGGGCCGGGGCCGACGCCGAACCGTCATGTCTGCGAGACCTTGTTCCGCCACGTCTGGCAGGGCGGGGCCGATGCGAACGACGCCCCGCGCATGGCCGCGCTGCTGGCGCAGCTGGCGCCGCAGCGGGACCTGACTGGGGACGCGCCCCGGGCTGAGCTGCGCGCGCAGACCGGCGCCGCCATCGCCGAGGGCGTGTTCGGCGTGCCTGCCTTCGTGGTCGATCGCCGCCTGTTCTGGGGCCTGGACGCGCTGCCGATGCTGCGCAGCTATCTGCTGGGCGATGAATGGTTTGCCCAGGGCGACTGGGAGTCCGTGACGGCCGTGCCGCCAAGCGTGCGGGGCGCTTGAGCAACGGGGCGGCTCAGGGATTACCCGCTTCAACCCACATCGCGATACCAAAGTTCAGGGTTAGTACGGAAGTTGTAAGTCACAGTTGGTTTCATGTCAGAGCACGGTCAGTGCCGCCTCCAAGAATCAGCGCAGGCGCCCCACCGGGGCGCTTTGCACAACAGGAGATACGACAGATGGCCGCAACAATGCACCCGGGAGCCGCGCCGACGGCGGCCCGGCCCATGTCCAAGGAAGAGCGCAAGGTGATCTTTGCCTCGTCGCTGGGCACGGTGTTCGAGTGGTATGACTTTTATCTGTACGGCACGCTCGCCGTCATCATCGGCAACCAGTTCTTCTCGGCGCTGGACCCGGCCTCACGCACCATCTTCTCGCTGCTGGCGTTTGCCGCAGGCTTCATCGTGCGGCCCTTCGGCGCACTGGTGTTCGGCCGGCTCGGCGACATGATCGGGCGCAAGTACACGTTCCTCGTCACCATCTTGCTGATGGGCCTGTCGACCTTCATCGTCGGCCTGCTGCCCAACTATTCCAGCATTGGCGTGGCCGCACCCATCATCCTGATCATCCTGCGCATGCTGCAGGGTCTGGCGCTCGGTGGCGAGTACGGTGGTGCCGCCACCTATGTGGCAGAGCACGCGCCGCGCGGCAAGCGGGGCTTTTACACCTCGTGGATCCAGACCACGGCGACGCTGGGCCTGTTCCTGTCGCTGCTGGTGATCCTGGGCGTGCGCACCGCCATCGGCGAGGCCGCGTTCGCCGAGTGGGGCTGGCGCATTCCGTTCCTGGTCTCCATCCTGCTGCTGGGCGTGTCGGTCTATATCCGCCTGTCCATGAACGAATCGCCGGCCTTCATCAAGATGAAGGCAGAGGGCAAGATCTCCAAGGCACCGCTGACCGAGTCCTTTGGCCAATGGCGCAACCTGAAGATCGTGATCCTGGCGCTGGTGGGCCTCACGGCTGGCCAGGCTGTGGTCTGGTACACGGGCCAGTTCTACGCGCTGTTCTTCCTGACCGGCGCGCTCAAGCTCGATGGACCGACAGCCAACATCCTGATCGCGATCTCGCTGATCATCGCCACGCCGTTCTTCGTGATCTTCGGCATCCTGTCGGACAAGATCGGCCGCAAGCCCATCATCATGGCCGGCTGCCTGCTGGCCGTGCTGACCTACTTCCCGGTGTTCAGCGCGCTGACCAAGGCCGTCAACCCCGACCTGGCCGCAGCCCAGGCCAAGAACCAGGTGATCGTCACGGCCGACCCGAACGAGTGCTCGTTCCAGTTCAACCCGACCGGCACCTCCAGGTTCACCAGCTCCTGCGACATCGCCAAGCAGGTGCTGTCGGCCAATTCGGTGAGCTATGAGAACGCGGTCGGCCCGGCCGGCCAGCCGGCCACCATCAAGATCGGCGAGAAGGTCATCACCAGTTACGGTGCAAACGGCTTGGCGGCCGATGAGCTCAAGGCCAAGGACGGGGCGCTGAAGCAGTCGCTGGCCGACGAGTTGAAGGCCGCGGGTTACCCCGCCAAAGCCGACCCCGCGAAGATGAACCGCGTGCTCACCGTGGCACTCCTCGTGTACCTCGTGATTCTGGTGACCATGGTGTACGGGCCCATCGCGGCCATGCTGGTCGAGATGTTCCCGACGCGCATCCGCTACACGTCCATGAGCCTGCCCTACCACATTGGCAACGGCTGGTTCGGCGGCCTGCTACCGGCGACTGCGCTGGCGATCGTGGCCCAGACCGGCAACATGTACAACGGCCTGTGGTACCCCATCATCATTGCGGCCATCACGCTGGTGATCGGCACGCTGTTCGTGAAGGAGACCAAGGACGTGGACATCTACGCGGACGACTGACCGCGAATCCCGCACAAAGCAAAAAAGGGCCCGGAAGACGGGCCCTTTTTCTTGGTGCCTGGCGTTCAGTGCCGGTTGCGCGCCTGCCGGCGTTTGCGCAGGGCTTGTGCCCAGGCGGCGAGCAGCCCCGACAGCACTAGCGCCAGGCTGGCAGGCTCGGGCACTTCGCCCGGTGTGGTGACGCCGGGCGCTGTGGGGTCGGTCGGCTCCAGGTTAGGGCCGGCGACGGGGAGCTCAGGTTGATCCGGCACATCCGATTGCTCAAGCTCGGGGTCGGTCTCCACCGGCAGATCCGCCAGCGGGGGCAGGGCAGGCCACTGCGGCGGGGTCGACCAGCCGTCATCAGGGCTCGGCGCGGGCGAGGACGACGGGCCCCCGACGACCGTGGCCGGCAGCCACGCGAACGGCGTGCCGGGGGCCCACACGGGCGCACCGGTGTGGGGTGCGCCGTCGACGACCGCCGGCATGGCGTGCAGCGGCACAGGCGCGCCGGTGTCGGGTGCGCCATCGACGATAGCCGGCATCGCGTCCAGCGGTACTGTGAACGGCGGCAGTGCACTCTGCGGGTAAGCGGGGGCGGGGGCGGCGCCTCCCACCAGCGTGTTCAGCGCCCGGGGCGCCGCAACCGGGGGAGGAGCACAGCCGTCTTGCAGGGGCGCGCGCGCTGCGGTGGGTGCCGCCGCCGGCTTGGCACGTGCGCGCTTCGGCTTGCGTACGCCGGCGCTCTGGGGTCCGACGCCATCCGTTTGGACGACTGCCGGCTTGGCGATGGCCTTGCGCTTGACCATCACACGTTTGGGCGCTGCCATGGGCGCTGCCACCGGCGGGCAGGGCCAGGCTTGGCTGGCCGCGACGGACGCCGTGCCACCGATGACAGGCGTGGTCATCGCCGCCAGCGCGATGCAGGCGACGAACCACCCAATCGCGCAGGTGGCGCGCAGAGGCAGAAGCTCGCTGCGTGCGCGAGCCTGGGCGCGGTTTCGTGTACACATATGTAAGTTCCTCATCAGAGTTGTATGCATTGTTCTGGTGAGATTTGGCCCGGCCGTGGGACTAATTCACGTCGGCTTCAAGTACGTGTATGAAATCAAATACTTTGCGACTTTTTGCATACGTCTTGTTGCAAATTTGATTGGGTGCGCAATCAGCCCTCGGTGCACGAGTGCTCTCGCACGCCCCGGGCAGGCACGGCGGGTGCGCTCCTAGAATCCCGGTTTGCCTCCCGACTGCGTCCGACATGCCCCATGGAACCATCGCCATCCGTGGCGCTCGCCAGCACAATCTCAAGAACCTCGACCTGGACATCCGCACAGGTGAACTGACGGTCGTCACCGGGCCCAGCGGCTCGGGCAAGTCCAGCCTGGTGTTCGACACGCTGTACGCCGAGGGCCAGCGGCGCTATGTCGAGACCTTCTCGGCTTACGCGCGCCAGTTCCTGGACCGCATGGACAAACCGGCCGTCGACCGCGTGGAGGGCGTCCCCCCGGCCATCGCGATCGACCAGACCAACCCGGTGCGGTCTTCACGCTCGACGGTCGGCACCATGACCGAGCTGAACGACCACCTGAAGCTGCTGTTCGCGCGTGCCGGGCAACTGTTCGACAGCGCGACGGCGCGGCCTGTGCGGCACGACTCGCCCGACAGCATCTACGCTGAGATGCAGCAGCGCGCCGCGGCGGCCGGCGATCCGCGGCTGGTGCTGACCTTCCCGGTCGAGTTGCCGGGCGGCACCAGTGCGGAGCAGGTGGCCGAGTGGCTGTCAGCCAGCGGCTTCACGCGGGTGCAGGCCGAGCGCGAAGTCGCCACGCCGGCTGGGCCGCATAAGCTCCTTGATGTGACGGCTGACCGCTTCCGGCTCGGCACGGCCGAACGCGTGCGCGTGGTCGAAGCCATCGAAACCGCGCTGAAACGTGGCGCTGGCCGGCTCAACGTCTACGTGCTGCCGGCCGAGGCCGAGGGCGAGGGCGAGGGCGAGCCCGAGATCTGGCGCTTCTCCACCGGCCTGCACTGCCCCGACAGCGACCTGCGCTACACCGACCCCATCCCCTCGATGTTCTCGTTCAACTCGCCGGCCGGTGCCTGCGAGACGTGCAGGGGGTTTGGCCGCGTGATCGGGGTCGACTACGACCTCGTCATCCCGAACGACAAGCTGACGCTGCGCGCTGGCGCCATCAAGCCGATGCAGACGCCGGCCTGGCAGGAAGCGCAGGACGACCTGATGCGCCACGCCGAGGCGGCAGGCATCCCGCGCGACACGCCCTACAAGCAACTCACGCCCGAGCAGAAGCACTGGGTCGTCCACGGCTCGCCGAACTGGAACGGCAAGTGGAACCAGCACTGGTTCGGCGTCAAGCGCTTCTTCGAGTATCTGGAAAGCAAGGCCTACAAGATGCACATCCGCGTCTTGCTGTCCAAGTACCGCAGCTACACACCGTGCCACGTCTGCGGCGGCGCCCGTTTGAAGATGCAGAGCCTGCTGTGGCGCCTGGGCAGCCAGGGCGACGCCGATGCGGTGCTGCCCCGCGAACAGCGCTTCATGCCGGTGGGCACGCAATGGTCGCGCGCACAGCTGGAGGGCCTGCCGGGCCTCACGTTGCACGATCTGATGCTGCTGCCGATCGACCGGCTGCGCCGCTTCTTCGACCGCATCGCGCAGGCCCAGCCGGGCGATGCCCGCGCCGCCACCGACCACGGCGACGCCCAGGCACTCAAGCTGCTGTACGAGGAGATCACGACCCGCCTGCGCTACCTGTGCGACGTGGGCATCGGCTACCTGACGCTGGACCGGCAGAGCCGCACGCTGTCCGGCGGCGAGGTGCAGCGCATCAATCTGACGACGGCGCTGGGCACCTCGCTGGTCAACACCTTGTTCGTGCTGGACGAGCCGAGCATCGGCCTGCATCCGCGCGACATGCACCGCATCATCGAAGCCATGCACCGGCTGCGCGACGCGGGCAACACGCTGGTGGTCGTCGAGCACGACCCGGCCGTCATGTTCGCGGCCGACCGCATGATCGACATGGGGCCAGGCCCGGGCGAGCGCGGCGGCAGCATCGTCTTCGATGGCACCACGGATGAGCTGCGCCAGGCCCGGACGTTGACCGGCGACTACCTGGGCGGGCGCAAGCGCATCGGCCTGGCGCAGCGCCGCGAGGTGGGCGACAACACGCCGCGCCTGGTGCTGGAGGGCGCGCGCGAGCACAACCTGCAGAACGTGTCGGTCGACATCCCGCTGCAGCGCCTGGTCTGCGTGACCGGCGTCAGCGGCTCGGGCAAGTCCACGCTGATCCAGGACGTGCTGGCCCCCGCGCTGCTGCGCCACTTCGGCCGCGCCACCGATGCGCCCGGCCGCCACGACCGGCTGCTGGGCGCCGACCACCTGGGCGACGTGGTCTACGTCGACCAGTCGCCGATCGGCAAGACGGCGCGCTCCAACCCCGCCAGCTACGTCGGCGCGTGGGACGCGATCCGCGACTTGTTCGCCGTCGCGCCACTGGCGCGCCAACGCGGCTACACGCCGGCCAAGTTCAGCTTCAACAGCGGCGACGGGCGCTGCCCGACCTGCGGCGGCTCGGGCTTCGAGCACGTGGAGATGCAGTTCCTCTCCGACGTCTACCTGCGCTGCCCGGACTGCGACGGCAAGCGCTACCGGCCCGAGATTCTGGAGGTGCGCATCGAGCGCCACGCCGCCAGCGACGCCCGCCGTGTGCAGCTGAACGTGGCCGACGTGCTGGCCCTGACGGTCAGCGAAGCCGTGCAAGTGTTCGAGCACGACCGCGAGGTGGTGCGCGCGCTGCAGCCCATCGTGGACGTGGGGCTGGAGTACGTGAAGCTGGGCCAGCCCGTGCCCACCTTGTCGGGTGGCGAATCGCAGCGCCTGAAGCTGGCCGGCTTTCTGGCCGAAGCGGCCAAGAGCGCGTCATCGTCACGCCAGAGCCTGGCGCGCAAGGGCACGTTGTTCCTGTTCGACGAGCCCACCACCGGCCTGCACTTCGACGACATCGCCAAGCTGATGCGCGCGCTGCGCAAGCTGCTGGATGCCGGCCACTCGCTGGTCGTGATCGAGCACAACCTGGACGTGATCCGCGCCAGCGACTGGTTGATCGACATGGGCCCGGAGGGCGGCGACGCCGGCGGCCAACTGGTCGCAACGGGCACGCCGGACGACCTGCGGGCGCACGCCACCTCGCACACCGGCGCTGCACTGCGCGACTACGAAGGCACCATGGCCGAGACGGCGGCCGGCGCGCTGGCCGTGCACGAGGCCGTGCCGCGCTACCGCGTGGCCAGCAGCGCGCCCGACGCGATCCAGATCGTCAATGCACGCGAGCACAACCTCAAGTCGCTGTCGGTCGACATCCCGCGTGGCAAGTTCAACGTGGTCACCGGCGTCAGCGGCTCGGGCAAGTCCACGCTGGCGTTCGACATCCTGTTCAACGAGGGCCAGCGCCGCTACCTCGAATCGCTGAATGCCTACGCCCGCAGCATCGTGCAGCCGGCAGGGCGGCCCGAGGTCGACGCGGTCTATGGCATTCCGCCTACCGTGGCGATCGAGCAGCGCCTGTCACGCGGCGGCCGCAAGAGCACCGTGGGCACCACCACCGAGGTCTGGCACTTCCTGCGGCTGCTGTATGTGAAGCTGGGCGTGCAGCACTGCATCCACGACGGCGCCGCCGTGCAGCCGCAGACGCCGGACAGCATCGTCGCGCAGTTGATGCAGCACTTTCGCGGCCAGCACATCGGCCTGTTGGCGCCGTTGGTCACGGCGCGCAAGGGCGTCTACACCGAGTTGGCCGACTGGGCGCGGCCGCGTGGCTACACGCATCTGCGGGTGGACGGGGAGTTCTTGCCGACCACGGGCTTCCCCCGCATCGACCGGTTCAAGGAACACAGCATCGAGTTGCCCGTCGCCAGCCTGGACGTGCGGCCCGAGACGGAGACGGTGCTGCGCCACGCACTCACCAAGGCGTTGGAACACGGCAAGGGTGTGGTGATGGTGATAAGCCATCTCGACGGCCTGCGCGAGGCCATGCTTGAGGGCACCAGCGCCGCCGGCATCGGCCGGGTGCAGGTGTTCTCCACACTGCGCGCCTGCCCCATCTGCGCCACGTCCTATGCCGAGCTCGACCCGCGCCTGTTCTCCTACAACAGCAAGCACGGCTGGTGCCCCGACTGCGTGGGCACCGGTGTCAAGCTGAACAAGGAGCAGCGCAAGGTGTTCGACGACTCGGTGCTGGGCGACGACCAGAAGGGCCGCGAGCAGACCTTCGCCGAACCAGAGGCCGAAGACGTGGGCACTGCGGCCTGCCCGCGCTGCGACGGCACGCGGCTGAACCCGGTCGCGCGCGCCGTGGCCTTCGAGGCCGCGCGTGGTGAATCCGCTCTCGGCGCCGGCATCGGCATCACCGAGATCGCGCGCATGAGCGTGACCGACATCCGCGAATGGTTCGACGCATTGCACCTGCACGGCCGCGACGCCGAGATTGCCCGCGACCTGGTGCCCGAGATTCGCAGCCGCCTCGCCTTCCTCGAAGAAGTGGGCCTGGGTTATCTGACGCTGGACCGGGGCGCGCCTACGCTGTCTGGCGGCGAGGCCCAGCGCATCCGTCTGGCCGCGCAGCTGGGCAGCAACCTGCAGGGCGTGTGCTACGTGCTGGACGAGCCGACCATCGGCCTTCATGCGCGTGACAACCAGATCCTGCTGGACGCGCTACACAAGCTCGGTGAGAAGGGCAACACGCTGGTGGTGGTGGAGCACGACGAAGACACCATCCGCCGCGCCGACCACATCATCGACATCGGCCCCAGTGCGGGCAAGCGCGGCGGGCGCTTGGTGGCACAGGGCTCGGTCGACGATCTGACGCAGGCCGAAGAGTCCGTCACCGGTCGCTATCTGCTGCACGCCATGCGCCACCCGGTGGAGCCGCGCCGCGCCGTGTTGCCCCCGCTTGCGCAGCCGACGGAGGGCAAGGGTGCAGGTGCGACCCCATCCACCGCCGCTGGCGCGGAGGGCGAGGAGCCCATGCGCTGGCTCGCCGTGCGCGGTGCGCGTCTGCACAACCTGCGCAACGTCGATGTCGACGTGCCGCTGCAGCGCCTGGTCGTGGTCACCGGCGTCAGCGGCTCGGGCAAGTCCACGCTGGCGCGCGACGTGTTGCTGGACAACGTGCAGGCCATCGTGCTGCAGCGCACGACCAAGGCCGGGCGAGATGCCGATGTGGCGGGCAAGCGCCCGGCCTGGTCCGGCTGCGCATCGGTGGGCGGCTACGAAACCATCGACCGCGTGCTGGAGGTCGACCAGACCCCCATCGGCAAGACGCCCCGCAGCTGCCCGGCCACCTACATCGGCTTCTGGGACACCATCCGCAAGCTGTTCGCCGACACACTGGAGGCACGCGCACGCGGTTACGGCCCGGCGCGGTTCAGCTTCAACACCGGCGAGGGCCGCTGCCCGGGCTGCGATGGCGCCGGCATCCGCACCATCGCGATGAGCTTTCTGCCGGACGTCAAGGTGCCGTGCGAGGTCTGCCACGGCGCGCGCTTCAACCCCGAGACGCTGGCCGTCAGCTGGCGCGGCAAGAGCATCGGCGAGGTGCTGCAGATGGAGGTCGACGAAGCCGTCGATTTCTTCGCCGCCATGCCGAACATCGCGCACCCGCTGCAGCTGTTGAAGGACGTGGGCCTGGGCTACCTGACGCTGGGCCAGCCGTCGCCCACGCTCAGCGGTGGCGAGGCGCAGCGCATCAAGCTGGTGACCGAGCTCAGCAAGGTGCGCGACGACATCACCCGCCGCGGCCAGAAGCCGCCGCACACGCTGTATGTGCTGGACGAGCCCACCGTGGGCCTGCACATGGCCGACGTGGAGAAGCTGATCCATGTGCTGCACCGCCTGGTGAACGGCGGCCACAGCGTGATCGTGATCGAGCACGACCTGGACCTGATCGCCGAGGCGGACTGGATCGTCGACCTGGGCCCCGAAGGCGGCAACGCTGGCGGGCTGGTGGTGGCTGCTGCTTCGCCGGAAGAGCTCGTGCGCCTGGGCACGCACACCGGCGTGGCGCTGGGGCCCGTGCTGGCGCGATGAGGGGGCCGCCGCCTATTGTGGTCATGTTGTCCCTTATGGGACATTCACGGATTGCCCCTCACCTGGTCCGCCGGCCCAATGCCCGGCTGTTTGCAACGCACTGGAGATTTTTTATGCCGTTCGCCCCTGCTTCCCGCCGTACCGCCCTGTTGCTGGCGCTGGCCGCCGTCGCCCCGCTGCCCGCCCTGGCCCAGAACAGCTTTCCCACCAAACCCATCAAGCTGGTGATCGCCTTCCCCGCTGGCGGGCCGACCGACATCACCATGCGCCAGCTGGCGACCAATGCGTCCAAGATCCTGGGCCAGACCGTCATCGTCGAGAACAAGCCCGGTGCCGGCGGCACGCTGCCGGCGCAGGCGCTGCAGATCGCGCAGCCCGATGGCTACACCGTCGCGCAGATCCCGCTGGGCGTGTTCCGCCTGGCCTACACCACCAAGGTGGGCTGGGACCCGATCAAGGACATCAGCTACGTGATCAACGTCACCGGCTACGCCTTTGGCATCGTGGTGCCGGCCGACAGCCCGTTCAAAAACTGGCAGGACTTCGTCGCCTACGCCAAGGCCAACCCCGGCAGGCTCACCTACGGCTCCACCGGCACGCTGACCAGCCCGCATCTGACGACCGAGCGCATCGCGCAGCTGGCTGGCATCGAGCTGCAGCACGTGCCTTACAAGGGCAGCGCCGACCTGATGCTGGCCACGATCAGCGGCCAGCTGATGGCGGCGGCCGATTCCACCGGCTTCGCGCCGCAGGTCGAGGCCGGCAAGCTGCGCGTGCTCAACACCTGGGGCGCCAAGCGGCTGAGCAAGTTCCCCGATGCGCCCACGCTGAAGGAGCTGGGCATCGACATCGTGCAGAACTCCCCGTTCGGCATCGGCGCGCCCAAGGGCACGCCGCCCGAAGTCGTGAAGAAGCTGCACGACGCCTTCAAGCAGGCCATGGAAGAGCCCAGCTACGTGAGCGCGCTGGACAAGTACGACATGCTGCCCGACTACAAGAGCACCGCCGAGTACACCA
The DNA here is from genome assembly GCF_056521305.1 of Rhodoferax sp. RT4P68. Lineage (NCBI taxonomy): Bacteria > Pseudomonadati > Pseudomonadota > Betaproteobacteria > Burkholderiales > Comamonadaceae > Rhodoferax > Rhodoferax sp. RT4P68. Next base: position 166,413 of record NZ_JBWMBB010000002.1, read on the forward strand.
AGTTCGCGCAGGACACGATGGCACGCGAGAAGGTGATCATCGAAAAGCTGGGCCTGGCCAAGCCCCAGTGACCCGCGGCGGCGCATGGTGCTGTTGACACGGCATCATCGCGCCATGCCCGCACCCCCCAACCCCGACTGGCAGGTCGTGCACGTGCACCCGCACGCGCCGGCCAAGCCCGAGTTCGGCGCGCCCTGCAACGGCTGCGGGTTGTGCTGCTTGAGCGAGCCCTGTCCGCTGGGCATGCTGTTGTCGCGCCGCCGTCACGGCCCCTGTAGCGCGCTGCGCTGGGACGAGGCGCAGGGCCGCTACCTGTGCGGTGCGCTGAGCGATCCGGCCCAGGTGCTGGGCGCGCGTTGGTTGGCGCCGCTGGCCCGGCGCTGGATTGCCGCCGGTGTCGGCTGCGATGCGCACCTGTTGGCAGGCCCGAACCAGCGCTGATCCGCTGACCTTCGCGTCACGGCTCCCCGTCACTCCAGCGTCTCGGCGCAGCCCCGGTGCGCTGGATGTTCAAACCTGCTGAGGCGCGGGCGCGGGCGTCGCAGCGCCCGCCGGTGTCAGTGCCGCGCCCAACGGCTCTGGTGCGCGGGCGACGGCGTTGGCCATCCTTGCGGGGGCCAGGTCCGCCGTCGCAGCGCCGGCCGGCGGGCGGTCGGCCAGCCAGCGATGCAGGCAGCGCCACAGGTCGCCCGGTTCGATCGGCTTGGTCAGGAAGTCGTCCATCCCGGCGTCCATGCAGCGCGCGCGGTCGACGGCCATGGCATTGGCTGTCATAGCGATCACGGGCAGCTGCGCGGGCGCGTGCCGGCGGCGTATCTCACGTGTGGCCTGCACGCCGTCCATCTCCGGCATCTGCATGTCCATCAGCACCAGTGCGTGGCGCGCGGGCGTGGCCAGTGCCACCGCCTCGCGGCCGTTCGCGGCCACATCCGCCGTCATGCCCACCTCGCGCAAGAACTCGCAGGCGATCTCCTGATTCAGGTCGTTGTCCTCGGCCAGCAGCACATGCAGGCCGCGCAGCGCCGTGTAGGCCGCCGGGTCGTTATGGTCAGGGCCGCTGGCCGCCAGCGCCGCCGTGCCGATGCGCAGCCGCACCGTGCACCAGAACTGCGAGCCCAGGCCCGGCGTGCTTTCCACGCCGACCTCACCGCCCATCAGCCCCGCCAGGCTCTTGCTGATGGCCAGGCCCAGGCCGGTGCCACCGAAGCGGCGCGTGGTCGAGCCATCGGCCTGCGAGAAGCTCTGGAACAGCTGGCCGATCTGCTCGCGCGTGAGGCCGATGCCGCTGTCGTGCACCTCGCAGCGCAGCAGCACGTCATCGGCACCTCGGGCTGCCACGCACACGCGCACCCGCACCCGCCCCTGCTCGGTGAACTTGATCGCGTTGGTGGCGTAGTTGATCAGCACCTGGCCCAGGCGCAGCGGGTCGCCGCGCAGCTGCATGGGCACGTCCGGCTCCACGGTGACGATGAAGTCCAGGCCCTTGGCGGCTGCCTTGCCGGCCACCACGCTGGACAGGTTCTGCAGCACCTGTTCGAGTTCGAAGTCGATGGTCTCGATGTCCAACTTGCCGGCGTCGATCTTGGAGAAGTCCAGGATGTCGTTCAGGATGCCCAGCAGGTGCTGCGCCGCGCGCTGGATCTTGTGCAGTTGATCGCGCTGGCGCGCATCCACCGCGCCCATCAGCGCCAGGTGGCCCATGCCCATGATGGCGTTGATCGGCGTGCGGATCTCGTGGCTCATGTTGGCCAGAAAGCGGCCCTTGCTGGCCGCGGCCTCTTCGGCACGCTCCTTGGCCACGCGCAGGTCCTGCGCCTGCTCGCGCAGATCGCGCGTGCGCTCGTCTACCTGCCGCTCCAGGTCGGCCGACAGTTCGCGCAGCGCCAGTTCCATGGCCTTGCGCTCCGTGATGTCGGCTGAAATGCCGGCGACACCGGCCATGGCGCCATTGGGCAGGCGGATCGGAAAGCGCTGTGTCAGGAAGTTGCACCGACGCCCCTCGATCTGGCGCTCCTCCTCGATCTCCACCAGCCGCATCGCCTGCTGCACTTCTCGGTCGCGCGCCAGCAGGCCGGCGCCATGGCCGCCGGGCCAGAGCACTTCGGGCGAGCGGCCCTGCACCTGCGCGACCTCGACGCCGTTGGCGCGGGCGTAGGCGCGGTTGACGAACACAAAGCGTCCGGCGAGGTCGCGCACGTAAATGTTGGCCGGCAGCTGGTCGATCAGCATTTGGTTGAGTGCCAGCAGGGCCCGCGCCTCGGTCTGCAGTGCCAGGCTGAAGGCCACCAGCATCAGCGGCAGCACGAAGGCACCGGGCGGCGGGATGTTGACGACACCGAAGCGGGACAGCATGGCCAGTGCGGTGCTGAGCGCGAACATCCCCAGCCCCAGCGCCACCCAGCCGGCACCGGGGCGCCGCTCCATCGTCCGCAGCGCATGAACGCCGTAGCCGATCAACGCGAGCAAGGTCAGCGTGAACGCCAGCGCGCCGGGATGCGACGGGCCGGCGGCGCGCGTCCAGTGCTCGCCCCAGGGCAACGCGACCTGCTGCAGCGTGGGCGGCGCGCTGAACTGCAGCGTGTGCGGCGCGAACCAGTTCAGAGCCCAGACCACCAGCAGTGCCGCACTGATCGGAAGGACCACCCAACGCGGCCGCACGCCGGTGTACAGCGCGATGAACCACAGCACGCACAGATAGACCGCGCCGACCATCGCCAGATTGAAGCGCGACGCCGGCAGGAACACATCCAGCCCGGTGGCCGACAGCACGCGCAGTGCAGCGAAATTGCCAGCGACGACGAACACGCACAAGAGGGCCAGCAGCACCTGGGGCCCGCGCATTCGCGGCAGGTTGTAGTCGGCCACATGGCCCAACGCACCGAATGCACAGAACCCTGTCACAAGGTACAGGGCAGGCTCCAGGACAAGCATGTTCGGTCCCCCCTGCGCCGCGATACGGCCCTCCGAATGAGTATCGCTGAGCTGCTACGGCAGCGCCAGCCCGCGCGGGCACTGGCGCGGGGGCCATGGACTGCAGCCCGTCGGCGCACCCCTTGGGGCGGCGGCGTCCTACCTGGGCTTCGCGCCGCGGCGTCAAGCTCAGGGCGTAGGCAATACCGCTTGCAAGTTTCAAGGAGATCGCGATGAGTTCCAGCAACCCGACCGGCAGTGGCACGCGCCCGATGACCGATGGCGGCGTCGACAACGTAGGAGGGGCCAAAGCCTTCGGCACCACCACGAACGCGCTGGGCGAGCCGGTGGACGGCCCGGCGTCTACAGAGCGCATGCAGGACAAGGCAGAGGATGCAGAGGCCGCAGAGCACGACGATTCCGTGCCGTTGAATCTGCACGGCAACAAGCACCCTGAAACCAACAAGGAGCCGCGCTAGTTCAGCCGCATCCAGGGCGGGCTTGCCGCACACCGCGGGATCCGCGCCTTGACCGCTGGCCCGAGCCGCTTGGTCAGCGGGTCCAGTTCGCGCAGCCCCAGCCGGCCCACGATCCGCCGACCAGCCAGGCGCCATTGCGCACCAGCTGCCAGGCGGTGTCGCGTGCGGGCAGCTGGACCAGCCACACGCCACCGCTGCGGTCGGCCCACAGCACGCGCGCATCCGCTTTCGCGACCGCATTGAATGCTTGTGCGCCACTCGTTCCTGGGCCGAACACCACCAGCGACGGCTGGTCGCCCGCAGGCCATGTCGTGGCGACTGTGCCTGCGCCCAAGGTCACGATGACCAGAGCGCCCAGCGCCCGACGTGCGGTCGCCGCGGGTGCAGGCTTCACACCCTGCGGCGGCGTGTTGCCGTCTGGTCCGCCCGCGCCGGGCCCAGGCGCAGAGGCGCGCCGCAGCCAGAGCCCGGCGACCAGCGGCAAGAGCCCGAAGACGCCGAACCACAGCAGATCCCAGAACAGCGGGTCGGCAGCGTCACCACGCACGCGGTGGATGCCCGTCAGCCAGTGCGAGAGCACGGCATCCAGGATGTGCCAGCCCCCGAACCCGGCCAGCGCCGAGCCGCACACCCAGCGCGCAGCGCCCTGGTGATGCAGCGCGCGGCGTGAGCGCCACAGCCCCACCATCGCCACGGCCGCCACCAGATACATCACGAGATGGAAGATGCCGTCCGCCAGGATCTGCATGCGCAGGTCTTGCAGCGCCGCCGCGCGCACATCGCTCAGCAGGTGGTGCCACTGCAGGATCTGGTGCAACAGGATCCCGTCGAAGAAGCCGCCCAGCGCGAGGCCGAGCAACGCGGCGGATCGGCCCAGCGCGGTGGTCATCGTGCGTCAGTCGGGCTTGGTGTCGCCCTTCGCCTCCAACTGTGCGTCTTCCGTCAGGTCGCTGTAATGCTCCTGCGTGGCTGGCCCGCGCGGCTCATCGGCATGGCCGGCTTCCACGTCCCGAGCAGCCTGGCGCATGCGTTCGGTCGGCTCGCCGGTGCCGCTGTCGGACGACTCGTCGCGCTCATGGGGAAGCCGTGGCGCGACTTCGCCATCGACGACGGCGTGCGTGGCGCTGGGGCGGGTCGCACCCTTTTCGACCACCGGACGGGCGTCGATGTTGGGGTTGTCGGTATGGGCTGGGCTGGGTGAGGTCATCGATGTCTCCGGGGTTCTAAAGGTTCAGGCCGCCATGGCACTGCTGGTCACGCGGTCCCACCGGCGGTGGGCGCCCAGGTCGTCCATGAAGCTGGCCATGACGCCAGACAGCTCCGTGCCCGTCGAGACGCCCGCAGGCTTGGCGCCGGCCGGCAGCACACCGGCTGCCGTCAAAAAGTCGCTGCCCTCCGCCAGCGCCGCCACCGGCTTGGCGTGCTTGAACGCCTCGCGCACGAAGTGCACGGCGTCCCCGTTGCCCTTGAGCTGCGCCACGCTGGCCGGGCCGCCGAGCACCACCACCGCATCGAACACCACCGAAGGCATCGTCACGATCAAATGGTCGACGGGCACCGTGCCGCCCGAGGCGCCGTTCAACGTGCCCAGGCGTGTCGACAGCACCTTCACCGCTGCACCCGCCTTGACCAATGCAGCCTTCATGGCCTGCAGGCTGGCGATGTCGACCCCATCGGCCGCCAGAAACGCCACCTGGCGGCTGACGACGCTCTTGGGGTTGCCGCGCGCGATCATGCTCAGCTTGGGCGAGGGCGCATAGCGCTTGTCGCCGACGCGCACACTGGCCGGCGGCACCGGGATGCCCAGCACCTGCGCCACGCGGTCTGCCAGGCTGCGGTCCACGTTGACCAGGTTGGAAAGCATGCGCACGCGCACCGCCTGTACGGCGACCTTGGCCAGCTCGAACTGCAGCGCCTCCACGATGTGTTGCTGCTCCACCGGCGTCTGGCTTTGCCAGAACAGCGTGGCCTGCGAGTAGTGGTCTGCGAAGGTCTCGGAACGGTGGCGCACCTTGGGCCCGTTCACAGGCTGGGGAAAGCTGGCGAACCCGCCTTGCGCGGCCGGTACCTCGCGGATCGGCGGCGCATCGATCGAACTCGGCTCGTAGTTGATGCGCCCCTTGGCGATCGTCTGCCGATGGAAGCCATCGCGGTTCATGTTGTGCATCGGGCACACCGACCGGTTGATCGGAATCTCGTGGAAGTTGGGGCCACCCAGCCGCGTGAGCTGCGTGTCCAGATACGAGAACATCCGGCCCTGCAGCAGCGGGTCGTCGGACACATCGATCCCCGGCACCAGGTTGCCGGTGTGAAAGGCGACCTGCTCCGTCTCGGCGAAGTAGTTGTCCGTGTTGCGGTTGAGCTGCATCTTGCCGATGGGACGCACCGGCACCAGCTCTTCCGGGAGCAGCTTGGTCGCATCCAGCAGGTCGAAGCCGAAGCGCGTCGCGTCTGCTTCTTCGACCACCTGCACGCCCAGTTCCCACTCCGGGTAGTTGCCGGCGTCGATGGCGTCGGCCAGGTCGCGGCGGTGAAAGTCCGGGTCCTTGCCCGCCAGCTTCTGCGCCTCGTCCCACGCCAGGCCGTGCACGCCTGAAAGAGGCTTCCAATGGAACTTCACGAAGCGGCTGACGCCCTGCGCATTGATCATCCGGAAGCTGTGCACGCCGAAGCCTTCCATCATCCGGTAGGAGCGCGGGATGGCCCGATCCGACATGATCCACATGATCATGTGCGTGGACTCGGGCATCAGCGAGATGAAGTCCCAGAAGGTGTCGTGCGCGGTCGAGGCTTGCGGGATCTCGCGGTCCGCCTCCGGCTTGGCCGCGTGCACGAGGTCCGGGAACTTGATCGCGTCCTGGATGAAGAACACCGGGATGTTGTTGCCCACCAGGTCGTAGTTGCCTTCCTGCGTGTAGAACTTGGTGGCGAAGCCGCGCACATCACGCGCCGTGTCGGCCGACCCGCGCGATCCCGCGACGGTGGAGAAGCGTACGAACACCGGCGTCGTGAGGCTGGTGTCGTTCAGAAACTGAGCCTTGGTGAGACTGGCTTGCGAGGCGTAGGCGCGGAAGACCCCATGGGCCGCCGCGCCACGCGCATGCACCACCCGCTCGGGGATGCGCTCGTGGTCGAACGCCGTGATCTTCTCGCGCAGCAACTGGTCTTCCAGCAAGGTCGGCCCGCGTCGGCCGGCGCGCAGGGAGTTCTGGTTGTCGGAGATCTTCAGGCCGTGGTTGCTCGTGAGGAGCTGGCCAGTGTCGACCGAGGTCTCCGTCGCCAGATCCGCCGCCTTGTCCACGGGCTTCACGGCCGCAGCGCTGGGGGCGTTGGGAGCGTTCTGCGCGGCGGCGCCCATCAGCAGCGGTGCCATGGCCGCGCCGGCGGTGGTCATGCCGGCGGTGCCCAGGAAGCGCCGCCTCGACGGTTCGACTGCCGCTGCATCGGCAACTGGGGTCTGCTTGTCATCGTTCATGGGAGTCTTTCGTCTGGCAGCGCCGGGCCTGGTCTCGCATCGTCATGCGGCAGCCGGCACCTGGGCGTAAGACAACGCGCAGACAACGCTCGTTTCCTGTCCCACAGCAGGGGGTTGCGCCGGCCCCGGGGCCGGCCGCCGCACTGCATCACGCAGCGCGGCATGCGTTCAACGGGGCTTGGGGTGGCGGGGCAGCCGCACGGTGAACGTCGTGCCTTCGGCCTCGGTCGAGGTCACGTTCAGCGTGCCCTGGTGTGCCAGGGCGATCTGGTGCGCGATGTACAGACCCAGCCCGAGGCCGGACGATTCGACCGGCGTGCCGCGCCGGTCCTGCATGGCGCGGTTGAGCGGCATGAACATGTCCTGACGCGTGCAGTCAGGAATCGCCGGCCCGAAGTTGTGGACCTCCAGCGTGACCTCGGCCTTGGTGGCTGCCAGCGTCACGCGCACTTCACCATCCGCCGTGCCGTGGTGCAGCGCATTCGTCACCAGGTTGACCAGCATCTGCGAGAGGCGACCCGGGTCCCATTCGCCCACGAACGCACCGGCACTGTCGAAGCGGATGCGCCGGTGGGGGTGCGCCGCCTCCACCTCGTCGATCGTGCGCAGATAGAGGACCGCCATGTCCACCGTTTCCATCCGTACCGGCAGCCCCGGGCCCATGCGGGCGCGCGTGAAGTCCAGCAGGTCGCGCACCAGCCCATCCATGCGCTGCACGCTGCGCTGGGCGCGAACGGCTGCCTTCATCGTGGCGGCGTCGGCAGAGTCGGTTCGCAGGATGTACTGCATGCCGACGGAGATGGCGCTCAGCGGGTTGCGCAGGTCGTGGGCCAGCACGCCCAGAATCACCGCGCGCGACTCGTCGATCTTGGTGGAGTAGCGCGCAATCGACGCCATGACCGCCTGGTCGATGGCCTCGTTGAAACGCATGACGTCCTCGACATCGGCGCTGGTGCTCGGCAGGGTGCGCGACCAATGCCGCAGCACGCTCGCCCGGATCGCACGGAACTCCGCCGTCACCTGGTTGAGGGTGAAGTTGTCTTCCAACCGCGCGATGGCATGGCTCTCGGCCGCGTCCGTCAGCGAATCGGATTGCTCGTTCCCTTTGGCCTTTTCGCTGCGGTCCGATTCGGTCTGCGGTGCTGTCATGTTCTGCACCACGGCCACGAGCATGGCCTCCGCATGGTCGCGCAATGTGACCCGGTCGAGACCTGCCAGCGGCACGAGGGAGCGGGCGAAATCTTCCCAGTCCTGCAGGATGGGTTCGAGGTTCTGGGTGATGAATTCTGCGAGGCTGGTGCAGGCTCTGTCGGTGGGCATGGGATCACCTTGTGAAGGGGCCATCGGCGACAGCGTGAATCACCCTAGCACGCAGGCGCGCAAGCGCGCGTAGGACCGTGGCGCGATGGAGGCGGCCGTTCCGAGTGGTGTGCCCGGCATGCGCAGCCCGCAGCCAATGCAAGGCGGTGGAACACAGTGCAGCGAATCGGTGCCTGTTTCCAGGGGTTGGATTCAACGCTCCGTCACGCCGCGGCTGCCGCGACGATCGAGCAGACTGCTGTGGCAGTGGCCACGGGCTTTCCGTCCTGCTGCAGTTCGGCGGCGGCGTGGGCGACACTGCGGCCGCGCCGCACGAGGGTCGCGGTGCCGCTCAACGCGCCGAGCCGGGCCGGCCGCAGAAACGAAACGTTCAGGTTGAGCGACGCCACCCGTTCGCCCGGCGCGAGCGTGGCGTCGACGATGGTGGCGGTGAGCGCATCCAGCATCGCGGCCAGCATGCCCCCTTGCGCGTGGCCGGCCGGGTTCGCGAACTCGGGCGCGGCCGTGAACTCGGCATCGAGCCGGCCCGCATCGAGATCGACGCCGACGATGCGCTGGCCCAGCAGCGCGGCCACGGGCGGGGGCGGCGCTTCGCCGCGCTGCATGCGCCAGAACCAGCCGTCACGGATGTCGCCCATCGCCATACCCTCAGGCCAGACCCATGCGGCGTGCCATCTCGGCTCGCCATTCGGACCGCGGCTTGAAGCCCGGCAGCGAGCGCGCATGGGCCTCGGCGGCGGCCATGATGACCTCGTCGGCCGGGCTCAGGTCGACCGCGATACGCAACGGTTGCGACACATACCACGGCAGGTCGATGTACAGCTCCAGCCGGTTGCCCTCCGGGTCGCGCACGTAGATCGACAACGCGTTGCCGTGGGTCACCGGCGTGATGTCGCGCATGCCCTCGGCCTGCACGCGGCGGTGCATCTCCTTCAGCGTGGCCAGGCTGTCGGCCTTCAGCGATAGCTGGTTGATGACGTTGAACTCGAGCTGCTGCGGGCGGCCGGTGATCAGCACGATCTGGTGGTGCTCGTCGGGGTCGCGGCTTAAAAACACGAGATCCATCGGCCCTTGCGCGCCCGGCAACTGGCCGCGGTCGGTGACCGTGAACTCCAGAACGCGGGTGTAGAACCGCTCCATCGCCGCGATGTCGCTGACGTAGAGGCCGACGTGGCTGAATTCGAGACCGGGTCGGGTCATGGGAGGCTCCTCGCGCCCGCAGATCGCGGGCCGGTGGTGATGGGTGGGGCTTCGGTTCGCGGGTTCGCGGCCGTGTCAATCCAGGCGGATCCCGGCTTCCTTGATGACCTGGCCGAGCCGGTCGCTGTCGGACTTCATCAGCTCGGCAAAGTCCTTCGACGTGCCGCCGATCGGCTCGGCGCCGCTGTCGCCCAGGCGCGCCACGACCTCGGGCTGGCGCAGCACGGCATTGACGTCGGCCTGCAGCTTGTCGACGACAGGCTGGGGCGTGCCGGCCGGTGCCGCCAGCCCGAACCAGGGGCTCGCTTCGTAGCCCACGAAGCCCAGTTCGACCAGCGTCGGCACGTCCGGCAACAGCGGCGAACGCTTCGGCGCGTCGATCGCCAGCGCCCGCAGGCGCTTGTCCTTGACGAAGGGCAGGGACGATGGCATCGCGTCGAACATGAATTCCACCCGTCCGGCCACGAGATCCAGCAGCGCCGGTGCCGAGCCCTTGTACGCAATGTGGTTCAGCTGCAGTCCGTTCTTCGCGCGCAGCATTTCGGCCGCGATGTGCCCGCCGGCACCGACCGACTGCGACGCATAGCTGATCGCGCCGGGCTTGGCCTTGGCCGCAGCGATCAGCTCTTGGACGCTGCGGACCGGGCTGGTCGCGGGCACGACCAGCAGCTGCGGGATCTTGACCACACCGACGATGGGCACGAAGTCCTTGTCCGGGTCGTACGACAGCTTGGCGTACAGCGCCTTGTTGGTCGCGTGCGAGCCGATGTTGGCCAGGTACAGCGTGTGGCCGTCAGCCGGCGCCTGCTTGACGAAGCTGGCGCCGATCTGGCCGGCGGCGCCGGGCCGGTTGTCGACGATGACTGTCTGCTTCAATGCTTCACCGAGCTTCTGCGCCACGATGCGGGTGGACGCATCCGCCGCTCCTCCTGGCGGGAACGGCACGACGATGGAGATCGGTCGTGTTGGGTACGGCTGCGCGTGCGCGGCCAGCGGGGCGAGGGCGGCCAGCAGGCCGAGCGATGCGAGGGCGATCTTGAGCATGGTGGGGTCCTTCGGTGGGTCAGCGTGGGCAGGCGGTGCGCCTGCGCTCAGGCAGCGCCCCGGCTTGGCGAAGATGCGCCAGTGGCCAGGCGCATCAGGCGCGCGAGATCGGCACGGTCGCTCACCACACCGGCCACGTAGCGGTCGGGGCGCAGCAGCACGGCGCGCGCCCCCAGGCGATCGAGCCAGCCCCGGGCCGCGGCAGAGTCGGCGCGCACGACGACAACACGGTCGCTACCGGCTTCGACCTGCCAGGCCGGGTCGACCAGCAGCGTGAAGTGGTAGCCGACCCGGTCGTCAAGGCGCGCGCCGTCGGCCAGCAGCGGCTGCTCGCCGATGTGGCCCGCGGCCTCGCAGCCGTCGTAGGCCCCGGGCCCGAGCCGTGGCGACGGCGTGGTGAAGACCTGCCGAGACGCGCGCATCTCGTCGTCGCGGCGGCGCGCCGCTTGCGGGTCGGTGGTCTGGATCACGCCGCCGAGGCGGACGGCTGTCTCGATGAACTCACGCACGTGCGGCGAGCGCTCGGATTCGTAGGTGTCGAGCAATTCGTCCGCAGCCCTGCCGGTGATCACGTCGGCGAGTTTCCAACCGAGGTTGGCAACGTCGCGGATCGCGGCGCACATGCCCTGGCCCATGAACGGCGGCGTCTGGTGCGCGGCGTCGCCGGCGATCAGCAGGCGGTCGCTGCGCCAGCCGCGCGCGACCACCGAGTGGAAGGTGTAGGCTGCGGGCCGCTCGAGCACCGCATCGTCGGGGGTGATCCAGCGCGACAACAGGCGCCAGACCGCTTCGGGCTGGCACATTGCCGCCGCGTCTTCGCCAGGCAGCAGCATCAGTTCCCAGCGCCGGCGTTGGCCCGGCCCGCGCACATAGGTCGCCGGGCGGGCCGGGTCGCAGTACTGGATGCTGTGGTCGCCCAGGTCGGGCCGCTCACGACGCAGGATCAGGTCGACGACCAGCCAGCGTTCGTGCGACTTCAGGTCCTCGAGTTCGGTGCCCATGAAGCGGCGAACCGTCGACCGTGCGCCGTCGCAGCCGACGACATAGCGCGCCGCGGTGCGCAGCAGCCGCCCGCTGCGCGTGTCTTCGAGCCGCAGCGTGACCGAGTTTGCGCCGGGCTCGATCGAGAACACCTCATGGCGCAGCCGGATGTCCACGACCGGGTGGCCGGCGAGCTGCGCGCGCAGCTGCTCCTCGAGTGTCGGTTGATGGAATCGGTAGCTGGCCTGCCAACCTTGCGGCCCGATACCGGTGGGCCGGGTCCAGTCGAGCAGCAGTTCGCCGTCGGCAGCGACAAACTTCATGCCTGGCGCCACGACCAGACCGGGCAAGAGCCGATCGGCGATGCCGACGGTCTGGAAGACGCGCATGCATTCGCCATCGAAGTGGATCGCACGGGGCAGGCGATAGATGTCGGCCTCGCGGTCGAGCGCCAGCACCGACAAGCCGCGCAGTGCCAGCAGGTTGGCAAGCGTCGCGCCGGCCGGACCCAGGCCGACCACGACCACGTCGTACAGGTCATTCAGCGGCGGGTTCGATGTCAAAGACATGAGTGGCTCCTCGGATCGGCTGGGACCGGACGCTTCAGGCCTCGTCGACGATCGGGTTGCGCAGCACCCCGATCCGGTCGACCTCGACCTCGACCACGTCGCCGGCCTTCATCCACAGCGGCGGGTTGCGCTTGGCACCAATGCCGCCGGGGGTCCCGGTGACGAAGACGTCACCCGGTTCGAGCGGGGCGACCGTCGAGGCGTAGGCGATCAGGCGCGGGATGCTGTGGATCAGCTGCGCGGTGGTCGCGCGCTGGACCTCGACGCCGTTCAGCCGCGTCACCAGCGTCATCAGCGCGCCTGGGGCGATCTCGTCTGCGGTGACCAGCCACGGCCCGAATGCGCCGGTGCGCCAGAAGTTCTTGCCTGGGCACCATTGCTGGGTGTGCATCTGCCAGTCGCGCACCGAACCGTCGTTGTAGCAGGCGTAGCCGGCGATGTGGCTCCACGCGTCGGCCTCGGCGATGCGCCGCCCGCGCTTGCCGATGACGACCGCGATTTCGCCTTCGTAGTCGAGCTTGACCGATTCGGGCGGGCGTGGAATCGCGCTGCCGTGCCCGACCTGCGAGTCGGCCACGCGCAGGAAGAACATCGGCTGTTCGGTGACCTGCCGGCCGGTCTCTTGCACGTGGTCGGCGTAGTTGAGCCCGGCGCACCAGATCTTGCCCGGATTGGGAATCACCGGGAGCAAGACGACATCGGCGAGCGCAAAGTCCGGCGACCTGCCCTCCAGCTTGCGCGCCTCACCGAATGCATCGCCGGCCACCAGTGCCTTCAGGTCGGCGAAGCGCCCGCCCAATGCCGCACCCAGGTCGACCACCCCGTCACCCACGACAAGCCCGAACCCCGCCTTGCCCTGCCGTTCGAAACTGACCAATTTCATTGCTGCCTCACTTTGAAGTTAAATCTTAAATAATGAGATTATCGTACCAACTTCCTGCAGGCAGCTCAACCCTGGTACTTTCCCTATATCGCACTATTTGGGATTTATAGAGGCCACTGCGTCCCGGTCCGCCAGCCCTCTGGCGGGCCGAGCAGGGACAATGGCCATCGGCCACGCCATCGAACGAGTCCCTCAAGCCACGGAAGAACAACGACCATGACCAGCCCGGCACGGGTTTTCGCCATCCTCAACCTGTTCGGCGAGGCGCACCCGGTCTGGCACACCGACGACATCAACGAGACGCTCGGCTACACCCGGGCCACGGGCTACCGCTACGTCAAGGACCTGGTCGAAGCCGGCTTCCTGCGCAAGGTGTCGGCAGGGCGCTACTCGCTGGGGCCGCGCATCATCGAGCTGGACTACCAGCTGCGGCGCAGCGATCCGGTGCTGTTGGCCGCCGTGCCGGTGATGGACGAGCTGGCCAGGAAGGCACGGCTCGATGCCGTGCTGTCAACGATCTTCGGCGACAAGCTGGTCGACATCTACCGCGCCAGCATCGACCCGACGTTGCGGCTCGGCTACGGCCGCGGCCGGCCACGTCCGCTGTTCCTGGGTGCGGCGCCGAAGGTCATCCTGTCCCACCTGCCGCGGCCCCGTGTGGTCAGGATCTTCCAAGCGCACCCGGCCGAGGCGGTGGCTGCCGGCCTGGGAGTCGACTGGACCAGGTTTCGGGCGCGACTCACCGAGATCCGCAGGGAGGGCCTCTATTGGTCGCGTGGCGAACTGGAGGCCGGAGTCTCGGCAGCGGCAGTGCCGATCTTCGATGCCGATGGCGACATCGCCGCCGCGCTCGCCCTCGTCGGTCAGTCGGACCTTGTCGAGCAGGTCGGCGAGCGCCGACTGAGATCGCTGCTCGAGCGGGCCAGAGAAGAGATCCAGTCGCGCATCGCGCAGGGGACGCAGTTTCCCGCAGCTCCGGGCCCCGCAAGCCCGGCGTCCCCACTCCTGGATCAGGCGTGATCGCGCGGCGCCGCCCTGGCCATGCGGCCCGCCCCTGTCCATGTGCGCAGCCACACGGGTCGCAAGGTGGTCGCGTTCCCCACGTACGGCGCGATGCCCGTCAGCGCCACGCAGCGCAGATCCTCCGGCTTGTAGCGGGCGCTGAGCATCGTGATCGGCGTCAGGATGGGCTCGGTCTGCGACGTGATGAGCAGCACCGGCGCTTCGGCGCCTGCTGCCAGTGCCTTGTTGACGCCGAGCAAGCCGCCAGCGATGCAGATGCAAGGCGCTGGGCCGTGCGGCTGGGGCCCGCGCGTGCAGATGCATGCACGATCTCGCTCTCTGCGTGGGGGGCGGGTGCTACTCGGGCTGCAGGTTGATCGATTTGCCGATCCGCTGGTAGCGCGCTATCTCCAAGGCGAAGAAGACGGAGGCCTTGGAAAGATCTGTGGCATCGGCGCACTGCGCGCCCATGGCCGCAATGCTCTGGCAGAACTGGGGTTGTTTGAACACCTGGTTCAGCGCGCCGGACAGCTTGGCCAGCACGGGCTCGGGCACGCTTTTGGCCACCATCAGCGCGGCCCAGAGGTCGAAGTTGAAGTCCTGAACGAGCTTGCTCTCGTCCATCGTCGGCGTCTGGGGGAACTTGGCGTGGCGCACCGGGGCCGCGTACCCGATCGGCTTGAGCTTGCCCGCTTGCAGCATGCCAGGGACGGGGCCAGCCATGGGCAGAAAGGCCATGTCGATCTGGCCGCCCACCAGGTCCGTGATCACCTGCTGCGCGCCCTTGTACGGCACGTGCAGCAGCTTGACCCCTGCGTCCTGCGCAAAGCGTTCGGCCACCAGGTGGTAAGCCGAGCCCCGGCCCACGCTGGCAAAACTCAGTTCCTTGGCGGTCGACTTCTTTGCCAGCGCAACCACCTGCGCCACCGTGGCGGCGGGCAAGTCGGGGCGCACGGCCATCATCATGTAGGTGCTGCCGATCGGCCCCACCATGCGGAAGTCCTCAGCCTTGTAGCGCGCACTGGCCACGGCCATCGGCGTCTGGACCAGCTCGATCGGCGTGCCCAGCAGCAGCGTGTGGCCGTCGGTCGGCGCCGCCAGCACGCGTAGCGCCCCCAGCGAGCCGCCGACCCCGCCGACGTTGTCGACGATGACCGTCTGCCCCAGCTCTTTCTGAAGCGCTGGTGCCAACACACGTGCGATCGCGTCGGCCTGGCCGCCGGCCGGGTAGGTCACCAGCAGCGTGATCGTCTTCGATGGGTAGCCGCCTTGGGCCTGGGCGAATGCGCTGGCCAACGCCAGGAGACAGGGAAGCAGGTTGCGCAGCATGGGTAGGGTGGAGTTGAGGATGTGGGCCATGGTGAGTGGTGGGGTGCAGGTGCTGCGCCTGGTCATGACGACGCCCCGAGTGGCAGGTCACCGAGCACGACGCTCGATGCGGCGAGATCGACGTTGAAGCGCGCGCCCCCATGGGCGGGGTGGACGATGCGCAGCTCATGGTGTCCGCTGCCCGCCCGCAGGCCGTCGAGTCGGAAGTCGCCGAAGGCGTTGGTGGTGGTGCCGGCGACCTTGCTGCCCGCACGCACGAGTTCGACGGCGGCGCCTTCGACGCAGTCCGGCGTGGCGCCTGCCATCTGCACCACGCTGCCGGCGACGAAGACCGTGTCGACGCGCTCCAGGTGCCGGTAGTACACGCGCGGCTGCGTGCCCAGCTCGGGTTGCAGCGGGCGCAATCCTTCGGCCTTGGCGCGCGCGGCCATCGTGGCGTCGTCTACTTTGGCGACCTGAAGGGCGCGCGTCGGGCAGACGGTGACGGCGCGTGGTTCGTTCCAGCCGCCGTCTAGCAGGTGGGCATCGAAGAACCAGGTCTGCGGCAGCTGCTGTTCCTCGTTCCAGGCGACGGCCCCGTACGGGCAGGCGTCGACGAGGTCACGCCGCCCGCGGCACGCCACAGGATCGAAGAGCACGATGCCGTCGTCGCGCTTGCGCACGGCGCCGGCGCCCGCCTTCACGCAGGGTGCATCGTCGCAGTGGTTGCACAGGCGTGGCATGTAGGCCGCGTCGACATGGTGGCCGCTGCCGCGCACGTGCCTTTCGATGCGGATGACGCCCCGGCCCTGCGCCGGATGCGGCCCGGTGTAGCCAGGAAACGCGTTGCCGACGAACTCGTCCTTCGCGGCGACCACGCAGTTGTGGCAGTTGTGGCATTGGGCCACGTCGATGATCAGGTTCCACTTGGACATGGGGTCACTCCACTGTGGCCAACGCCGGTGCCCGCACGGCAGCGCCCGGCGTGCCAACCGGCTTCCAGGCCACCACCTGGACCAGGCAGGCGTTCGGGGCCATGCTGCTCGTTCCCTTCATCGCCGGGCGCGACGAGGTCAGCAGGTTCATGCAGCCGCCGATGTCCACCGTCTCGCCGTTGACTTGGACCGGGAGGTATTCCGCGCTCGATTCGAAGGACTTGACGACCCCGCGCGTCACCATGGCCGACACATCGGCGGCGCAGATCACCGCGCCACGGTCGTTGAACACCTTGACCAGGCTGTGGTGCGCGATGCCGCGCTCGGCAGCGTCGGCGCTGTGGATGCGCAGCAGCCAGTAGGCGTGCCCGTCGATGCGCACGCGGTGGTCCTCGATCTCGTTGATCGCGCTGTCCTTGCCGTCCACGTTGGTGTGGAAGCTGTAGCGCGAATGGGTGGCGACGAGTTGCAGCGGGAACCTGCCGGCGCGTTCGGCGGTGTGCAGTCCCTCCCACGACGGGATGTAGCGGTTGAGCACCGGCCGCTCGGGGTTCACCGGGTCGCTGCGCTTGAGCGTCTCGGGCATGAATTCCAGCTTGCCGCTGGGCGTCTGCAGGCCCATGCCGAAGGGCCCGGACCACTGCGAGGGCAGCGGCAATGCCTCGCAGATGTCCTTCGGCTTGCCCTCGGCAAACCAGCGGAACTGCGTCGCTGGCCGCAAGGCCTCCTGCTCGGGCGGCACCACGTAGTAGCCCTTGCGGCAGAACTCGGCCCATGAAACGCGTTGGGCCACGTCGGAGCCGTCGAACACGCGCTTGCACCAGTCGAGCTCGGAGCTGCCTTCGGTGAACATGGCGCCCAGGCCCAGGCGCGAGAGGATGTCGCTGAAGATCTGGTAGTCCGACTTCGACTCGCCCAGCGGCTCGATGCACTTGTGCTGCAGCGCGACCACGCGGTGGTTCACCGAATTGAAGCAATGCGGCAGGTAGCCGCCGCCCGAGCACCATTCGCCGATGTCGTAGCGCTCGAACTGCGTGCAGGCCGGCAGGATGAGGTCGGCGAACTGCGCCTCGCCCTCCATCCAGATCGACTGGTTGACGACGAACTCGATGCTCTCGTGGCGATAGGCCTGCGCCATGCGCGCCGATTCGGTCAGCGTGCTGAACCACGAGCCGCCGTATTTGTAGATCATGTGGATGCGCGAGTAGCCCGGCATCGGGTACTCGAAGGGCGCGAACTGGAGCTCGGTCGCGAAGCCGTCCCACAGGTAGCCCGTGGCCTTGCCGTTGATGATCGCGTCGGGGAACTGCTGCTTGGGCACCAGCTGGCGCACCGGGTTAACGGTGATCACGTGCGGCATCTTCTGGTAGTTGTGCACCGCGTTGCCGTTCCAGTTCAACTCGCCGCTGATGCCGCCGTCGGCATAGCCGGGGAAATAGAACTCGTGGTCCAGCGGCGTGCCGGCCTCCAGGTTGCCCATGTTGATGCCGGGCTTGCCCAGGCCGCGCATCGCCATCAGCATGACCATGCAGCGCGCCCATTGCGCACCGGTCGCGCCGCGGCCCGCGCCGCCGAAGCCACCGCCGGCTGCGCCCGCGCCGAGGTACAGCTTCTTCTTCGCCATCAGCCGTGCGAGGGCGCGCACGTCCTTGGCGGGCACGCCGGTCTCGGGCTCCTGCCACTCGGGCGTCTTCGGCACGCCGTCGTCGACCCCCATCAAGTGGTCACGCCAGGTTTCGAAGCCCGTGGTGCGCTTTGCCACGTAGTCGTGGTCGTACAGATCCTCGGCCACCCAGACCTGCATGATCGCCATGGCCAGCGCCGCGTCGGTGCCGGGGCGGATGGGAATCCAGCGCCCGCCGAGCCAGGCGGCCGTGGGGTTGAAGTGCGGATCGATGTGCACGAACTGCACCCCCAGGTCGCGCGCCCACTGGCGCCGCTCGGTGCCCTCGTGCCCGGCGTAGCCGGCGCGTGTGCTTTCCGGGTCGCTGGACCAGAGCACCATCAGCTCGGCCTCGCGCAGGCAGTCCTCCACCAGGCCGTAGTTGCCGGCGACGCCCACCCGCTGGCTCTGGCCCCAGTGGTGCATCGCGCCCCAGTACCAGCCCTCCCAGCTGTCGGGGTTGGCCGACACGCGCGTGAAGCCGACGAGGTTGCCGAAGCGCAGCATCGCACTGAGGTAGTAGCCGACGTTGCCCCACTGGTGGTGCGAGCCGTGCACGATCGTCATCGCCCCGGGCCCGTGCTCGCGGCGCTGGCGCAGGATCTCGCCCGCGACCATGTCCAGGGCCTCATCCCAGCTGATGCGCACGTAGCCGCTCTTGCCGCGGTTGGCCGGATTGCGCTCGCCTTGCGGATCGAAGTCGACCCGCTTCATCGGATACAGGATGCGCTTGTCGGAATAGACCGCCGCCTTCATGGCCAGCGCGTGCGTCGCCACGGTGGCCATGCGCCGGGGCGACAGGCGGCGGCCGCGCGCCACGATCGTCCAGCTCGGCGCGTCCTTCGCATCGAACTCGATCGGCACCGTGCGCACGATGCGCCCGTCCTTCACGTGCACGAACAACGGCCCGCCGTTGGTCAGCATCGTGAAGCGGGTGCCGCCGTCGGGCAACGGCGTGCCCATCCGCAGCCCCGAGGTCTGCGACAGGTTCAGCAACTGCATCCACCAGACGCACAAAGGATCGGGCCCGACGACCATCACCTTGAAGTTCTTCGCGGCATGCACGACCTCGCCCATGTCGGCGTTCGGCTTCATCATCGTGAGTGCGGTGTTGACGTCCTTGAACATCATGCGCACGTCTGGTTTCGGGTGGATGCCCGCCCCACTGCGTACCCGGCCGCCGCGCACGTCGAACCAGCGGCCGATGCTGCCGTCCTTGAGCTGGATCTGCACCAGGGCGTCGTGGCGCTTGGCAAAGGCCCGCAAGGCAGGACGGCTGCGCGCGGCGTGGCCCAGCATCTGGCCGAGGCCGAACAGCACGGTACGAAAGATGAGGCGCTTCATGGCTTCAGGCCGGCATGGGCTCGGCTTCGACGCGGTTCTCGATGTGGCCAAGGCCTTCGATCTCGACCTTCACCACATCGCCCGGTTGCAGGTACTTGCCCAGCACGACGCCGACACCAGCGCAGGTGCCGGTGGCGATGAGGTCGCCAGGCTCGAGCGTCATCACCTGGCTCAGCTCGTGGATCTGCTGCCAGACGTTGTAGATCATGCCGCCGGTGCTCGTCTTCTGGCGCAACTCGCCGTTCACCCACAGCTGCATCAGCAGCGCGTGCGGATCGGCCACTTCGTCGGCGGTGGTGATCCACGGGCCGATGGGGCCGTGGCTGTCGAAGCTCTTGCCGAGCGTGAAGGTCGGGCTCTTGAACTGCCAGTCGCGCGCCGTCACGTCGTTGGCGACGAAGTAGCCGCCGACGACGCTTGCCGCATCCTCGGCGCTCACGTAGCGGCAGCGCTTGCCGATGACGACGCCGAGTTCGGCCTCGTAGTCCATCTTCTCGGACACGCGCGGCTTGTAGATCGGGTTGTAGGGCCCGTTGATGCAGCTCACCTGCTTGTTGAACCAGAGCTGGTGCGCCGGCACCGTCATGCCGCCCTTGCGCGCTTCCTCGGCGTGGTCGTGGTAGTTCATGCCGATGGCCATGTACTTCTGCGCGTCGGGGACGGGCGCTTCGAGCTTGACCGATGCCAGCGCCCGGCCGGCGGGGGCGTCGCGCAGCGCGTCGGCGATGCGCCGGCGGCCGGCCACGCCGGCGGCCAGCAGCTCGCGGATCGTCTTGGGCGCCGTCGGATCGAGCTGGTCGATGTCGAAGACTTGGTGGGCTTGGACCACGCCGATCGTGGTGCGGCCGTCAACGGTATAGCGGGCGAGTTTCATGGAAGGCTCCTAAAGGTGGGGGTTGAATGATTCAGCTCATGAATTCGGGCGTCAGGGGGGGCGCCCACTGGCTGAGTTCCTCGATGCTGAAAGCGGCAGTGCCGACCGGCGTGCTGGCATTCACCAGGTCGCCATCGGTGTAGTGCTCGACCTTGTTGCCGAACGGGTCGCGCCAGTAGTCGAACAACTGGCTGCCTTGAACGTGGCGGCCGATTCCCCACGAGTGCACGTGGCCGCGGGTCTTCAACCACTCGCCGCCGTGCACCAGGTCATCGAAGTCGACAACCTCGAACGACGAGTGGTCGAAGCGGTTGCGCCCGTCCTGCGCGCTGACCAGCGCCAGCGTGTGGTGGTCGGTCCACTGCTGGCCCAGGTCACAGTGCATGAAGGCAGCGACCAGGTTCTCGGGCGCGCCGGCCCAGTAGGTGTCCGACGGTGTGAAGCCGAGCACCTCGCGATAGAAGGCCAGCGTCGCCGGGAAGTCGGCAACCAGCAGCGCGACATGGCCCAGGCGCGTGGCACTCGGCGCTTGCGGCTTCAGCCGCACCGGTTGGCCGAGGCGCTTGCGCCCGGTCCAGGCGTTGAACGCCAGCGGCTGGCGCACCGGCAGTGCCTCGTGCGTCGCCTGGCCGTGGATCAGGTCGACCACGAAGCCGGCCGGGTCGGTGAAGCGTACGCGCTGGCCGCCGCCGGGCTCCGGGTTGTCTTCGACCGGCTTGCCGACCCGCCGCGCCACGTCGGCAAGGGCCTCGGCGCTGCGCGCCAGGAAGCCGATGCCGACGGCCGTGTTCTCGGGGCCGAGTTCGGCGATATGGGCGTGGTGCACCGGCCCGGCAGCGCGCGAGTAGAGCGCGCTTGCGGTGCGCGTGACGGTGTGAAGCCCGAAGTCGGCGAGAAACGCGGCCATGCGGTCCAGGTCGGTGACCTGGTAGCGCACGAAGGCAATGTCCTGAATGGGGCTCATGGCGAGGCTCCTTGGGGTGAGATGGGCTTGACGGCGTCCCGGTCGAACCGTCATGTCCGTAGATTACGCCACGAATCATGGAGTTTCAGTAGGGAAATCCATGAACGTGATGAACATCTATTAACAATTGAATTATCGATATTTTGTGCGACTATCCTTGGTATCCATGGACCGAAGCATCTCTTCCGCTCGCAGCCTCACGTCGCAGGCCTTCGAACGGCTTCGCCACGACATCCTGCAAGGCCGCCTCGCACCCTCGGAGCGGCTGCGCATCCAGGCGCTCAGCAAGCGCTATGAGATCGGCGCGACCGCCATCCGGGAGGCGTTGTCGCGGTTGGTGACCGACGGACTTGTCGAATCCGAGGATCAACGCGGCTTCAACGTGGCACCGGTGTCGGCAGAGGAGCTGCTGGACCTGACGCGCACACGCATCCAGGTGGAGCAGATGGCCTTGCGGATGGCGGTCGCCCACGGGGACCTGGAGTGGGAGACGCAGGTGCTGAGCTGCTTTCACCGGCTTTCTCGGCTCGAGAGCCAGCCGTGGTCCGAAGAACTGTTGGCGAGCTGGGCCGTTGCGCACCGGCAGTTCCATGAGGCCCTGGTCAAGGGCTGCGGGTCGCCATGGACCCTGCGGCTGTGCCGGCTGCTCTATGACAAGTCCGAGCGCTACCGCAACCTGTCTGCGGCCGAGGGCAAGGAGCGTGGGCGCGACATCACGAAGGAGCACAAGGAACTCGCCGACGCGGCGCTGGCACGCGACGCCGACGCCCTCTGCCGGGCGATCGAGGCGCACTTCGTTCTGACGACGAGGCTCATCGTCGACGGTGACGCGCAGCCGCGCGCCATCCATCGCAGGAAGTCGCCCGGGGCGAATCCACCTGCCTGACGTCCCGCCCCCCCTTGAGTCCCTTTTCCCTCGCACTGAGCGAGTGCGTTCACGCGCCTGAGCCGCAGCGAAAGCGGTGCTTTGACGTGCGCTTCGCCGTCCAACACCCAAGGTAGGAGCCGTGTGCGGCAATCCTGCACGCACGGATCTGTGCGGGGGCTCGCGCAATATGGCGGCCCCACTGCGGTTGTTTCACCCGCCCGGCACAGGCTCAATTCAGTGATGTCAGAATTCCTGAACCAATAGTTTGAGAGATTCAACCGGCCTGCACGTGATCAGCGGACGACACCCATGCGCTTCGAACTCAGCTGGAGCGCTCCATGACCCTTTCGCGCTGCGGTTCACAGCCGCATGCGTGTGCTGCCGTACAGACACACCGACGCTTGCGCGCCCAAGCTTGACTTGATGCCACGCGTTCCATCTGCCGCACCATCCGCCGACTGCGAGCCTGAGGCCGCGGTCGTCCTTGTCGTCGATGACGACGCGTTCATGCGCGCGCTGCTGTGCCGTGTGTTGTCCAACGCCGGTATGCGCGTGGCGAGCTTCGGGTCTGCGGCCGAGTTTTTGAAAGACGCCGACCTGGAGACGGCCTGTGTGCTGCTGCTCGACCTCAGGATGCCCGGGATGTCCGGGCTGGAGCTCCATCAGTTGCTGCAGCGGCGTGGCGTCGATCTGCCAGTGCTGTTCATCAGCGGTGCGGCCGACCTGGCAACCGCCGTGACGGCCATGCGCAATGGCGCTGCCGACTTCATCGAGAAGCCGTTTCAGGATACCTCGCTGGTCGAGCGCGTGCGCCGCGCCGTCGCCCAGCACGCCGATCGCGTGGCCACGTCCAGGCCGCTGGCTGACCCGCAAGTGATGGCCCGATTCGAGACGCTGACGCTGCGCGAACGTGAGGTTTTCGAACTGCTGGTGACCGGCATGAGCAGCAAGTTGATCGCCCGCGAACTGGGTGGCAGCTTCCGCACGATCGAGATCCACCGGGCACAGATCATGCGCAAGATGGCGGCACGTCATTTGCCCGATCTCGTGCGCATGAGCATCGAATCCATGCCACCTCGCGAGGTGCAGGCGCCCACGGGCGTCGACAGCACTGGGTAGACGGGTGACGGGGCGCGACGCTCCGTGTGCCTACGTATGGCGCCCGTCGTGGGCGTTCCCTAAAGTCCGCATCGAGAACCCCGTGACGCAGCGCAAAACCTTCTGGTCGGCACTGCGGGATCGGAGTTCGAGGTCTGCGCTTTCTCCCACGGGAAGCGCCGTCTCAGAAAAAGGGCATACCCGCCGGAAACGCGGGGACGCAAAGTCACCGGTCTAAGGGGCACACCGCCCTATGGCAGCGGGACTGCCTGGGCGGTCGATGTCATGCATTTGCGACGTGTCGCAAGCACGGCACCAGCAGCCTGTGGGGGGCTGGTCGCTGCGACCTGCTTCCACCTTCTTCCGAGCGCCGCCCGGCCATTGTGGATTGGTGCCTTCTCCTGGAGTCCATTCATGTTCACAAAGCAAGTTTGCGCACGTGCTGCGCTCGCGCTGGCCTCGCTCGTCGTGTGCGGCGCGACGTCCGCCGCCCAAAGCGATAGCGTTCTCGCGCTTGACGCGACGCTGACGTCGGCGTGTGCCGTCTCCGGTGCCGCGACGATCAGCTTCGGGAGCTTTTCGACCCTGGAGGCGGCGGACCGCACGGCCGACAGCGGCTCGACATTCACCGTGGCGTGCTCGGTCGACATGGAACCTGCGATCTTTGCGGCGGGCACGCGCACCGTCATCAATGGCGCCAACACGCTGCCCTTCAACCTCAGCTTGACCAGCGGGGCTGCGGCCGATGACCTGCCCGCCACACTCGCCCTGGCAGCACCCCTGACGCTGGTGCAGGACGGCACGGTGAAGGTCGTGACCCTGTACGCACGGCTGGCCAAGGCGAACTTCGGCGCGCTGCCCGCTGGTGCCTATGCCAACGGCAGCGCGGTGACCGTGTCGGTCGTGTACTAGACACGCCATGCGGCTGCAAGGGATCACGTCCGCAGTCGCATCGGTGGGCCTGGGCGTGGGGGCGGTGCTGGGCCTTGTCGGCGCCCCGGCGCATGCCTTGACGATCTCGCCGGTGCTGGTGGAGCTGTCCCCCGCGCGGCGGGTCGCCTCGATCACCATCACCAATCCCGGCGACCGCCCGCTCACCTTCCAGACGCAAGTGCGCGCCTGGAGCCAGCCCGACGGTGCCGACGTCTACGCCGACTCCGCCCAACTGCTGGTCGTGCCGCCCATTGCCGAGATTGCGGCGGGTGGCAGCCAGATCTTCCGGGTGACGACGCGCACCCGGCCGAGTGCCGATGAGCACGCCTACCGTCTGATCTTCGAAGACGTGAGCGAACTCGCTGCGCCGGCGCCGGCCCAAACCGCGATCAGCGTTCGCGTCAACCACGACCTGCCCGTCTTCTTCGCCGCAGCGGGCCCGTTGCGTCTGCAAGCCCGGCTGGGCCCGTGCGCAGATGCCGCCGTGCTGCCCGCCACGACCGGGTGCGTGCGACTCGACAACGCCGGCAGCCGCTACGTGCGGGTGAAGTCACTGACGCTGGAAGGCGCCCACTGGCGCAAGGAGATGCGCCTGGGCACCCGCGTGCTGGCGGGCGCCTGGCGGCAATGGACCTTCGACCGCCCTGCCCAGGTGAAAGGCCCGCTGCGCGTGACAGCCGACACCTCGGACGGGCCGGTGACCTTCGAGTGGCCCCACCCGCCGCCCTGAAACGCAGACGCCATGGCACCACGTGCCCGCCTCGTCTGCCCGGGCCCTGCATGTGATGCCGGGCCATCAGCACGCCGGCTGGTGGCCGTGTGCGCCAGCCTGCTCGTGACGCTGGCGGCAGCTTCGCAGGCGCAGTCGAACGTGGAGGCGCTGCTGCTGGATGTGCGCGTCAACGGCAGGGCGCTGGCCGGCATCGTCCAGGCGGAGCGGCTGGCCGATGGGCGGCTGGCGCTGCCGACGGACCTGTGGGCACAAGCGCGGCTGCAGCCCGCAGGCGCGCCCGTGACGCTGCTGGACGGCACGCAAGGCTACGTTCTCGACGCCGTGCCCGGCATCGCCTACAGGATCGACCGCAGCCGCCTGGCGCTGGACATCAGCGCGCCCGCTGCGGCCTTCGATGCGACCGCGCTGTCCCTGCGTGGCGCGCGGGCCGCGGCCCAGCTGCCGCCGCCCGGCGTCTATGTCAACTACGACTTCACGGCGACACGCGACGGGCGCCAGTCGACGCAGTACGGCGCGCTCATCGAAGGCGTGGGTTTCGGCAGCTGGGGCGCAGTGGTGGCCAGCGGGGTCGTCCGCGCGCAAGAGCGGGCGCATGCGGCGATTCGCCTGGACACCTACTGGCGCACCGATCTGCCGGGTCGCATGGAAACGCTGGTGGTCGGCGATGCCGTCGGCACCGGCGGCGCGTGGAGTCGCCCCGTGCGCTACGGTGGTGTGCGCTATGCGCGTGAGTTCAAGCTCGCTCCCGGCTTCCTCACCTACCCGAGCCCGTCGATCTCCGGCTCGGCGGCGTTGCCTTCCACGGTCGATGTGCTGATCAACAACCAGCGCAGTGCGCAGTCGAGCGTGCAGCCCGGCCCGTTCGAGATCACCCACGTGCCGATCGTCACGGGCGCCGGGCAGATGCAGCTTGTCGTGCGCGATCTGCTCGGCCGCGAGACCATCGTCAACCAGAGCTACTACGTTGCGCCGTTGCTGCTGGCACCGGGGCTCTCGGACTTCTCGCTCGAAGCGGGCGCGCTGCGCAAGCACTACGGCACACGCAGCGATGACTACGGCGCGGTGTTCGGCGCCGGCACCTACCGCCTGGGCCTCAACGACGCATGGACCGGTGAGGTGCGTGCCGAAGTCGAACGCGAACGCGTCGCCGCAGGCGCCGGTGTCGCAGCCGTCGTTGGCGGGCTTGCCGTGGTGGCGCTCGCGGCGGGGCATGCGGTGTCCAAGGGCGAGCGCGGCGGGCACTATGTCGCCAGCGTTCAGCGCAGCACGTCCAAAGGGGGCGTGAGCCTGGCGGCCGAGCATTTCGATGCTGGCTACCGGCCATTGGGCGCCAGTGCCTTCGAATCGCGGCCCAAGCGCCAGATCGTCGCGGGCGGCGGCATGGCGCTGGGGCACGGCATCACGGCGGGTGTGAGCTACACGCAGCGCAGGGCCTGGGACGGCACGCGCTTCGCGCTGGCGGGTGCCAATGTGTCCATCGCGCTGCCCGGCAGCGTGCTCGTCAGCGCTTACGCGAGCAAGGCCTTGAGCGCCGGCCAGCGCCTGGCCGGCGGCATCCACCTGATCATTCCGTTGGGCGCGCGGCGCGTGCTCACGACGAGCAGCGCGCGCGACACGTCGGGCCAGGCGGTTCACTCGGTGCAGGCGGCACAGCCCGTGCCGGCCGGGCCGGGTTGGGGCTGGCGCCTGGCGGGCCATGAGGGCGCCACGAACCGTGTGCAGGGCGCAACGACCTACAACAGCAACCACGGGCAGTTCACCGCGCAAGCCAGCGCCGGCCCGGATGCCAACGCCGTGCGGTTGGGCGCCAGCGGTTCGGTGGGTTGGATGTCTGGCCTGGCATTTGCCTCACGCCGTATCGACCAGGGCGCGTTCGCGGTCGTGCACGTCGGCGACCTCGAAGGCGTCCCGGTATCGCTCAGCAACCAGGTGGTGGCCGTCACCAACCGCAACGGGCTGGCGTTGGTCACCGGGCTTCTGCCCTTCCAGACCAATCAGCTCACACTCGACGCCGACCTGTTGCCTTTCGACGTGGAGGTCGGCGGCGTGCGGGAAGAGGTGGTCCCGTACGCACGCAGTGGCGCGTTCGTGCACTTCCCCGTCAAACGCTCGCGCGACGCACTGGTCGTGCTGCAGCAGCCCGATGGCGCGCCCGTGCCTGCGGGCGCGCGCGTCACGACGGCCCCTGGTCACCAGGAATTCATCGTGGCCAAGCGTGGAGAGGCCTATCTCCTCGGTCTGTCGGATGTCAACCGCATCGAAGTGCGTTGGAAGGGTGGCGGCTGCGCGCTGGCGCTGACGATGGCGCCCGGGGTGGCCGGCGCCGCGCCGCCGCGCATCGGTCCCCTGGTCTGTGGTGGTGCGCCATGAGATGGGTGCAGCAGGGTGCGTTGGCGTGCGTGGCTGCGACCGCTTGCACGCAGGCGATGGCCGTCCCGACCTGCACCGTCGCGACGGGCGCCACGCTCTCGTTCGGGGCTGTTGTCGCGCTCGCCAGCACCGGCCCGGTGACGAGCAACAGTGCCGGCAGCTTCTGGGTCAACTGCACAAGCGACGTGATGGCGGCGCCATTGTTGTATTCGGCGACGCCGCGCACGCTGACATTCGGCGGCCACAGCCTTGCGTTTGCGCTCTCCGCCGTGGCGCCCGGCGGTGCCGAGCTGCCAGGCGCCTCGCCGGGCGCACCACTGGGGTTCACGCGCAACGGCACCAACCAGACCGTCACACTGCACGGGCGCATCGACGCCAGCCACTTCAGGTCGCTGCCTGCGGGCAGGTATGCGGGGTCGATCGTCCTGACGCTGGAATATTAGGTGTGGGCCCCATCTGGACATGGCGCCGCGCTGGTTCCACAGCGCTGGGGGCCCGACAGTCTGCTGTCTAGGTACGCGTACGTATGGGCTGTTCGTCGGTGGTTCTCTATGGTTGGCATCGGTGCCAGCACGATGGTTACCCGGTGTCCGGGTCGCAGGCCGCGCTCGCTGTCCACAGGCCTATCGCATGACGAATTCCCCACCAACCGCCCCGACCACGCCGCTGCGCCGTCGACGATGCGCCCCGAACGCTGCGCAACCGGCATTCCCGTGACCGAAGGCGTCGCTTACAGCTTCAGGCTCTACATCGCAGGTGAGGCCGCGAACTCGGCGCTGGCGTTGGCCAACCTCCAGGCGTTGTGCCGCCAGCAGCTGGCGGGGCGCTGCAGCGTCGACGTCGTCGATGTCTTCCGCGAGCCCGAACGTGCGCAGGCCGACGGCATTTTCATGACGCCGACATTGGTCAGGCTGGGGCCTGCGCCCTGGCGCACGGTGGTCGGAACGCTCAGCGACAGCGCGATGCTGATGCAGGCGCTGGATCTGCCGGAGCAAGGCAGCATGGCGCGGGCAGACGTGCCGCCTGAGCCCAGCGACCACGCGCCGGCCCGCCAGGCCCGCATCGCTGCGCTGACCGAGATCCTGCACAAGACCGAGCACGAGCTCGAGGAGCTGACCGCCGGGAAGGTCGACGCCGTGACCAGCCAGGCTGGCCGCGTCTTCCTGCTGCGCAACGCCGAGGAGCAGCTGCGCCAACAGGAGGCGGACAAGCAGATGGCGCTGCTCAATGCGCTGCCGGCGCACATTGCAGTGCTTGACGCCGCGGGCGTGATCGTGTCGGTGAACACGGCCTGGCGCCGCTTTGCCGACGAGAACGGCATGCGTGACGCCCACTACGGCGTGGGCAGTGTCTACCTGGACGCATGCGATGCGCCTCCGGGTCGCGGCGCGGCCGAAAGCTGGGCCGTCGCCGCAGGCTTGCGTGCCGTGTTGGCGGGCAAGCGCAGCAGCTTTTCGATCGAGTACTCCTGCGACTCGCCGACCGAGCAGCGGTGGTTCATGATGATCGCCACGCCATTGGTGACCGACCGTCTGGCCGGCGCCGCGGTGATGCACATCAACGTCAGCGCCCGCACGCGGGCAGAGCAGACGACGCAGCGCAGCACCGATCTGCTGCAGGCCTTCATCAACGGCACTTCGGACCTCGTCGACATCAAGGACGTGCGTGGCCGCTACCTGCTGTGCAACAAGGCGCTGGCCGATTTCACCGGGCGGCCGATCCAACAGGTTCTGGGCTGCGACGACCTGGCTTTGTTCAGTGCTGCCGAAGCCGCACCGCTGGTCGACCAAGACCTGGCGATGTTTGCCAAGACTGCGGTGCAGACGACCGAACGGTGGCTCACCGGCGTGAACGGGCGGCGCCTGTTCCACGTGACGCGGGCTCCGTACCGCGACGCCCACGGTGCGGTGATCGGGGTCATCGGCATTTCCCGCGACATCACCGAGGACAGGCTCGCCGAGCAAGCGCTGAGCCACAGCAAGGCGATGCTTGACATTGCAGGGCGCAGCGCCAAGGTGGGCGGCTGGACTTTCGACCTTGCGCAGCGGCGTCTCACCTGGTCCGACATGGTTGCCAGCCTGCACGATGAGCCGGCAGGCTACGCGCCGACGATGGAGATGGGCATGGCCGCCTTCGTCCCGGAGCACCGCGCGGCTGTCATCGAGGCCGTTGAACGCTGCGCGCAAACCGGTGTTCCCTACGACATCGAAGCCGAAAAAATCTCGGCTGCCGGGCGGCGCTTCTGGGTGCGCACCATCGGTGAGGCGGTGCGCGACGCCGACGGCCACATCGTGCGCATCCAGGGCGCGCTGCAGGACATCACCGAGCGCAAGCTGGCGGCGCTGCAGACGCAGAAGATGGCGCACAGATTGAGCAATACGCTGGAAAGCATCAGCGACGCATTCTTCGCGCTCGACAGCGATTGGCGCTTCACCTATTTCAATCGCGAGGCCGAGCGGTTGTTGGGGCGCAAGCGCGAAACAACGCTCGGACGGGTTCTGTGGGACTGCTTTCCCGAGGCGGTGGGCACGGTGTTCGAAGAGTTCTACCAGCGCGCGATGGGCGGAGATTCGAGCGCGAGCTTCGAGGCCTACTACCCGCCACTGAACGGGTGGTTCGGGGTCGACTGCCATCCTTCGGAAGACGGACTGGCGGTGTACTTCCGCGATGTCTCGGCCGCCCGGGCAGCGCGCCTGCAGCTCAAGCTGCTCGAGGCCAGCGTGGCGCAGTTGAACGACATCGTCATCATCACCGAGCCGGCGCCCGAGCTGCCGCACGGCCTGCGTATCGTGTTCGTCAACGACGCGTTTGTGCGCCTGACCGGCTATGCGCGCACGGAGGTGATCGGCCGGTCCCCCGGATTGCTCGACGGCCCGTTGACGGACGCTGCCGGACTTGCGCGCATGCGCTCTGCGGTCGAGCGCTGCGCGCCGCTGCAGATCGAGTTGCTGCAGTACACGAAGGATGGGCGCAAGTACCCGTGCGAGATCAACATCACGGCGGTCGCAGCGACCGGCGAGCGCCGCACGCACTTCGTCTCGATCATCCGCGACATCAGCGAACGCCGTCGCGGCGAAGAGGCTCTGCGCGAGCTGAACGCTGAGCTCGAAGACCGCGTACAGAGTCGCACCCTGGAGCTGGAACGCGCCCGTGAACTCGCGGAGCAGGCCAACCGCGCCAAGTCCTCGTTCCTCGCGACCATGAGCCACGAGATCCGCACGCCGATGAACGGTGTCATCGGCATGATCGAAGTGCTGGCCGATGGCCAGCTGCGGCCGGACCAGCGCGACATGGTGACGACCGTGCGCGAGTCGGCCTACACCTTGCTGTCCATCGTCGACGACGTGCTCGACTTCTCGAAGATCGAGGCCGGGCAGTTCGTGATCGACGATGCGCCGGTGAATGTGACGGAAGTGGTCGAGGGCGTCGGCGACGCCTTGCACCAGCTGTCTCAAAAGAAGGGCGTCGGGCTGCGCCTGTATGCCGATCCACGGCTGCCCTCGCGCATGCTGGGCGATGCCGGGCGGTTGCGCCAGGTGCTGATGAACCTGGTCGGCAATGCCATCAAGTTCAGCAGCGGCCAGGGCCGGCCTGGGGCGGTGACGGTGCGGGCCCAGCGCGTCACCGCGGACAGTGGCGAAGACATGCTGGCGCTGGTGGTGAGCGACAACGGCGTGGGCATGGACGCCGGGACGCTGGCGCGCCTGTTCTCGCCCTTCACGCAGGCCGACCCCAGCACCACGCGCCGCTTCGGCGGCACCGGGCTGGGGCTCAGCATCTCGCACCGTCTCGTGGCGATGATGGGCGGTGAGATCACGGTCAACAGCGCTCTGGACCAGGGCTCGACGTTCACCGTGCGGCTGCCGGTGCGCGACGCGGCTGGCGTGGCGCCCATCCGGCAGCCGCTGCATGGGCTGTCGTGCCTGCTGCTGGGCGTGGCTGATCGGTCGGCAGACCTGGCCGACTACCTCACCTATGCAGGCTGCAAGGCGCACGCCGTCCAGACGCTGGACGAGGGCTTGACGTGGCTCGGCAACGCCAGGGGCCGCTGCGTGGTCGTCGTCGCCGGTGCGCCAGAGGGCATCGAGCAGGTTCTCGCGGCCTGCCGTGCGGTGCTGCTGGACCGTCCCCGGGTGGCGCTGGCCTTCGTCGTCATCAAAGCCGGCCGGCGGCGCTGGCCGCGCCGGCAGCACCCGGACCGGGTGAACGTGGACGGCGACTGCCTGCACCGTGCTGCCTTCATCAGCGCCGTCGCACTCGCAGCCAGGCTCGGGCCGGATGAGGACGTCGTGGACGTCGTTGCAGCGGACAACCCGCCCGCAGCATCGCCGGTGGCTGAAGGCCCGGCGGCTCCGAGCCCGCTGATCCTGGTTGCCGAAGACAACGACGTCAACCAGCAGGTGCTCACGAAGCAGCTCGCCATGCTCGGCTACCGCGCCGAGATGGCGGGAGACGGCGTGCAGGCCCTGGCCTGTTGGCGCCGCGGTGGTCATGCATTGCTGTTGACGGACCTGCACATGCCCGCCATGGACGGCTACACGCTGGCCGCATCCGTGCGCGCCGAGGAGGGCCAGGGGGCACACCTGCCCATCATCGCGTTGACGGCCAACGCTTTGCGCGATGAGGAAGTGCGCTGCCGCCAGGCCGGCATGGACGGCTATCTGACCAAGCCGGTGCGCCTCGCACAGCTGAAGTCGGCGATCGACGCGTGGCTGCGGCCCGCGCCCACAGGGCCGGGCGTGGCCACGGCGGACGAAGCGGTGCCCACTGCTACGCCCCCGGTCGACCTTGGCGTGTTTGTGGATCTCCTCGGTGACGACCCGCAGGTCATGCAGGAAGTGCTGGCGGCCTTTCGCGTGAGCCTGGTGGACGCGGCACGGACGATGGAAGAGGCCCGGGCCGCAGGCAGCGTGCAGTCCATGTCCGATCTCGCGCACAAGCTGAAGTCGTCCGCACGCGCCGTCGGCGCGCTGCTCCTCGGGCAGATCTGCGCTGACATCGAACGGGCGGCCACCAGCATGCCGGACCCGACGGCGCTCGATCCCCTGCTGGCCGACTTCCAGGTCGAGGCGCGTGTGGTCCAGAGTTTTCTCGATGAACGAAACACCGGTGATGGCGCCGCACCGCACACGGCGCATTCCGTCCGCCATGCGCGCGTACATCCTGCGGCACGCCGGCCACTGACGCAGACGCCGTGAAGCACGTCCTGACCACCAGCGCACTGCACCAGCCGGGGCTTGACATTCCCGTGCACCGCCGCTGACCCCAACTGGCCCCTTTTTGCAACGCTTTTTCTTCGAAGGTTCCCGTGTTCAAACCCCCTTTCCTGCCACTTGCCATCCTGGTCTTGAGCCAGGCCGCGTTCGCCCAGCAGCTGCCCAGTGCGGGCAGCCAGCTCCAGCAGATTCCGCCCAGTCCTGTGCCACAGGATGCGGCCCCGACCATCCGCATCGAGCCCACCGCCTCCCCCGCCACGCCGTCTTCTGACGCCGTGAAGATCGTGGTCCATCGCCTGCAGGTGACCGGCGCGAGCGTCTACCCGCAAGCTGAACTGTTGGCGCTGACCGGCTTTCAGCCCGGCAGCGAAATGAGCCTGTCCGACCTGCGCGCCATGGCGCAGAAGATCACCGACCGCTACCGCAGCCAGGGGTATTTCGTCGCCCAGGCTTATCTGCCCGCCCAGGAGATCAAGGACGGAGCGGTCACGATCGCCGTGGTCGAGGGCCGCTACGGAAAGATCGAGGTGCGCAACCAGAGCACCCTGTCGGATGCACGCCTGCAGCGCGCGCTGAAAGGGCTCGACAGTGGCGATGCCATCCTGATCGCGCCGCTGGAGAGCCGGCTGTTGCTGCTGTCGGACATTCCCGGCGTGAAGGTCACATCGACGCTGCAGCCTGGTGCATCCACCGGTCTGTCCGATCTGATCGTCGACGTGGTTCCCGGGGATCGCGTCACCGGCAGCATCGACGCCGACAACGCCGGCAACCGCTACACCGGCGCGTACCGCCTGGGTGCCACGGTGCATCTGAACAATCCGCTCGGTCTCGGCGACGTGGCGTCGCTGCGCGTGCTGACCTCGGGCAAGGGCTTGAACTACGCGCGGGCGTCCTACCAGATGCCGCTGGGCAGGGCGACGGTGGGCGTGGCGTACAGCTGGCTGGGCTACGAGTTGGGCCGGGAGTTCGCGTTCGCGCAGGCCTCTGGCGAAGCCAGGGTGGCGAGCGTGTACGCCAGCTACCCGCTCATCCGTTCGCGCAGCACGGACCTGCAGGCGGGCCTGGCCTTTGATGCCAAGACGTTTGAGGACAAGAGGCCTTTGAACCTGGGTATGCCGGTGGAAGACAAGAAGGCCCAGGTGCTGACGGCCAGCTTGCGTGGTGAGCACCGGGACCAGCTGGGAAGGGGCGGCGTGACGGGCTTCTCGCTCGCCTGGTCGGCCGGCAACATCGATCTGCGCACGCCCGGCCTGCAGGTGGCGGACGTTCCCGTGCAAAGCAGTGGCCGCTTCCACAAGCTGAGCCTGCACGCCTCGCGGCTGCAACGCGTGACGGACACCGTCTCGCTATACGCCGGGGCCCATGGCCAGATCGCCTCGAAGAACCTCGATGTGTCCGAGAAGATGGGCCTGGGTGGCATGTACGGCGTACGCGCGTACCCCGAGGGCGAGGCCTATGGCGACCAGGGGTATGTGGCGACGCTCGAGGCGCGCGTGCAGTTGCCTGTGCCGGCCCAATTCCCGGGGCAGATGCAGCTGATCGGCTTTGTCGATACGGGCAGGGTGACCACCGACAGGAACCCGTGGGCAGTCAGCGGGCCGAACAAGAGAAGCCTGCACGGCGCCGGCGTGGGCCTGAACTGGTCGAACAACAGCGGCTTCACTGCGCGGGCGTACTACGCCCGCAAGCTCGGCCACGCAGACGCCACCTCGGCGCCCGATCGCTCAGGCCGGTTCTGGGTCCAGGCGATCCAGTATTTCTGACCATGTCCAGCGCCGGCCTTTGCCGATGCCCGCCTGAAGTCGCGACTTGAAGCCCTCACGAGAACTCCCCATGAACCTGATCCATCGCTCCATCTGGAACGAACGCACCGGCACCTTCGTCGCCGTTTCCGAAAGCACCCGCAGTGCGGGCAAGTCCACTTCTGCGGGCACGGCGGCGGGCGCCGCGGGTGGTCGCTTCGTGCTGCAGCGCCTGGCCGTTTCTCTGCTCATGGCATGGGGGGCGACGGCTGTTGCGCAGCCGACCGGTGCCGTGGTGTCTCCAGGCGGCAGCGCCACCGTGGGGGGCACCCCCGTCAACATGGTCATCACCCAGACCACGCCCAACGTGGCGATCAACTGGCAGAGCTTCAGCATCCCCACCGGCACATCGGTCGAGTTCGTGCAGCCCAGCAGCAGCTCGGTAGCGTTGAACCGGGTCGTCGGCGCGAGCCCGTCGACCATCGCGGGCAGCCTGTTGTCCAACGGCAAGGTGTTCCTGGTCAACCCCAACGGCATCCTGTTCGGCCCGAACGCGTCGGTCAATGTCGGCGGCCTGCTGGCCTCCTCGCTGGCCATATCGGACGCCGACTTCATGGCGAACAACTATCGGTTCTCGGGCGCGGGCGCGGGCACGGTGGTGAACCAGGGCACGATCACCGCGGCCGATGGGGGCTACGTCGCCCTGCTGGGCGCGACGGTCGACAACCAGGGTGTGTTGACCGCGCGGCTCGGCACGGTGGCACTGGCCGGCGGCAACGCGATGACGCTGGACATGGCGGGTGACAGGCTTCTCAATGTCGTGGTCGACCAGGGTGTGGTCAATGCGCTGGTGGCCAACGGCGGCGATATCGTTGCCGACGGCGGGCGGGTGCTGATGACCACGCAGGCCGCAGGCAGTGTGCTGTCCAACGCGGTCAACAACACCGGCGTGGTGCAGGCCCAGACGATTCAGAACGTTGCCGGCACCATCATGCTGACGGGTGGCATGCAGAGCGGCACCATGACCGTCACGGGCACCTTGGACGCCTCGGCGCCTGCGGGTGGAGATGGGGGCTCCATCGGCGTCTCAGCTGCCGATGTGACGCTCGCGCCCACCGCGACGCTGCTCGCCGCCGCGCCCAGCGGCGAGGCGGGCTCCCTGCGCATCGGCTCGCAAGACTTCACGGTCGGAGACTTGTCCACGGACGACCTCTCCGCGACGCGACTTTCGGGCTTGCTGGTCACCAGCAACGTGACCATCAGCACGGCCATCGCAGCCGATGGCACGGTGCTGTCGGTGGACAATTTTGCTGCCCAGGCTGTCGGCGGCGGCGGCGACATCGACATCAACCGGGCCGTTGCCTGGGTGGCGAGCTCGACGCCGACGACGCTGACCTTGCTGGCCGGCGGCGATGTGAACATCGATGCCGCCATCTCGGCCACGAACGGAAATCTGGCCGTCTGCTGTGGCGGCAACGTGAATGTGAACGCGGCCCTCACGACGGTCAATGGAAGCGTGCTGCTCGCTGCGCGCAATGACGTCAACCTGAGTGCTGCCCTGTCGACCACCAATGGCAACGTGATGATCTGCGCCGCCAACGATGTGAACATCGATGGCGCCCTCACACTGACCCACACCACCTCGATCATTGCCGGTCAAAGCCTGGGACTGCCGCTCGGCCTGACGCTCGCCGCGGGCTACGGTGCCGGTGCCCCGGGCGCTGGCGGCGGCACGGTGGTGTTCGATCCACTGCTGCCTGCGACCGTCACGAACGCGCCGACCACCATCATCTACAACCCGGTCGCGTACACGACGCCGCACGACTACGCCGGCAACATCATCGGCCTGGCTCCCGTCCAGCGCATGCTGGTGTTTGCCCAGGCCGAGGACAAGGTGGCCGACGGAACCACCACGGCCACCATCTCGCCGTTGTTGAAGGGAAGCCCGGCCGATGTGGCGCTGCTGGCGGGGCCGGGCAGCACCGCCAATTTCGAGAGCCCGGACGCGGGCGTCGACAAGGCCATCACCTTGACCGGCTATAGCCTGGGCGGCGCCAACGCCAACAGATACGCCCTCGCAGCGCCTTGCTGTGGCCCCGTGGTGTCAACGACAACTGCCACGATCAGCGCCGCACCGGCTCCGGCGCCTGGCCCGGCAGCGGCACCGGCACCGGCACCGGGACCTGGCCCGGCACCAGCACCTGGACCAGAGGCTGGACCTGCCCCTGCACCTGCACCTGCACCTGCACCGGAGCAGGCACCGGCACCAGCACCAGGTTCTACACCCGCACCGACGACCGCGCCGACGCCAGCCCCTTCCCCAGCGCCTGCGCCAGCAGGCCCAGTGACCTTCACCCCAGCGGTGGCGCCGGTCTTGGAAGCCGCGTCACTGCAGTCTTTTGTGGCGCAATCCTCACCGCCGCAGACCGATGCACGCCCCTACGTCCTCACGGTTCTGCCGGAGGCGCCAGTGCCTGCTTCGAGCCTGGTGGTGATCGCGCCTGCGCAGCTGCAGGAAACACCGGCTGCAGCGCCGGCTCTGGCCCCGCCTGTGCGCCGCGTCGATGCGCCGACCCCGCCCGCACCCTATCGGGCGCCGGTGCGCAAGCCCAAGCCTCAGCGCAACTGAAGCGTCCGCAGGTGGGCAAGCTTCTGGGAAGGTCGGCCGTCTGCGCGCGTGCCATTGGCTGGGGCCTGCTGGCCATCGGCTTGATGGGCGCGCCGGTGCGCGCGTCACCGCCGGCTGCGATCCCGCTCCTTGCCGGTGCGGGGGCGCCTGTGCGCGCCGCGCCGGCCGCTCCGATGCCGAAGGCCGCCTCTGCGCAGACCGCGGTCGCAGTCGCACCCCAAGGCTCGGCGCGCGCCGACTTCGCCCATGCCCAGGCCTCCCATCAGGCCCGGCACGTGGCCCACTGGGTGGTGCATTCGGGTGACAACGTCCACAAGCCCTTCGTGATCGTGGACAAGCGCGAGGCCAGGGTGTTTGTGTTCGATGCCAACGGGACATTGCTGGGGGCATCGTCCGCGTTGCTGGGGCTTGCCATCGGCGATCACTCGGCCCCTGGGATCGGGGACAAGAAGCTGTCGGACATTCGCCCTGAGGAGCGCACCACCCCGGCCGGCCGGTTTGTCGCGCATCTGGACAAAGGCCTCGATGGCCACGCCATGCTCTGGGTGGACTACGACACGGCGATCTCGATGCACCCCGTGGTGGCAGGCCATCCCAGGGAGCGCCGTGCGCACCGGCTGGCCTCGTCGTCAGCCGCAGAGCGGCGCATTTCCTACGGTTGCATCAACACACCTGCCGAGTTCTTCAAGCAGGTGGTGCGCCCTGCATTCGCGGGCACCGACGGCATCGTGTATGTGCTGCCTGAGATCCAGTCGGTCCGCGATGTCTTCGGCTCGTACGACGTCGGGGACGACGCCCATCCGCGCGCCGACGAGTGATCTCGCCGCTACCGGTCCCCAGCGCGCTGCGCCAGTACCAGCCGTGCGAATTCGCTGAAGCCCGCGCCGCGTGCGCCCTGCGCCACATAGCGCGGCAGGCAGGACAGCTGCGGCACGAAGCGCGCGATGTTGGCCACGCCCACGCTGAGCGCGAAGGCTTCGAACATCCGCACGTCGTTGGTTGAGTCGCCGACGTAGGCCCAGTGGCCGATCTCGGCGTCCAGGTCGCGCTGCCAGAGTTCGCGCACGATCCAGCGCGCGCCGTGCAGCTTGTCGTGGTCGCCGAACCAGGCGTTCACGTGGATCGAGCTCACCGTGGCGCGCAGGCCCGCGTCGCGCATGGCCTGCACC
Organism: Rhodoferax sp. RT4P68; assembly: GCF_056521305.1. NCBI lineage: Bacteria > Pseudomonadati > Pseudomonadota > Betaproteobacteria > Burkholderiales > Comamonadaceae > Rhodoferax > Rhodoferax sp. RT4P68. The sequence continues at coordinate 204,122 of NZ_JBWMBB010000002.1, forward strand.
ACCTGGGCGATCTGCGCGTCGTCCAACTGCACGAACTCGCTGTGGTCGATGGCGATGTCGGTCTCGCGGCCCCAGGAGTCGGTGGCCCGCCGCGCGCCCGGGATGCTGTGCTCGATGCCGCCCAGCACCGCTTGCATGCGCGTGAAGTGGGTGGCGCGGGTGGCTGCGTCCTGCTGGTAGCGCTTCTCCACGCTGCCATCGGCCCGGCGCAACAGGGCCACGGCGCCGTTCTCGGCCACGATGGCATCGATGGGCCACTGCGCCGCGAAGGGCAGGCTCCAGCCGACCGAGCGGCCGGTGACCGCGACCACGGCCAGGCCGGCGGCTTTCAGATTGGCCAGCGCCTGCAGCGCGTCCGGCGTGATGGCGCCTTCGGTGGTCAGCGTGTCGTCGATGTCGGTCAGGATGCCGATGAGCCCACGGCTGGCAGCGCTGGGCCACTGGTGGAGCGCCTGCATGGGTGCATCGCTGGCCGCGCGCGCCGGCCGCATGCGGCTCGCGGTGTCCGAAGCGTCGGACGGCCCGGCGCCCATCACCCCGCGCTCTGCAGCGCCAGCCCCGCGTGCTCGCGCAGCGGGTGGAAGTGGATCTTCGGAAAGCGCTCCTGCGCCAGCCGCACGTCGTATGGCGAGGTGCACAGATAGGCCAGCGCGTTGGCCGCATCCAGCGCCATGCGGGCCGGGTACGCATCGACGAACTGCCGCAGCTCGGCGGGCGTGTCGGCCGTGATCCAGCGCGCGCCGGTGTACTGGCAGCTCTCCAGCCGGATGTCGGCGTCGTACTCGGCCTTCAGCCGGTGCTGCACCACTTCGAACTGCAGCTGCCCGATGGCGCCCAGCAGCATGGCGCCGCCGGCCTCGGGTTTGAAGACCTGGATCGCGCCTTCCTCGCCGAGCTGCGCCAGGCCCTGCTGCAGCTGCTTGGTGCGCAGCGGGTTGCGCAGCAGCACCGTCATGAACATCTCGGGTGCGAAGAACGGCAGCCCGGTGAACTGCAGGCTGGCGCCGTCGGTGATGGTGTCGCCCAGCTGCACGCCGCCGTGGGTGGTGAAGCCGATGATGTCGCCGGCATAGGCCTCGTGCACGGCCTCGCGGCGCTGGCTCATGAAGGTGACGACCGAGGTGGGCCGCAGCTCCTTGGCGGTGCGCTGCACGCGCAGCTTCATGCCCGGCGTGTACTTGCCCGAGGCCATGCGCACGAAGGCGATGCGGTCGCGGTGGTTGGCGTCCATGTTGGCCTGCACCTTGAACACCACGCCGGCGAAGTCCTTGTCCTCCGGCTTGATCTCCTTGACCACCGGCTGGCGGTTGACCAGCGTGTTGCTGATGCGCGGCTGCGGCGCGGGCGCCAGGTCGACCAGCGCGTCCAGCACTTCCATGACGCCGAAGTTGTTGACGCCCGAGCCGAAGAACACCGGCGTCTGCTTGCCGGCCAGGAAGGCGGCGTGGTCCCAGGTGGGCGATGCGCCGGTGGCCAGCTCCATGCTCTCCATGGCGGTGTCGAACTCGTGGCCGAAGCGGGCGTGCAGGGCCGCCCGGTCGGCGAGCGGCATGGCGTCGAAATCCTGCGGCCGGCGCTCGCTGCCCGATTCGAACACCGTCATCGCCTGGGTGCGCAGGTTGACGATGCCGGCGAAGCTCTTGCCCTGGCCCACGGGCCAGGTCATGGGCACGCAGGGCATGCCGAGTTCGCGCTCGATCTCGTCCAGGATGTCCAGCGGCTCGCGCACTTCGCGGTCCATCTTGTTGACGAAGGTGATGATGGGCGTGTCACGCTGGCGGCAGACCTCGATCAGCCGGCGCGTCTGCGCTTCCACGCCGTTGGCCGCGTCGATCACCATCAGCGCCGAGTCCACGGCGGTCAGCACGCGGTAGGTGTCTTCGGAGAAGTCCTTGTGGCCAGGCGTGTCGAGCAGGTTGATGACGTGGTCGCGGTAGGCCATCTGCATGACCGAGCTGGCCACCGAGATGCCACGCTGCTTTTCGATTTCCATCCAGTCGCTGGTGGCGTGGCGGCTGGCTTTGCGCGCCTTGACGGAGCCTGCGATCTGGATCGCGCCGGAGAACAGCAGCAGCTTTTCGGTCAGCGTGGTCTTGCCCGCGTCGGGGTGGGAAATGATGGCGAAGGTGCGGCGGCGCCGGGTTTCGGAGGCGAAGGACAAAACGCAGTTCCAGGTGAGGGTGCGGGGGCGGGCAGGGCACGCCCGGGCGCGAAACCCGGCATTTTCGGGCAAATGGCGAGCCCGCAGGTGCGCATGGCCTTGCCCGGGGCGCCGTGCGACGCCCTTCAGACCGCAGCCAGCAGCCTGCAGCGCGCGGCCAGCAGCCACAAGCCAGCAGCCAGCAGCCAGCAGCCAGCAGCCAGCAGCCGTCAGCCGTCAGCCGTCAGCCGTCAGCCTTCAGCCTTCAGCCTTCAGCCTTCAGCCTTCAGCCTTCAGCCTTCAGCCAGCCGGCGGTGTGGGCGCCGTCAGCGTGGTGATGGCCTGCGACAGCAGGTGCACGACCTGTAGCACGCGCGTGTCGGCTGCCACGCTGGCGGCCGGCGGGCTCTTGCGCGGCGCGCCATCGTCGGCAGTGACCGGGGTGGTGGGGGCCGCGAGCGGCTGCAGCAGCGCCCGTGCGCCGGCTCCTTCTGCGCAATCGAGCTTGGGGTCTTGCGCGGGGCGCGCGCCAAAGGCCTTGACCACGTGCTGCTGGAAGTCTTGGTTGCTCAGCCCCGCGATGCCGGCCTCCAGCACGCGCAGCGCGCGCAGCGTGAATTCGCCGCTGCCGTTGCTCTCCAGTGCCACCTGGTGGTCCTGGCAGGCGGAGAAGCGCACGTCGCGCATGTTGTGCAGGCCACCGGTGCCGGTGGCGCCGCTGCGGCTGGCCGGCTGCTGCGCGCGGAACTGGCGGTGTGCGGCCTGCAGCTCGGCCGTGGGCCGCACGAAGCGGGCCTTGCTGTCGGGCGGGCGTGGCGCGTTGCCGATGGCCACGCGGCTAATGGTGCCGGAGTGGCAGCAGTCCATAAACAGCGTGAGGTTCACGCCCTCGGGCACGCGGCCTAGCACCTGGGCGATGTCGTCGTCGATGTACAGCGCGCCGGTGCGGAAATCGACCGGGCACATGGCCTCGTCGCGGTCGTCGTCTTCGTCGCCGTTGAGGTCGTCCACAAAGGTGCCGTGGCCGGCGTACTGAAACACGATGACGTCTCCGGCGCGGCTTCCATCGACCAGCGCGCGCAGGCTCTGGTCGATGGCGCTGCGCGTGGCCTCGCCGTTCAGCAGCAGCCGGGTCTCAAAGCCCATGCGCGCCAGCGCCTCGCTCCAGCGCCGGGCGTCGTTCACGCAGCCCCCCAGGCGGTCGCCGGGATCGGGGTAGGCGTCGATGCCGACACAGACCGCCGTGCGGCGCCCGGGGCCGGTGCTCTGCGTGGCGGCGGTCGTGGAGGGCCCCGGGGGGCTGGGGGGCAGCGTGGCCGACAGGGCCATGGCCTCGCGTGCGGCCGGCGGCCAGTCGACCTCGTCGGCCCAGGGCAGGTCGGCCGTGGAGATGCTGCGCTGCACCGGGTAGGACTCGACGGGCGCGCTGCCCCGCACCTGGCGCAGCACGCTGTTCATGGTCGGCGCGTCGTCGTCGAAATCACCGTGCGCCGTGGCCTGGCTGCCGGCCGATGTCGACCACACGACCGCGCCGGGCGCAGGGCCGGCGGCGCCCAGGCCGAACAGCGTCTTCAGTGCCGGGTCGCCGCGCAGGCTTTCCTCCAGGCCGAGGATGGGGGTCTTCTCCACCTCCTCCAGCGCGTGGTGGATGAGGTAGAGCAGCGACTTGCGGTAGATGTGGGCGCAGTTGTCCCGGCGCTCGAAGTCTCTCTGCATGGTGTAGAGCGTCATCGAGTCGACCGCGCCGCCCGGGCGGCCCAGCTCGCCGGCCAGCAGGTCCGTGAATGTGTCCACACGCACGGCGGGCGCCAGGAACTGGGCCGAGAGGAAGGCTGGCGTGCCCAGCCGGCGCGCCAGCGGCAGGAAGTGCGCGTGGAACACGGCCCCTGCGCTGTGGCCGACGGCGTACAGCTCGACCTGGCCGGGGTGGGCTGCGCAGAAGGCCTGCAGCTTCGTGGCCGCGTAGTGCGCGCCACCGCCGACCGGGTTGCTGGCGGTGGGCGCATCGGCCGCGCGCTGGGCGTTGGCCTTCATGCCGCCCCAGATGCTGACGCCGCCGCCGGCCCGCGCTACGGCCTCGACGGCCGGGTCGAGGATGCCCGGAAAGTCCAGCGCCCGGCCGCGTTGGGCCCGCCCCAGCAGCTCGGCCAGGATCTGGAAGATGCCGGTCTCCCAGACGAAGTAGATCGGGTAGACGCCGTTGCGGCGCCACCAGCCGACGTGCCGCTGCGCGAGCTGCAGGCCACGGCTTTCGGAGACCAGGCCGCCGTGTGCATAGAACACCAGCTTCAGCGGTTGGCCACCTGCTGCCTGCAACGCCTGCGGCAGGTGCTGCTCGAAGATGGCGTCGACGTCCTCCACGGTGGACTTGGCCTCGCCGGTGGTCGACAGGCGGCCGGCGGTCAGGTTGATGAGGTAGGGGCGCAGGGCGGCGAGGTCGGCCGCGCTCAGCCCCGACGCACGGGCACGGGGGTCGGGCGTGCCACCGTTCTGGCCAGGCGCACCGGCGTGCGCGTGCAATGGATCGTGCGCGTGATCGTGCCCCTGCGTGGGCTCGGGTGCGTGCTCATGCTCGTGCACGTGGTCGTGCCAGTCGTGCGACTCGTCGGCATCGGTCTCCTCGCCCGCAAGTGGTTCGCGCGCCAGCGCGCGCAGGGCCTGGTCGATCTCGGCGTCGGCCGTCTCGGTGGCCTGCCCTGGGCCGGCGCTGCGCGATGCGCCGGCCTGCGGCGCCGCCTGTGGCGCCATGTCCCGCAGTGCTTGCAATTCGGCCAGCACCGTGTCGTAGTCGATGCCGCTGCCTGGGCAGGTCTTGGACGACATGGTGTTGTGAAAGCGCAGGCTTTGCAGCCCCAGCTGGAAGCGCCGCTGCACGGCGGCGATCACGCCCAGCGTGGTGTCTTTCTGCGCGCCGTCGAACGGGTCGCGGCCAGTGTCGAAATCGCCCACCATCTCGAACATGAACGGCCCGGCAGCGCTGTTGCCGTTGTGGGTGCCGCCAGCGCTGGCCGGCGCGAAGTTCCAGTTGCGGCCCAGCCAGATGAAGCCCTCGGGGTCGATGGTGATGTGCTGCGCGATGTCGCGCCACTTGTTCGTCTGCGTGTGGTGGCGCCACATGCCCAGGATGGTGGCGTGCCCGCGAAAGTCGGCGCGTCGCGGGCGCCAGGTGTGGTGCATGTGCACGGCATCGATCTGCCGTGTGAAGGGAAACTGCTCCAGGAGCTGCTGGAACTGTGCGAGGCTGACGCGCTGGAAGGTGGGCGTTGGCATGGGCGGGCTCCGTGGTGGATGCGGCACATCATGCGACGGCATGGCGGGGTGCGCATCCTTACAAGACTGGATAGCGCCGGGCGGGCCTCAGATCAAATTGCGCATCGCCTGCGCCGTCTCGCGAAGCACCGGCAGCACGCGCGCGGCTGCGTCTTCGCTGCTCTCGTGCCCCATCGGCATGGTGATGCTCAAGGCGCCGGCCACCGCGCCGTGGCGGTCGCGCAGGGGCACGGCGATGCCGCGCGAGTTCAGGTCGAGCTGCTGCTCCGACAGCGCCCAGTCGTGCGCGCGGATGCGGGCGAACTCCAGCTTCATGCGCTCCTTGCTGACGATGGTGTGTGGCGTGAAGGGCGTCAGCGCATGGGACTGCAGCCAGGCCGTGGCCTGTGCCTCGCCCCGCAGCGCCAGCATCAGCGTGCCGGCCGCTGCCAGCTGAGCCGGCGCGCGGGCGCCCAGCACGTAGCCGGTGTTCATGCTGCGGTTGGGGCCGTTGCGGGCGATGAAGACCACGTCGTCGCCGTCCAGCACCGACAGGTAGGCCGTCTCGTGCGTGCCGGCCGCCACGCGCTGCAGGAAGGGCTGCACCACGCGCGGCAGCCGGGCCGATTCCAGGTACGAATGGCCCAGCCGCAACACGCGCGGCGTCAGCCAGAACAGCTTGCCATCGCCGGCCACATAGCCCATGTGCTGCAGCGTCAGCAGATAGCGCCGCGCCGCCGTGCGCGTCATGCCGGTGCGCTGGCCGACTTCGCTGGCCGTCATGCGCGGATGCGCGTCGTCGAAGGATTCGATGATGCCCATGCCGCGCTCCAACCCGGCGATCCAGTCGCGCCGGTCCAGGCCGGGTGGTGGGGAGGTGTCGCGGCCTTCGTCGGGCAGAGGCGGCAAGGAGCTGGTCATGGTGGCAAGTGTGCGGTGCGGGCAGCGCGTTGTGGCGCACGCTTGATGCAGGTGAAAACCCTCGGTGTGATCGATCATCGATCACAAAGCATCGATTGCCGAACGATTGCATGGTGTTGGCGGATCCTTGGTGGTGGGTGTTGCGTAAAGTCCGTCGTGAACAAGCCAGAAATGTGCGATTGTCGAACCAAGTCGCCCGCGAGGCGTTGATGGACATCGCGCGGTCCGGTCTGGGCCCACCGGCCGAACTTGCGGGCGCGCCCGTCACTTACCATCGCCTGCGCGATGAGGCGCTCGCCTCGGCGCGCTCCAACTGAACCCCATCGTGCACAGGAGCTTTTCGATGATTTCCGGCAAGACCACGCTGATCGCCCACCTCGGCTACCCGACCGAGGCCTTCAAGGCGCCGATGATCTACAACCCCTGGTTCGACCAGCAGGGCATCGATGCGGTCGTCATCCCGATGGGGGTCAAGCCCGAGGACTATGCGGTCTCGCTGCCGCAGATCATGCGATTCACGAACCTTCGCGGCGCCCTGGTGACCATGCCGCACAAGGTCACTACGCTCGCCTTGGTGGACGAGGTCACGCCCACGGCGCGCATCGCCGGCGCGTGCAATGCCATCCTCAAGCGGCCCGACGGCAGCTTGCTGGGCGACATGTTCGACGGCGCCGGCTTCGTGCGCGGCGTGGAGCGCAAGGGTCGCGCGTTCCAGGGCGCCCGCGTGCTGGTGTCAGGCGCGGGCGGCGTGGGCTGCGCCATCGCGGCGTCCATCGCCGCTGCCGGTGCGGCCGAGCTGGCGCTGTTCGACGCCTTCCCGGCGTCGGCCGAGGCGCTGGCAGACCGCCTGCGTGCGCACTATCCGCAGCTCTTGGTGCAGACCGGCTCCAAAGACCCGGCGGGCTTCGACATCATCGTCAATGCCACCCCATTGGGCATGAAGGACAGCGACCCGCTGCCCTTCGACATCGACCGCATCGCGCCCACAACCTTCGTCGGCGAAGTGGTCATGAAGGCCGAGTACACGCCGCTGTTGCGCGCCGCTATGGACAAGGGCTGCGCCGTGCAGGTGGGCACCGACATGCTGTTCGAGCAGATCCCGGCGTACCTGGAGTTCTTCGGCTTCGGCACGACGACGGCCGATGCGCTGCGCGCTGTGGCGCAGCTGAAGTACTGACCGCCGCCGTGGGCGGTCTCACCGTGCGCCTTGCGTGCGTGCAACGCAGGGTGGCGCGATGAGCATCTTCGACGGCTACCTCACCACGCCGCAGGCGCTGGCCACGTTCGGCGGCCACAGCTTCGTGGCCGCCATGCTGCGCTTCGAGTCGGCGCTGGCGCAGGCCCAGGCGGCCGAGGGCCTGATTCCGGCGGCGGCGGCCGCGTCCATTGCCCGCACCTGCCAGGTCGAGCTGTTCGACGTCGACAAGATCGTGCGCGACAGCGGCCACGCCGGCAGCGTGGCCTTGCCGATGGTCAAGGCGCTGAAGGAGGCGGTCGGCCTGTTCAACCCGGACGCCGTCGCCTGGACCCATTTCGGCACCACCAGCCAGGACGTGATCGACACCGCGCTGGTGCTGGTCACGCAGCAGGCGCTGGCGCTGGTCGACGACGATCTGCAGCTGGCCATCACCGCGCTGCTGCAGCACGCCGAGCGCCATGCCGCCACGCCGATGCTGGCGCGCACCTTGATGCAGCCGGCCTCGGTGATCAGCTTCGGCTTCAAGTGCGTGGGCTGGGCGGCCCCGCTGGTGCGCGCCCGCGATCGGCTGCGCCAGGCGGCCGGCCGCGCGCTGCAGTTGCAGCTGGGCGGTGTGGTCGGCACGCTGGCACAGATGCGCAGCGAGGACGACACGGCGGCCGTGGCGCTGGGGCGGGCCGCTGCCGTTCGCGCGCGCATGGCTGCCGGCCTGGGGCTGCGCGATGGCGGCGCGGACTGGCACACCCAACGCGACGAGTGGGTGGCGCTGGGCTGCGAGCTGGGCCTGCTGGCCGGCAGCCTGGGCAAGATCGGCACCGACATCGCGCTGTTGAACCAGCACGAGGTGGCCGAGGTCATGGAGCCGGACGAGCGCGGCCGCGGCGTCACCTCGGTCATGCCGCACAAGCGCAACCCGGTGGCCTCGATGTTGGCGCTGGCGGCGGCGCAGCGCGTGCCGCAGCATGTGGCGGCACTGCTGGCCACCATGGCGCAGCAGCACGAGCGGGGGCTGGGCCCCTGGCAGGCCGAGCTGGCCGAATGGCCGCAGCTGGTGATGGCCGTGCACGGCAGCCTGCGGGCGCTGGCCAAGGCGCTGCCGGGCCTGCGCGTGGACGCACATCGGATGCAGCACAACATCGACAGCGTGCGCGCCACGCTGGCACCGCAGGCGGCCCGCGCGTGGTTCGCACCGACGCTGGTCGAGGCCGCCGCCGTGCTGACGCGCGAGCGCGTGGCGGCGCTGCGCGCGCTGCACGCAACTGCGGGCGCATAGCGAACGCCGCTGATCCGTCGCGCAACCGACACGCGCGGTTGGGGCAAACACCAGGCCCTGCCAGGGCACCTGCGGAACTGGCTCTGCCACGCCGCTGGGTGCGCCCCCCTCGCGCAGCAGAGGGGGGTTGGCGCAGCGCGTAGCGCGCAGACTGGTGGGTGCCTTCGCTATGCTGCGTTGTGCTGCACGACCCAGGCCTGGAGGCGCTCGGGCGGCATTGCCGGCGAGAACAGGAAGCCCTGGGCGTAGTCGCAGCCGGCGTCGGCCAGCAGCGCACGCTGGGTTTCGGTCTCCACGCCCTCGGCAATGACGGCGATGCCGAGCTGGTGGGCCATGACGATCATCGCCTTGCACAGCGCCAGGTGGTTGGACTGCGGGGCCAGGCCCTGCACGAACGAGCGGTCGATCTTCAGGTAGTCGATGTCGTAGCGCTGCAGGTAGGCCAGCGAGCAGTACCCGGTGCCGAAATCGTCCAGTGACACCGCCAGGCCGGATGAGCGCAGGTCCACCAGGTGCTGGGCGACCAGGGCGCCCGGGTCCAGCAGCAGGCCCTCGGTGATCTCGACCGCGATGGCGCCGGGCGGCAGCTGCAGTGCGGCCACGCGGTCCAGCCAGGCCCGCTGCGTGGACTGCGGCCGGTGGAACTGCACCGGCGACTTGTTCACGGCGATCTGAAAATCCGCTGCCAGCGTGGTGCGCCATGCCAGCGCCTGCCGCGCGGCCTGCAGAAAGACCCATTCCCCGATCTCGATGATCAGCCCGTTGGCTTCGGCGATCGGCACGAACTCGGCTGGCGAAATATCGCCGTGTACAGGATGCCGCCAGCGCAGCAGGGCCTCGGCCTTGTGCACGCGCCCCGTGGCCAGCGCCACGATGGGCTGGTAGTGCACCGCCAACTGCTGCTCGGCCAGCGCCAGGCGCAGGTCGTGCGCCAGGCGCGCGCGTTGCTGCGCGCCTTCCTGCAGCGCGGGCGTGAAGTAGGCGAAGCCGTTGCGCCCGGCGCCCTTGGCCAGGTAGAGCGCCTGGTCGGCCTGGCGCAGCAGGTCGTCCTCGCTGTGCGCCTCGCCCGGGTAGAAGGTCAGGCCGATGCTGGCCGTGACGAAGGCGCGCTCGTGGCCGAGCACGTACTCGCGCGCCAGTTCGGCCAGGATGGACTGCACGATGCGCTCGACCTCGCGTGTTTCGTGCAGCGCCGGCAGCAGCACGGTGAACTCGTCGCCGCCCATGCGGGCCACGGTATCGGTGGCGCGCACGCAGAGTGTCAGGCGGTGGGCGGCTTCCATCAGCAGACGGTCGCCGCCTGCGTGGCCCAGCGTGTCGTTGACCTCCTTGAAGTGGTCCAGGTCGATGAACAGCACGGCCAGCAGCTCGCCGCCGTGTTCGCGCAGCCGGTCGCACTGCCGCATGTGCTGCGCCAGGCGGTCGCGCAGCATGCGACGGTTGGGCAGGCCGGTGAGCGCGTCGAAGTGCGCCTGGTGCCAGATCAGCGCATCGGTTTCCTTGCGCTGCGTGATGTCGGTGTGCGTGCCCACCATGCGCAGCGGTGTGCCGTCGGCGCTGCGGCTGATCACCATGCCGCGCGTGAGGATCCACTTCCAGCTGCCGTCCGCACACTGCACGCGGTGCTCGTTGCTGTAGGCGGGCACCAGGCCGTCCAGATGGGCCTGGCGGTCGTGCAGCATCCGTGCCACGTCTTCGGGGTGGGTGCGCTCGTCCAGCTTGACCATCTGGCCGTCCACCGTGTCGCCGCTGTAGCCATACATCTCCAGGCAGCGCTGCGACAGCACGGCGGTGTTCTGCCCGATGTTCCAGTCCCACACGCCGTCACCGGTACTCTCCAGGGCCAGCTTCCAGATCTCGTCGCGCCGGCGCAGCTCGGCCTGGGCCTGCACGCGGTCGGTGATGTCCTCGACCGTGCCCTCGTAGAACTGCAGGCGGCCCTGCGCGTCGCGCACCACGTGCGCGTTCTCGTTGGACCAGATGCGTTCGCGTGTCTTGTGTCGCCAGGCCTCGGCGATGAAGGAGCGCACGTAACCGTCACGCTCCAGCGTCTCGCAATAGCGTTGCCGGTCGTGGGGCGTGACATAGCACTCGGTGCCGATGTCCTGCACGGCGGCGAGAAACTCTGCCTCGGTCGTGTAACCGTTCAGCCGCACCAGGGCCGGGTTGGCGCGCAGCATCCGGCCGTCAGGCGTCGAGCGGTAGGCGCCGATCGGCAGGAAGTCGAACAGGGTGGAGAAATCGCGCGAGGCGTGCGTGTGGTCCGGGGCGTCGTCATGCCCTGGGGGGCTGTCGCGAAGTGGCGCATCCATGGTGACGGCATTGTCGCGATCTACCGGCGCGGCGCACGTTGGCTTGCGCAAGTGCGTGTACGCATGCGCCAACCCCATGCCCAGATCGCGTGTAGGGCTGGCGGTTGCGGCCGACGTCCTTATAATCCGCCCTCCTTCCGAGGAGCGTTGCAGTGTCCCGTCGTGCCCCACGATGCGGATGCGAGGCTCGGATTCAATCGCAACGACGCTCGCCCACGGTTCTGTGTGGTGAGTTTTCCCCTGCAGGCCGTGGTCGTCTTCAACCTGCCGATATGGAGTCGTCATGAACGCACCTGCCTCTTCCCAACAACTGCAAAACAGCGACTACGCGATTGCCGATCTGAGCCTTGCCGCCTGGGGCCGCAAGGAAACGAAGATCGCAGAAACCGAGATGCCCGGCCTGATGGCCATCCGCGAAGAGTTCGCCAAGACGCAGCCGCTCAAGGGCGCGCGCATCACGGGCAGCATCCATATGACGATCCAGACCGCCGTGCTGGTCGAGACGCTGCAAGCGCTCGGCGCCAACGTGCGCTGGGCCTCGTGCAACATCTTCTCAACGCAAGACCACGCGGCCGCCGCGCTGGTGGCCAACGGCGCCAATGGCGGCGCCGGCACGCCGGTCTTCGCGCACAAGGGCGAGACACTGACGGAATACTGGGACTTCACCCACCGCATCTTCGAATTCGGCCCCAAGGGCAGCGAAGGCGAAGGTCCGAACATGATCCTGGACGACGGCGGCGACGCCACGCTGCTGATGATCCTGGGCCAGCGCGCCGAGAAGGACATCTCGGTCGTGGCGAACCCGACCAGCGAAGAAGAGACCTGCCTGTACGCCGCGATCAAGGCCAAGATTGCGGTGGACCCGACCTGGTACACCCGCAAGGCCGCGCAGATCATCGGCGTGACCGAAGAGACCACCACCGGCGTGCACCGTTTGAACGAGATGAGCGCCAAGGGCACGCTGCCGTTCCGTGCCATCAACGTGAACGACTCGGTCACCAAGAGCAAGTTCGACAACCTGTATGGCTGCCGTGAATCGTTGGTCGATGGCATCAAGCGCGCCACCGACGTGATGATCGCCGGCAAGGTGGCGTGCGTGGCCGGCTATGGCGATGTGGGCAAGGGCTCGGCGCAGGCGCTGCGTGCACTGTCGGCGCAGGTCTGGGTCACCGAAATCGACCCCATCAATGCGCTGCAGGCCGCGATGGAAGGCTACAAGGTCGTGACCATGGAGTACGCGGCCGACAAGGCCGACATCTTCGTGACCACCACCGGCAACAAGGGCATCATCCGCCACGAACACATGCTGGCGATGAAGGACCAGGCCATCGTCTGCAACATCGGCCACTTCGACAACGAGATCGACATCGCCTCGCTGGAGAAGTACGAGTGGGATGAGATCAAGCCGCAGGTCGACCACATCACCTTCCCCGACGGCAAGAAGATCATCATGCTGGCCAAGGGCCGCCTGGTGAACCTGGGCTGCGGCACGGGCCACCCGAGCTTCGTGATGTCCTCCAGCTTCGCGAACCAGACCATCGCGCAGATCGAGCTGTTCACCAAGTCTGACAAGTACGAAGCCGGCAAGGTCTACGTGCTGCCCAAGCACCTGGACGAGAAGGTGGCCCGCCTGCACCTGAAGAAGGTCGGCGCGATGCTGACCGAGCTCACGGAAGAGCAGGCCGCCTACATCGGCGTGCCGGTGCAGGGCCCGTACAAGCCTGACACCTACAGGTATTGAACACACCCCCAGTCTGTGCGCCCCTGGGGGGCGCTTCGCCAACCCCCTTGCAGGGGGCGACGCCTGCGGCCCGGCAAAGCCGGTTCCGCGGCATCTCTGGCCTTTGGCCGTGCTTACTGGAACGCCATGCGTGCTGATCAACTTCTCGTCGACCGCGGCTTGGCCGCTTCACGCTCACAGGCCCAGCGGCTCATCGCTGCGGGCCTGTCGTGGCGCGTGGGCACGGGGCCGTGGAAGCCCGTCGGCAAGAACAAAGACGAGTTGCCCGCCGATGCCGAACTGCAGCTGCAGGACGCGGCCGAGGCACGCTACGTGTCGCGTGGTGGGCTCAAGCTGGAAGGCGCGCTCAAGGCCAGCGGCGTGGACCCGACGGGCCTGGTCTGCCTGGACGTCGGGCAGTCCACCGGTGGCTTTACCGACTGCCTGCTGCAGCACGGCGCGGCGCGCGTGGTCGGCGTCGACGTCGGGCACCAGCAGGTGCACCCGCGCATCCAGGACGATGAGCGCGTGCACTGCATCGAAGGCGTCAATGCGCGTGCGCTGGCGCCCGACGACCTGGGCGACGAACTGCCCGAACAGGGCTTCGGCCTGATCGTCGGCGATCTGTCGTTCATCTCGCAAACCTTGGTGCTGCCGGCGCTGGTGCCGTTTCTGGCCGAGGACGGCGCCGTGCTGATGCTGGTCAAACCGCAGTTCGAACTGCAGCCGGGCCAGGTCGGCAAGCACGGCATCGTGCGCGACGACACGATGTACCCGGTGGTGCGTGCACGCATCGAGGCCAGCTGTGCCGATCTCGGCCTGACGATGGCCGGCTGGTGGGACAGCGTGATCGACGGTGGCGACGGCAACCGCGAATTCTGGATGTTGGGGAGAAGGAAACCATGAACACGGGCACCCAGACCTATCCGGTCAGCTACGAGTTCTTTCCGCCGAAGACGCCCGAGGGCGTGGCCAAGCTGCGCGTCGTGCGCCAGGCGCTGTATGCGCGCCAGCCCTTGTTCTGCTCGGTGACTTACGGGGCCGGCGGCTCGACGCAGCAGGGCACGTTTGGCGCCGTGGCCGAGATCCTGGCCGAGGGCGTGGACGCGGCCTCGCATTTCTCGTGCGTCGGCGCCACGCGCGAGACCGTGCGCACGCAACTGGCCGAACTGCGGGCCATGGGTGTCAAGCGCCTGGTGGCGCTGCGCGGCGACCTGCCCAGCGGCTACGGCGCCGGTGGCGAGTTCCACTACGCCAGCGATCTGGTGGCCTTCATCCGCGCGGAGACCGGCGACACGTTTCACATCGAGGTGGCGGCCTACCCGGAGGTGCACCCGCAGGCCCGCTCGCCCGAGGCCGACCTACAGGCCTACGCGGCCAAGGTGCGGGCTGGCGCCGATGCGGCCATCACGCAGTATTTCTACAACGCCGACGCGTACTTCCGCTTCTGCGACGAGACCCGCAAGCTGGGTCTGGACGTGCCCGTGGTGCCCGGCGTCATGCCCATCATCAGCTCCACGCAGCTAATGCGCTTCTCCGATGCCTCGGGCGCTGAGATCCCGCGCTGGATCCGCTTGCGGCTGCAGGCCTTCGGCGACGATATCGCGTCCATCAAGTCCTTCGGCCTGGACGTGGTCACGACGCTGTGCGAACAGCTGCGCGCAGGCGGCGCGCCAGGCATTCACTTCTACACGATGAACCAGTCCGCGGCGACGCTGGAGCTGTGCCGGCGGCTGGCGCTGTAGCCGCAGGATCGCAGGCGGTCGCGCCGTCAGGCCGGCACTGAACATTCGCCGCAACGCGGCCGGGCGATCTCTGCCCGCACTGCTTCGGGCTGCAGGCCCTGCGCCACCAGGTGGTGCAGCTTGGTCACCGCAGCCTCGACCGTCATGTCGTAGCCGCCGACCACACCAGCGGCCGCCAGGGCCGAGCCGGTGGCGTATTTGGACTGGTCCACGCTGCCACGCGCGCACTGCGAGATGTTGACCACGACCGTGCCGCGCGCGCTGGCCTCGCCCAGTGCGTTCAGAAATCCCGGCGTGCTGACCGGCCCGTTGCCGGCGCCGTAGGTCAGCAGCACCACGCCGGCCAGCGGTGGCGCCAGCATGTGCTGCAGGCGTGACACGTTGAGGCCGGGGTACAGGCGCAGCACCGCCACCTCGTGGCCCGCTGGCGGTGCGAGTTCGAAGGCTTCGGCCTGCGGCATCGGCAGCACGCGCACGGTGTCGACCACGGTGTCGATGCCGATGCGCGCCAGCGGCGGGTGGTTGGGCGAGTCGAAGGCGGCCAGGTCCGCACTGGCCAGCTTGGTGGCCCGGTTGCCGCGCAGCAATCGGTCATGGAAGTACAGGCCTACCTCGGGCAGGGGATGCTCAGCGGCCAGTTGCAGCGCGCCGAGCAGGTTGTTGCGCGCATCGCTGCGCGGCACGCACAGCGGGATCTGCGAGCCCGTGACGATGACGGGCTTGCGCAAGCCCCGCAGCGCGA
Source organism: Rhodoferax sp. RT4P68 (assembly GCF_056521305.1). Taxonomy (NCBI): domain Bacteria; kingdom Pseudomonadati; phylum Pseudomonadota; class Betaproteobacteria; order Burkholderiales; family Comamonadaceae; genus Rhodoferax; species Rhodoferax sp. RT4P68. Next base: position 219,422 of record NZ_JBWMBB010000002.1, read on the forward strand.
ACGACAGGGCCGACGCGGTGTAGGCCATGGTGTCGGTGCCGTGGATGACGACGAAGCCGTCGTAGTGGGCGTAGCGGGCGGCGATGTCGGCGGCGATGGTGTGCCAGTCGGCGGGGCCGGCCTCGGCGCTGTCGATCAGGCGCGCGTACTCGACCAGTTCCCACTCGGGCATGCCGCCGGTGCCGGCAGCGGGCAGCACGGCCGACAGGCTGGCCGCCAAGGCACCATCGGGCACATAGCCGGCAGCCGTTGGCCGCATGCCGAAGGTGCCGCCGACGTACAGGACGCAGAGTTTCTTCAGTGGCATCGACGCGTCTCGCAGGCAGTGGGGTCGGCGCGGATGCTACTGCACAGGCCGCGCGCCCGTCCCGCAGGCTGGCGCCGGCGTCATCATTCGCAAAAGCAATGGTTCGAGCCGAAAGAGCAATTGGACTTGAATGCTTGCCGTGGGGATGATGCCGGCCACCACTTCGGAGACATTCCATGCGCCTTGCCTTGCGTACTGCCCTGGCCCTCGCCGCCGCCCTGAGCGCGTTGGCCGTGCAGGCCCAGACCTACCCCACCCAGCCCGTGACGCTGGTCGTGCCATTTGCGGCCGGCAGCGGCACCGACGCCGTGGCCCGCACGGTCGCCCAGAAACTCGGCGAGCGGCTGAAGCAGCCTGTCATCATCGACAACAAGCCCGGTGCCAACGCCCAGGTGGCCGCGCAGTTCGTGGCCAAGGCCAAGCCTGACGGCTACACGCTGTTCATGACGACCAACACCTCGCATTCTGCGAATCCGGCGCTGTACAAGGAGCTGCGCTACGACCCGGTCAAAGACTTCACGCCGGTCGCGCGCGTGGGCGAGTTGCCGTTCGCGCTGGCCGTGCATCCCGGTGTGCCCGCGAAGAGCCTGCAGGAACTGATCGCCCACGCCAAGGCGAACCCCGGCAAGCTGTCGTACGCCACGCCCAACAGCACCTCGCTGGTGGCGATGGAGACCATCAAGCGCATCGCCGGCATCGACATCGCGCAGATCCCCTACAAGAGCAGCCCGCAGGCCATGACCGATCTGGTCGGCGGCCAGGTGCAGGTGTATGTGGCCGATTTCGGCTCCGGCCTGTCCATGCTCAAGAGCGACAAGATCCGCACGCTGGGCGTGACGACGGCCAACGAGTCGAAGATCCTGCCCGGCGTCGCGCCCATCGGCGCCACCGTGAAGGGCTTCGACCTGACCTCGTGGAACGGCATCTTCGGCCCGGCCGGCATGCCCAAGGAGATCGTGGACCGGCTCAACGCCGAATTGCAGGTGGTGCTGGCCGAGAAGGACACGCAGGACAAGCTGGGGCAGCTGGGCTTTGAGGTCTGGCCGTCGAAGACGCCCGAAGAGTTCGCCCAGTACGTGCGTGACCAGCTGACGCACTGGGGCAGCCTGATCCGCCAGTCCGGCGTGCAGCCGCAGTAGCCATGCCTGCAACGCAAGGCCCGCTCGCGGGCGTCAAAGTGCTGGACCTGACCACGGTGGTCATGGGGCCGTTCGCCACGCAGATCCTGGCCTCGCTGGGCGCCGAGGTGGTCAAGGTCGAAAGCCCCGAGGGCGACAACATGCGCCATGTGGGGCCCATGGTGAACCCCGGCATGGGCCACATCTTCCTGCAGGCCAACCAGGGCAAGCGCAGCCTGGTGCTGGACTTGAAGCAGAGTGCCGCGCGCGACGCCGTGCTGCGGCTGGCCGAGCAGAGCGATGTGCTGATCAGCAACGTGCGGCCGCAGGCACTGGCGCGGCTGGGGTTGGACGCAGCCGCCGTGCAAGCGCGCAACCCGCGCCTCATCCACGTGAGCTGCTGCGGCTTCGACCAGGAGGGGCCGTATGCGGCCAAGCCGGCCTATGACGACCTGATCCAGGGCGCGACCGGCATCCCCTGGCTCATGCAGCAATACGGCGCCGAGGCCCCGTGCTACGCGCCTGTCACGCTGGCCGACCGCGTGACTGGGCTGCACGCGGTCTATGCCGTCACGGCGGCGCTCTACGCGCGCGAGAAGACGGGTGTGGGCCAGGCGGTGGTCGTGCCGATGTTCGAGGCCATGACGCAATTCGTGTTCGGCGACCACCTTGCCGGTCTGGCCTTCGAGCCGCCGCAGGGCAACGCCGGCTACGCGCGCCTGCTGACCGCGCACCGCCGGCCCTACCGCACGCGCGACGGCTATCTGTGTGTGCTGATCTACAACGACAAGCACTGGCGCAGTTTCTTCGCGGCCATCGGCGAGCCCGAGCGCCTGGCGCAGGACGCACGCTTTGCCACGCACGGCGCACGCGCGGCGAACATCGACGCGGTCTACGCGGAAGTGGGCCGTTTGATGGCCGAACGCAGCACCGCCGAGTGGCAGCACCTGCTGGATGCCGCCGATGTGCCCAACATGCCGATGAACACGCCGCAGGATCTGCTGGACGATCCGCACCATGCGGCGACCGGCTTCATCCGCACGATGGACCACCCCAGCGAAGGCCGCCTGCGCAGCCCCGGCGTGCCCACGCGCTGGAGCGGCACGCCGCCGGCGTTGGATGCCACGCCCGCGCCGCGGCTTGGAGAGCATTCGCGCGAGCTGCTGCGCGAGCTGGGCTATGGCGATGCCGATATCGCCGCCATGCTGGCCACGGGCGCCTGCGTGGCCGCACCCACACCATCCACGGAGACATGCCAATGACCACCCGATCCCCCCTGTTCGTGCGCGGCGCCGAGGTGCCCGCCTACCACCCCGCCAACCACGACCACACCAGCAACCAGCGGCTGATCGGCCCGGCCAATGGCGCGCGGCATCTCGAAGTGGTGCTCGGCACCATCGGCCGCGGCGGCGGTGCGCTGCCGCATGCGCACCCGGGCATGGAGCAGGTCTGCTACCTGCTCGAAGGCACGGCCCGCGCCGAGGTGGATGGCGAAGTGTTCGACATGCAGCCCGGCGATTGCTGCCTGTTCCCTGCCGATGCCATGCACGTCTTCACCGTCACCAGCGAGCAGCCCGCGCGCCTGCTTGTCATCTACAGCCCGCCGTATGGTGAAGACCCTGCGCGCGTGCGCAGAAGCTAGGGACCGCCATGGACTTCAACCTGAATGACCAGCAGCAACAGATCGTCGAGGCCGTGCAGCGCGCCTGCGCGCCGTTCGATGCCGACTACTGGCTGCGCCGCGACCGCGAGGGCGGCTTTCCCGACGACTTCCACCAGGCCATGGCGCAGTCCGGCTGGCTCGGCATCGCCATGCCCGAGGCCTATGGCGGGGCTGGCCTGGGCATCACCGAGGCGGCGCTGATGATGCACACGATCTCGGCCACCGGGGCCGGGCTGTCGGGCGCGTCTGCCGTGCACATGAACATCTTCGGCCTGCACCCGGCCGTGGTGTTCGGCAGCGATGAACAGAAGGCGCGCTGGCTGCCGCCGCTCATCGCAGGCCGCGACAAGGCCTGCTTCGGCGTGACCGAGCCCAACACGGGCTTGAACACGCTGCGGCTCAAGACGCGCGCGGTGCGCGAGGGCGACCACTACGTCGTGACCGGCCAGAAGGTCTGGATCTCCACGGCCCAGGTCGCCAACAAGATCCTGCTGCTGGCGCGCACCACGCCGGTGGAGGAATCGCGCGGCACCGAGGGGCTGAGTCTGTTCTACACCGACCTGGACCGCAGCACGGTGGAGGTGCGCGAGATCGAGAAGATGGGCCGCAAGGCTGTGGATTCGAACCAGGTGTTCATCGACGGCCTGCGCATCCCGGTGGCAGACCGCATCGGCGAGGAGGGCAAGGGCTTCAGCTACATCCTGCATGGCCTGAACCCCGAGCGCATCCTGATCGCCGCCGAGGCCATCGGCCTGGGGCGTGCGGCACTGGCGCGCGGCGCGCAGTACGCGAAGGAGCGCGTGGTGTTCGACCGGCCCATCGGCCAGAACCAGGGCATCCAGCACCCGCTGGCCAAGTCATGGATGGAGCTGGAGGCCGCGCACCTGATGGTGTACAAGGCTGCGAGCCTGTACGACGCCGGCCAGCCCTGCGGGGCCGAGGCCAACGCGGCCAAGTACCTGGGCGCGGAGGCCTGCTACAGCGCCTGCGAGAACGCCATCCTCACGCACGGCGGCATGGGCTATGCGAAGGAGTACCACGTGGAGCGCTACCTGCGCGAGGCGTGGATTCCGCGGCTGGCACCGGTCAGCCCGCAGCTGATCCTGTGCTTCATCGCAGAGAAGGTGCTGGGGCTGCCGAAGTCGTATTGAGTGCGGCAGGCCGCGCGCGGCTCAGCGGCGTCTCGGCGTGCCGGGCAGGGGTGGGGGGGCGGATTTCGCCGCACGCGCCTTGGCCGTGCAGGCCAGAAGCGAGAGGGTCAGCAACGTTGCGCAAATCCAGGTCATGGCGTTCTCCTCGTGATGGGCATCGGCGTCATGGCGATGGGCCCCATGCCTGCGAGGTTAGGCCTGCCGCCGGTCGAGCAGTGACGGGGCGCGCGCCGGTCACCCGGGCCGCGGTGCCGGCTGTCCGATGACCGACGCCATACTGGTGCGATGAAGATCCACCTGCTGCGCTACTTTGTTGTGCTGGCCGAAGAGCTGCACTTCGGCCGCGCGGCGAAGCGGCTGGCCATCACGCAGCCACCGCTGAGTTCGGCCCTCAAGGCGCTCGAAGACGAATTGGGCGTGCGCCTGCTGGAGCGCAACAGCAAGCACGTGGCGCTGACGCCGGCTGGCGCGGCGTACCTGGCCCATGCGCGGCTGGCGCTGGAGCGGCTGGCCACGGCGCGCGATGCGGCACAGGCGGTGGCGGCCGGCATGCGCGGGCGGCTGGAGCTGGGCATGACCGGCTCCATGGTCTACCGCGAGGTGCCGGCCATCGTCGACACCTTCAGCGCGCGCCGGCCCGACATCGAGGTCCACCTGCGCGAGATGTCGTCGGCCGAGCAGTTGGAGGCGCTGCGCCATGGGCAGCTGCACGCGGGCTTTCTGAACGCCAGGGCCTTTCCGGCGCCGCTGGCCAGCCTGTCTCTGGCCGACGACACGCTGGTGTGCTGCCTGCCCGAGTCGCACCCGCTGGCGCAGGAGAAGAGCATCGACCTGAAGCGCCTGGCGGATGAGAACTTCGTGATGTTCGCGCGCGACGTGGCCCCGGCCAACTACGACAACGTGATTGCCGTGTTCAACCGCGCCGGCATCCACCCGCGCACGCGCCATGCCGCGCGGCAATGGCTGACGGTGATCGCCATGGTGGCGGCCGGGCTGGGTGTGGCGCTGGTGCCGGCGTCCTTGGCGCAGGCCGGCATGCGCGGGGCGCGATTGGTGCCTGTGCGCGGCCTGGTACCGCTGACGGTGGGCGCGTTGGCCTGGCGCAAGGAGGACGCGGGCCTGGCCGTGCTGGCCTCGTTCATCGAGGTCGCACGCGAGGTGCTGGGCAAGCCTCAGCGTGCCGTGCGGTTGACGAGGTAGATGCCGGCCAGCACCAGCACCATGCCGGCGGCGTGGAAGCCGTACAGCGGCTCGTTCAGCACCAGCCAGGCCAGGCCCGCCGCATACAACGGGCCCAGGTAGATCACCACCGCCACGCGCGCCGCACCCAGTTCGCGCTGCATGACCGAGTACGCCAGATAGGCTGCGAACCCGGGCACGATCGCGGCCGCCATGGCCAGCGCGAAGCCGTGCCATGACAGCACTGGCAGCGTGGCCTGGGCGATCTCCCAGGCCGTGAATGGCAGCAGCACCAGCACGCCGGCCGCGCTGATGACCGCCAGCCGGGCCATCGGCGACAGCGGGCTCTGCCAGCGCCGCAGCAGCACCGAGTACAGCGTCCACGACAGCGTGGCCGCGAAGATCCAGGCATCGCCTGCGACCAGCGTGACGCCGGCCAGCGAGCCCCATTGGCCTTTCAGGATCACGTGGACCACGCCCACGAGCGCCAGCGCCACGCCCAGCGCCTGCAGGCGGTCGAAGCGTTCCTTGAGCCACAGGGCCGACACCAGCGCGATCAGCACCGGCGACAGCGCGTAGATCAGTGCGATGTTGACGGCCGCCGTGGTCTCGCCGCCGATGTAGACCCAGGCGCCGCAGATCCACATGCCCAGAGCGCCCAGCACCAGCGTGCGGCGCCACTCGGCGGCGATCTGGGCACGGTGCTGGCGCAGCTCGCGCCAGGTGGGGATGGCGAACAGCAGGCCGGCCACGGCCCAGCGCAGCAGGGCCAGCAGGTGCGGTTCGATGACGCCCGGCGCGCTGCGTGCCACCAGGTAGTTCACGCTCCAGAACGCGGGCGTGATGAAGATCAGTGCGACGGCCAGCTGCTGGCGCGAATGGGGCGGCATTGACCGTGTTGGTAGTGGCGGCATCTGCGCGCCGCCGAGCGGCGGCGACGGCGCTCAGCTGCCCGAGCGTTCCAGCGCGAAGGTGGCGTGCTTGTCCTGGCCCAGCAGCTGCACCAGCTGGGGCAGGGCGGGGGCCAGCACACCGTGCAGCGTGTGTGGCGGGTTCACGATGAACATGCCACTGGCCGGCAGGCCGGGACGGCGCTGCTCCATCAGCGTGTTGCTGGGTGGCAGCTTGGCCGCCTTGACGGTCAGCGTGGCGTGCAGCCAAGGCTTGCCGGCGCGCTGCGCAATCGTCTTGAGCTTGCGCGGCAGGATGTGGGCCTCGTTGCGCGCGATCACCGGGTACCACACGACGTAGGTGCCGGTGGCAAAGCGCTGCAGGCACATCGTGACCATTTCCACCACACGGCCGTAGTCGCTCTTGACCTCGTAGCTGGGGTCGCACAGCAGCAGCGCGCGGCGCGAGGGCGGCGGCAGGAAGCGGCGCACGCCCTCGAAGCCGTCCTCGCGGAACACGGCGATCTCGCGCCCGGCGTCCAGCTGGGCAATGTTGGCCTGCAGCGTCTTGGTGTCCGTGGGGTGCATCTCGAACAGCTTGAGGCGGTCCTGCGGCCGCATCAGCCGCTGCATCACAAACGGCGAGCCGGGGTAGACCTTGTGGCTGCCGGCCTGGTTGAAACTGGCGATCAGCTCCAGGTAATCCTTGAGCGCGGGCGCCAGGTCGGGCACGTCCTTCGCGCGGGCCAGCAGCCGCAGCAGGCCATCGGCCGCCTCGCCGCTGGTGGCCGCGTAGTCGCCGTCGAGCCGGTACAGGCCGGCACCGGCATGGGAATCGACCAGCGCCAGGGCGGTGTCCTTGTCGACGAGGTGCCGCAAAATGGCGACCAGCACCATGTGCTTGAGCACATCGGCGTGGTTGCCTGCGTGGAAGGCGTGGCGGTAACTGAACATGGGGCGATGGTAACGGCGCGTTGGGCCCAGCGGTAGACGGACGGGCTGAGCTGGCTATAATGCGCGGTTTCGCAGCGATCGGCTGACCCCGCGGCGAGAAGCACAGACTCGTGAGAACGCAGACGTGCACATTCCCACCTAAGAGGCTTCCTTCAGAGAAGCACCGACCGTGGAAAAGGGTTGCCCAAACCATTGTTCTCCAGAGAGAAACTCCATGACTACCTTCAGCGCAAAACCCGCTGAGGTCGTGCACGAGTGGTTTGTGATTGACGCGACCGACAAGGTCCTCGGACGAGTAGCCAGCGAAGTTGCTCTCCGTTTGCGCGGCAAACACAAGGCCATTTACACGCCTCACGTCGACACCGGTGACTTCATCGTCATCATCAACGCAGCCCAGCTGCGCGTGACCGGTGCTAAGTCCCTCGACAAGATCTACTACCGTCATTCGGGCTATCCCGGCGGTATCAAGGCCACCAGCTTTCGCGACATGCAGGCTCAGCACCCTGGCCGCGCGCTCGAAAAGGCCGTCAAGGGCATGCTGCCCAAGGGCCCGCTGGGCTACGCGATGATCAAGAAGCTGAAGGTCTACGGTGGCGCTGAGCATCCGCACACCGCCCAGCAGCCCAAAGCCCTGGAAATCTGAGGAGCCACACAATGATTGGTGAATGGAACAATGGCACCGGCCGTCGCAAGTCCAGCGTCGCCCGTGTCTTCCTCAAAAAGGGCACCGGCAAGATCACGGTCAACGGCAAAGACATCCAGGATTTCTTTGGCCGCGAAACGTCGATCATGATTGCCAAGCAGCCTCTGGTGCTGACCAACCATGTCGAGACCTTCGACATCATGGTCAACGTGCACGGCGGTGGTGAATCCGGCCAAGCCGGCGCCACCCGCCACGGCATCACCCGCGCGCTGCTCGACTATGACGCCACGCTCAAGCCTGAGCTGAGCAAGGCTGGCTTCGTCACCCGCGACGCCCGCGAAGTGGAACGCAAGAAGGTCGGTCTGCACTCTGCACGCCGCCGCAAGCAGTTCTCCAAGCGCTGATCGCCCTCGGCGCAGCCCATCGAAAACCGCCCGCGTGGCGGTTTTCTTTTTGGGCTGGCCCGCCTGCGCAAAGACCGCACCGGCATGGCCGGCAAAGGCCGCTCAGGCCACGTTCGCTGCGCGGTTGCAGTAGCATCCTTCCCATTCCCCACCGGAGTTCCCCCATGAGCGCAGTTGCCAACGACATCCAGACCGACATGCCCGCCCCCATCCTGTTCACGGACAGCGCGGCGGCCAAGGTGGCCGACCTGATTGCCGAGGAAGGCAACCCCGAGCTGAAACTGCGCGTGTTCGTCCAGGGCGGTGGCTGCTCCGGCTTCTCGTACGGCTTCACGTTCGATGAGATCACCAACGAGGACGACACCACCATGACCAAGAATGGCGTGTCGCTGTTGATCGACGCCATGAGCTACCAGTACCTGGTCGGCGCCGAGATCGACTACAAGGAAGATCTGCAGGGCGCGCAGTTCGTCATCAAGAACCCCAACGCCACCAGCACCTGCGGCTGCGGCTCGAGCTTCTCCGCCTGACTCCCGCTGCTGCCGGCCTTGCCCGGCAGCGCATTCCCACCCCCTCCTCGCGCCATAGCGCCGGCACACCACGGCCAGCGGCAGCGTGCCGTGGCCGCGCCGCCGTCGCCGCGCAGCGTGCTGATCGTTCTGTCAGCCCGTCGTGCGCGCGCGGTGTTCCTGCCGCACCAGCGCAATGCCGCTGGCCACCACGATGGCTGCGCCGGCCAGCGTGGCAGCGTCGGGCAGGGTGGTCCAGAGCAGCCAGTCCAGCGCCACGGCCCATACCAGCGCCGCGTATTCGAATGGCGCCACCACCGCAGCCTGCCCGTGGCGGAACGCCTCGGTGATGCAGATCTGCCCGATGCTGCCGGTCACCGCCATCACCAGCAGCAGGCCGGCGTGCTCGGCGCGCACCGGCACCCACCCTGGGGCGGCCAGGGCCGTGGCACCCACGGCCAGCGCCACCGTCATCCACAGCACCACGCTGGCGCTGGAATCCGTGCGCGTCAGCACCCGCCCGACGATGGCCGACACCGCATAGCACGCCGCCGCCGCCAGCACTGCTAGCGCGCCGCCGCCCAGCAGCGCGCCTTGGTCCGGCCGCAAGGCCACCAGCACGCCCACCAGACCCATGCCGATGGCCAGCCAGTGGCCAGCGCGCACGGTCTCCTTGAGCACCGGCACCGACAGCAGCGTGATCAACAACGGCGCGATGAAGAAGAGCGTGTAGGCCGCCGCCAGCGGCAATGTCTTCAGCCCATGCGCGAACAGCGACAGCATGCTGATGCCCAGCACGCCGCGCAGCAGGTGCAGCGGCCAGCGCACGCGCAGCAGCGTGCCGGCCTGCCGGCGCCACAGCACGTAGGCCAGCACCAGCGGCAGGCCGGCCAGGCCGCGCAGGGCGGCGACCTGCACACCGGGGTAGTGCGCGGCCAGCAGCTTCATGACCGCGTCCATGACGGCAAAGAAACTGACGGCGGCCAGCATCGCCAGGATGCCGCGCAGGTTGCTCGAGACGGGAATAGGCAAGCTCCTGCGCCGGACGCGCAAAGTGCCGATTCTCGTGCCGCGCCCCGGTCCTGGGCCCTGGTCGATCTGCCGGTCTTGTCCGACGCGGCGCGCGCCGGCCCGCTGCTAAGCTGAGCCGCCGTGACCGACACCACCCCCCACGCGATGGCGACCGCGCCCACATCCGCACCTGCGATGGGGCCTGACAGCCCCTTCTTCATCGTGCTGAACGCAGGCTCCGGTCGTGAAGACGCCGACAGCACCCGCCAGACCATCACCGAAGTGCTGACCGCTGCCGGGCGCGAGCACGAACTGCTGCTGATCGAGCGCGGCGCGCATGTGGCCGATGTGGCGGCGCAGGCCGTGCAGCGCGCGCGCGAGCGCGGCGGCGCCGTGGTGGCCGCGGGCGGCGACGGCACCATCAACGCCGTGGCCCAGGCGGTGCTGCCGACGGGCCTGCCGTTCGGCGTGTTGCCGCAGGGCACCTTCAATTACTTCAGCCGCACGCACGGCATTCCGTCGGACACGGCCGAGGCGACGCGCGCGCTGCTGCGCTCGCGCGTGGAGCCGGCGCAGGTCGGGCTGGTCAACGACCGCGTGTTCCTGGTCAACGCCAGCGTCGGGCTGTACCCGCAGCTGCTGGAGGACCGCGAGGCGTACAAGAAGCGGTACGGCCGCAGCCGCCTGGTGGCGTTCGGCGCGGCGCTGGTGACGCTGCTGCAAGCGCACCGTCCGCTGCGCCTGGCCATCGAATACCAGGGCGCAGAGCGTGCCGTGCGCACCGCCACGCTGTTCGTGGCCAACAACGCGTTGCAGCTGGAACGCCTGGGTGTTGCCGAGGCCGAGCAACTATCACGGGGCCAGCTGGTGGCCATCGCGCTCAAACCCATCGGCACGCTGACCATGCTGCGCCTGATGCTGAAGGGCGCTTTCGGCCGGCTCGGCGAAGCCGATGATGTGGTCAGTTTCGCGTTCGACCGGCTCGGCGTGCGCCCGGCCGCCCCACGGCGCGCCGCCAAGGTCAAGGTAGCGACCGATGGCGAGATCTGCTGGCTGCGTGCACCCCTCGATTTCCGCGTCTCGCCGCAACCGCTTTGGCTGCTGGCGCCCGCGCCCGAAGACGCCGTGGAGCGTGCATGACGGCAGGCGCGAGCGCGGTGCTGCAGATCTCCGATCCGCACTTCGGGACCGAGCGCGCGCCGGTGGCGCAGGCGCTGGTGGCCCTGTCGCAGCAGCTGGCGCCCGATCTGGTGCTGCTGTCCGGCGACATCACCCAGCGCGCCACGACGGCCCAGTTCGCAGCAGCGCGCGCCTTTGTCGACCGGCTGGCGCCGGCGCCGGTGCTGGCGATTCCCGGCAACCACGATGTGCCGCTGTTCAATCTCGCGGCGCGGCTGTGGCAGCCCTATGCGCGCATGCAACAGGTGTTCGGTGACGAGCTGGAGCCCTGTCACCGCTCGCCGCACTGGCTGGTGGTGGGCGTGAAGACCACGCGCCGCTGGCGCCACAAGAACGGCGAGGTGTCTGCCGAGCAGATCGCACGCGTCGCCGCGCTGCTGCGGCAGGCGACGCCGGGCCAGCTGCGCGTCGTGGTCGTGCACCAGCCAGTGGCCGTGGCGCGCGAGCGTGACCGGCACGACCTGCTGCGCGGCCATGCCGCCGCTGTGCGGTCCTGGGCCGAGGCCGGCGCCGATTTCATCGCTGGCGGTCACATCCATCTGCCGTACGTGCTGCCACTGCACGAGCTGCACACCGGCCTGGCGCGCCAGGCCTGGTGCGTGCAGGCTGGCACGGCACTGTCATCGCGGGTGCGGGCCGAGGCCGACAACTCGGTCAACGTGCTGCGCCACGGCAGCACGACAGCGGGTACGCGGCACGGTGTCGTGGAGCGCTGGGACTACGTGCCCTCGGTACAGCGCTTCGAGCGCGTGGCGCGCCATGACCTGGCCCTGGGCGCGGCGCACTGCCGTGCCTGAGCACGCCGCCGCTCTGCATTGGGCCGAAATGCTGGGGCGGCACCCGCTGCCCGGCTTTGGCCTGATGTTGGGCATCGTGCTCGCCGGCACTGCTGTGGCCTTCGTGCTGCTGCGCCGGCTGCACGGCGCGCCGCAGCGCAGCAATTTGCCGCCGGTTGTGTTCCTGGTGCTGCGCCTTGGCATCGGTTTCGGCCTGGTGCTGGCGGCCGGCGCGTTGTTCGCCGAAATGATGGAGGCGCTGGAGGCCGACGAGGCGTTGGGCGCTTTCGACACGCGGCTGGCCGGGGTGCTGGCGCAGACGCTGCCGGCCGGTGTGCTAAGCGGCGTCGCCTGGCTGACGCACTTCGGCGACCCGATCACGTTGACGGCCATCCTGCTGGGCGTCGCGCTGTGGCTGCTTCTGCGCGGACGCCGTTGGCTGGCGCTGGGCTGGCTGGCGGCGGGTGTGGGCAACGGCCTGCTGAACGCTTCACTCAAGCGTGTGTTCGAGCGCGTGCGGCCGGTGCACGAACATGGCTTTGCGGTGGCCGACGGCTTCAGCTTTCCCAGCGGCCACACCTCGGGCTCGGTGGTGGTCTACGGCATGCTGGCGTACTTGGCGGTGCGCCTGCTGCCGCCCGTGTGGCATCTGCCCAGCGTGCTGGCGGCTGCAACGCTGGCCTGGTTCATGGGCCTGTGCCGGGTGCTGCTCCAGGTGCACTGGGCCAGCGATGTGATGGCGGGCTTCGGCTCGGGGTTGGCGTGGCTGACGGTGTCCATTCTCAGCATCGAGATGCTGCGTCGCTACCGGCGCGCGCGCGCCGGCTAAGCGGCCCGGCTACACCAGGCCGAGATCGGCGATGCCGGCACCCGGGAGCACGCGGGCACGATGCGCCGCGCGCCAGACCGGGCCCAGGTCGTTGGCATCGGGCTGCCAAACCCTGGTCCAGCCCGGCCAGCCGGTTGGCCGGATTGCCGCGGCTGGCGCCCTGGCCGACATGCGTGTCCCAGCCGCCGTGTCGACGAAGCCCAGCTGGTAGTGCTCGCGCATTGGCCGGGCGATGCGGTTGGAACGTCAGCGCAACGCGGGCGCCGGCTTCCGTCGCAAGTCTGGCTTTGCCCGCGTTGGCAGACCGCGCCCTCAGGGCTACGGGCTTTCGACCACGAAGCGCGTGACCCGCGGCGGATCCTCACCCACATGGAACGCCAGCTTGCGCTCGCGCAGCGCGATGTCGGAGCCGGTCACGCGGTCGAAGCGGCGCAGGTGCTCGGTCCAGGATTCGTCAACGATCTGCTCGGTGTAGTGGGCCGGGTCGGCAATGTCGCGCAGCAGGTTCCAGCTCAGCGCGCCCTGGGCCAGGCGGCTGCGCCGACTTTCCTGCATGGTGCGTTCGAAGTCTTCGGCCCGTGTCGGGTCGATGCGGTAGTCGATGGTGACCAGCACATGGCCGCTTTCGGGCGGCTTCTCGGCCACCGGCACCTTCAGCACGTGCGAGGGCGAAAGGTCTTCCTCGATCTGCAAGTCCACCACGAAGCGCTGCGCCAACCACATGGTGATGCCACCGCTGAACGCGGCGATCACCAGGCTGTTGTGCACGCTGCTGACGGTGGCCACCTGGCCCCACAGGCCGGCGCCGAACGCGCTGGCGCCCATGATGGCCATCTGGTACATCGCCATGCCGCGCGCGCGCACCCAGTCCGGCAGCGCCAGCTGGGCCGAGACGCTGAGCGAGTTGGCCGTGGAGATCCAGGCCATGCCGCCCACGAACATGGCCGGCACCGCCACCGCGACGTTGGGCGCAAAGGCCACCGCCAGCGTGGCCGCCGACTGCAGCAGCGTGCCGTACAGCACCAGCCGGTCGCGTGTGAAGGCCTGGCGCAGGCGCGGCATCAAAAAAGCCGTGGCGATGGCGCCCATGCCCATGGAGGCCAGCAGCACCGTGAAGGTGGCGGCGTCGCCACCCTGCAACCCCCGCGCCACCAGCGGCAGCATGGCGATCAGCGCCGTGGAGTGGAAAAAGAACAGCGCGATGCGCACGAGAACGGCCTTCAGCCGGTTCGACTGGCCGACAAACTGCAGGCCTACGCGCATGGCGCTCCACAGCTTCTCGCGGCCCAGCGGGTCGGGCCGGTGCTCGCGCTTCCAGCGCATCAGCATGAAGCCGGAGGCCAGCGACAGCACGGCGTTCAGCACGAACACGTAGGCGCTGCCCAGGCTGGCGATCAGCGCACCGGCCAGCAACGGGCCGACGATGCGCGAGGCGTTCATCGTGATGCCGTTCAGCGCCAGCGCGGCCGGCAGCTGCGCGCGCGGAATCAACTCGGGCACCACTGCCGAATACACCGGCCAGCGCATCGCCAGGCCGATGCCGTTGGCAAAGGTCAGCGCCAGCAGCAGCGGCGGTGTGACGGTGTCGGTCAGCACCGTGATGCACAGCACGATGGCCACGGCGGCGACCCAGAACTGCGTGGCGATGTAGAAGCGGCGCCGGTCCAGCATGTCGGCCAGCGCCCCGCTGGGCAGGCCGAACAGGAACACCGGCAGCGTGGCGGCTGTCTGCACCAGCGCCACCCAGATCGGCGAGGTGGTCAGCGAGGTCATCAGCCACGCTGCCGCCACGTCGTTCATCCACATGCAGATGTTGGACGCCAGCCAGACGATCCACAGCATGCGGAACACCGGCCAGCGCAGCGGTGCCAGCGTGGAGAGGTCGGGTTCGGGTGTAGAGGCCTCGTCGGGCGGCAGGGCCGAGGGGCGCTCTTCTGGCGGCATGGGTGGCCGGCTTACTTGACCGGTAGCGCGGTGGCGCGGTCCACCGCCACGGCGGTGATGGCGTTCATCGGCGAGCCATCGACCAGCTTCTCGGAATAGGTCAGGTAGACCAGCGCGTGGCGCTTGGTGTCCACCATGCGCACGATGCGCAGGCGCTTGAACAGCACCGACATGCGCTCGCTGAACACCTCTTCCTGTTGCGGCAGCGGCTGCGATACGGTGATCGGGCCGACCTGGCGGCAGGCGATCGAGGCCTCGGCCTTGTCCTCGGCCAGGCCGACGGCGCCCGACAGCCCACCGGTGCGCGCGCGCGAGACATAGCAGGTGATGCCGCTCACGCGCGGGTCGTCGAACGCGTCGACCACGATCTTGTGGTTGGGGCCCAGCCACTGGAAGGCGGTGTCGACGTCGCCGATCTTTTCGGCACGGGCCTGCGTGCAGGCCAGCACCAGCAGCGAGGTCAGAAACAGCAGCCGGGTGCGCATGGTGGGCCTTTCAGCGGGCTTCGGGCAGTTCGATCTTGACCTCGAGCACGTCCAGGGTGTCCTGGCGCTCCAGGTTGACCTTGATGTGCTCGGGATTGATGGCCACGTACTTGGAGATGACGGCGATCAGCTCGCGTTGCAGCGCGGGCAGATAGTCGGGCCGGATGGCGCTGCGACCGGTGCGCTCGTGCGCCAGGATGATCTGCAGGCGCTCCTTGGCGACACTGGCCGTCTTCTTCTTCTCGCCGAGCAGGAAAGACAGAAACGACATGGGCCTTACCTCCCGAACAGGCGCTTGAAGAAGCCGGGCTTCTGGGCGTCGACGAAGCGCATCGGCTTGTCTTCGCCCAGGAAGCGGGCCACCACGTCCTTGTAAGCCTCGGCCACGTCGGTATCCTTGCCGTGGATCGCCGGCACGCCCTGGTTGGACGCCTGCAGCACGGCTTCGGACTCCGGGATCACGCCGATCAGCGGAATGCGCAGGATGTCCTGAATGTCTTCCAGCGACAGCATGTGGCCGTCGGCCACGCGGCCCGGGTTGTAGCGCGTGATCAGCAGGTGTTCCTTGATCGGCTCCAGGCCTTCGATGGCGCGCTTGGTCTTGGAGCCCAGCATGCCCAGGATGCGGTCGGAGTCGCGCACCGAGGACACCTCGGGGTTGGTCACCACCAGCGCCGCATCGGCGAAGTGCATGGCCATCAGCGCACCGGTCTCGATGCCGGCCGGCGAGTCGCAAACGATGTAGTCGAAACCCATGTCGGACAGGTCTTTCAGCACGCGTTCGACGCCGTCCTGCGTCAGCGCGTCCTTGTCGCGCGTCTGCGAGGCCGCCAGCACGAACAGGTTGTCACACTGCTTGTCCTTGATCAGCGCCTGGTGCAGGTTGGCCTCGTTGTGGATCACGTTGATCAGGTCGTAGACCACGCGGCGCTCGCAGCCCATGATCAGGTCGAGATTGCGCAGGCCGACGTCGAAATCGATGACGGCGGTCTTGAAGCCCTTGAGCGCCAGGCCGGAGGCGAAGCTGGCGCTGGTGGTGGTCTTGCCCACTCCTCCCTTGCCGGAGGTGACCACGACGATCTTGCTCATGGGGTACAGGTCCTTTTCATTGAAGCGGTTCCAGCACCAGGCTCTCGCCGGACAACCGCACCTGGGCGGTCTTGCCCAGGATGTCGGCAGGCATTGGAACTTCGCTGGTGCGGTAGATGCCGGCGATGGAGACGAGTTGCGCCTCCATGCAGGTGGTGAAGATGCGGGCGTCGGTGTTGCCGCGCGCGCCGGCCAGTGCCCGGCCCCGCAGCGGCGCGTAGACGTGGATGTTGCCGTCGGCAATGATCTCGGCGCCGAAGTTGACGACCGACAGGACGATCAGATCGGCGCCGCGCGCGTAGATCTGCTGTCCCGAGCGCAGCGGCCGGTCGATCACCATGGTGCCGCTGGCGGCCAGCGCCGCCGGGGCTGGCACGGGCGCCGCGGCCGGTGGCGGTGCATCGGGCGCCGGCACGGCGACGGCCGACTGGGAAATGTCGGGCAAGTCCATCAGACCGGCGGCGGCCGCCCCCTCGCGGTGCTGCGGGCTGCCGCCGTGGATGCCGATCGGCCGCAGCCGGTAGTGGCGCAGCAGGGTCTGCAGCACGGTGAAGCTGATGGGGGTCGGGTCCTGCGCGATGTGCGAGAGCACGACGACTGCCGGGTCCTGGTCGAAGAAATCGGGGGTCTCGCCGAAACGGGCCTGCAGCTCCTGGGACAGCGTCGCGAGATTGGAGGTCTTGAGCACCACCGAGATCAGCGGCAGGCTGGCGCTCTTGAAGTCGAAGCTGGCACGTGCGTGCCCTGCGGGTGCAGCGGACATGGAGGGCGGTTTCGACAAAGCGCGGATTCTAGAACGTGTTGGCGGTCCACACGTTGCGCGCCGCGCTGTGCCGCATGCCAACCGGTGGCAAGCGCCTCAGGCGGCGACGGCGCGGGACTCCTGTACGCAGCGCGCCAGATGGGCCAGGGCTTCCTCGACCTGGTCGACCAGCACCAGGCACAGGTCGCCCGGCTGCAGCTGCGCCAGCGCCGTGTCGATGGCGTTGAACTCGCCCTGGATCTCCTGCACGTCGTGGGCGCGGCGGGCGCTCTTGAGGCCCTGGCGCAGCAGCGCCACGACCTCGCCGTCGGCGCGGCCACGCTGGCAGGCATCTTGGTACAGGATGATCTGGTCGAATGCGTCACCCAGGATGGCGGTCTGCTCGCGGATGTCCTCGTCGCGCCGGTCGCCCGCGCCGCTGATGACCGCCATGCGCCGGCGCGCTGGCATGGCGTCCACCGCCGCCACCAGGGCGCGCATGGCATCCGGGTTGTGGCCGTAGTCGGCAATCACCGTGGCGCCCCGGTAGTCCATCACGTTGAAGCGGCCGGGCGCGTTGTCGGCGTCGTTGGCAAAACTGGCCAGGCCGCGGCGCACCGCGTCCCAGGACAGGCCGGCCGCCCAGGCCGCCGCCACCGAGGCCATGGCGTTCTCGACCTGAAAGCCGATGGTGCCGCCGCGCGTGATCGGAATGTCGCGCAGCGCGATCTGCTCGCGCCAGGAGCCCACGGCCGCGACGATGTGCTCGCCGTCGACGTGCACCGTGCGTCGGCCCTGGGCGCGGTGCGTGGCCATGACCGGGTGGTGGCGGTCGGCGGCAAAGAAGATCACCTGCCCGGGGCAGGTGGCGGCCATCGCGGCCACGTTGGCATCGGCCGCGTTGAGCACGGCGAAGCCCTTGGTGGCCACGTTCTGCACGATCACGCGCTTGAGCACGGCCAGGTCTTCGACCGTGGTGATGTAGTTCAGACCCAGGTGGTCGCCAGCGCCGATGTTGGTCACCACCGCGACCTGGCACAGGTCGTACCCCAGGCCTTCGCGCAGCATGCCGCCGCGGGCGGTCTCGAACACGGCGGCGTCCACGTCCGGGTGCATCAGCACATTGCGCGCGCTTTTGGGGCCGCTGCAGTCGCCGCTGTCGATCTGGCGGCCTTCCACATACACGCCGTCGGTGTTGGTCATGCCCACACGCAGGCCGGCGCTGGTCATCAGGTGCGCGATCAGCCGCGTGGTGGTGGTCTTGCCGTTGGTGCCGGTGACGGCCACCACGGGGATGCGGCCGTCCTCGCCCGGGCCGTACAGCGTGTCGACGATGGCCTGGCCCACGTTGCGTGGCTTGCCGAACGAGGGCGACAGGTGCATGCGCAGGCCTGGCGCGGCGTTCACTTCGACGATGCCGCCGTGCTGCTGCTCCAGCGGCTTGAGCACGGTTTCGCAGACCAGGTCGACGCCGCAGATGTCCAGGCCCACCATCTGCGCGGCCGCGATGGCGTGCGCGGCAATCGCCGGGTGCACGTCGTCCGTCACGTCGGTGGCGGTGCCGCCGGTGGACAGGTTCGCGTTGTTGCGCAGGATGGCGCGCTGGCCGTTGGCGGGCACGGAATCCGGCTCCAGCCCCTGCACCTTCAGGCGCGCGATGGCGATGTCGTCGAAGCGGATCTTCGTCAGCGCCGTGGCGTGGCCATCGCCGCGCCGCGGGTCGGCGTTGACGATGTCCACCAGCTGGCGCACGGTGTGCACCCCGTCGCCCGTCACCTGCGGCGGGTCGCGGCGCGAGGCGGCGATCAAGCGGTCGCCCACCACCAGCAGCCGGAAATCGCTGCCCGGCAGGTACTTTTCGACCAGTACGTCGCCGTATTCGCGGGCCACCGCGAAGGCCCCGGTCAGGTGGGCGCGGTCGACGATGTTCACCGTCACGCCCTTGCCCTGGTTGCCGTCCTGCGGCTTGACGACCACGGGCAGGCCGATCCTCTCGGCCACGGCCCAGGCCTCGTCGGCGCTGGCCACGGGTTGGCCCAGCGGCACCGGCACGCCGGCTGCGTGCAGCAGCTTCTTGGTCAAGTCCTTGTCTTGCGCGATCGATTCGGACACGGCGCTGGTCGCGTCCAGCTCGGCGGCCTGGATGCGGCGCTGTCCGGCGCCCCAGCCGAATTGCACCAGGCTGCCGCGCGTCAGGCGACGATACGGAATGCCACGCGCCACGGCGGCGTCGACGATGCAGCCCGTGCTGGGCCCCAGGCGTTCGCTTTCATCGAGCTCGCGCAGCTCGGCGATGGCGGCCTCCACGTCGAACGGCAAGCCCTGCAGCGTGGTCTGGATCAGCGACTCGGCCAGCACCAGTGCGCGGCGGCCGACGGCTTCCTCGCTGTAGCCAACCACCACCTGGTAGACGCCGGGCTCCAGCGTGGCGGCGGTGCGGCTGAAGGTGACCGGGCAGCCGGCCTGGCCCTGCAGGGCCAGGGCCGCTGTCTCCAGGACGTGGGCCAGTGCGACGGGGCCCGTATTGGGGCCAGAGCGCAGCGTGCCGATGGCCGGGAAGCGCACGCGCACGGCGATCTCGAAGCCGGGCAGGTCGACGATGGAGCGTTCCGGCGGCGCGCAGGACACGATGGCTTCCAATGCGGTGTGCCGGCTCCACAGATTGGGGCCGCGCAATGCGCGCACGCGGGAGATATGCATGGTGTTGTCCTGTGCTTGCACGAATTGGTGAGGCGTGTCCATCAGCGTGCCGCCAGCGATTTGGCGCTGCGGTTGGTCGATTCGGGGTCGAGTTCGAAGGTCTTCAGGCCGGCGGAAATCAGGTCGGGCGAGATCTGCAGCGCCCAGGCTGCGGCGACGGCCGCCAGGACGCTGCACTGCAGCTTGTCGTCGCGCTGGTGCTTGCCGCGGCGCGCCGTCAGCTGCGAGATGCCCGAGACCGGGGTCACGGTGCCGCCCCGCAGCAGTGCCAGCTGGCCCTGCTGCAGCACCACGGCGCGGCCACCGGCGGCGCGGTGCGCCTCGATGGCCGGCAGGCTGGCCTCCTTGCCATACAGGATGACCTGACCATCGCACAGCGAGGCCAGCGCGGCCACGCGCGCGTCCGCCGCGTTCAGCACCGCCATGCCCTCTGGCAGCACGACGTCGACCTGGGTGCGCAGCACGCGTGCCAGCTGGTCGCTGTCACGGATGTCGAACGCAGCCAGCGTGTCTGCGCCGCCCAGATCGGTGACGATCCCGACCAGGCAGCGGTCGTAGGCCAGGCCGTCGGCCAGGATGGAGGCGGGGCCGTTCTCGATCACGGCGGCTTGCATGGCGCGGTTGATGAGCAGCCGGTGGCCCGGCTCCCAGCCAGCGCAGTCGCCGGCCTCGACGCGGCGGCTGTCCAGAAACAGGCCGTCGCGGCAGGCCAGGCCCACGCGCCGGCCGCTCAGGTGCAGCAGCCAGGCGACCAGCCGGGCCACGGTGTTCGTGCCGTGGGTGCCGGCCACCCCCACCAGCGGAATGCGGCCGACCTCACCATCGGCGAACAGGTGGTCGACGATGGCCTGGCCCACGGGGCGGGGAGCGCCTTCGGCCGGTTTCAGGTGCATCAGCAGGCCCGGCCCGGCGTTGACCTCGACGATGGCGCCGCCCTGCGCCTGCAGCGGCTTGGCGATGTCTTCGGCCACCAGGTCGACGCCGGCGATGTCCAGCCCGACCACGCGGGCCGCCAGCGAGGCCGCGTGCGCAACCTCGGGGTGCACGTCGTCCGTGCAGTCGATTGCCACGTTGCCGCTGCGCTGCACCAGCACGCGGCGGCCGGCGGCTGGCACGGCGCTGGCCGACAGGCCCTGGCGCTCCAGCACCAGCTGCATGACCTTGTCCTGCTCGACGCGGATGGTTTCCAGCGGGAACTCCTCGGCGTCGCCACGGCGCGGGTCGCTGTTGAGCTGGCGCTCGATCAGCTCGGCCACGGTGGCCGTGCCATCGCCCTGGACCGACAGGCTCGCGCCGCGCGCGGCCGCCACCAGCTTGCCGCCGACGATCAGCAGCCGGTGCTCGTCGCCGCGGATGTAGCGCTCCACCATGACTTCGCTGCCTTCGGCGTCGGCGACGCCGTAGGCTTTTTCGATGTCCGCCTGCTCGGACAGGTCCAGGCTGACGCCGCGGCCGTGGTTGGCGTCCGACGGCTTCACCGCCACCGGCAGGCCGATGTCCTGCGCCGCTTCCCAGGCTGCCTGCGGGCTGTCCACCACCTGGCCCTCGGGCACCGGCACGCCGCAGGAGGCCAGCAGGCTCTTGGTCAAGTCCTTGTCGTGGGCGATGCCCTCGGCGATGGCGCTGGTGCGGTCGGTCTCGGCCGTCCAGATGCGGCGCTGGCGCGCGCCGTAGCCCAGCTGCACCAGGTTGCCGTCGTTCAGACGGATGTGCGGGATGCCGCGATCGGCCGCAGCCGCCACGATGCAGGCGGTGCTGGGGCCCAGGTAGCAGTCGTCGACCTTGGCCCGCACCTGGGCCACGGCCACCGGCACGGCAAACGGCTGGTCGTTGATCGCCGCCATCAGCAGCCGGTGGGCGCAGGCCAGGGCCGTGCGCGCCACCTGCTCGTCACGGGCCCGGAACACCATGCGGTAGACCCCGTGTTGCGAGGTGCTGCGGGTCTGGCCGAAGCCAGTGGGCATGCCCGCAAGGTTCAGCAGCTCGATGACCACGTGTTCCAGCACATGGCCGGCCCAGGTACCTTCGACCAGGCGCTGCAGGAAGCCGCCGCGCTCGCCGACGCCGCAGTGGTGCTCCACCAGGGCCGGCAGCATGCCGACCAGGCGCTCCGTGAAACCCGGCAAGCGGTGCGACGGAAAGTCTTCCAGTTCACCCAGGTCGAGCCAGACTTCCAGCGCGGGTCGGTAGGTCCAGATGTTGGGGCCGCGCAGGTAGTTGATGCGCAGCAGCTGGATGTCGGCCTTGTCGGCCTGGATGGTTGTCGTCATGTTTGATTGGGGCGACGTTGAGGATGGCTGCCGGCCCCAGGCGCCGCCTGGCGGTTCGATGGGCCTTGGACGTGGGCGAGAATGCCCCGCCTCTCAGGTTCAACATGCATCATCCACATCGAGTCGTGTTCTCCAGCGACAGTTCTTCGGCCTTGCATCGCGCACTTTCAGCGCAGATGGCAGGCGGTGAAAACGTAACAGCGACGGTGGCGGTTGACCTCGACAACGAGATGAACTTCGCCAGCAGCCTGCTGGTACTGACCGACCGGCGGCTGATCGACATCATGCCGGCGGCCCCCGGCGCCGAGCCGCTGGTGCGCAGCTGGGCACTGGTGCCGGCCCTGACGCTCCGCCATTTCGACCATGCCGGCGTCGGCACGCTGGAACTGCACGACGGGCGCGAGCGCCTGGCCCTGTGGCGCTACACGCTGGCTGTCGATCCGCAGGCCGTGCGGCTGTTGCGCCTGTTCGAGCAGCGCGGCCAGCCGGCCGACCCGACGCTGGACGCAAGCCTGTGTCCGACCTGCCAGTCCCCGTTGCCGGAGAACAGCGAAACCTGCAGCGTTTGCCTTCGTGAGCTTCATACGCCTCCATCAACGTGGGTGCTGCTCAGGCTGTGGAGGTTCGCCAATCCATATCGTATGCAGTTGTTGCTGGGCTTTGTGCTGACGCTGGCCGCCACGGCCGCCACGTTGGTGCCGCCATACCTGACGATTCCGCTCATGGACGATGTGTTGATCCCGTTCCAGAACGGGCAGCAGATCGAGACGTCTGTTGTGCTTGGTTACCTGTCTGGCCTGTTGGCGGCGGCCGTGCTGGGCTGGGGGCTGAACTGGTGGCGCACCTATTTGCTGGCGTTGGTGTCCGAACGCATCGGCGCTGACCTGCGCACCGCCACCTTCGACCATCTGCTGGGACTGTCGCTGGACTATTACGGCGGCAAGCGCACCGGCGACCTGATGACGCGCATCGGATCGGAGACCGACCGCATCTGCGTCTTCCTGTCGCTGCATGCGCTCGATTTCGCGACCGACGTGCTGATGATCGTCATGACGGCGGCCGTGCTGTTCTCCATCCACCCTGGGCTGGCACTGGTCACGCTGGTGCCGCTGCCCTTCATCGGCTGGATGATCCACTTCGTGCGCGACCGGCTGCGCACGGGTTTCGAGAAGATCGACCGCGTCTGGTCCGAGGTCACCAGCGTGCTGGCCGACACCATTCCCGGCATCCGGGTGGTCAAGGCTTTCGCCCAGGAGCGGCGCGAGGGCGACCGCTTTCGGGAGGCCAACCAACGCAACCTGGAAGTCAACGACCGGCTGAACAAGACCTGGTCGTTGTTCACGCCCACGGTGTCGCTGCTGACCGAGATCGGCTTGCTCGTGGTCTGGGCGTTCGGCATCTGGCTGGTGTCGCGCCAAGAGGTCACGGTCGGCGTGCTGACCGCGTTCCTGGCCTACATCGGCCGCTTCTACACGCGGCTCGACTCCATGAGCCGCATCGTCTCGGTGACCCAAAAAGCGGCGGCTGGCGCCAAGCGCATCTTCGACATCCTGGACCACCGGTCCACCGTGCCCGAGCCGGTCGACCCGCTGCCGGCGCCGCTGCAGGGCGGCCTGCAGGGCCGGCTGGAGATGGCCGGCATCGGCTTTCGCTACGGCAACCGCGCGGTCATCCGCAACCTGGACCTGACCATCCAACCCGGCGAGATGATCGGCCTGGTCGGCCACAGTGGGTCGGGCAAGAGCACGTTGGTCAACCTGATCTGCCGGTTCTACGACGTGACCGATGGCTCCATCCGGCTGGACGGCGCCGACATCCGCCGCTACCGCGTGGCCGACTACCGGCGCCACATCGGCCTGGTGCTGCAGGAACCCTTTTTGTTCTTCGGCACCATCGCCGAGAACATCGCCTACGGGCGGCCCGAGGCCAGCCGAGCCGACATCGTGGCTGCGGCCCGTGCTGCCCATGCACACGAGTTCATCCTGCGCCTGGCCCAGGGCTACGACTCGCTGGTCGGCGAGCGCGGCCAGAGCCTGTCGGGCGGTGAACGCCAGCGCATCTCGATTGCCCGTGCGCTGCTGATCGACCCCCGGATCCTGATCCTGGACGAGGCGACGTCCGCCGTGGACACCGAGACCGAGAAGGAAATCCAGAAGGCGCTGGACAACCTGGTTCAGGGCCGCACGACGATCGCCATCGCGCACCGTTTGTCCACACTGCGCAAGGCCGATCGGCTGGTGGTGATGGACCGCGGGAGCGTGGTGGAGGTCGGGCCCCACGACGAGCTGATGGCGCGCCAGGGTGCCTACTGGCGCCTGTACGAGGCGCAGGTGCGCCGGGTCGACGCTGACGGCGACGAGGAGGCCGAGAGCGCGGTGCCGCCGCCCACCCACCCGGCCCATCCTGCGGGAGGCACGTAATGACCGAAAACTTCGAGTTGCGTCGCAACGCGCTGGGGCAGCTGGTCCTGGTTCTGCCGCAGGGCACTGTGCACAGCGCCGTGGTGCCGGTGCGCGCCTTCCCGCTGGGCGCGCCGGACGAAGGACTGTCCATCCTCAGCGCCGAGGGTCGGGAACTGGCCTGGGTGCCACGGCTGGATGCATTGCCAGCCCCGGCGCGGGCGCTGGTCGACGAGGAACTGGCCGTGCGCGAGTTCGTGCCGGAGATCCTGCGCCTGTCGGCCGTGTCGACCTTCTCTACGCCCAGCATCTGGTCGGTCGAAACCAACCGCGGGGCCACCCAGTTCATCCTGAAAAGTGAAGAGGACATCCGGCGACTGAGCCGCTCTACCCTGCTGATCGCCAGTGGCCAGGGCGTGCATTTCTTAGTGCGCGACCGCAACGCGCTGGACCGGGTTTCGCGCAAATTGCTCGACCGCTTCCTCTAAACGCGGGCGGCTGCAAACTTTTTCGCGCTATTTTCTGAAATGGGGCTTCATTTCCCTCCAGTTCTGCCGTTAACCAGAAGCGAGGCCTGGAAAAACCGTCCGGGCCACCCTTCTTCCCTTGGTGGACGCCATGCAATTGCCCCCTGTTGATCGAACTGCGAACGGCCCGAGTTTCGGCGCTGATCTGCAGTCGACCGCTGGCGGCGCACCTGTCGGCACGGCGCCCCGCGCCACCCGTACGGAGACCAGGGTGCTGCAAGAGACCGCTGCGCAGCAGCCCGAGCCGTCGGTACGGGTGGAACTCTCGGCGCAAGCCGATGCGCTGATCCGCAGTGGGCGCATGCGCGCTGAGGAGGATGCACGCGTGGTCGCCGGGGCCAGCGTGCTCGCGGCCGCAGGCGGGCCGCGCCCGGCCGGTGCGAGCTTGGGTGTAGATCCGCAGGCCACGGGTTTGCAAGCTCTGGGGGCGGCGGCATCGCCCACGGCGCAGTCCGAGGCCGCGAAGAAGGCCGAAACACCGGAGGCTCTGGCCAAGTTCCTGTCGACCGGCCAGACTCCAGGTCCGGACGAGGCGACGGCCACCAAGGAATCGCCGAAAGACTGGACCGAAAAGCCCAAGGTCGAGGAAGAAAAGCCGCCCGAGCCGCCCAAGGAGCCGATCTCCAAGAAGCTGCTCGAGTTTCTGCAATCGCTGTGGCGCGCCGGCGGCAATGCCATCGACGTGGCGCAGAACGGCAACCTGGCGCTCAATCCGAACAAGGAAGCCGACGGCCCGCTGACCTACTCGGACCCAACGGCCAAGAAGACCACCGGTCTTTGAAGTCCGGCCCGGCATCGCTGGGCCGACACCCCTCTGAACGATCAGTCCAACGCCCGCGCCTGCAGCTGGAAACGCGCGCCCGGGCCCGAGGCCAATCCGACGTCAGCCTGCGGCACCAGTTCCCAGACCTGCTGATGAAAACCGGCCACGGCCGGCCGGTGGGCGATCGACAGCATCGCGCCCTGCGTGCGCTCCACCTGGGCAACCAGCCGGGCGTAGAGCGTCTGCTCGGCGGCTTCGTCCAGCGCGCTCGTGGCTTCGTCGGCAAAGATCCATCGGGGTTGCTTGAGCAGCACCCGCGCAATCGACAGGCGCTGCTGCTCGCCACCAGAGAGCTTCTGGCTCCAGGCGTCGTGGTCGTCCAGCCGGTCTTGCAGGTGCGGCAATAGCGCATCGCGCAAGGCTGCACGCAGCGCGTCGTCGCTGTAGCCGATGGCCGGGTGCGGGTAGGCCAGGGCGTCACGCAGCGCGCCATCGGGAAAGTAGGGGCGCTGGGGAATGAACATCGCATCGGTCGGCTGTACCACCTGGCCCTGCGCGTAGGGCCAGATGCCGGCAAAGGCGCGGAACAGGGTCGACTTGCCGCTGCCCGAGGGGCCCTTGACCAGAATGCGGTCGCCGGCGCCAGCGCGCAGCGTCAGCCCGGACAACAAGGTTGTGCCGTTCGGCAGGCCCAGCGTCAGGTCGTCGGCGGCCAGGTCACCGTCCCGGCGCACATGTTGGCGCTGCTGCGCTGCCGTCTGCTGCGCATGCGCGACCAGGCTGGCCTCGAAACCGGTCAAGCGGTCGGTCGTTGCACGCCAGACGGCCAACTGCTGGTAGTTGTCCACGAACCAGGCCAGCGAATCCTGCACGCGGCCGAATGCAGAGGAAATCTGCATCAGCTCGCCCAGCTGGATTGCGCCGCTGAAGAACCGGGGCGCCGCCACCAGGAACGGGAAAATCACCGCCGCCTGGCCGAAGAAGCTGCTGAACCAGATCAGCCGCTTTTGCGCCTTCAGCAGTGCAAGGTAGTTGGTGAGCACGCGCGAGAAGCGCAGGTCCAGCTGCTGGCGCTCCACCTGCTCGCCACGGTCCAGCGCGATCGCTTCGCTGTATTCACGCACCCGCACCATGTGGTGGCGAAAGTCGGCCTCGTAGCGCTGTTGCTGAAAGTTCAAGCCGATCTGCGGGCGGCCCACATAGTGCGTGATCACGCTGCCGGCGAGGCAGTACAGCACCGCCATCCAGACCATGAAGCCGGGAATCTCGACCCGCGTGCCGAAGACGTCGAACGCGAACGCCCCAGACAGCCCCCACAGGATGCCGACGAAGCTGACCAGCGTGACGACCGAGCTCAGCAGCCCCATGGACAGGGTGATGGTGTAGCTGGTGAACAGGTTCAGGTCTTCCTGGATGCGTTGGTCCGGGTTGTCGGGTGTGGCCTGGGCGGTCTGCCCCGGCACTGCGCCATAGCGCGCAAGCTCCAGCTGGTAGAAGGCGTGGTTGGATGTCCACCGCTTCAGGTAGTGGTCCGTCATCCAGGCGCGCCAGCGCATCTCCAGCAACTGCGTCAGGTAGAAGCGGTACACGGCCAGGATGATCAGCGCGAAGGCGATCAGCGTGAATTGGCCCAGCTGCTGCCAGAACACGGCCTGGTCACGCTTTTCCAGGGCGTCGTAGAACACGCGGTACCACTCGTTAAACAGCACCAGCAAGTAAACGCCGCCCAGGTTCAGCGCCACGATGCCCGCCAGCAGGCCGCGTGCCCGCCATTTCTCCTCGGACTGGAAGTAGGGCAGCGACAGCGCCCAGATCTTGCGCGCCTGCAGGCGCGTGTCGCGGAATCGTTCTTGGAGTGTCATCGTGGGCGCGAACGGTGGTCAGGTCCGGCCCATGCTAGCGGCTGCGGCGCCGCGGGGCTTAGCCGGCGCTTAAGTGGGTGGCCGGTTGGCCACGCCGTGGTGCACGTGCCCTGAAGGCACATGCCGCGCGGCCGAGCGCACGTGGGTGGTCTGGTCGTCGAAGAAAAAATCGGGCTCGAATTCGCGTAGGAACTCGCCCTTGGCCAGACCGCCAAGAAACATGGCTTCATCGACCGCGATGTTCCAGTTCATCAGCGTGCGGATCGCGCGCTCGTGCGCCGGCGCGCTGCGCGCCGTGACCAGCGCGGTGCGGATGCGCATGCGCGGCGTGGCCGCCTGCTGCAACCGATGCAGCGCGGCCAGCAGCGGCTTGAACGGCCCGTCGGGTAGAGGCAGGGCGGCCTTGTCGGTCTCGTGCAGCTGGAATGCGTCCAGCCCCTGCGCCTGGAACACGCGCTCGGCCTCGTCGGAGAACAGCACCGCGTCGCCGTCGAAGGCGATGCGCACTTCATCGGGATGGTTGGCGCCGGCTTGGGCCGATTCCGTCAGCACGCGCGCGGCCGGAAAGCCCTGGGCCAGCGCCTCGCGCACGTCGGCTTCGTTGGCCGACAGGAACAGGTGGGCGCGCAGCGGCCGCAGGTAGCCGAACGGATCGCGACCCTGTGTGAACACGCCGCGTTCGAGCTTGATGCCGGCCTCGCGCACCGAGCGGAAGATGCGCATGCCGCTGACCGGGTCGTTGCGCGAGAGCATGACGACCTCGACCTGCTGCACGCCGCCATCGTTGAACGCCAGCAGCTTGCGCACCAGCGGAAAGGCCACGCCCGGGGCGGCCGGCACGTCCAGCCGGTCCAGCTGCAACTGCATGTAGGCCTTGGCGTCGCCGGCATCGAACAACCGGTTTTCTTCTTCCAGGTTGAACAGCGCGCGCGAGGAGATCGCCACCACCAGCTTGTCGTCGAGCGTCATCGCCATGGGGTCACCTCGCGAATTGGTTGAGCTGGATGATGGGCAGCAGCACGGCCAGCACGATCAGCATGACGACCAGGCCCATGGCCACGATCAGCAGCGGCTCCAGGATGGTGGCCAGCGCCATGGCGCGGCGTTGCACCTCGGCGCCGATCTGCTTGGCGGCGCGCTGCAGCATCACCGGCAACTGGCCGGTCTGCTCGCCCAGCCGCGCGAACATGGCGACCAGACCGGGAAAGCGCTTCTTCTGCGCCAGCGCGGAGGCCAGCGGGGCGCCCTCGCGCACCAGCACCAGCGCGTCCATGGCATCGGCGCGCATGGAGCGGTTGTTCAGCGTCTCGGCTGCCGCCTGCAGCGCGCGCAGGATGGGCACGCCGGCGGCCGCCAGCATGGCCAGCGTGCTGGTGAAGCGCGCGGCGTTGTAGCCGGCCGCCAGCCGGCCGATCAGCGGCAGCCGCAGCACCATGGCGTCGAAGCGCTCGCGCACGCCTTCGTTGCGCAGCGCCAGCCGCAGCCCCAAGCCGCCGAGCACCAGCGCCAGCAGCACCCACAGGCCGTGGTTGCGCACCAGGTCGCTGATGGCCAGCATGGCCACCGTCAAAAAGGGCAGGGCGCGCTTGGTGCCGGCGAACACGTTAGCCACTTGGGGGACCACATAGCCAACCAGGAACATCACGATGACGATGGCCACCAGCGTGACGATCGCCGGGTACAGCGCGGCGCCGATCAGGCGCGATTTCAGTTCCTGCTGGGCCTCCAGGTCGTCGGCCAGGCGCTCCAGCACGAGGCCCAGGTGGCCGCTCTGCTCACCGGCGCCGATGACGGCGGTGTAGATGGGGCTGAACTCACGTGGATGCTGCGACAGCGCCTTGGCGAAAGGCGAGCCGGCATTCACCTCGGAGCGCAGCCCGGCCAGCAGATCGCGCTGGCGTTCGTCCTGGGCTTCGTCGGTCAGCGCCGTCAGCGCGCGTTCCAGCGGCAGGCCGGCAGAGACGAGTCCGGCCAGTTGCCGCGTCCACACCGACAGCCCGGTGCTGCCGAACACACGGCCGGTGAACAGCGCACGCGAGCGTGGCCGGCCCGGCCCATCGGCCGCCACATTGCCGGCCCCCACGGCTTCGACGCTGAGCGGCACGAGTGACTGCGCCCGCAGCATGCTGCGGGCGGCGCGCGCGGTGTCAGCCTCCAGCACGCCCTTGCGGGACGCGCCTTCGGCATCGACGGCTTCGAAGGAATAGGCGGGCATGGCGGAGGGGTCAGCGCCGCCCGGCCGCCAGCAGGCGCTGACGCGCCCCCTCGGGGGGCAGCGATACGCGAAGCGATGAGCGTGGGGGGTTCATGCAGTGAGCGCCCGGCCGCCCGAAGCCACTGCGCGCCCCCTCGGGGGCAGCGATACGCGAAGCGATGAGCGTGGGGGGTTCATATCACTCGCGGGTCACCCGCAGCAGCTCTTCGCGCGAGGTGATGCCCGCGGCCACCAGCCGCTCGCCGTCCTCGCGCATCAGCGACATGCCGTTGCGCTGCCCTGCAGTGCGGATGTCGGCTTCGGACGCGCGGTTGTGCACCTGGGCGCGGATCATGTCGTCGGCCACCAGCAGCTCGAACACGCCGGTGCGGCCCTGGTAGCCGGTCTGGCCACAGGTCTCGCAGCCGGTGCCACGGCAGGTCGTGCACAGCTTGCGCACCAGCCGCTGGGCCAGCACGCCGAGCAGCGACGAGCTCAGCAGGAAGGGCTCCACGCCCATGTCGGTCAGCCGCGTCACGGCGCTGGCGGCGTCGTTGGTGTGCAGCGTGGCCAGCACCAGATGGCCGGTCAGCGAAGCCTGGATGGCGATCTGCGCGGTCTCGAAATCGCGGATCTCACCGATCATGATCACGTCCGGGTCCTGCCGCAGGATGGCCCGCAGGGCCTTGGCGAACGTCAGGTCGATCTTGGCGTTGACCTGCGTCTGGCCGATGCCGGGCAGCTCGTACTCGATCGGGTCTTCCACCGTCATGATGTTGCCGCGGCTGGCGTCCAGCTCGGACAGCGCGGCGTACAGCGTGGTGGTCTTGCCCGAGCCGGTCGGGCCGGTCACCAGAATGATGCCGTGCGGCTGGGCGATCAGATGCTGCAGCTGGCGCAGCGCATCGCCCTGCATGCCGACGGATTTGAGGCTGATGCGCTCGCCGGATTTGTCCAGCAAACGCAGCACGGCTCGCTCGCCATGCGCGCTGGGCAGGGTGGAGACGCGCACGTCGACCGCGCGCGTGCCGATGCGCAGGCTGATGCGGCCGTCCTGCGGCAGGCGCTTCTCGGAGATGTCCAGCTCGGCCATGATCTTCAGGCGCGAGATCAGCGCCGCGTGCAGCGCGCGGTTGGGTTGCACCACCTCGCGCAGCGTGCCGTCGACACGGAAGCGCACGCTGGAGTGGCGCTCGTAGGGCTCGATGTGGATGTCGCTGGCGCCGTCGCGCGCGGCCTGGGTGAGCAGCGCGTTCAGCATGCGGATGATGGGCGCATCGTCCGAGGTTTCCAGCAAGTCCTCGACGGCCGGCAGCTCCTGCATCATGCGCGAGAGGTCGGCGTCGCTCTCGACTTCGCTGACCACGGCGGCGGCGTTCGATTCGCCTTGCGCGTAGGCGGCGCTGATGCGCTGCACCAGCGCCGGCTGCGACAGCGACTCAACATGCCCCACCGCATGCTTGCGCATGACCTCGGCCACGGCCGACGGTGGCGAGGCCGGGTGCAGCCACAGCGTCAGCTCGCCGAAGTTGTCCTCCAGCAGCAGCTGCTGGGTGCGGGCGAAGGCGTAGGGGAGCGGGTGGCGCATGGACTATGGGCGCCCCACCGGCTGTGGTGCGCTGCCCGGTTGTTGCGTTTGCAGGTTGGTGGAGGGCTGCATCAGCGGCGCCGGCGCGGGCACCATGGCCGGCGTGCGCAGCGGCTGCGCCGGCAACACCGGCAGCACCGGGGCCTCGTTCACGGGGACCAGTTTGCTTGGCGCGGGCTGGGCGTTCTGCTGGCCCACGCGCATCAGGTCGTAGCGGTCCATCGAGAACTGCTCCACCGAGGCCGCATCGCGCATCACCACCGGCCGCAGAAACACCATCAGGTTGGTCTTGCGGCGCAGGCGTTCTTCACTTCTGAACAGGTTGCCAAAAAACGGCACGTCGCCCACGCCGGGCACCTTCTCCTGGTTGCCCGAATACTGATCCTGCAGCAGGCCGCCCAGCACCACGATGGCGCCGTCGTCCACGATCACCGTCGATTCGATCGCGCGCTTGGTCGTGGTGGGTCCGTTGGCGGCGCTCTCCGTGCCGGGTTTCACGGCCGAGCTTTCCTGGTAGATCACCATCTTGACCGAGCCGTTCTCGTTGATCTGCGGCCGCACGCGCAGCGTGAGACCCACGTCCTGGCGCTCCACGGTCGTGAAGGGATTCACGGTGGCAGCGGAATTGGCGTTGGTGTAGGAGCCCGTGGGGAAGGGCACGTTCTCGCCGATGATGATGCGGGCCTCCTCGTTGTCCAGCGTCAGCAGATTGGGCGTGGACAGCACGTTGCCATCGCCCTGAGACTCGAGGAAGCGCGCGAGGAAGCCCAGGATGCTCTGGCCATTGCGCTGGTAGACGTAGCCCAGATTGGCACCAGTGGCTGGAAGTGCGGTCCGGCCAGCGGTGGCCGCGCCGCCCGTCACGAGACCGGACGAAATGCCGAAGATGTTCGTCCCGCCGACGCTGAAGTTGGTGCCGAGAGCGCCGATGCTGGTGCCGCCGCCCAGCAGCGCCTGCCACTGGATGCCGAACTCGGCGGCCTTCTCCGCGTTGACCTCGACGATCAGGCTTTCCACCAAGACCTGCGCACGCCGGCCGTCGAGCTTGTCGATCACCGCGCGCAGCTGCCGGTACTGCGGCTCGGGCGCGGTGATGATGAGCGAATTGGTCGACGGGTCAGCCTGGATCTGCCCGCCGGTAGAGGGCTGGTTGTTGTTGCCGCTGGACAGGCTGCTGCCGCCGCTCATCCCGGCGCTGCCACTGCTGCCGCCCAGCCCGCTGCTGCTGCTGCCGCCCAGGCCGCTGGAGCTGCTGCTGGAATTGCCCGAGCCCAGCGAAGTCTGCAGCGTGCCGCTGGACAGCCCGCCCCCGGTGGAGCCGCCACTGCTGCCACTGCTGCCGCCGCCCATGGCCGCGCGCAGGGTGGTCGCCAGCTTCACGGCGTCGGCGTTCTTCAGGTAGACCACGTGGATGTTGCCGCCGGCGCCGGCCGCGCCCATGGCGCTGGGCTGGTCCAGCCGCGCCACCAGCGAGCGCACCAGGTTCAGCCGCGCGGCATTGGCTGAGCGCACCACCAGCGCGTTGCTGCGCGGCTCGGGCAGCAGCGTGGTGCGGTACGAGCTGTCGGCCTGCGCGCCCCCCGGCACCGCACCGGTGGCGCCGCTGCCCGGCTCGATCAGCCGTGCGATCAGGGGCGCCAGGTCGCTGGCAATGGCGTGGCGCAGCGGGATCACCTCCAGGTCCGTGGCGTTCGAGACGTCCATGGCCGCAATGATCTTGGCCAGCCGGCGCAGGTTGTCTGCGTAGTCGGTGATCACCAGTGCGTTGGTGCCGGGGTTGGCGTTGATGGTGTTGTTGGGGCTGATCAGCGGGCGCAGCACCGGCACCAGGTTGTTGGCGCTCTCGTGGTTCAGCCGGAAGATCTGCGTGACGATCTGGTTGCCGCTCGGCAGCCCGCCGCCATCGCCGTCGCTGATGCTGACCGTGCTGCCCTGCAGCTTGGCATCGGCCTCGGGCACCACCTTGTCCAGGCCTGCGGCATCGACCACCGTGAACCCCTGCAACCGCAGCGCCGCGATGAATTGGCTGTAGGCCACCGAGGGCGGGACCGGGCGGTCGGTCGACAAATTGATGGTGCCGCGCACGCGCGGGTCGACAACCACATTGCGGCCGGTGATGGTGGCCATGGTGCGGGCCACGGCCTCGATGTCGGCGTTGGCGAAATTGAGCGTCACCGGGTCGCCGCGGCGCGGGCCGGTCGGCGTGATGCTGAGCGTGGCCGGGCCACCGGCTGCTGGTGGAGCGCTCTGCCCCGGCAACGGGATGACGCCCGGCACGCCGGCGGGAAAGCCTGGCGGCATGCCCGGTATGGCGCCGGGCGCAGTCACGGCGCCCTGCTGCGGCACCGGCTGGCCCACTGCGGGGGCGCCGAGCAAGAGCGCTGCGGCACAGGCCAGGGCGCCCGGCACGGGCAGGAAAGGGGTTCGGCGGGTCAGGATGGAGTGCATAGGTCTAGCCCACTTTGATGATGGACCGGGCGCCGTCGCGGCGGCCAATGATGTTCAAAAGATTGGACAGGGCGTCCACCCGGTCCGGTGCGGCGCTGGCCTGGCCCTCGAAGCGCAACCGGGAGCCGACCCATTGTCCGCTTCCCGAGAGATTGAGGCTGCCGGTGATGGTTTCCAGCTGCAAGGTGGCCGGTGCGTCTTGCGCGCCGCCGACCAGGGTGACACGGTAGCTCCCCATGGGCCGCAATGTCGACAGCCGCGACGACACGTCGGTCGCCTCCAGCTGCAGGCGGCCGATGAGCACCAGCCGCTTGGAGATCCACTGCACCGACAGACCCTGGGTCGACAGTGTCAACAGGCCCTCGGGCTGCATGGTGTTCCACGGCGTGCCCAGGCCAGTCAAGACCGAAGCCGGCCAGCGCGAACTGCCCCCGGCCACCGTCACCAGCGCGCCCGTCCAGCGGGGCGCCAGCGTCAGTTGCCAGGGCTGCTCCATGCAGCACAGCGCCTGCAGCGAGACGCGGGCGGCCAGGCCAGCGGGGCGGATGCGCCAGGTGACGCGCTCGGGCAGGGCGACGGCATCGCGGCTCTCGGTGCCGCCCGTCAGCACCAGCTGGGCCGAACCCGTCCACACCGTGCCGCGTGCCGACTGCAGCAGCACCTGCCGGTCGCTGCCGCGCGCCACTGCCAGGGCCAGCCAGCGTGCCGGGGCGAACGCCACGATGGCCAGCAGCAGGCCGAGGCAGGCGCCGGCCACGGCCCAGCCCCAGGGAGTGGCGGGCGCAGCGGAAGCAGGGCGTCGTGCCACGGGTCAGCGTGCCGGCAGCGTCAGCACCAGCGAGCCGTCCCAGCGCTCTGGCGCCGTGGGGCCGCTGGCAGGCGTGCGGGTCAGGCGGGCCTCGGCCGGCAGCGCGCGGGCATTCACCCGCGCCTGCGTCAGCCAGCGGGCCAGGGCCTCAGGGCTGGCGCCTTTCAGGTTCAAGGTGGCGCGTTCGCCAGCCACGCTGAGCTGCGCGGTGCTGCCCAGCCGCTGGCGCACCGACGCTTCCAGCGCGCGCAGCGACTCGTCGTAGGAGATCTTGGGCTGGTTCTGCAGCGCCATGGCCTCGGCCTGCAGGCTGCGCATGGTCTGCAGTTGGGCGTCGAGCGCCTGGTGTTGCGTTTCGGCACCGCGCAGCGTGGCCAGCGCCGGGCCGAGCAGCACCCACCACAGCAGCGCCACGGCGAGCAGGGCCGCCGCCATACCGACCAGCGCCCGCTCACGCGCGGCCAGCAGGTTCCAGCGGGTGATCAGCGCGGCACGCCATTCGGCGGCATTCATGGCGCTGCCCCCGGCGGCGCGGCGCGCAGCACCCAGCGCTCGCCCTCGGCGCGCGCCTGCACGCCGTGCCTGCGCAGCGTCTCGTTGAGTTGGCCGGCGCCGTCCGGCGCCAGGGCCAGGCCGCGCAGCCGTGTTTCGCCCGCGTTGAATTCCACGCCCTGTGCCGACAGGCCGGGCGGCAGCGCCGCACCCAGTGCGCCGAGCTGGGCTTCCAGGTCACGCGGCGCGTAGGCACCGGCGGACTGGCGCAGCAGGGCCAGTTCGCGTTCCATCTGCACCGGCGCGTCGACCACCACCTTCACGCCGGGGAAGCTGCTGGTCAGCGTGTTGCGCACGGCGGCGCGTTTGTCGGCCAGCGCGTCGGATTCTTTCCAGGCCCAGGCGTTGACGCCGACCAGGTGGGCCGCAGCCAGCACGCCCAGGCCCCAGCGTGCAGCCCGCCATTCGGGTGCGCGCACCAGCGCCACGGCCTTGCGCGTGGTGCGCTGCATGGCCCGGCGGCGGTCGGAGCTGGACAGATCGAACTGCGCCAGATCCCACAGACCGGCACCGGCCTGCAGCCAGCGCTCGGTGCTGCTGCGCAGAACGACCTGGCGAGCGCCCAGCTGTTCGGCCTGTTCGGCCAGCGCCGGCTCGGCGCTGACCTGGATCTCGTCCGGTGCAGCGCTCTGCGCCAGCGCCCATTCCAGCGCAGGCCCGGACAGCGGCAACACGCCCACGCCCTGGGCACCGCTGTAGCCCAGCAACGGGGCCTCGGGCGTGCCCATGATCTGCAGTTGTTCGGTGCCGGGCGCGAGTTCGGGCACCACGCGCGTGGCGGGGCGGCGCGCGGCTTCCAGCAGGGCCAGCGCATCGCGCAGCCAGGCGCGCTCGCAGGTGGCGACCCACACCGGTCCTTGCGCTCGCGCATCGGGCTCGAGTGCGAAGTGCAGGTCTGCCGGGTCATCGAGCAAGCGGTCTTCGAGCAGACCTTCCAGAAGCGCACGCAGGCGCGGCGTGCCAGCGGAGCCGCGCGTGAGCGTGCCCTTGGGCAATTCGACCCGGTGCCAGGACAAGGCCTGGGCCGGCACCAGTGCGACGGTCTCGCGTGCCGCTGGCAACAGTGCCGCGACAGCCCGGTCATGGGCCGTGACGGTGCGGCGATCAGGGCTGAGGACGTACTCCAGCGGCGTGGCCGCGCCAGGGGCGGCCAGGGGCAAGACGACGATCAGTGTGCTCATTCGGTGGGCGATTGTAGAGACGCGATGTGACGGGAAAAAACGGCCGGCCTGAGGGTCATTGCAGCAGTTCTCCGGCGGTGCGTTCGCGCCACAGCGTGGTGACCACGGTGCCCACGCGGTGAACCAGCGAGCGTTCGTTGACGATGCGGCCTTCCAGGCGCAAACGGCCGTGTACCTCGAAGTAGCTGGAGTTCACGCTGAAGTCGGCCCCCTCCAGCGGCGTCTCCAGCCCCAGCAGCTTCACGGCATCGTCGGTGCTGCGCAGATGGCTGTTGGCGCGGCCGGCCACCAGGCGTTGCGCGCCGGCCAGGTCGGCCTCCGGCACGCTGGCGGCGATCACTTCGGCGCTGGCGGTGTTCAGGTTGACGGCGGTGCGCGTGGGCAGCACGGTGACATGCGGCGCCAGGGCCTGCAGCGTGCCGGCAGACAGCCCGAGCCAGGCCAGCTGGTCGAAGCGCTGGGGCAGCAGCGGCGCCTCGGTGTCGCCCAAGGCCGCGTCCGTGCGCGCCAGGCGCTGTCCTTCGGTCAGGCGCTGCAGCTCAGCCTGCGGCAGGTTCAGCAACTCGAACAGCCGCGCGAAGGCCTGCTGCACGGCCGGCACCGCCTCGCCGTTGTCGCTGACCAGGCTGGTGACGTTCAGGCGTGACTGCAGGTCGACGATGCGGCCCGACAGGAAGACCTCCGGCAGGTCCTCGGTGTCGCCTTGGGAAACGCCCTTGTCGGCGGCCAGAAAGGTGGACATCCGCGTCTCCTGCAACGGCACGGCCCAGGGCTCGCCCAGGTGGTCGACCCCAGCGCCGGAAGCGTTTCCGCTGCCGGGCATGGCGTCCTGGCGCAGGATCAGCCGGGCCCAGTCCAGCGCACCGACCAGCACCCAGGAGGATTGCGCCCGCGCGCGTTCTGCTGTTTCGACCTCGACTGCCCGCCACTGCTGCCACAGCGCAGTGGCCGCGAACGTGGCGACCAGCGTCACTGTCAGCATGGCCATCAGCAGGGCGGCGCCACGTTCACGCCGGGCAAGGTACAGAGGTCTCACGACTTGTTGCCCCCGACGGTGGGACGAACCCAGTCGCGCACCAGCGTGCCGGCCACCGCCTGGCCAGCCGGCAGCTCCAGAATCAGGCGCACGCCGCTGGGCAGCTGTGAGTCGGTGCCGTTGCGCACCGGCACCTCGGCGCTGGACAAGGGGTTGCTCCAGGCGTTGTTGCGGTAGTAGAAGATGCGCCAATCGGTCAGCGGCGCGACGGCGACCTCGCGGCGCATCTCCTCCGTGCCCGGGTTCTGGGCCCACAGTGCGGCGCGCTCCCAAGCCTGCAGCAGCGCGGTGCGGTTGGGCAACACGGGCGATTGCCAACGCAGCCATCGGCCGCCCTCGGCAGTGTCACGGCGTGTCCAGGCCACGACCTGCGGGCCGCTCAGGCCAGCGTCGCTGCCCACGCGCACGATGCGCAGTGCCCGGCCGTCCCAGTCGAGCGGGCTCGCCAGTTCTCTCGGTTCGATCATTGCGTCCAGGTCGGCGCCCCATTGGGCCAGGCCGGCCTGCAGTGTGAGCACCTGGTCGGTGTGGGCCTGCGTCAGCGCCTGCGCGCGCGTCATGCCGTCCAGGCCGCGCCAGCTGAGCACGGCCAGCGTGGCCATGACGGCCAGTGCCAGCAGCAGCTCGACCAGCGTGAAACCACGCGCGCCGCGCATCACCAGCGCCCCACCACGGTGGCGATGCGCAGCACCGGCCGGCCCGATTCCAGCACCTGGGCATCGACCCGGCGAAAGCTGGGATTGGGCGTGGACCGCACCGACAGGCGTACCGTGAACTGGCGGCCGGCCTGTTCGCAAGGCAGCTCGTTGTCGCCGATGCCGGGCATGCTGCGCGACAGGCGCATGCCGGCCAGTTCGTTCTCGGCACACAGGTGCGCCAACAGCACGTCGGACTGGCGGCCGGCGTTGGTGGTCAATGCGTTGGTGGCCTGCACGCCGGCCAGCAGGGCAATGGCGACGATGGCCAGCGCCACCAGCACCTCGACCAGCGTGAAGCCGCAGCTGTCGGCGCGCGCTGCGTTGCCGCGTGCGGGCCTGTGCCTGGCCTGGCGCATCGAACTGGCGGCGCCTGCGGTGCGGGCCCTTACGTGCAGCCGTGGTGGCCGGCGGCCGCTCACGGTACCCACTGCCGCACGGAGAACGGCCTCACGCCGTCCGTGGCGACGCGCAATGCAAACTGCGGCTGTGTGGCGGCGCGCAGCACCAGCTCCTGCGCGCCGATGATGGGCTCGGGCCCCAGCACGACCACGGCGCGCGCGGCCACCACGGTGTCGCGGCTGAGCCAGTGTTCGGGCAAGGTGCCCGGGCGTGCGCCTTCGAAGACGAAGCCGCCCTCCAACGCGCGCCAGCGCACCGGCACGCCGCTGGCGCGCGACTGGGCACGCGCCGCCTCGAAGAGCGCCGCCAGCCGCTGGGCCTCGCGCTCCAGCGTGCTGCTGGCGGTGTCTCGCAACGCGAAGCCCACGCCGGCGCTGGCCATGGCGATGATGGCCACGACCACCATCAGCTCCAGCAGCGTGAAGCCTGCCGATCTACTGCCAGCTTCCGATGTCCGCATCCCTGCCCTCGCCTCCGGATTGGCCATCGGCGCCGAAGGACATGACGTCGATCTCGCCCTTGATGCCCGGGTTCAGGTACTGGTAGGGACGGCCCCATGGGTCGTTGGGCAGCTTATCGAGGTAGGTCTTCCAGTTCGGCGGGACCGGGTTGGTGGTGGGCTTGACCAGCAGCGCCTGCAGGCCTTGCTCGGCGGTCGGGTAGCGCTGGTTGTCCAGCCGGTACAGGCGCAAGGCCTGCATCAGGTTGTTGACGTCGGTCTTGGCGGCGGTACCGCGCGCGTCGTCGGCGCGGTCCAGCACGTTGGGGACGATCAGCGCGGCCAGCACGCCAATGATGACCATCACCACCATCAGTTCGATCAGCGTGAAGCCGGCTTGGCGCGCACGACGGCGCAGGGAGGGCAAAGAGTTCATGGGGGAGTTGGACACCGCTTGGGCGAAGCGTTCCATGATAATCCGCACATGTTTCGCAAGGCCGCTGCCCCGACTTCCTCCCGTTCTGCAAGCCCCTGGGCCGTGCGCGGCCTGACCATGCTGGTCTGGGCACTGGCGGCTGCCAGCGTGGCCTATTGGGCGCTGCGCCTGCTGGGCCCTTCGAACGCGGCTGCCGGCGCCCCGGTGGCCAGTGCCACGGCGCCGGCGCTCGATGCCATGGCCGTGGCCCGTGTGCTGGGTGCCACGCCGCAGATGGTGGCCGCCGTGGCGCCCGGGCCGAGCCGCTATGTGCTGACGGGTGTGGTGGCCGACCGGCGCCAAGGCGGCGCCGCGCTGATCGCCATCAACGGTCAGCCGCCCAAGCCCTACCGCGTCGGCACCGAGATCGAGCCCGGTGTGCGGCTGACCTCGGTGGGGCCGCGCCGTGCGGTGCTGGCCACACAGGCGGATGCACAGGCGCCGCTGCAGCTGGAACTGCCGCCCCTCATCGGCCAGTAGGCGCCGCCAGCGCCTGCACCGCCCATTCGCCGAACGGCACGGGTTGCGCAGGCCACTGGTCTGCGCGCGTGATGTCGCCGCGCCCATCGGCCAACAGTTGCGCGGCCCGGATGACGCCGGCATGCGTGATCCACACACGATCGACCCCCAACGCCATCGCGTCGCGCCATGCGCCCTCGACACGCGCCATGAGCTCTGCGAGCGACTCGCCGCCGCCGGGTCGGTGGTGGCGAAAGTCGGCCGTCCAGGCGCTGAGTGCGGGCTCGCCGATGGCCTCCCAGAGTTGGCCCTCCCAGGTGCCGAAGTCCATTTCGGCCAGACGCGGGTCGGTGTGTGCCCGCAGCGCGGGCCGTTGCATCGCGAGCTGCGTGGCCAGCGCGGTGCAGCGCTGCAGCGGCGAGCAGACGACCTGGACTGCGTCGGGCAAAGCCTGCGCCAGACGTGCAGCAGCGGCCGCCGTACCGGCCGGGTCGGCAGGCAGGTCACTTGCGCCGTAGCAGACACCGGCTGCCTGCGGCACCGCCGCATGGCGCACCAGCCACAGCCGCATCAGGCCCGTCCGAGCGCCATGGCGGCGCCCAGATAGAAGGCGATTTCCGCCACCTGCTGCGTCGCCCCCAGGCAGTCGCCGGTGAAGCCCTGCAGCCGTTGGCGGAACCAGCGGAACATCCACGCCATGGCCAGCGCGCTGGCCAGGCTTGCGAGCAGGACGAACACCGCGCCTTGCACCCACGCCACGGCGCCCAGCGCCGGCATGCACCACAGCGCGGCCCTGCACAGTGCGCGCGAAGACACCCGGTCAGCCAGCGGCTTGCTTTTGGAGGTGGCGGTGTCGCCCACATGCGGCAGCAGCAGCGGCAACACCAGTGGCAGCCAGCGCGACAGCACATGCGCCCCCAGGGTCGCAGCCAGCAGCGGCGCCAGTCCCGCCGCGCCCAAAATGGCCAGCAGCGACACCTTGGCCAGCAGGGCCAGCACCAGCGCCATGGCCCCGAAGGCGCCGACGCGCGAGTCCTTCATGATGTCCAGCGCGCGGCTGCGGTCCAGGCTGCCGCCCAATCCATCGGCCACGTCGGCCAGCCCGTCTTCGTGAAAGCCGCCGGTCAACAGCACCGTGGCGATGGTGCCGAACACCGCCGCCGCCAGCGGTGTGAACGGCCCGGCAGGCAGCAGGTGCCATGCAAGCGCCATGACGCCCATCGCCATGATCGCCGCGATCCAGCCAATGCCGGGAAAGTGCGCTGCCGACGCGCGCAACATGGTGGGGCTGTAGCCCACCCACACAGCCAGCCGCCCCGTCACCGGTACACGGGTGAAAAACTGCAGCGCGAGCAGGAAATGGCGCACGCCCTGCATGCGGCTTCAGTTCTGCAGGAACAGGCGGTACACGGGGTTGGCAGTTTCCTCGACGTAGGGATACGCCAGTTCGTTGAGGAAGTGTTTGAAGGCCTTGTCGTCTGACGCCGGAACCTGCAGGCCGACCAGGATGCGGCCGTAGTCGGCGCCCTGGTTGCGGTAGTGGAACAGGCTGATGTTCCAGTTCGGCCGCATCAGGTTCAGGAACTTCAGCAGCGCGCCCGGGCGTTCGGGGAATACGAAGCGCAGCAGTCGCTCTTCGCGCGCCAGCGCAGAGCGGCCGCCCACCATGTGGCGCACATGGTCCTTGGCCAATTCGTCGTGCGTGAGGTCGATCGCCTGAAAGCCGCTGCGCACGAAGCGCGCCGCCAGCTTGGTCGATTCACCGGCGCCGTGCGTGGTCAGGCCCACGAACACATGGGCCTGGGCCGCGTCGCTGATGCGGTAGTTGAATGCCGTCACGTTGCGCGGCCCGCCAGGCAGCTTGCCCACGACTTCGCAGAAGCGCCGGAAGCTGCCGCGCTCTTCTGGAATGGTCACAGCCAGCAAGGCCTCGCGCTCTTCGCCGACCTCGGCGCGCTCGGCCACGAAGCGCAGGCGGTCGAAGTTCATGTTGGCGCCGCAGAGGATTGCCGCGTAGGTCTCGCCCCGCGTCTTGTGCGTGGCCACGTACTGCTTGATCGCCGCCACCGCCAGCGCGCCGGCCGGCTCGACGATGCTGCGCGTGTCGACAAACACGTCCTTGATCGCGGCGCACACGGCATCGGTGTCGACGGTGATGTAGTCGTCCACCAGGTCGCGCGCGATACGGAAGGTTTCCGTGCCGACCAGCTTGACGGCGGTGCCGTCGGAGAACAGGCCGACGTCGTCCAAGGTCACGCGCTTGCCGGCAGCAACCGACTGGACCATGGCATCGGAGTCGTTCATCTGCACGCCGATGACCTTGATCTCCGGCCGCACGGCCTTGATGTAGTTGGCCACGCCGGAGATCAGGCCACCCCCGCCGATGGCCACGAACACCGCATCCAGGTGGTGCGAGCCCAGGCCCTGCAGCTGGCGCAGGATCTCCATCGCGATCGTGCCCTGGCCGGCGATCACATCGGGATCGTCGAAGGGGTGAACGAAGGTCAGGCCTTGCTTCTTTTCCAGCGCGACGGCGTGCTGGTAGGCGTCGGAATAGCTGTCGCCATGCAACACGACCTCGCCGCCCAGGCCGCGCACGGCGTCGATCTTCAGCTGCGGCGTGGTCGTGGGCATCACGATCACGGCGCGGCTGCCCAGCTTGCGCGCGCTCATGGCCACGCCCTGGGCATGGTTGCCGGCGGAGGCGCAGATCACGCCCTTTTTCAGCTGGGCCGGCGTCAGATGCGCCATCTTGTTGTAGGCGCCGCGCAGCTTGAAGCTGAAGACCGGTTGCTGATCTTCGCGCTTGAGCAGCACTTGGTTGTGCAGGCGCTGGCTGAGGTTGCGCGCGGGCTCCAGTGCCGATTCCACCGCCACGTCGTACACACGGGCGGTCAGGATTTTCTTCAGATAATCGGCGGGAGTCAGACGCTTGGCCGCAAGCGGTGTGGCGGCGGGTTTGGAAGGCATGGCAAAGGCTGCGCAGGGCGCGCTGCAGGGCGGTGAAACGAGCGCGGAATCATATAGAGCGCTGCGGCCGCGCTGGTCTCACGTCGCTGCGCGGGCAAGAAAAAAGCCCCGAACCTTGCGATTCGGGGCTGAATCCACCTTTTCGGAGGGTGGAGGAGACAAGCGGTGCATCGAACTGCGATGCGATGGCCAAAGTGTAGCGAGCTTTTTTGTGCGTTGCAGCATGCTTGTCGAAAGCCGGGCGCGAATTGTGTGAACTATTAGCGTTATTCACGGCGCTAAAGTGAAGTTGATAAACAGGGAGTGGATGGAATGGAATGCACAGTGAGTTGGACGGGGGCCGCTGGCACCCATTCGGGCATGGGCTTCATCGCCGAGACGGGCAGTGGCCATGTGATTGCGATGGACGGTGCGCCAGACGCCGCCAAACCCGAGAACGGTGGACGTAACCTCGCGCCCCGGCCCATGGAGACCCTGCTCGCAGGCGCCGGCGGCTGCACGGCCTATGACGTGGTACTGATCCTGAAACGCGGCCGGCACGACGTGCGCGGCTGCTCCGTCAAACTGACATCAGAACGGGCCGAAACCGACCCCAAGGTCTTCACCAAGATCCACATGCACTTCACTGTGGTGGGCAGTGCGCCTGCGGCTGCGGTCGAACGTGCCATCGCGATGAGCCACGACAAATACTGCTCGGCCACCATCATGCTGGGCAAGACAGCGGACATCACCACGAGCTTCGAACTGCAGAACGCCTGAACGGAGCCGGCGCCAGCGGCCCGCTCAGATGTGGTGCGCCGTGGTGGTCATCACCTTGGCGGCGATGCGCATCAACCGGCGCGCCGGTGCAGGCAGTTGCAAGGCGCCTGCAGCCTGCGCATCGCCGGCATGGCGCAATTCATCGTCGCGCATCTGCGCCACGATCGCGCGCGATGCCTGATCCTGCGCTGGCAGCCGGTCCAGATGGCTTTGCAGATGTTCGGCCACCTGCATCTCGGTTTCGACGACGAAACCCAGGCTGACGCGGTCGCTGATGCGGCCCGCCACCACGCCGAGCGCAAACGCCCCCGCGTACCACAAGGGATTGAGCAGGGAAGGGCGGCTTCCGAGTTCTTCCAGACGCTCGGCCGTCCATGCCAGATGGTCCGTCTCCTCGCGACTGGCGGCTTCGAGCTGGGCCCTCAGCGCCACATCGCGGGTCACCAATGCCTGACCTGCATACAGTGCTTGTGCGCAAACTTCGCCGACATGGTTCACACGCATGAGCGCGCCTGACAGTCGCTTGTCCGAAGGGGTCAGTTCGCTTTTCCCCTCTGGCAGCGTGGGGCAGGTGCGGCTGGCGCGGGGCGTCGCGAACAAGGTTCGCAAGGCGGAATCGGCAGAACGGAGCAGTGTGTCCATGGGGTTTGGTGGGCTGCGCAAGCGGTCAGTATAGGTTTGGCAAACGCTGTGACTGAGAGGCCAGCGCCGGCTCGTGGTCTTCGGTTGGCTCTTCGGTTTGTTGCTTGGTCACAACGGAGAAGAAAGCTTTGGCTGTTTTTCTTTGCCTAAGCGCATGTGCTCTGGTGCAATAAGCCCAACTTCCGAACAGGAGGTTGGCCCGGGTTCCTGGCGAGATCAAA
Organism: Rhodoferax sp. RT4P68; assembly: GCF_056521305.1. Taxonomy (NCBI): domain Bacteria; kingdom Pseudomonadati; phylum Pseudomonadota; class Betaproteobacteria; order Burkholderiales; family Comamonadaceae; genus Rhodoferax; species Rhodoferax sp. RT4P68. The sequence continues at coordinate 263,685 of NZ_JBWMBB010000002.1, forward strand.
AAAAGTGCACGCGCACTCCTAGGTCTCTTCAAGCCGGAGCCCTATGTTTAACCTTGGAGAATCTCGCAATGAAAAAAAGTTTGATCGCCCTGGCCGTGCTGGCTGCTTCCGGCGCCGCGATGGCTCAGTCGTCTGTCACCCTGTACGGCGTGCTGGACATCGGTTTCGGTAAGGTGAAGAGCCAGAAGTGGGGCATGAACAACGGCGAAGGCTACGGCGACGGCGGTGACGGCTTCAACAGCACCTCGGTCATCGGTTTCCGCGGCGTGGAAGACCTGGGCGGCGGCTTGAAGGCCAACTTCAACCTGCAGTCTGGCGGCCTGAACCTGTCTTCGGGTTCCACCAACGTGAATTTCAGCCGCGAAGCCTGGGTTGGCCTGGAAGGCGCCGGCTGGGGTGCGATCCAATTCGGTCGTTCGTCCTCCGTTGCTGCCAAGGTGATGGGCGCGTATGACTTCAACGGCACCTCCTACTCCTCCGCTCTGGACCGCGCTGGCATCAGCGCCGTGACCTGGTACGGTTCTTCGCGTCGCAGCAGCCAAGTGCAGTACGTGACCCCGAACTTCGGCGGCTTCACGATGCGCGCTGGCTTCACGGCCAAGGGTGACCAGGAAGTTGGCGCTGCCAGCGTTTCCGGCGGCGCAACCAAGGCCCAGTACACCCTGGGTGCTACGTTCGCAAACGGCCCGCTGTCCATCAGCGCGTTGGGCGAAACGAAGTCCAAGGCTGGCGAGCGCACCGCTTACGCGGTTGGCGCAAGCTACAACCTGACTGTGGTCAAGCTGGGTGCAACCTACAACCGTCGTGAAACGACGGGTGTGGACGGCTACAACACGATCGCCCAAGGCACCGGCCGCGGCGCTGGTGGTAACGGCTGGACGCTGAGCGCTGTCGCTCCCCTGGGCGCTGCCAACCTCGGCGTTCAGTACGCTCGCAACACCGCAGCCAACATCGCTGCTGTTGAAGTGTTCGCCAACTACGCTCTGTCCAAGCGCACCCGTCTGTACGCTGACTTCGTCAAGACCACGGGTCAAGACGCAGTTGCCGTCGCCAACGTGCTGCGTCCTTCCAACCCCTACGCCGTCGGCCTGGGCGTTGTCCACACGTTCTAATTCCACGGCTGCCGTCACGGCAGCCTGAGAATGCAACGTCAAAAGCCGCCGTGTCGCAAGACCGGCGGCTTTTTTTCATTGTCTGGAGCGATGTCGATGTGGTTTCGTCCTGGCCTGGCCGTGCTGGCCTGTTCCCTGCTGCCGGCCTGCATGGGCGTGCGCATTCCCGGTGTAGCGCACGAAGCCGATTCCACGGAATCACCAGAGCCGCCCGCCGTTGTAGAGATCGACCGGCCTGCATGGGCGCTGGCGTCGCTGGCCCAGGTGGATGGGCGCCCCTGGCAGCACATGCCGCTGCCGGGCAAGCGCAGAACCGAGTTTGTGCCGATGCGGCTGGACGGTCGTGACGCAATGGCCGTCACAGCCGTCTCGTCGGCCAGCATGCTGCGCAAACCGATGCGGGTCGAGCCCGCCGACCTGCAGCAGCTGCGCTTCTCGTGGAAAGTGCCCGCGCTGATTCCCGGGGCCGATATGGCGCAGCGCGATGCAGACGATGCGCCGGTGCGCGTGGTGCTGGCCTTTGAAGGCGACCGCAGCCGCTTCTCCTCCAAGAACGCGATGCTCTCCGAGATGGCCCGCATGCTGACCGGCGAAGACATGCCCTACGCCACGCTGATGTACGTGTGGTGCAACCAGCGCCCTGCGGGCAGCGTGATCGTGAACCCGCGCACCGACCGCATCCGCAAGCTGGTGGTCGAATCTGGTGCACAAGACCTCGGCCGGTGGCGCGACTACACCCGTGATGTGCGGGCCGATTTCGTGCAGGCCTTTGGCGAAGAACCCGGCGCACTGCTGGCGGTCGGCATCATGACCGACTCGGACAACACCCGCACCCGGGCGCAGGCCTGGTACGGCCCGCTGGAGTGGTGGCCCCGACGGGTGGCGCAGCCCTGATGCACGAGCGTGCATAGCGTCCGGTTTCCGCGCGTCCCCGCATGGGGATAATCCGGCTGCTCCGCTTGGCGTGCTTGTTGCATAGTGGAATGTCTTTTATTTTTTTGGAGCTGGCCTATATGCGAAAGATCGTGGTGATGTGTGCAAGTGCGCTGGCACTGGTGGCTCTGGGACCGGTGGCGCAGGCCAAGACCTTCAAATGGTCGAGTGCCAGCGACATTCCAACGTTGGACATCCACTCGCAGAACAACGCGCTGGGCAATGGCGTCCACGCCTCCATCTACGACGCGCTGGTCTACTACAACAGCAAGACTTTCAAGCCCGAGGCGCAGCTGGCCACCGAATGGAAGTTGCTGAACCCCAAGCAGATGCGGTTCTCGCTGCGCCAGGGCGTGAAGTTCAGCGATGGCTCGCCGTTCACCGCCGATGACGTGGTGTTTTCGCTCACCCGTGCGATGGCCAAGACCTCCAACTACGCGGTGTTCGCCGAAGGCATCGACAAGGTGGTGAAGGTCGATGCCAACACGGTCGACATCATGCTCAAGGCACCCACGCCGACGCTGGTCAACCAGATGACCGAGCTGCGGATCATGAGCAAGGCTTGGGCCGAGAAGAACAACTCGGTCGCGCCCAAGGACATCAAGACCCAGGAAGAAACCTTCGCCCACCGCAACGCGATGGGCACTGGCCCCTACACCGTCAAGGAATGGCAGCCTGACCAGCGCCTGGTGCTGGTGGCCAACCCGAATTACTGGGGCAAGAACCCCACCAACGTGACCGAGATCGTCTACACGCCGATCAAGTCGCCGCCGACGCGTCTGGCCGCGCTGCTGTCGGGCGAGACCGACTTCGTGCTGGACCCGAGCCCGCAGGATCTGGCGCGGCTGCGCAGCAACCCTGCGGTGAAGGTCATGGACGGCGCCGAGAACCGCACCATCTTCCTCGGTATGGACCAGCACCGCGACGAACTGCCTGGCTCCAGCGTCAAAGGCAAGAACCCCTTGAAAGACGCCCGCGTGCGCAAGGCGTTGTACCAATCGATCGACATCGCCGCGATTCAGCGCGTGACCATGCGCGGCCTGGCGCAGTCCACCGGCACGATGATCTCTCCGCAGGTCAACGGCTGGACCAAGCGGGCCGATGCACGCTGGCCCTACGACGTGCAGGCCGCGCAGAAGCTGCTCACCGACGCTGGCTATCCGCAGGGCTTCGAGGTCGATTTCGCCTGCCCCAACAACCGCTACATCAACGATGAAGCGGTGTGCCAGGCCGTCACCGCCATGTGGTCGCGCATCGGCGTCAAGGCCAAGCTGCGGACCTTGCCGCTGGTGACCTATTTCCCCATGATCCAGCGCTATGAGGCCAGCATCTACATGCTGGGCTGGGGCGTGCCGACCTTCGATGCGTTGTACAGCCTGCAATCGCTGCTGCGCTCGGTGGGTGCCGGCGGGGACGGCAACTACAACGTAGGCCGCTATTCGAACCCGCAGGTCGATGCGCTGATTGAACGCATGAAGGTCGAGACCGACCTCAAGGTGCGCAACGAGCTGATCGAAAAAGCGCTGATCGTGGCGCACGAGGATGTGGCCTACCTGCCGTTGTACAACCAGGTCATCCCCTGGGCGATGAAGAGCAACATCGAGGTCACGCACCGCGCCGACAACCGGTTGGACTGGCGCCTCATCAAGGTCAACTAGCGCTTGAACTGCGGCGGGCCATGACCCGCCGCCCGCCGGCATTTCTTCTTCGGCCACCGGTAACCTGATCACGCATGTTCGCTTTCATTCTTCGCCGGCTGCTGCAGGCCGTGGTCGTCATGGTGGCTGTGGCCTTCATCGCGTTCCTGTTGTTCCAATACGTGGGCGACCCGGTCGTCTTCCTGCTCGGACAGGACGCCTTGCCCGAGCAGATTCGCGAGCTGCGCGAAGCGCTCGGCCTGGACAAGCCGTTCTTCGTGCAGTTCTGGCACTTTCTCTACAACGCAGCGCAGGGCGAGTTCGGCCTGTCGCTGCGGCAGGGCGCCAAGGTTTCGCGGCTGATCGCGGAGCGCTTCCCCGCAACGCTGGAACTGGCCCTGGTGGCGGCGCTGATCGCGTTGCTGCTGGGCGTGCCGGCCGGCGTATACGCGGCGCTGCGCCGGGGCCGCTTCCTGAGCCAGGTGCTGATGACGTTGTCGTTGCTGGGCGTGTCGCTGCCGACGTTCCTGATCGGCATCTTGCTGATCCTGGTGTTCGCGGTCTGGCTCGGCTGGTTCCCCAGCTTCGGGCGCGGCGAGACGATCCAGCTCGGCTGGTGGAGCACCGGGCTGCTGACGCTCAAGGGCTGGCACCACATCGTGCTGCCCGCCGTCACGCTGGCGATCTTCCAGCTGACGCTGATCATGCGGCTGGTGCGTGCGGAAATGCTGGAAGTGCTGCGCACCGACTACATCAAGTTCGCCCGGGCGCGCGGCCTGTCGGACCGCGCCATCCATTTCGGCCATGCGCTGAAGAACACGCTGGTGCCGGTGATCACCATCACGGGCCTGCAGCTGGGCACGCTGATCGCGTTTTCCATCATCACCGAGACAGTGTTTCAGTGGCCCGGCATGGGCCTGCTGTTCATCCAGGCCGTGACCTTCGCCGACATTCCGGTCATGGCCGCGTACCTGTGCCTGATCGCGCTGATCTTCGTCACCATCAATCTGGTGGTGGACCTGCTGTACTTTGCAGTCGACCCGCGCCTGCGCCTGGGCGGCGGGAGCGGCCATTGATGGTGGCACCTGCCTTGCGCGCCGGTGGCCGGGCGTTCGGCCACATCGCGCAGTTCCACCCCGAACTGACCGCGCTGCGCCGCGATCTGCATGCCCACCCCGAACTCGGCTTCGAGGAGTACTACACCTCGGCCCGTGTGGCCGATGCGCTGCGGCTGTGCGGCGTCGACGAGGTGCACACCGGCATCGCCAAGACCGGCGTCGTGGGTGTGGTCCGCGGCCGCAGCACGGCCAGCGGCCGCATGATCGGACTGCGCGCCGATATGGATGCGTTGCCGATGACCGAGCAGAGCGAGCGCGACTGGCGCTCGGTGCGCAGCGGGTTGATGCACGGCTGCGGTCATGACGGCCACACCGCCATGCTGGTGGGCGCGGCGCGCTACCTGGCCGAGACGCGCCGCTTCGACGGCACGGCCGTTCTCGTCTTTCAACCTGGTGAAGAGGGTTTCGCTGGCGCCCGCGTCATGCTGGAAGACGGTCTGTTCGAGCGCTTTCCCGTCGATGCGGTCTACGCCATGCACAACTGGCCTGGCATGCCGGTCGGCCACATCGGCTTGAACGATGGCGCGATGATGGCCGCCGCCGACCGCGTCACGATCCAGATCACCGGGAAGGGCGGCCACGGCGCCCACGCCTACCAGACCGTCGACCCGGTGCTGGTCGCGGCCCACATCATCACGGCGGCGCAGAGCATCGTGTCGCGCAATGTGCGGCCGATCGACGCTGCGGTCGTCAGCCTGTGCGCCATCCACGCCGGTGACCTGGGCGCCATGAGCGTTGTGCCCGGCGAGGCGACCCTGGTCGGCACGGTCCGCAGCTTCGACGCTGGCGTGCAGGCACTGGTCGAGCGCCGGCTGACCGAGCTGTGCACGGCTGTGGCCCAGGGCTTCGGCGCCAGCGCCACCGTGCGCTTCGAGCGTATCTACCCCGCCACGCTCAACAGCCGCGCAGAGGCCCGCTTTGCAGGCGATGTGGCAGAGCGACTGGTGGGCGCGGAGCGGCTGGACCGCGCCATGGACCCGAGCATGGGTGCCGAAGATTTTTCGTTCATGCTGCAGGCCCGGCCTGGCGCCTACCTGCGCATTGGCCAGGCCGGCCCGGACGGCTGCGCGTTGCACAACAGCCGCTACGACTTCAACGACGACATCTTGCCTCTCGGCGCCGCCCTGCACGCGGGCTTGGTCGAACAAGGCATGGTGCTCGACGACCCCCTGCCTCACTGATCTGCCCACCTTCAAGGAGTCTTCTCAATGAAACCCATGACCACGCTGAGCACCTTGGCGCTGACCGCGCTGATGGCTGCGATGCTGCCGGCGCAAGCCGTCACCGTGCGGATTGCCAACCAGGGCGACGCCTTGTCACTGGACCCGCATTCGCTGCAGGAATCGTTGCAGCTGACCGTGACCGGCAATGTCTACGAGCCCCTGGTCACCCGTGGCAAGGATTTCAAGCTCGCGCCTGGGCTGGCCACGGCCTGGAAGCAGACCGGGCCCACGGTGTGGCGCTTCGACCTGCGCAAGAACGTGCAATTCCACGACGGCACGCCCTTCACGGCCGATGACGTCGTCTTCAGCTACGAGCGGGCGCGCGGTGAGGGCTCGGACATCAGAAGTTACGTGGGCCAGATCAAGCAGATCAACAAGATCGATGCGCACACCATCGACATCATCACCACGCAGCCCTTCCCGATCCTGCCCGACCTGTTCACCAACTGGTACATCATGAGCAAGAAGTGGTGCGAGGAAAACCAGGCCACGCGACCGGTGGACCGGCGCAAGGGCATCGAGAACGCGGCGTCGTTCCGTACCAACGGCACCGGCCCTTTCCGCGCGCGTGAGCGCCAGCCCAACATCCGCACCGTGTTCACGCGCAGCCCCAACTACTGGGGCCAGGTCGAGGGCAATGTCGACGAGGTGATCTTCAACGTCGTTGGCAACGATGCCACGCGTGTGGCGGCCCTGCTGTCCGGCGAGGCCGACGTCATGGAGCCCTTGCCCGTGCAGGACATCGAGCGCATCAAGCGCGACCCCAAGTTGAAGGTGCTGCAGGGGCCCGAACTGCGCATCGTCTTCCTGGGCATGGACCAGAAGCGCGACGAGCTGCTGTTCTCCAGTGTGAAGGGCAAGAACCCGTTCAAGGACAAGCGCGTACGCCAGGCCTTCTACCAGGCCATCGACATCGAGACCATCCGCTCGCGCGTGATGCGCAACTCGGCCATTCCCGTCGGCCTGATGATCCCGCCGCAGGTGCGTGGTTTCGCGCCCGACCTGGCCAAGCGTCTGCCGTTCGACCAGGAAGCCGCCAAGAAACTGATGGCTGACGCGGGCTACCCCAATGGGTTCGAGCTCAAGATGAACTGCCCGAACGACCGCTACGTGAACGACGGCGAGATCTGCCAGGCCGTCGCGGCCAACCTGTCGCGCATCGGCGTGAAGATCAATCTGGAAGCCGAGAGCAAGGTCGCCTACTTCCCCAAGATCTTGCGCCGCGACACCAGCTTCTACATGCTGGGCTGGACAGCCAGCACGGTGGACGTGCACAACGTGCTGTTCCCGATCATGGGCACGCCGGGCGAGGGCGGTCGTGGCCTGTTCAATCTAGGCGCGTACAGCAACCCCAAGCTGGATGAGCTGACGGACAAGATCGGCTCCGAAATCGACGACACCAAGCGCATGGCGTTGATCCATGAGGCCATGAAGATGCACCAGGATGACGTTGGCCACATTCCGCTGCACCAGCAGACCGTGAACTGGGCCGTCAAGGACAACATCACCGTCGTGCAGTGGCCGGACAACGGCATGCCGTGGAAGTACATCCGGGTCGGCAAATGACACAGGCAGCGAGCGGCGGCTGGTTCCGGCGCGCCTGGAACAGCGATGTCGGCCACAGCTTTCGGCACTCGCCGACGGCGATCCTGGCCGGGGCCGTGGCGCTGGTGTGCGTGTTCTGCGCGTTCTTTGCGGGCTGGGTTGCGCCGCACAACCCGTTCGACCTGACCACGCTGGAACTGAGCGACGCCCGCCTGCCGCCGGCCTGGCAGGCCGAGGGCACGATGAAGTACCCGCTGGGCACGGACGACCAGGGCCGCGACATCCTCTCGGCGCTGATGTATGGCGCGCGCATTTCGCTGGTGGTGGGCCTGGCCTCGGTGCTGCTGTCGCTGGTGGTGGGCGTCAGCATGGGGTTGCTGGCCGGCTTTCGCGGCGGCTGGGTCGACAGCGCGCTGATGCGGCTGTGCGACGTCATGCTGTCGTTCCCCGCCATCCTGGTGGCGCTGCTGATCGCCGGCGTTGGCCGGGCCATGTTCCCGAACGCGCACGAGGGGCTGGCCTTCGGCGTGCTGATCATCTCCATCTCGCTGACCGGCTGGGTGCAGTACGCACGCACCGTGCGCGGCTCCACGCTGGTCGAGCGCAACAAGGAATACGTGCAGGCCGCCCGCGTGACCGGCGTCTCGCCCATGCGCATCATGCGGCGCCACGTGCTGCCCAACGTGCTGGGCCCGGTCATGGTGCTGGCCACCATCCAGGTCGCAACCGCCATCATCACCGAGGCCACGCTGTCGTTCCTGGGTGTGGGCGCGCCGCCGACCTCGCCCTCGCTGGGCACGCTGATCCGCGTCGGCAACGACTACCTGTTCTCGGGCGAGTGGTGGATCACCCTCTTTCCCGGCCTGATGCTGGTGCTGATCGCGCTCAGCGTGAACCTGCTGGGCGACTGGCTGCGCGATGCGCTGAACCCCCGTCTGCGCTGACTCTTCCCCCACGTCAGCCATGCCAGCCACGAGCCAGCACCCGATATGTCCCTGCTAGAAGTCCGAAACCTCGTCGTCGAATTCCCCAGCCGGCACGGCACGCTGCGTGCGCTGGACGACATTTCCTTTTCCATCGCGCCGGGCGAGATCCTGGGCGTGGTGGGCGAATCCGGCGCGGGCAAGTCGCTGACGGGCGCGTCCATCATCGGCCTGCTGGAGCCGCCTGGCCGTGTCGCCAGCGGGCAGATCCTGCTGGAAGGCCAGCGCATCGACAACCTGGACCACGACGCCATGCGGCGCATCCGCGGTCGGCGCATCGGCGCCATCTTCCAGGACCCGCTGACCTCGCTGAACCCGCTGTATTCCGTGGGCCGGCAGCTGATCGAGACCATCCAGACGCACCTGCCGGTGGACGCCGCCGAGGCCCGCAAGCGCGCCATCGGTTTGCTGCAGGACACCGGCATCCCCGCGGCCGAGCAGCGCATCGACCACTACCCGCACCAGTTCTCCGGCGGCATGCGCCAGCGTGTGGTGATCGCGCTGGCCCTTGCGGCCGAGCCCAAGCTGATCGTCGCCGACGAGCCCACCACGGCGCTGGACGTGTCGATCCAGGCGCAGATCATCAGCCTGCTCAAGCGCGTGTGCCAGCAGCACGGCGCCGCCGTCATGCTGATCACGCACGACATGGGCGTGATCGCCGAGACCTGCGACCGCGTCGCCGTGATGTATGCCGGGCGCATTGCCGAAATCGGCCCGGTGCACAGCGTCATCAACCAACCTGCCCACCCGTATTCCGAGGGCCTGATGGCCGCCATCCCGGACATCACCATGGACCGCGACATGCTGAACCAGATCGACGGCTCCATGCCACGGTTGAACGCCATCCCGCCTGGCTGCGCGTTCAACCCGCGCTGCCCCAAGGTGTTCGACCGGTGCACGAAAGAGCGGCCCGATCTGCTGCAGGCCGGTGCGAGCAGGGCCGCCTGCTGGCTGCATGCGGGGGGTGAGCGATGAGCACGGCCAGCGCAGTCGCGCCCCTGGTCCAGGCGCACGACCTGGCGAAGACATTCGATGTCTCGCCGCCGTGGCTGAACCGCGTCATCGAGCGCAAGCCGCGCCTGCTGCTGCATGCCGTGGACGGCGTCAGCTTCTCCATCGAGAAAGGCAAGACGCTGGCCCTGGTCGGCGAATCAGGATGCGGCAAGAGCACCGTCGCCCGGTTGCTGGTCGGCCTGTACGCGCCCACGCGCGGCGGCCTGACCTTTGACGGGCAAGACGCGCAGGCCGCGTTCAAGGCCTCCGAAGGCCGGGCCGGCAGCAGTGGCGCCGCGCTGCGCCGGCGCATCCAGATGATCTTTCAGGACCCGTACGCCAGCCTGAACCCGCGCTGGGTGGTGGAGGACATCATTGCCGAGCCGCTCCAGGAGCACGGCCTGATCGATACCCGCATTGCCCGGCGCGAGCGCGTGGGCGAGTTGCTGCAGTCCGTCGGCCTGTCGCCACTGGACATGGTCAAGTACCCGCACCAGTTTTCCGGCGGGCAGCGCCAGCGCATCTCGATCGCCCGCGCGCTGGCCACGCAGCCCGACTTTCTGGTGTGCGACGAGCCGACCTCGGCGCTCGACGTGAGCGTGCAGGCGCAGGTGCTGAACATCATGAAGAACCTGCAGCGTGCGCGCGGGCTGACCTACCTCTTCATCTCGCACAACCTGGCCGTGGTGCGCCACGTCAGTGACGAAGTGGGCGTGATGTACCTGGGCCGCCTGGTCGAACTGGCCGACAAGCAGACCTTGTTCGCCACGCCGCGCCACCCCTACACGCGCATGCTGCTCGATGCGATTCCGAAGATGCACGACACCGGTCGTGCCCGCACGCCGGTGCAGGGTGAAGTGCCGAACCCCTTGAACCCGCCGACCGGCTGCACCTTTCACCCGCGCTGCCCGCACGCCAATGACCGGTGCAAAGCCGAGCGGCCGTTGATGCAGAAGATCGAGGGCATCACCGTGGCCTGCCACGGCGTCGAGGAAGGTCGGATCTGACATCCAAAGGCGGCAGAGCAGGCTATGCGAGCGGCCGCCGTCTTTGCAGTTTCTCGCCAGCCGCCTGGACCCGCCTGCGGAACCGGCTGCGCCAAGCCGCTGCGCTGGCGCCTTGAACGGTAGCGCCCCCAGGCGCCTTGTCGCGGGCTAGGTGTAGCGCTTGCTGCGCAGGTTGTCCTTGATGTTCTTCAGCAACGGCTGCAGCTTGGCGCCACCGATGCGCAGTGCCACGCAGGTCGCCAGCACGTCGATCACCATCAGGTGCAGCAGCCGCGACACCATGGGGCTGTAGCGGTCGTAGCCCTCGGGGTGGTCGGCCGCCAGATGGATGTCGCCCGCGGCGGCCAGCGGTGAGCCACTGGCTGTGATGACGATGGTCGTGGCGCCATTGCGCTTGGCGATGTCGCAGGCGTCCATCAGGTCGCGCGTGCGGCCGGAGTTGGAGATCACCACCAGGCAGTCGCCCGGCCGCAGCATCGAGGCGCTCATGACCTGCATGTGGCCGTCGCTGTAGCTGATGGCGCTCACGCCCAGGCGGAAGAACTTGTGCTGCGCGTCCTGCGCCACGATGCCGGAGTTGCCGGCGCCGTAGAACTCGATGCGGCGCCCGGTCTGGAAGGTGGATGCGAGGGCCGTGGCCGCCTTTTCGATGGCCGGCACGCTGGCATCGTTGCGGTATTTCAGGAAGGCGGCCACGGTGTTGTCGACCACCTTGACCATCACGTCGCTGGTCTTGTCGTCCATGTCCACCGCGCGGTGGATGAAGGGCACGCCCTCGCTGACGCTGCCCGCCAGCTTGAGCTTGAAATCGACCAGCCCGTCGTAACCCACGCTGCGGCAAAAGCGCACCACCGTGGGCTTGCTGACATGGGACAGCTCGGCCAGTTCGCTGACGGGCAGCGAGGCAAAGGTGCGCGGGTCGGCCAGCACCAGCCGACCCACGCGCTGTTCGGCCGGGGCCAGCGAGGGTAAGCAGGCGCGGATACGGTCAAGCATGGTGGTGTCGGTGGTCGTTGCTTGCGAGGCAGCAAGCTGCCTTCGCGGCGTGCGAAGCGGGGCGCGGCGCGGTCAAGCTTCCTCGCTCCAGAAGTAGCCGTCTCGGGCGATCATGGCGCTCGAAGCACTCGGACCCCAGGTGCCGGCCGCATAGGTGCGCGGTGCGCGGGCGTCGTGCTTCCAGTGGTCCAGGATGGGCTCGACCCAGCGCCAGGCGGCCTCTTGCTCGTCGCTGCGCACGAACAGGTTCAGCCGGCCGTCCAGCACGTCGAGCAGCAGCCGCTCGTAGGCGCCCACACGCTCGGCGCCAAAGCGCTTGTCGAAATCCAGATCCAGCTGCACTGGCGCGAGCTGCTGGCCACTGCCGCTGCCGCTGCGTTTGCGGCTGCCCTGGCCCTGGGCCATCAGGTGCAGTTCCAGGCCGTCCTTGGGCTGCAGGTTGATCACCAGCCGGTTGAAGGCGCCCATCGGCGTGTCGTAGATGGCATGCGGGGTGGGCCGGAAATTCACCTCGATGCGGGCGTCGCGCGAAGACAGCCGTTTGCCGGTGCGGATGTAGAACGGCACGCCAGCCCAGCGCCAGTTCTCGATCTCGGTGCGCAGGGCAACGAAGGTCTCGGTGCGGCTGTCCGGGTCGACGCCCGGCTCGTCCAGATAGCCCGGCACGCGCTCGCCGTATGCGGTGCCCGCGGTGTACTGGCCGCGCACCGTGTGCAGGCCCAGCGTCTCCGGGTTCCAGCGCCTGAGCGAGCGCAGCACCTTGAGCTTCTCGTCACGGATGGCGTCGGCGTGCGAGTTGATCGGCGGCTCCATGGCGATCGCGCAGACCAGCTGCAGCGCATGGTTCTGCACCATGTCGCGCATGGCGCCGGTCTGGTCGTAGAAGGCGCCGCGCTTTTCAACGCCCAGGTCTTCGGCCATCGTGATCTGGATGTTGGCGATGTATTCGCGGCGCCAGATCGGCTCGAACAGCGCGTTGCCGAACCGCATCGCGAACAGGTTCTGCACCGAAGGCTTGCCCAGGTAGTGGTCGATGCGAAAGACCTGGTTCTCGTCCAGCACCCGGCCCACGGCCTGGTTGATGGCGCGGTTCGATTCCAGGTCGTGGCCCAACGGCTTTTCCAGGACCATGCGGGTCTTGGGGCCGTTCAGCCCGGCGGCGGCGACCTGCTCGACCACCTGCGTGAACAGACCGGGCGCTGTGGCCACGTACATCACGAGGGAGTCGGCATTGCGCGAGAGGAGCTTGTCTGCCAGGCGAGCGTAGTCCTCGGGCTTGGACAGGTCCACGCGCACGTAGTCCAGCAGCGAGGCGAACTTTTTGAACTCCTCCGGGTTGGGGCGTTTGTCGCCCTCCACCGCGTCGAAGCGGGAGCGGATCAGCTCGCGGTAGCCGTCATCGCTGAGGTCGTCGCGTGCGACGCCGATGATGCGGCCGTCCGGCGGCAGCGTGCCGTGGCGGAAGGATTGGAACAAGGCGGGCATCAGCTTGCGCCAAGCCAGATCACCGGTGCCGCCGAACAATACAAGGTCGAAGCTCATGGGTTGTTACATGATTTGGTGGTTGAGACTGTAACTTAGTTTCATATCGCCGTACACTCCCCGTCGTGCGCAGACCACGCCGTACGGCATGCGGGCTGCTTGCACTATTCTTGCCAACCGCCCCTCTTTTTGCCACCTGCCATGAACCAACTCGATGCATTGAAAGCCTTCACCACCGTCGTCGCCGACACCGGCGATTTCAAGCAGCTCGACGCTTTCAAGCCGACGGACGCGACGACCAACCCGTCGCTGATCCTCAAGGCCGTGCAGCTGCCCGACTACGCGCCGCTGCTGAGCGAGTGCGTGGCGCGCTTTCGCGGCCGGGCGCTGGACGAGGTGATGGACCGTCTGCTGGTGCGCTTTGGCTGCGAGATCCTGTCCATCGTGCCGGGCCGTGTCTCCACCGAGGTCGATGCGCGGCTGAGCTTCGACACCGCCGCGACCGTGGCGCGCGGCGAACGCATCATCGAGCTGTACCAGGCCGAGGGCATCCACATCGACCGCGTGCTGGTCAAGGTCGCCTCTACGTGGGAAGGCATCCAGGCTGCGGCGCAGCTGGAGAAGAAGGGCATCCACACCAACCTCACGCTGCTGTTCTCGTTTTGCCAGGCCGTGGCCTGCGGCGCAGCCAAGGTGCAGCTGATCTCGCCGTTCGTCGGCCGCATCTACGACTGGTACAAGAAGTCGGCAGGCGCCGCCTGGGACGAAGCCGCTCGCTCGGGCGCCAACGACCCCGGCGTGCAGTCGGTGCGGCAGATCTACGAGTACTACAAGCGCTTCGGCATCGCCACCGAGGTGATGGGCGCGAGCTTTCGCAACGTCGGCCAGATCACGGCATTGGCCGGCTGCGACCTGCTGACCATCAGCCCCGACCTGCTGGCTCAACTGGCCGCCAGCGATGCCGCGTTGCCCCAGGCGCTCGACGCGCAGGCGGCCCGCAAGCTCGATCTGCAGCCCGTGCAATACGACGAGCCCGCGTTCCGCTTCGCGCTGAACGAGGACGCGATGGCGACCGAGAAGCTGGCCGAGGGCATCCGCGCTTTCGCCGCCGATGCGGTCAAGCTCGAAAAGCTGATGCTCGCCGCCTGAAGGAGCCCGTCATGGAATGGTCCCAACGCCCCCGCTGCGATCAACTGCCCGCCTGGGGCCAGTTGCGCGCCCTGAGCCAGGCGCTCACCAACGGCTTCGACGTGCGCGCCGCCTTTGCCACCGATGCCCAGCGCGTTGCGCGCTTCGGCCTGCAGGCGCCAGAGGTCTACGCCGACCTGTCCAAGAACTGGATCGACAGCGAGGCTGAAGCCGCACTGTTCGACCTGGCGCGCCAATGCGGCGTCGAGTCGCACCGCGATGCCATGTTCGCGGGCGAGCCCATCAACAACACCGAGCAACGCGCCGTGCTGCACACGTTGCTGCGCGCACCGGCTGGCACACCGCAGGCCACGCCCGAATGGGACACGGCGTTGGCCGAAGTGCACGCCACGCTGGACGCGATGCTGGCGTATGCCGAGCAGGTGCGGGCCAATCTGGCCATCACCGACGTCGTCAACATCGGCATCGGCGGCTCCGACCTGGGGCCGCAGATGGTGGTGCGCGCGCTGGACACCTACGCCGCACCGGGCCGCCGCCTGCACTTCGTCAGCAATGTCGATGGGCACGAAATGGCCGGCGTGCTGCGCCACCTGAAGCCGCAGAACACGCTGTTTCTGGTGGCCTCCAAGACCTTCACCACGGCCGAGACCATGGCCAACGCGCGCTCGGCGCTGACCTGGTTCAAGGAGCAGGGCGGCACCGACGTGGCGGCCCATTTCGCGGCGCTGTCGACCAACTTCGAAGCGGCGGGTGCGTTCGGCATCGCCAACGTCTTCGGCTTTTGGGATTGGGTCGGCGGCCGCTACTCGCTGTGGTCGGCCATCGGCTTGCCGATCGCCATTGCCATCGGCGCCGACCGGTTCCGCGAGTTTCTGGCCGGTGCGCACGCCATGGACGAGCATTTCCGCCAGGCGCCGCTGGCGTCCAACCTGCCGGTCCGGCTCGGCCTGCTGGACGTGTGGTACCGCAATTTTCTGGGCTTCACGAGCCGCAGCATCGCGCCGTATCACAGCGCGCTGGCGCGGCTGCCGGCCTATCTGCAGCAGTTGGAGATGGAGAGCAACGGCAAGCAGGTGGACCGCCAGGGCGGGGCGCTGCCGTATGGCACCTCGCCGGTGCTGTGGGGCGAGCCAGGCACCAATGGGCAGCACGCCTATTTCCAAATGCTGCACCAGGGAACCGATGTGGTGCCGGTCGAGTTCGTGGCAGTGCGCGAAGCCGCCCACGCCTTGCCCGGCCACCAGAGCGCGCTGCTGGCCAATGCGCTGGCGCAGGCCCAGGCGCTGATGCAGGGCAAGGCCGATGCAGGCGGCCACCGCAACTTTCCGGGGAATCGGCCCAGCACGTTCCTGCTGCTGGAAAGCCTCACCCCGCGCAGCCTGGGCGCGCTGATCGCGCTGCAGGAACACCGCGTGTTCGTCAGCGGCTCTGTCTGGGGCATCAACAGCTTCGACCAATGGGGTGTGGAACTGGGCAAGGTACTGGCGCGCGACATCGAGCCGCGCCTGTCCAGCGGCGACGTGCAGGGCCTGGATGCCTCCACCGCCAGTTTGCTGCAGCGGCTGCGGGGCTGAGCGTATGAAGGCCTTGGTCATCAGCGTGCTGAACCCCGCTGGCGCGCCGCAGCGAGCGGTGTTCGGCCCCCGGGGCGGCACCATCGGCCGCGCAGACAACAACACGCTGATGCTGGCCGACATCGACCGCTCGGTGTCGCGGTTGCAGGCGCGTGTGGAGTGGCGTGGCGGCGCGCACGTGCTCGTGAACATGGGCATCAATCCGGTGCGGCACAACGCGCACCCGTTGTCGACGGCCGAAGAGGCGCCGCTGGCCGCAGGCGACACGTTGCGCATCGGTGGCTTCGCGTTGAGCGTCGATGAGATCGACGTCGAGGCGAACCCCAGTGCACCGCCGGCCGTGCACGACGAGGATGCGCTGTTCGATGACATGACCGGTCTGCCGTTGCCGCGTGAGGCGACGCCCTGGCTGCCCGATATCGCGCTCTTCGAAGACTCGTCTTCCGCGACAGGGCCGGGTGCCGTGCGCCTGCCGACGGCCGAGGAGGCCTTGCTGGCCGAGCTGCTGCGCGGCATGGGCTGCAGCGTGCCGCAATGGCAAGCGCCGCTGACGGCGCCGCAGATGCAGCAGGTCGGCGTGCTGATGCGCGAGGCCATGAACGACACCATGCGCCAGTGGTTGACGCATGTGTCCCCGGCCGCCCAGCAGGCCTGGTTCACGCGCTTCGACGAGCTGTTCCAGAATGCCTGCCGCACCCGGCTCGGTGTGCCGGCCGGCGACGAGACCGCGCTGCAACAGCGTCGGCGCTGAAGCGCTGACTTCAGCTGCGCTGCTCCAGCAGCAGCTGCCTGAAATGTGCCGCTGCCGGCGACAGCGCCCTGCCCTGCGGCACGATCAGGTCGATGGCGGGCAGCCGGATCGGCAGCTCGATCGGCGCCACACGCAGCACGCCCAACCGGGCGTAGTGCGCGGCCAGCGAGGCAGGCATCAGGGCCGCCATGTCCGACATCTCCACCAGGGCGGTGGTCACCGTGGTGGATGCAGTTTCGATGAAGTTGAGCCGCCCGTGCACGCCGGCCTCGCGCAGCGCAGCCTCCAGCCGGCCGCGCTGGGGTGAGCCGGGCGCCTGCAGCACCCAGGACCATCCGGCCAGGTCGGCCACCGTGGCTCTGCCGCGCTCAAACACCGGGTGGGCGGCGCGCACGACGACCTGCATGGCTTCCTCCAGCAGCGGCTCGATGCCGAAGTCCTGCTCGCTGTAGCCTTCGGTCAACCGGCCCAGTGCCAGGTCGACATCGCCGCGTGCCAGCTGGGCCAGCACCACATCGCTGGTGCCCTCCAACACCGACAGCGCGACCTGCGGATGGCGGCGGCGGTAGTCCAGCAATGCCGGTGCCAGCAGCTGTGGCACCGCGCCGGGCACGGCGCCCAGGCGCAGGGCGCCCGACAGGCCCGAGCGTCGCGCGCCCATCTCTTCGCGCACGGCGCCGAAATCAGCCAGCACGCGGCGCGCGTAGCGCACCAGCAGTTCGCCATTGGGCGTCGGCACCATGCCGCGCGGCAAGCGATCGAACAGGCGTTCGCCCAGCGCATCTTCCAACTGCAGAAGCAGCTTGGTGGCGGCGGGTTGGCTGATGTTCATCGCCTGGGCTGCGCGGCCCAGGTGGCGCTGCGCATCGAGCGTTGCCAGCAGCAGCAACTGGCGCGGCCGCACGCGCAGCAGCATGGCCGCATCGGTGGTGAAGGCGGGGAGTGGAGCTTCTGTCATATCCAAAAGGTGATCGGTAGCGGAGCATCCGCGATTGGATTCCAAAGCTCAAGCCCCTTAGTCTCGGCACTCGACGGGGCGGCCACGCAGCGCCCCGCACTGGCCCCACTGGAGACAACCCGATGCCCATTTCATTCTCGACCCGACGCCAGGCCACCGGCCTGGGACTTGCCTTGCTGGCCCTGGCCGCGACGCCGGCGGCCTTGGCTCAGAGTGCAGCCGACAAGACCGTGCGCATCATGGTCGGCGCGTCCCCTGGGGGCGGCACCGACATCCTCGCGCGGGTGCTGGCGGAGAAGCTGGCGCCGGCGCTCAAGCAATCGGTCGTCGTGGAGAACCGGCCCGGTGCGTCGAACACCATCGCGGCCGAGATGGCGGCGCGGGCGGCGCCCGATGGCACCACGCTGCTGCTGGCCACCAACACCGGGCAGGCGGTGGCGCCGCACATGCTCAAGCTCAAGTACGACCCGCTGAAGGATCTGCAGCCCATCGGCTTGGTCGCGGTGATGCCCAACGTGCTGGTGGTGTCCAGCGCCGCGCCATTCAAGAGCGTGCCAGAGGTCGTGGCCGCCCTGTCGGCCAACCCAGGCGCGATGAAGTTCGCGTCCTCCGGCATCGGCAGCACCCAGCACATCGGCGGTGAGGCGTTCGGCCTGGTCACGGGCACCAAGGCGATTCATGTGCCGTACAAGGGCAGCTCGCAGGCCCACATCGACGTCATCTCCGGGCAGGTGGACATGATGTTCGACAGCACCTCGTCGGCGATGGGGCAGATCCGCTCCGGCAAGCTGCGGCCGCTGGCCGTGAGCGCGCCTGCGCGTTCGGCCGAGATGCCGGACGTGCCGACCCTGGCCGAGCTGGGCATCAAGGGTGCCGACGTGTCGACCTGGTACGGGCTGTATGTCACCGGGGGCACGCCCAAACCCGTGGTCGAACGGCTGACGGCCGAGCTCGCCCGCGCGCTGCAGTTGCCGGACGTGCAGGCGCGCATCAAGGGCCTGGGTGGTGAAGTGGGCACGTTGACCGGCGCCCAGTTTGCCGACATGAACAAGTCCGAGTTCGAGCACTACGGCAAGCTGGTGCGCGAGGCCAACATCAAAGCGGAATGAGCGCCATGACATCTTCGACCCCCCGTCCCCCTTCCCGCCCGCGTGTGGCCGTGCTGCTGGGCGACCCCAGCGGCATCGGCCCCGAGATGGCCGTGCGCCTGCTGGCCCGCCAGCGCAATCTGCAACAGGCCGACGTGCTGCTGATCGCGGACGAACAGGCGTTGGCCTCGGGCCAGGCCATCGCCGGCGAGCAACTGGCGCCGCGGCGGATCGACCGTCTGCCCGACGACTGGCGCGCCGAGCCTGGCCAGTGCACCTGGCTGGCTTACGACGGGCTGCGGGGCCGCGCGCCGGTATTGGGCGAATCGAATGAAGTCTCAGGCCGGGCCTCGATGCGCGCGCTGGAGCTGGCGACCGAGGCCGTGCTGGCCGGCCAGGTCGATGCCATCGTCTTCGCGCCGCTGAACAAGCATTCGCTGCGGCTGGGCGGCCTCACGCATGAGGATGAGCTGCGCTATTTGCAGGAGCGGTTCGCCGTATCCGGTTTTGTCTGTGAATTCAACCTGACGGGCACGCTGTGGACTTCGCGCGTGACCTCGCACATCCCTTTGGGAGATGTGGCCCGGCACATCACGGGTGAGGGCGTGCGCGACGCCGTGCACCTGATCGACCAGGCCCTGCGCCAGGCCGGCGTGGCCAAGCCGCGCATCGCCGTCTCCGGCTTGAACCCGCACGCCGGCGATGGCGGCTCCATCGGCATGGAGGAGATCGAGATCATCGCGCCAGCCGTGCAGGCGTTGCAGGCTGAGGGCATCGACGCACGCGGCCCGTTCTCACCCGACACCGTGTTCATCGGCGCGCGCCGGGGCGATGTGGACGCGGTGGTGTCCATGTACCACGACCAGGGGCAGATCGCGATGAAGCTGATGGGCTTCGAGCAGGGCGTGACGCTGCACGGCGGCCTGCCCGTGCCGGTGGCGACATCGGCCAGCGGCAGCGCGTTCGACATCGCAGGCCGCGGCATTGCCGGCATCGAGGGCCTGCAGGCGGCATTCGACCTGTGCGTGCGCATGGCGCAGCCGGGCCAACCGGCGCACTGAACTCCACGCGCCAACGAAAAAGCCCCGCGGCTTTGCAACCGCGGGGCTTTGGTGCGAGGCGTTGCCGCCTGGCGGGCAATTACATGCCCATGTCGCCCATGCCGCCCATGCCGCCCATGCCACCAGGCATGCCGCCGCCAGCGCCGGATTCTTCCTTCGGCGCTTCAGCGATCATGGCTTCGGTGGTCAGCATCAGCGATGCGACCGATGCTGCGTTCTGCAGCGCGGTGCGGGTCACCTTGGTTGGGTCCAGGATGCCCATTTCGATCATGTCGCCATAGGTGTCGTTGGCAGCATTGAAGCCGTAGTTGCCCTTGCCGGCCAACACAGCGTTCACCACCACGGAGGCTTCGCCACCGGCGTTGTAGACGATCTCGCGCAGAGGCGCTTCGATGGCCTTGAGCACCAGCTTGATGCCGGCGTCCTGGTCAGCGTTGTCGCCCTTGATCTCGCCAGCCGATTGCTTGGCGCGCAGCAGTGCAACACCGCCGCCGGCCACGATGCCTTCTTCAACGGCAGCACGGGTAGCGTGCAGCGCGTCTTCGACGCGGGCCTTCTTTTCCTTCATCTCGACTTCGGTGGCAGCGCCGACCTTGATCAGAGCAACACCGCCGGCCAGCTTGGCCACGCGCTCTTGCAGCTTTTCACGGTCGTAGTCGCTGGTCGCTTCTTCGATCTGAACGCGCACTTGCTTGACGCGGGCTTCGATGTCGGCAGCGGCACCGGCGCCATCGATGATGGTGGTGTTTTCCTTGCCCACTTCGATGCGCTTGGCTTGGCCCAGATCGGCCAGCGTGACCTTCTCCAGCGTCAGGCCGACTTCTTCAGCGATGACCTTGCCGCCCGTCAGGATGGCGATGTCTTCCAGCATGGCCTTGCGGCGGTCGCCAAAGCCAGGTGCCTTGACGGCCACGACCTTCAAGATGCCGCGGATGGTGTTGACCACCAGGGTCGCCAGCGCTTCGCCGTCGACTTCTTCGGCAATGATCAGCAGCGGACGGCCAGCCTTGGCGACGGCTTCCAGCGTGGGCAGCAGTTCGCGGATGTTGCTGATCTTCTTGTCGAACAGCAGCACGAAGGGGTTGTCCAGCAACGCGGCTTGCTTTTCCGGGTTGTTGATGAAGTAAGGCGACAGGTAGCCGCGGTCGAATTGCATGCCTTCGACGACGTCCAGCTCGTTGTCCAGCGACTTGCCGTCTTCGACGGTGATGACGCCTTCCTTGCCGACCTTGTCCATCGCGTCAGCGATGATCTTGCCGATGGATTCGTCGCTGTTGGCCGAGATGGAGCCGACTTGCGCGATTTCCTTGGAGGTGGTGGTGGCCTTGGAGGCCTTCTTCAGCTCGGCGACCAGGGCGGTGACCGCCTTGTCGATGCCGCGCTTCAGGTCCATCGGGTTCATGCCGGCGGCCACGTACTTCATGCCTTCGCGCACGATGGCTTGTGCTAGGACCGTAGCGGTGGTGGTGCCGTCGCCAGCGTTGTCAGAGGTCTTGGAAGCGACTTCCTTGACCATCTGGGCGCCCATGTTCTGAAGCTTGTCCTTCAGTTCGATTTCCTTGGCGACGGACACGCCGTCCTTGGTCACCGTGGGGGCGCCGAACGAGCGCTCCAGCACCACGTTGCGACCCTTGGGGCCCAGCGTGACCTTGACCGCGTTGGCCAGGATGTTCACGCCTTCAACCATGCGTGCGCGGGCTTCGCCGCCGAAAATGACGTCTTTTGCTGCCATGAGTAATTCTCCGGATTCGTTTCAGTGAGTGGGTGGTAGGTGAGAAATTACTTCTCGACGACTGCGAACAGGTCGTCTTCCTTCATCACCAGCAGTTCGTCGCCGTCGACCTTGACGGTCTGGCCGGAGTACTTGCCGAACAGAACGCGATCGCCGATGCGGATGCTCAGTTCGATGCGCTTGCCGCTGTCATCGAGCTTGCCCGGGCCGACGGCCAGGACTTCGCCTTGATCGGGCTTCTCGGCAGCGTTGTCGGGGATCACGATGCCCGAAGCGGTCTTGGTTTCGCTCTCAACGCGCTTGACGATCACGCGATCGGCCAATGGACGAAGTTTCATATAGATCTCCTGAAATGGAATAAAGGGGGTGGCTGAACAGCCAGGAGGCCGAGGCCTCAAACACATGGGGCGGTGCTGTTAGCACTCAACCCCAGCGAGTGCTAATGATACGGCCTATTCGTGGCAATTCAAGCAAGCCGTCTGCAAAAGCATTCACAGGCGCACGCCCCTGGCTCCGACGGCGGCATGCCGGCTCATCCTGTGACGCCGATCGCGTCGAGATGGTTGATCAGGATGTGCGCGTTGGTGGTCCAGCTGTAGTGACGCAGGCGTGCGCGCCCCGCTTCCACGAGCTGGGCGCGCAGGTCCGGCTCTTCGGCCATGCGCGTCAACTGCGCTGCGACTGAGGCGGGGTCGTGCGGGTCGAAATACAGTGCGGCGTCGCCACAGATTTCGGGCAACGACGTGGCATGCGCGGCCAGGACCGGGCAGTCGTTGGCCATGGCCTCCACCGCCGGCAGCCCAAAGCCTTCGTATAGGGAGGGCAGCACGAAGCAGGCGGCCTGGCGGTAGAGCGCGGGCAAGTCGTCCTCCTGCACGAAGCCAAGGAACTGGAAGCCGGCCCCAGGGACTGCAGAGTCGTGCAGGCTGGCGAGGTCGCCTGCGCCCGCCACCGCGATCGGCCACGGAAAGTCCGGCAAGAGGTCCAAGGCGCGCGCGAGGACGCCGAAGTTCTTGTCCGGCCTTGCACTGCCGAGCGACAGCACGTAGGCACGGGGCGTCAGCCCGTGGCGGCGCAGCACGGCGGCGTCGTCCGTCTGGCGGCAGGCGTGTTCACCGCCCTGCACGCCCACGACGATGTCGGACCGCGAGAGCCCGAAGTGCAGCTGCAACTCATCGCGTGAGAAGTTGGAGACCGTCATGACCGATTTCGCGTGCCGCCCCAACAACGCGACACTGGCGTTGTGGAACCAGCGGTCGCTGCGCGAAAACGTCTCTGGCATCACGCGGACGGCGGCGTCGTGGACGGTGACGAGCTGGCGGTGCTTGAGCCAGGGGCCGGTATGGCTGAAATTGACGAGAAAGGCGCCGCGCGCGCAACGGCGCAGCGCCCACTGCTCCCACCCATGCCCGGCGCGACCTGGCACGTGCGCGACGCGCACCGCTGACAACACCGGCGCGGCGACGCCGTCGGGCAGCGCCAGTTCATAGCGCGCACTGCGCAGCCGAGCGGGGGATGCGTCCAGCAACTCGTCGAGCGCGCGCAGGGTTTCCAGTGCGTAGCGTTGGACGCCCATACGCGGCTGAGCCAGAAAGCGGCCATTGAAGACGACGCGTGCGCGAGGACCGATCAGTGGGGGCATCACCGTGCACCCTCGGGCGGGGTGGGCTGGTCGTCCACGTCCCATTGCGCGCGTGTCGCAGAAGAATGGTACGTAGAGGGGGGGGGAACACAGCGATTGAGCCTTGATTGTCGACAAGTATGCATTCGTGATATTTGTCATACAAGCTGGGTAAAAAAGTAATTTGTTCAGCTTTGTGTGTAGATGAAGAACGGTCAGATGGCCTGTCACATTCGGACACGATTTGCTGAATTCGCGCGCAGGCGCCCCTTTTGGCTCTTGCGGTGGTCGCTCAAGGTGGTCGTGCGTGGAGGACGAACGCCATGCGACGTGGGCGGTTGGGATCGGGCTGGCAGAACTTGCAGGTGTGCCGGCTGCAGCGTCGCGGCGCAGCAGGGATGGGGTGGCCGGCCTCGAAGCGCACACTGGTGCGTGCGAATGACGCCCGCCGTTTCAGCGGCCTACCTGCGCGAGGGACAGGTGTTCGGCGTCACATCGGCGTCTGGTCACACGGCTCAGGGTTGCTATACACGCAGCACGACGATTCATTCAGCAGGAGACCGCATGTACCAACCCTTTAACCTCACCGGGCGCACCGCCCTCATCACCGGCGGCAACGGCGGCATTGGCTACGGCATGGCGCGCGCGCTGCTGCAGGCCGGGGCGTCGGTGTCGATCTGGGGCTCCAAGGCCGACAAAACCCATCAAGCCGCGGCGGCTCTGATGGCGGAGTGCGGCGATGCGGACCGCGTGCACAGCACTGTGTGCGATGTGGGCGACGAGGCGGCCGTCGAGCAGGCCTTCGCGGCCACCGTTGCCGCGCTGGGATCGGTGCAGGCCTGCTTTGCCAACGCCGGGGTGTCGGGCAAGGGCACCGTGTTGATGGAAATGTCGCTGGAGGAGTTCCGCCGCGTCCAGCGCGTCAACGTGGAGGGCGTGTTCTTGACGTTTCGGGCGGCGGCGCGTCACATGGCTGCGCACGGGGGCGGTACGCTGGTGGCCACCGCCAGCACTGCGGCCATCGAGGGCGCGGCGCGCAACAGCCACTATGGTGCGTCCAAAGGCGCCGTCACGTCCATGGTGCGCGCATTGGCGATGGAAATGGCGCGCCACAAGATCCGTGTCAATTCCATCCTGCCAGGCTGGATCGAGACCGAGATGACCGAGCGCTCGTTTGGGAATGACAAGTTCGCCGCCGCCGTGCTGCCGCGTGTGCCGGCACGCCGTTGGGGCACCGGCGCTGACTTCGGCGGCATTGCCGTGTACCTGGCCAGTGACGCGGCAGCCTATACGACCGGCGAGCAGTTCGTCATCGATGGGGGCTACACGAAGTTCTGAAGAACTGAGTGGCTGGTGGGCCGGTGGACCGGCGCGCTGGCGGCGGTCCTTGCGCCCGCTCACTCGCGACGGCGATGGCTCGCCGCTGCGGTGACCAGTGACGCTCAGTTGCCGCCGCGCAACAGCTGCGCCGGCGCAATGCGCATCTGCTGCAGCAGATAGCGAGCGCCAAGCCCCAGGCTGACGGCACTCACGCCCAGCGCTGTCAAGGCGCCGGTCCAGTACAGGCCCTGCACAGTGAGTTCCAGCCGCCGCTCCAGCAGCAAGGTGGCCAGCAGGCTGCCCGCCGCGATGGCAAAGCCGGACGTGACCAGCGCCAGCAGCAAATACTCCCAGCGCAAGGTGCGGCGCAGGCTGGACAGCCGCGCGCCCAAGGTGTGCATCACGCTGGCCTCATACACCTGGCGCACCCGGCTGGCCGCGACCACGCTGGCCAACACCAGCAGGCTGGCCAGCAGGCAGGTGCCGCCGATCACAGCCAGTGCCGAACTGGCGCGGGCCATCAGCACGCGGGTCTCGTCCAGCAAGGCTGCGGTGCGCACGGTGACGATGTTGGGGGCGGCGGCGGCCAGGCGGTCCTGCGCGGCGATGGCTGCCTGTGGGGCCAGCCAGGCCGCGCCGACATGGCGCGTGACGAACGGGTCCAGCACGCCGTCGCTGAAGATGCCCTCCAGCCATAACCGCGCCTGCACGCGTCGCTGGCCATAAATGGCGGCGAGCTCGGCCTCAACCGCCTGGCCCTGGATGTCGAAGCGCAGTTGGTCGCCGACGACCAGGCCCAGCGCGTCGGCTTCGCGGTCTTCCATGGCCACCAGCGGCGGCCCCTGGTAGCTGGCCGGCCACAGCGCACCGCTTTGGACGACCACGTCGTCCATGTTGCCGGCGCGCGTGCTGAGCTTGTGCTCGTTGCGGGCTTCACGTGCGCGGCGCCCGTCGTTGCTGGCGCGCAGGTCCTCGCCATTCACGGCGGCCAGGCGGCCCAGTACCAGTGGCGCGGTCTGCAGCCGGTCGGCGCCTTGCAGGGTGTCGCGCAGCAGGTCGAGCTGTTCGGTTTGGACGTCGTGGAACACCATGCCAGGCGCCTGCTGCGGCACCGTCTCGTTGATCGTGCGCAGCAGCGAGGCGACGACCAGCGTGCAGGCCACCAGCAGCGTGAGCGAGGTGCCCAGCGACAGCAGCGCCGGGCGCAGCGGCGAGCCCGGCCGCTGCAGGCTGGCCAGCGCCAGACGCAGTTCGAAACCGGGTTGCCAACGCGGCAAGGCCAGCAGCCGCCGCGCTGCACTGCGCAGGGCGCGCAGCAGGCCTTCGAGCAATACCAACAGCAGGGCGGCCACGGCCAGGAATCCCAGGCCGAAGCGTGGGTCGGGCAGGGCCAGCACGAGCAGGGCCGCGATCGCCAGGCCGCACGCTGCGGTTGCGGCCCAGGCCAGCGGCGGCGTCCGCAGGCTGGCGCCATCGATGCCGCGGAACAGCGCGGCCGGCGTCACCGTCAGCGCACGACCCAGCGCCGGCAGCGCGAACGCCAGCGCGGTCAGCACACCAAAGGCCAGCGCCATGCCCATCGGCAAGGCAAGCTGGGCCAGTTCCGGGGTCAGCGGCAAGCTGCGCGCAGCAAGTGCCGCGCCGCCCA
This sequence comes from Rhodoferax sp. RT4P68, assembly GCF_056521305.1. NCBI lineage: Bacteria > Pseudomonadati > Pseudomonadota > Betaproteobacteria > Burkholderiales > Comamonadaceae > Rhodoferax > Rhodoferax sp. RT4P68. The sequence goes on from NZ_JBWMBB010000002.1 coordinate 289,616, forward strand.
GCGCAAGCCCGGCGCCCAACAGCACGCCGACGCCACTGGCGGCCACCGCGAGCAAGAGGATCTGCAGCAGCACCATCCACGCAAGCCGGCCATCGCGCAGCCCCAGCGCACGCAAGGTGGCCAGCGTGCCCAGCTTGCCCTGCAGGTAAGCCTGTACGCTGTTGAACACGCCCAGGCCGCCGATGAAGAGCGCCGAGAAGCCGATCAGCATCAGCCCCGAACCGACTTGCTCCAGCACCTGCGCCACGCGTTCACTGCGCTGCGCGAAGCTGCGCACTTCGGCGTTCGAAGCGGGGAAGGCGGCGACGAAGTTGTCGCGCCACGCGGTCACGGGCTGCTCGGTGCGCACACGGTAGTGGTAGGTCACGCGCGACAGCGGTTGCACCAGGCCCGTGGCCTGCAGCGCGCCGTCGGCCAGCAGCACGGGGGCGCCGTTCCAGTCGGCACGCAAGCTGCGGTCAGGCTGGCGCTCGATCACGGCGCGCACGGCCAGTGTCAGATCGCCGACCTGGACACGGCCGCCAGTGGACAGCCCGAGCCGGCTGGCGAGCACGCGGTCCAGCGCGACGCCCCACACGCCATCGCGCTCGGCCAGCGCGTCGGCCAGCGGGCCGGCCGGCTCCAGCGTGACTTCGCCATACAGCGGGTAGCGCGCGTCCGCGCTCTGCAGTGCGATCAACTGCGCGCGGCCATCTGCGGTGCGCAGCATGGTGCGCAGCTCAACCAGGCGCGAGACGTCGCCGCGCGCGTGGATCCAGTCGAGCGCGATGCTGTCCAGCGGCTGCGTGTGCCGCACCTCCAGATCGCCGCCGAACAGCGCGCGCGCGTCTTGCTGCAGGGCACCGGCCACCTGCCGGTACAGGCCGCCGCCTGCTGCCACCAGCGCCACACCCAGTGCCAGGCAGGCACAGAACACCCACAGCGACCGGCCACTGGCACGCAGGTCGCGCCAGGCCAGGCTAAGCAGGAAGCGCATGCGCCGGCTCCTGTTCGTGCAGCCGGCCATCGTGCAGGCGCAGCACGCGGTCGCAGCGCGTGGCGAACTCCAGGTCATGCGTGACCAGCACCATGGTCGTGCCGGCATCGCGGTTCAGCTCGAACAGCAGGTCGCGCACCAGCGCGCCGGTGTGGTCGTCCAGGTTGCCGGTGGGCTCGTCGGCCAGCAGCAGGCGCGGGCTGTGCACCAGCGCGCGCGCGATGGCCACGCGCTGCTGCTCGCCGCCGGACAGCTGGCCTGGGTAGTGGCTCTGGCGCGCGGCCAGGCCGACGCGTTGCAGGAATTCGCGCGCACGCGGATAGGCATCGCGCTTGCCGGCGATCTGCAGCGGCAGCGCCACGTTGTCCAGTGCCGTCAGGCTGGGCAGCAGGTGGAAGGACTGGAACACGATGCCCACGCGATCGCGCCGCAGATCGGCCAGTGCGTCGCGGCCCAGTTGGTCCAGGCGCACGCCGTCGACGCTGACGTGGCCGGCGGCGGGTTGTTCCAGGCCAGCCAGCAGCAACAGCAGCGAGGTTTTGCCGGAACCGGAGGGGCCGGCCACCGCCACGCTCTGGCCGGCGGGAATCTGCAGGGACACGTCGCGCAGCACGTCGATGCGCGCATCGCCCAGGCGGTAGTGCATCGACAAGGCGTCGAGTTCGATCATGGTCATGGAGGAGGGGAGCGGCTGAAAACGAAGCCCATGGGAACCGCTGGCGCGCGATTCGTTCCATCGGCATGTCAGCCGGACGCGCTGGCCTCGCGCCCGATCTCGGGCCAGCGCCGGTGCAGCCAGACCCAGGCCACCAGGCCGATCGCCATCATGCACAGAGAACCCGCCGCCAGCAGCGCGGTGGAGTGCATGAGCAGCGGCGCGATGACGCCGGCGACGATCCCGTTGGCCGCGGAGCCCACGAAGGCCTGCAGCGACGAGGCCATGCCGCGTCGCTCAGGGTGCAGGTCCAGCGCCAGCAGCGTCACGACCGGCACCATCAGCGCCCAGCCGAAAGCAAACACCGCGATCGGCAGCAACGCCCACAGCGCATGGGCCGGCCACAGCAGGTTGGCCACGAGGTTGAGCACTGCCACCACGGTCATGATCAGAAAGCCGTGCCGTATCTGCCGCTTCGGCGTGATCCGGCCGGCCAACCGGCCGCTGAGCCAGGCCCCGCCCATGATGCCGGTGATGGTCAGGATGAAGAACCAGAAGAACTGCGTGGGCGCCAGGCCCAGCAGCGTGCCCAGGAATTCGGGTGCCGACAGCACGTACAGAAACATGCCGTTGAACGGCACGCCGCTGGCCAGCGCCAGCAGCACGAAGCGTGGGTCGGCGACCAGCAGCCGGTAGCCGCGCATGAGGTGCGGCACATTGAACGACTGGCGCAGATGCGGCTGCAGCGTTTCGGGCAGCAGCTTGTAGTTGCAGACCCACAGCAGCACGCCCACCAGCGTGAGGAACCAGAAGATGGCGTGCCAGTCCAGGTGCACGAACAGCCAGCCGCCCACGATGGGCGCAATCGCTGGCGCCACGCCAAAGTAAATGGTCACCTGGCTCATGACCTTCTGCGCCTGCGCCGGCGGAAAGACGTCGCGGATGACTGCGCGCGACACCACGATGCCGGCGCCGGTCGACAGGCCCTGCAGTGCGCGGAAGAACACCAGTTGCCCGATGGTCTCGGACAGCGCGCAGCCGGCCGAGGCCAGCGTGAACACGGCGATGCCCCACAGCACCACCGGCCGGCGGCCGAAGCTGTCCGACAGCGCGCCGTGGAACAGGTTCATGAAGGCGAACCCGAACAGGTAGGCCGACAGCGTCTGCTGCATCTGAACCGGCGTCGCGCCGAGGGAACGCGCGATGCCGGAGAACGCCGGGATGTAGGTATCGATCGAGAACGGCCCGAGCATTCCCAACAGGGCGAGCAGCACCGCCAGAGCCCAGCGCGGGCCGCGCCACAGCGGCGTGGCCTCAGCGCTCATCGCATCGCGGCCTTAGAGGCCAGCCGCTGCACGCAGCGCCGCAGCCTTGTAGCGCAAGGCTGCACATCCACTGGCGTGGATGATGGCCTTCACAGGCCAGCCGCTGCACGCAGCGCCGCAGCCTTGTGGCGCAAGGCTGCGCATCCACTGGCGTGGATGATGGCCTTCACAGGCCAGCCGCTGCACGCAGCGCCGCAGCCTTGTCCGTGCGCTCCCACGTGAACTCGGGCTCTTCTCGGCCGAAGTGGCCGTAGGCGGCGGTCTTTTCGTAGATCGGGCGCAGCAGGTCCAGCATCTGGATGATGCCCTTGGGCCGCAGGTCGAAGTGCTCCTGCACCAGGGCCGACAGCTTCTCGTCGGAGATGACGCCGGTGCCTTCGGTGTAGACCGTGATGTTCATGGGCCGCGCCACGCCGATGGCGTACGCCACCTGGATCTGGCACTGGCGCGCCAGGCCGGCGGCGACGATGTTCTTGGCCACGTAGCGCGCAGCGTAGGCGGCCGAGCGGTCGACCTTGGACGGGTCCTTGCCCGAGAACGCACCGCCCCCGTGCGGGCAGGCGCCGCCGTAGGTGTCCACGATGATCTTGCGACCCGTCAGGCCGCAGTCGCCCTGCGGGCCACCGATGACAAAACGCCCGGTCGGGTTGATCAGGTACTTGGTGTCCTTCAGCCACTCCTTGGGCAGCACCGGCTTGATGATCTCTTCGATGATGGCTTCGACGAACGAGGCCTTCATCTTCGTGGGCGTCTCGCTCTGGTCGGGGTGGTGCTGGGTCGACAGCACCACGGTGTCGATGCTGTGTGGCTTGCCGTCCACGTAGCGCATCGTGACCTGGCTCTTGGCGTCAGGCCGCAGGAAGGGCAGGCGGCCGTCCTTGCGCAACTGGGCCTGGCGTTCGACCAGGCGGTGCGCGTAGTAAATCGGCGCGGGCATGAGCTCAGGCGTCTCGTCACAGGCGTAGCCGAACATCAGCCCCTGGTCGCCAGCGCCGATGTTCAGGTGGTCGTCGCTGGCGTGGTCCACGCCCTGTGCGATGTCGTTGGACTGCTTGTCATAGCAGACCATGACCGCGCAACCCTTGTAGTCGATGCCGTACTCGGTGTTGTCGTAACCGATGCGCTTGATCGTGTCGCGCGCCACCTGGATGTAGTCCACGTGCGCGTTGGTCGTGATCTCGCCAGCCAGCACGACCAGACCGGTGTTGGTCAGCGTCTCCGCGGCCACGCGCGACAGTGGGTCTTGCTGAAAGATCGCGTCGAGGATCGCATCGGAAATCTGGTCGGCCACCTTGTCGGGGTGGCCCTCGGACACGGACTCGGACGTGAAAAGAAAGTCGTTCGCCATTGAATACACTCCATCGTTTCGTGAAAAGGCAGTTACGTGTGACGCGTTGCCTCTTGCGGGGAGCATGTGGCGAACGCTTTAGCAGATCTGTTTAAGGTCGCCCTGCAAGTAGTTCAATAACTCAGCGACCGGCGCGATTCTAGTTCCATGCTCCCACTCCCCGTGATTGCCGCCGAGAGGCCCTGCGCGAGATGATGTCGAGCGCCGCCATCGTGCTGATGCGCCTGCTGGCGCCACTGCCGCTGCCGTGGGTTCGCAGCCTGGGCGCCTTGCTGGCAGCGTTGCTGTACCGCGTGGTGGGCAGTCGGCGGCACATCGCGTTGACCAATCTGGCGCTGTGCTTTCCGCACATGCCGGCGGCCGAGCGCGAGGCCCTGGCCCGCCAGTCGTTCACCGTGTTCCTGCAGGCCTGGCTGGACCGCGCCTGGCTCTGGCACGGCCGGCCAGAGATCACGCGCCAGCGTCTGCAGATGACGGGCGACCTCACACAGTTCGACGGCAAATCGCCGCTGCTGCTGTTCGCGCCGCACTTCGTCGGCCTGGACGCCGGTGCCACGGCCCTGTCGCAGCAGATCGCGCGCCAGTTCGCGACGATCTACACGCCGCAGTCCAACCGCGTGGTCGACGCCTGGGTGGCGCGGGGGCGCCAGCGCTTCGGCAATGCCAAGCTGTACAACCGCGGCGACGGCATCAAGCCCATCGTCACCGCCTTGCGGGCAGGTGAGCCCGTGTACCTGCTGCCCGACATGGATTTTGGCGCGCGCGATTCGTTGTTCGTGCCCTTTTTCGGCGTACCCGCCGCCACCGTGCCATCGCTGGCGCGGTTCGCGCGCCTGGGCCGGGCACGCGTCGTGCCCGTGGTCACGCGGATGACGCCCACCGGATACGAGGTGTGCGTGATGCCGGGCTGGGAGCAGTTCCCCACGGACGATGTCGTGGCCGACACGACGCTCATGAACCAGCGGCTGGAGGCCTATATCGCCACCATGCCCGCGCAGTATTTCTGGGTGCACAAGCGCTTCAAGACGCGCCCGCCCGGGGTCGCCTCGGTCTACTGAGGTTCGGATTCGGGTGCCGATGCCGGCACCGGCACGGCCGGCCCGTCCGGGTGCGCCCAGCGCCACAGCAGCTGGCCGGCCTCGTCGATGCCCTGGCGCTTCAGCGCCGAGAACAGCATTGCCTGCCCGCCGCCGGCCTGCAGCTTGGCGATCGACAAGGCCTTGGTCGCTTCCATGCGCGTGAGCTTGTCGGCCTTGGTCAGCAGCAGCAGGAACTTGAGGCCCTGCTCAACGCGGGGGCGTATCACCTCCAGCAGCACCTCGTCCAGCTCTGTCAGGCCCAGGCGCGGGTCGCACAGCAGCACGATGCCGGTGAGGTTCTCGCGCGTGACCAGGTAGTTGGCCATGACCTGCTGCCAGCGCAGCTTGTCTTGCTTGGGCACGGCCGCGTAACCGTAGCCGGGCAGATCGGCCAGCACCGCATCCGTGATGCCCTGCTTGCCGAGCGAGAACAGGTTGATGTGCTGCGTGCGCCCGGGCTTCTTGGAAGCGTAGGCCAGCTGCTTTTGCTGGGTCAGCGTGTTGATGCAGGTGGACTTGCCGGCGTTGGAGCGGCCCACGAAGGCAATCTCGGGCAGATCCAGCTTGGGCAGGAACTGCAGTTGCGGCGCCGTGGTCAGGAAGCGCGCCGTGTGCAGCCAGCCGGAGGCGACGACGGGGGTAGGTCCGGTGGCGGGCGCCGAGGGGGCAAGTGGGGCGGCCGAGGTGGCGGCGGGAACGGGAGCGGTCATGTCGGCAATCGGGAGGGCGCGGGGTCGCATTGTAGAATCGTGAGGTTTTGCGCACCTAAAAAACCACCCTCGATATGAAGTTGCTCGCTCCCATGCTCCTGGCTGCCCTCTTCGCGGCAACGACCATCACCGGCTTTGCGGCTGATGGGAAGCCGGCCGCACCCAAGGTGCCCAAGCCCGATCTGGTCAAGGGTGAACAGAGCTTTGCTGCCGTGTGCGCCGCCTGCCACGGTGCCGATGGCAACTCAGCCATCCCCGCCAACCCCAAGCTCGCACAGCAGCACCCGGAATACCTGGTCAAGCAGCTGCAGGAGTACAAGGAAGGCAAGCGTGCCAACCCCATCATGCAGGGCTTTGCCGCCACGCTGAGCGCCGACGACATGCGCAACATCTCGTACTGGGCCAGCTCGAAAGAGGCCAAGCCCGGCTTCGCCAAGGACAAAGAACTCGTGATGCTGGGCGAGCGCATCTTCCGCGGCGGCATTCCCGACCGCCAGATCGCCGCCTGCGCGGGCTGCCACAGCCCCAACGGTGCCGGCATTCCTTCCCAGTACCCGCGCCTGTCGGGTCAGCACGCCGACTACACCGCCCTGCAGTTGGCCGCGTTCCGCGACGGCACACGCAACAACAACCTGCAGATGACCGGCGTGGCCGCCAAGATGAACGACCGCGAGATCCGTGCCGTGTCCGACTACATCGCCGGTCTGCGCTGATCTGCGCTGCTGAGTGCGCGCCTACGCGCGTGTTGCGGAACCAAATGCCCGAACTCCAGCCTAAGGATCGGGCCGAACGGGCGGGCCCTTCTTCGGATCGGCCCGCTTTTTGTTGGCCCCGTCTGCCTGGGCAGGCCTGAACTCCACCACGATGTCCACCACCACACACGGCCTTCGCGTCCGGACCGGCTCACATGCGTGGCGTGCCACGGTCGAGCTGCTGTCGTCCATGCGGTTCGCGATCTCGCTGCTGACGGTGATCTGCATCGCCTCGGTCATCGGCACCGTGCTCAAGCAGCACGAGCCCGCCAACAATTACGTGAACCAGTTCGGCCCGTTCTGGGCGCAGGTGTTCGACAAGCTCAGCCTGTCGGCCGTGTACAGCGCGTGGTGGTTTTTGCTCATCCTGGCGTTCCTGGTGACCAGCACCACGCTGTGCATCGCCCGCAGCAGTCCCAAGATTTTTGCCGACCTCAAGGTCTACAAGGAGGGCATCCGCGCGCAGAGCCTGCTGGCCTTCGGCCACCGCGCCCAGGGCCGGATCGAGGGCACGCCGCAGGCTGCGGCAGCGCGCGTCGGCCGCGCCCTGGCCGGTGCCGGCTGGAAGGTCAAGCTGCAGCGGCGCGACACGCCCGAGGGCGAAGGCTGGATGGTGGCGGCCAAGGCTGGCGCGGCCAACAAGCTGGGCTACATCGCGGCGCACAGTGCCATCGTGCTGGTGTGCATCGGCGGCCTGCTCGATGGCGATCTGGTCGTGCGGGCGCAGACCTGGTTCAACGGCAAGACGGTCTACAAGGGCGGCGGCATGATCGCCGACGTCGCGCCCGAGCACCGGCTGTCGGTGCGCAACCCCACCTTCCGCGGCAACCTGATGGTGGCCGAGGGCACGCAGTCCAGCACCGCCATCCTGGCCCAGTCCGACGGCGTGCTGCTGCAGGATCTGCCCTTCGCCGTGGAACTCAAGAAGTTCATCGTCGAGTACTACTCCACCGGCATGCCCAAGCTGTTCGCCAGCGAGATCGTGATCCACGACCGCGAGACCGGCGCCCAGACCCCGGCGCGCGTCGAGGTGAACCATCCGGCACGCTACAAGGGCGTGGAGATCTACCAGTCCAGCTTTGACGACGGGGGCTCCAGCGTGCAGCTGACGGCCGTGCCTTTGACGCCGGGCGTCAAGCCCTTCAGCATCGACGGCATCATCGGCGGCAGCTCCGAACTCACGCGCGGCGAAGGCCCCGGCGGCGAGAAGATGACGCTGGAATACACCGCGCTGCGTGTCATCAATGTCGAGAACTTCGGCGCCGGTGCCGGCGCGCCGGTCGATGTGCGCAAGGTCGATCTGCGTGGCGCCATCGACGCGCGCCTGGGCGCTGGCAACAAGACCGTCACGCAGCGCGAGCTGCGCAACGTCGGGCCCAGCATCAACTACAAGCTGCGCGACGCGGCCGGCCAGGCGCGTGAGTACCACAACTACATGCTGCCCGTGGACACCGGCGACGGTGCGCCCTCGTTCCTGCTCGGCGTGCGCGACACGCCAGCGGAGTCCTTCCGCTACCTGCGCGTGCCGGCCGATGAAGCCGGCACGATGGACACCTTCATGCGGCTGCGCGTGGCGATTCTCGATGCCGAGCAGCGGGACGCCGCCGTGCGGCGCTATGCAGCCCGCGCCGTCGACCCGGGGCGGCCGGAGCTGGCGGACCAGCTCGCCACGTCGGCCTCCAAGGCGCTGGCGCTGTTCGCCGGCGACAGCAGCGCGGGCGGCACGTCCACGGCGCCCGGTGGGCTGCAGGCGATCGCCGACTTCATGGAATCGAACGTACCCGAGGCCGAACGCGGCCGCGCCAGCGAAGTGCTGGTCCGCATCCTGAACGGCGTGCTGTTCGAGCTGGTGCAGATGGCGCAGGAGCGTGCCGGTGCCAAACCGCTGGACACCAGCGAGAAAACCCAGGCCTTCATGACGCAGGCCGTGCTGTCGCTGAGCGACGCGCAGATCTACCCCGCGCCCATGGCGTTCCAGCTCAGCAACTTCACGCAGGTGCAGGCCAGCGTGTTCCAGGTGGCGCGCGCGCCGGGCCGCAACATCGTCTACCTGGGCTGCCTGCTGCTGATCGTCGGCATCTTTGCGATGCTGTACGTGCGCGAGCGCCGGCTCTGGGTCTGGATGGCCCCACAAGATGGGGGCACGGCGGCCACGATGGCCCTGTCGTCCAACCGCAAGACCATGGACGTGGACCGCGAGTTCCAGGTGCTCGCCACTAAACTGATCGGCGCAACAGGAGACAAACCATGAACACCGTGACGCATGAAGACACCTTGGTGCTGAACGAGGGATTCCTGTCCCGCCGCAATTGGTTCGACTGGGTGTTCGCCCTGCTCGTGGTGGCCGGCGGCGTGCTGGCGTTCTCGCGCTACCACGCGTCCATGGACATCTACGAGAAGTGGATCCTCGCCGGCACCGTGCCCAGCCTGATCTGGCTCGGCTGGTTCTGGCGGCCGCTCAAGGCCCTGGTGCTGGTGGTGGCCGGCTTGGCGCTCGTCGCCATGGCTCTCTACCAGGTCGACGGCCAGGCCGACCTGGCGCGCGCCGACCAGGTGTTCTGGCTCAAGTACTTTCTGTCCAGCCAGTCCGCCATTCTGTGGATGAGCATGCTGTTCTTCATCAGCACGGCCTTCTACTGGGGCGGCATGGTGTCGCGCAACCCCGCAGCCGCGCTGGATCTGCTCGGCTCGCGCATCGCCTGGGCTGCGGTCACCATGGCGTTGGTCGGCACCATGGTGCGCTGGTATGAGAGCCACCAGATCGGCCCGGACATCGGCCACATTCCGGTCAGCAATCTGTATGAAGTGTTCGTGCTGTTCTGCTGGCTGACGGCGACGTTCTACCTGTACTTCGAGGCCCAATACCGCACGCGCGCACTCGGCGCCTTCGTGATGCTGGTGGTCAGCGCGGCAGTGGGCTTTCTGCTTTGGTACACGGTGGTGCGTGAGGCGCATGAGATCCAGCCGCTGGTGCCGGCGCTGAAGAGTTGGTGGATGAAGCTGCACGTGCCGGCCAACTTCATCGGCTACGGCACCTTTGCGCTGGCAGCGATGGTGGCCTTTGCCTACCTGATCAAGCAGCAGGCCGGCGAGACACGCTGGTGGCGACTGGCGCCGCTGTGGCTGCTGGGCATCGTGCTGTGCTTCGAGCCCATCGTGTTCCGCCAGGGCGGGGCTGAGGGCGGCAGCAGCTACTGGGCGGTGTACTTCGGCATCTCGGCGCTGATCGTCGCGGGCATCCTGTTCGGGCGCCGGCGCATTGCGTCGCGCCTGCCCAGCTTCGAGGTGCTGGACGATGTCATGTACAAGGCGATTGCCGTCGGGTTTGCGTTTTTCACCATCGCCACCGTGCTGGGCGCGCTGTGGGCGGCCGAGGCCTGGGGTGGCTACTGGAGCTGGGACCCGAAGGAAACCTGGGCGCTGATCGTCTGGCTCAACTATGCGGCCTGGCTGCACATGCGGCTGATGAAGGGTCTGCGCGGCACCGTGGCCGCCTGGTGGGCGCTGGTGGGCCTGGCCATCACCACCTTTGCCTTCCTGGGCGTCAACATGTTCCTGAGCGGCCTGCACAGTTACGGCACCCTCTGACATCTTTATTTCGTGCCGGCTGCAACCATGGCGGCTGTTCCAACGTACTAGAGCGCAAGGCCCTGACGCACTTTGGCGGCGGGCGATGTTCACGACAGGAAGCACGATGCTGATCAAGACGAATTCCGACGGCTTCACCCACCCGGCAGCCAGCGAGATCACTGCGCAAGGCGCCTACCAGAGCCGGCGCGACCTGATGCGCTGGATGGCAACCGGCGCTGCGGGCGCCGCGCTGGCGACGTGGGCCCAGCGCGAAGCTTGGGCGCAAGCGGCACGGCCGAACAAGCTCGCGGCCTTGCCCGGCGCCAAATCCGCTGTGGCCGGCGCGGTCACGATGGAGAAGCTGACCGACTACAAGGACGCCAGCACCTACAACAATTTCTACGAGTTCGGCACCGACAAGGCCGACCCGGCCAGGAATGCCCACACGCTGAAGACGGCGCCCTGGTCCGTCGAGATCGAAGGCCTGGTCAAGAAGCCCGGCAAATACGCCCTGGAAGACCTGCTCAAGATGGGCGCGCAGGAAGAGCGCACCTACCGCATGCGCTGCGTCGAGGGCTGGTCCATGGTGATCCCCTGGGTCGGCTATTCGCTGAGCACACTGATCCAGCGCGTGGAGCCGCAGCCCGGCGCCAAGTTCGTCGAATTCCTGACGCTGGCCGACCCCAAGACCATGCCCTTCGTCGGTTCGCGCGTGCTGACCTGGCCATACGCCGAAGGCCTGCGCATGGACGAGGCCATGCACCCGCTGACGCTACTCTCGTTCGGCATGTATGGCGAGGTGCTGCCCAACCAGAACGGCGCGCCGGTGCGCCTGGTCGTGCCGTGGAAATACGGCTTCAAGAACGCCAAGAGCCTGGTCAAGATCCGCTTCACCGACAAGCAGCCCGAGACGGCCTGGAACAAGGCCGCTGCCAACGAATACGGCTTCTACTCCAACGTCAATCCCGAGGTCGACCACCCACGCTGGAGCCAGGCCACCGAGCGCCGCATCGGCGAAGACGGCCTGTTCGCCAAGAAGCGCAAGACGCTGATGTTCAACGGCTACGAGGCCCAGGTGGGCCAGCTGTACGCCGGCATGGACCTGAAGAAGAACTACTGACGTGAAGGCCCTGCTGCTGCACCCGGCCGCCAAGCCGGTGCTGTTCGCGTTGTGCGCGCTGCCCTTCGCCTGGCTGGTGTGGAACGTGTTCCAGGCCCAGCTCGGCCAGGCCAACATCCTCGGTGCGAACCCGGCCGAATACCTCATCCGCGCCACTGGCGACTGGACGCTGCGCTTCCTGTGCATCGTGCTGGCCGTGACGCCGTTGCGCGTGCTGGCCGGCATGCCGGCGCTGGCGCGCTTTCGCCGCATGCTGGGCCTGTTTGTGTATTTCTACGTGGCGGTGCACCTGCTGTGCTACGCCTGGTTCGACATGGGCTTCGACGTGGCGGATATCACGGCCGACATCATCAAGCGGCCGTTCATCCTGGTGGGCTTCCTGGGTTTTCTGCTGCTGACAGCACTGGCCGCCACCTCGTTCAACCGCGCCATCAAGGCCATGGGCGCCAAGCGCTGGCAGACGCTGCACAAGCTGGTCTACGCCGTCGCCGGCCTGGGCATCCTGCACTTCTTCTGGATGCGCTCGGGCAAGAACGACTTTGCCGAAGTGGCCGTCTACGCCGCCATCCTCGGCGCGCTGCTGCTGTGGCGCGTGTGGCGCCGCTTCAAGCCGCCGGCAGCAGCACCTCGCCCCGCATCTGGTCCGTCACGCTCTCGCGCGCGCGGATGAGGTGGGACTGGGCGCCATCGACCAGCACCTCGGCCGGCCGGCCGCGCGTGTTGTAGTTGCTGGCCATGCTCATGCAATAGGCTCCGGCCGACAGCACGGCCAGCTGGTCGCCGGGCTGCACCGCCAGCGCCCGGTCACGTGCCAGCCAGTCGCCGCTTTCGCACACCGGGCCGACCACGTCGTAGACGGTGGTCGCATCTGCGCGTGGCGCTACCGGCACGATCTGGTGGAAGGCCTGGTACATGGCCGGGCGCGGCAGATCGTTCATCGCCGCGTCAACGATGCAGAAGTTCTTTTGCTCGCCCGGCTTGAGGTACAGCACCTGCGTCACGCACAGGCCGGCATTGCCAACCAGCGAGCGGCCGGGCTCGATCATCAACAGCCGGTCGCCATAGCCGCGTGCATCCAGCTTGGCCAGCAGCTGGGCCCACAGGCTGTCTGCTGCGGGTGGTGCAGTGTCGCCAGGGCCGCCATAGGCAATGCCCAGGCCGCCGCCGAAGTCGATGTGTTCCAGGCGAATGCCTGCTGCCTCGATCGCATCCACCAGATCGAGCACGCGGTCCATCGCGTCCAGGTAGGGCGCCTCCTGCGTGATCTGCGAGCCGATATGGCAGTCGATGCCCACCACGCGCAGGCCCGGCAGACTGGCAGCGCGGCGGTACAGCGCCAGCGCCTCCTCGTGTGCCACGCCGAACTTGTTGCCCTTCAGGCCGGTGGAGATGTAGGGGTGCGTCTTGGGGTCGACGTTCGGGTTCACGCGGATGCTGACCGGTGCCTTGTGGCCGGCCTGGCGGGCGATCTCGTCCAGTACCTCCAGCTCGGCCGCGCTTTCGACGTTGAAGCAGGCAATGCCATGGTCCAGCGCCAGTCGCATCTCGGCGCGTGTCTTGCCCACGCCCGAGAAGATCACCTTGGCGGCATCACCGCCGGCGGCCAGCACGCGCTGCAGTTCGCCGCCGGAGACGATGTCGAAGCCGCAGCCCGCGCGCGCAAACACCTGCAGCACGCCCAGCGACGAGTTGGCCTTCATCGCATAGTGGATCTGTGCGCGGCGTCCGGCAAAGCCGCGCTGGTAAGCCGCCAGCGCCGCCAGCATCGAGGCCTTGGAGTAGACGAACAGCGGCGTGCCATGCGCCTGCGCCAGCGCCGCCACCGAAACGTCTTCGACCTGCAGCACGCCGTCGTGGTGGTGCACATGGGGATGGCCGGGCAGGGGAGTGGACGTCATGGGGCAGGCAGAGCAAAAGGTAGGAATGATAGGCAGCCGTGCGTGCCCGTGCCATGTGCAAAACAAGGCCCGCGCGCTCTGCAGGCGAGACTTTGAACGATGCGTGGACCGGCGACCGTGAGATCGCAGGTGGTGCCGATTAACGCCCGGGCAGGGGCAGCGGCGGCGTGCCGTACTGCGTGCTGACTGGCGCCGATGCGGCGGCGGCTGGCAGCGTGGGCACAAGCGATTGGCCCAGTGAGGCGCGCGTGCCGCCGGGCGCAGGGCCATACGCCAGATCACCCTTCTGGCCGCAGGCTGTCACGATCAGCGGGACGAGGGCGATTACTAGAATGCGGGTCACTTTGCACATGGCGGAAATTATGACCGACCCCGAATTCCTGGACCGCGCCGAGCAGCTGCTCGCGGCCGTGGAAGCGAGCTGCGACCGCATCAACGACAGCACCGATGCCGATCTGGACAACCAGCGCAGCGGCGGCATGGTCACCATCAGTTTTCGCAACGGCAGCCAGATCGTGGTGAATCTGCAAAGGCCGCTGCACGAGGTGTGGCTTGCGGCCCGCTCCGGCGGCTACCACTACAAGGTTGACAGCGGCCAGTGGCGCGACACCAAGGGCCAGGCCGAGTTCTTCGACCAGCTCTCGCGCGACGCCAGCGTGCAGGCCGGCCAGCCGCTGGCGTTTCGGCCGGGTTAGGGCTCCGACGGGCGCCTAGTTGCGGAACAGGTCGAGGATGCGGTTGCGCTCCTCGGGCGGTGGGGGGGCAGCCGCAGGCGGCATGCCATTGGCCGGGGGCGGTGTCTCCAGGCCCAGGCTGCTCACACCGCTGCTGCGCGCGTACTCTTCGTAGAACCACTCGCCGCCGTTGTTGACGACGCCGGCGGGCGGCACCAGTGGCGCCACCGGCACGCCCTTCAACGCCGTTTCCATGAAGTTGATCCACACCGGCAGTGCCAGGCCACCGCCGGTTTCGCGTGCGCCCAGGTTGCGCGGCGTGTCATAGCCGATCCAGGCCACCGCCGTCAGCGTCGGCTGGAAGCCGGCGAACCAGGCATCGATCGCGTCGTTGGTGGTGCCGGTCTTGCCGTAGATGTCGGGCCGCTTCAGCGTGGCCTGCGCGCGTGCTGCAGTGCCGCGCGAGGTCACTTCGCCCATCAGGTTGGTCATCAGAAAGGCATTGCGCGCCGAGATGCCGCGCATCGATTCGTCCAGCTCATGGGGCCGGGGCTCGACCAACGTGCGGCCCTTCTGGTCGGTGACCTTGGTAATCAGCCAGGGGTTGACGCGGTAGCCGCCGTTGGCAAAGACCGAATAGGCGGTGGCCATCTGCATCGGCGTGACGGAGCCTGCGCCCAGCGCCATCGTGAGGTAAGCCGGGTGCTTGTCGCTGTCGAAGCCGAAGTGCGAAACCCACTCCTGCGCGTTGCGCGGGCCCACGGCCTGCAGCACGCGGATCGACACCATGTTCTTGGACTTCGCAAGGCCGGTGCGCAGGCTCATCGGCCCGTCGAACTTGCCGTCGTAGTTCTTCGGCTCCCAGGGCTGGCCGCCGGTGAAGCCGGCGTCGAAGAACAGCGGTGCATCGTTCACCACCGTCGCGGGCGTGAACCCCTTTTCCAGCGCAGCAGAGAAGATGAACGGTTTGAAGCTGGAGCCCGGCTGGCGCCAGGCTTGCGTGGCGTGGTTGAACTTGTTCTTCTGAAAGTCAAAGCCGCCGACCAGCGCACGGATCGCGCCGTCACGCGGGTCCATGGCGACGAAGGCGCCTTCGACCTCGGGCAGCTGGGTGATCTCCCAGCCGCCCTTGGCCATCTTCACGACGCGGATGATCGCGCCGCGGCGGATCTTGATGTTGGGCGGCGCGCTAGCGGCCAGACCCGACTGCGCCGGCTTCAGGCCGTCGCCGGTGATCTCCACTGTGTCGCCGTTGGCGCGCACTGCGGCGATGCGTTTGGCATTGGCCTCCAGCACGATGGCCGACAGCACATCGCCGTTGTCCGGATGCTCGGCGAGCGCATCGTCGATCGCGTCTTCCAACGTGGCCGGGTCGGTGGGCAGGGTGACGAATTTTTCTGGGCCGCGGTAGATCTGGCGGCGCTCGAAATCCATCAAGCCCTTGCGCAGCGCGCGGTAGGCGGCGTCCTGATCGGCGGCGTTCAGCGTGGTGTAGACGTTCAGCCCGCGCGTGTAGGTCTCGTCGCCATACTGCGCGTACATCAGCTGGCGCACGGTCTCGGCCACGAATTCGGCATGCACCCGGTTGGCCTCGCCGCCTGAACGGATGCGCAACTCCTCGGTCTTGGCAGCCGACGCCTGGGCCGCCGTGATGAAGCCGTTCTCCAGCATGCGGTCGATGATGTGCAGTTGACGCACGCGCGCCCGCTTCGGGTTGCTGATCGGGTTGTAGGCCGACGGGGCCTTGGGCAGGCCCGCCAGCATGGCCGCCTCGGCGATGCTGAGATCTTTCATCGGCTTGCCGAAATAGGTGTCCGCCGCCGACGCAAAACCATAGGCCCGGTTGCCCAGGAAGATATGGTTCATGTAGATCTCCAGGATCTGGTCCTTGCTGAGCCTGTGTTCCAGCTTGAAGGTCAGCAGCATCTCGTAGATCTTGCGCGTGTACGTCTTCTCCGACGTCAGGTAGACATTGCGCGCCACCTGCATCGTGATGGTGGAGGCGCCCTGGCTCTTGAGCTGGCCCATGTTGGCCAGTGCCGCGCGTACCACGCCCTTGTAGTCCACGCCACCGTGGTCGTAGAAGCGCGCGTCTTCGATCGCCAGCACCGCGTCCTTCATCACTTGCGGGATCTCGCCGATCGGCGTCATGTTGCGGCGCTCTTCACCGAACTCGGCCAGTTGCACGCCCTCACTCGAGTACACGCGCAGCGGCAATTTGGGCCGGTAATCCGCCAGCTCGGAGATGTCGGGCAGGTTGGGGTAGGCCACCGCCAGCGCCAGGCCGACCAGCAGCGCAAGCCCGGCCACGCCCGCCAGAGCGATGCCCGTGACCCACAGCAATGCGCGACCCAGCTGCGCCAGCAAGCCGCGCGCGGGGGGCCGGCCGGAGGCCTCGGCATGGCGGGGCTTGGGGTCGTGGGAAGGTGGGGACATAGGGGGCTTGGGTCTGCGTCTGAAAGGCGGGGCTGAGGCTCAGCCAGTCCGCCATTTTGCCCTGCCACCGTTGGCCCGCGCTGGCGCAAGGCCGCAGCATGTCTGGCGCTGTTGGCACCGGTAGCCTGCGCAGCGCCGTCGGCTTTTGACAACGCTCATTCGGCCCTCGGCCTCAGGCGGCTTCCTGCACATAACTGTTGCTGATAGCATCCCAAAAGCTTGTCAGTATTTGTATCTCTTTGCGAGCAATTCGGGAGACGGTTTTGATCTCTTTAGGATCGCTTTTCAGTCGAAAGCCCGGACCGCTTCTCGGAATCGACATCAGCTCCTCCAGCCTCAAGCTGGTGGAACTGGCCCATGACGCCGGCGGCAACCTGGTCCTCGCGCACTGCGCGATCGAGCCGCTCGAGCGTGGGTGGATCACCGATGGCAGCATCGAAAAGTTCGACGAGGTCGCCGAGGCCGTGCGTCGGCTCGTCAAGAAGAGTGGCACGCGCACGCGCAACGTCGCCATGGCCCTGCCACCTTCGGCCGTGATCACCAAGAAGATCGTGCTGCCCGGTGGCATGACCGATCAGGAGCTGGAGTTCCAGGTCGAGTCCGAGGCCAACCAGTACATCCCGTTCTCGCTCGAAGAGGTCAGCCTCGATTTCTGTGTCATCGGCCCCAGCGCCACTTCCGTCGGTGATGTCGAGGTGCTGATCGCCGCTTCGCGCAAGGAGAAGGTGCATGACCGCCAGGGCCTGGCCGAGGCGGCAGGTCTCAAGCCTGTGGTGCTGGACATCGAGTCGTATGCCTCGCGGCTGGCCGCCAGCCGCCTGGTGGCTCGGCTGCCGCAGCAGGGCGTGGGCATGGTGGTGGCGCTGTTCGAGGTGGGCGCCATGACCACCAGCATGCAGGTGATGCGTGACGACGAGGTGCTGTACGACCGCGACCAGGCCTTCGGCGGCGCACAGCTCACGCAGCTGATCGTGCGCCAGTACGGCTTCTCGGTCGAAGAGGCCGAAGCCAAGAAGCGCAGCGGCGAGTTGCCCGAGGACTACGCCGAGGGCGTGCTGCGGCCCTTCGTCGAAAGCCTGGCGCAGGAGATCGGCCGCGCGCTGCAGTTCTTCTTCACCAGCACGCCGTACAACCGCGTCGACCACGTCATGCTGGCCGGCGGATCTGCCGCACTGCCGGGCCTGGCCGAGGCCGTGGCGACGCATTCGTCCTTCCCCGCCAGTGTGGTGAACCCATTCGAAGGCATGGAGATCGGCAAGGATGTGCGCATGAGCAAGATGGCGCGCGAGGCTTCCTCCTATCTGACCTCCTGCGGTCTGGCGATGCGGAGATTTCTGCAGTGATCCTGATCAACCTGCTGCCCCATCGCGAGGCGGCGCGCAAGCTCAGGCGGGACACCTACAACGTCCTTCTGGGTGTGGCGGCGCTGGTCGGCCTGCTGATCGGGGTCGGCATCTACCTGGCCTATCAGAATCGCATCACCGAGCAGCAGGGCCGCAACGCCTTTCTGCAAAGCCAGATCAAGGTGCTGGACAACCAGATCAAGGAAATCGCCACGATCGAGCAGGAGATCGCCGCCCTGACCGCGCGCCAGAAGGCCGTGGTAGACCTGCAGGCCGACCGCAACCTGCCGGTGCACCTGCTCAACGAAATGGTCCGCCAGATGCCCGATGGCGTCTACATCACCAATCTGCGACAGGACAACCAGGCCGTCACCATCCAGGGCGTGGCGCAATCCAACGAACGCATCTCCGAGCTGCTGCGCAATCTGGCAAACAACACGCCCTGGCTGTCCAAGCCTGATCTGGTCGAGATCGTGGCCGGCAACCTGGCGCTGACGCCACGCGACACCCGGCGCGTGGCCAACTTCAATTTGCGCGTGCGCTTGATGCGCGCCAGTGAAATCCAGCAGCCGGCGCCGGCCCCGGCTCCAGCAGCTGCCGCCTCGCGGCCGGCCGCGCCCAGCCGCTAGCAGGGCACCCCATGGCCACCAAATCCGCCCCCAAAGTCGACATGCCCGCCCTGCAGGAGCAGCTGGCGCGGCAATTTCGCAACCTGCATCCGTCCGACCCCTCGCAATGGCCGGCGCTGCCGCGCTCGTTGCTGCTGCTGTTCGTCACGCTGGGCGTCGTGCTGCTGCTGTGGTTCGCCTATTTGAATGGCTTTGAAGACGAACTCGTTGCCGAGCAGGCCAAAGAGGCCGAGTTGCGCCAGGCCTACCAGACGCGCGTCGTCAAGGCCGTCAACCTGGAGGCGCTCAAGAAGCAACGCGAGCAGATCCAGCAGTACGTGATGCAGCTTGAAAAGCAGCTGCCCAGCAAGGCCGAGATGTCGGCCCTGCTGTCCGACGTGAACCAGGCCGGCCTCGGCCGCAGCCTGCAGTTCGACCTGTTTCGCCCCGGCCAGGTCGTGGTGCGGCCCTACTACGCGGAGCTGCCGATCGCGCTGCGCGTGACCGGCCGCTTCCACGACATCGGCGCCTTTGCGGCCGACGTCGCCAACCTGTCGCGCATCGTGACCCTGAACAACCTGACCATCGTGCCCGGCCGCGACGGTGCGCTGACCATGGACGCCACGGCCCGTACCTTCCGCTACCTGGACCAGGACGAGATCGCCGCGCAACAGGCCGCGTCGCGCCCCGCCGGAGCCAAGCCATGATGCGCATCCTCGCGCGTCTGCTGCTGTGCACCGCCCTGGCCGCGCTGCTGGCCGGCTGCGGTGCCTCGGGCGAGGCCGAGCTGCAGGAATGGATGACCGAGCAGCGCAACCAGGTGCGCCCCCGCATCACGCAGCTGACCGAGCCCAAGCAGTTTGTGCCGCAGGCCTACACCCAAGAGGCCGTGCTCGACCCCTTCAACCTGCAGAAGCTGACCCAGGCCATGCGCCAGGACGCGGCGCAGAGCACCGCCAACGCTGCGCTGGTGGCGCCCGAACTGGCGCGCCGCAAGGAGCCGCTGGAGTCGTATCCGCTGGACGCGATGACCATGGTGGGCAGCCTGCGGCGCGAAGGTGCGCCGGTCGCGCTGGTGCGCATCGACAACCTGCTGCACCAGGTGCGCGTTGGCAGTTACCTGGGCCTGAACTACGGGCGGGTCACCAAGATCGACGAGACCGAAGTGAGCTTGCGGGAGATCGTGCAGGACGGCGGCGGGGATTGGATAGAACGCACGGCGAGCCTGCTGCTGCAAGAAAGGTCAAGATGAAGAAGATGAATACGCACGACGGCGCCAGGCTGAGCCGTTGGCTGGCGGCCGTGGTGCTGGCCGCGGCGTCCTGTAGCGCGCTGGCCCAGTCCGCGATCGAAGCCGTCACCGGTGCCCTGCAGAACGGCAACGAAGTCATCCGCATCGACCTGACCCAGGCGCCTGCTGCGCTGCCCTCGGGCGTGTCGATCCAGTCGCCTGCGCGCATCGCGCTGGACTTTCCCGGCGTCATCAGCACGCTGCCACGCACCCCGATCGTGATCAACCAGGGCAACCTGCGCTCGGCCACCGTGCTGCAGGTCGGCGACCGTTCGCGCGTGGTGTTGAACTTGAAGCAGGCCACCTCGTACAAGGCGCAGCTGCAAGGCAATTCCGTGTTGATCGTGCTGGAACCGGCCGCCATCGCCATGCCGTCCACGCCGACGCCGGTGTTCCCCACCGCCGGGGCACGCGGCCGCGCGCCGCTGAAGGACCTGGACTTCCGCCGTGGCACCGACAACGCCGGCCGCGTCATCATCGGCCTGGGCAGTGCCGATGTCGGCGTTGACCTGCGCCAGCAGGGCCAGACCCTGGTGGTCGAGTTCCTGAACTCCTCCCTGCCCGAAGGCCTGCGCCGCCGGCTGGACGTGACCGATTTCGACACGCCGGTGCAGACCATCTCCACCTTCCAGGCTGGCGACCGCGTGCGCATGGTGATCGAGCCCAAAGGCCCGTGGGAACACAGCGCCTACCAAAGCGGCAGCCAGTTCGTGGTCGAGATGCGGCCACAGCGGCAGGACCCGAGTCGCCTGAGCCAGGGCCCCGGTTTCACTGGCGACAAGCTGTCGCTGAACTTCCAGAACATCGAGGTGCGCGCGCTGCTGCAGGTGATCGCGGACTTCACGAACTTCAACGTCGTCACCTCTGACTCGGTCACCGGCTCCGTCACGCTGCGTTTGAAGGACGTGCCGTGGGACCAGGCGCTGCAGATCATCATGGACGCCAAGGGCCTGGGCATGGAGAAGAACGGCTCGGTGCTGTGGATCGCGCCCAAGGACGAGATCGACGCGCGCAAGAAGAAGGATCTGGAGGCCATCGCAGCGCTGCAGAACCTGGAGCCGCTGCGCACGCAGTCGTTCCAGATGAACTATGCGCGGGCGGTGGACATCGCTGCGCAAATCGGCAGCTCCGGCGGCGCAGGCGGTGGTGGTGCGGGCGGCAGCAGCCGCTTTCTGAGCAGTCGGGGCACGGCCATCCCCGAGCCACGCACCAACCAGCTGTTCGTGACCGACATCGCCAGTCGCCTGGAGGCCGTGGCCGAGCTCATCAAGAAGCTGGACATCGCCGTGCGCCAGGTGCTGATCGAGGCGCGCATCGTCGAGGCCTCCGACACCTTCGGCAAATCGCTGGGTGTGCGGCTGGGCGGCGGCGACCTGCGTGCGCAGCTGGGCGGCAACGGGGGGTATAGCCTGACCGGCGACAACCGCATCGCGTTTGGCACCAACTACTCGAACGCCGTGGCGAGCAGCGGCGCTGGCGGCGCGGTCAACACCAGCAGCAACTTCGTGAATCTGCCGGCCAGCGCGCTGGGCGCGGCCGACACGGCGGCCAGCTTCGCCGTCTCGATCTTCAGCGCGGCGGCCAACCGGTTCTTGACGCTGGAGCTGTCGGCGCTGGAATCGGACGGCAAGGGCAAGATCGTCTCCAGCCCGCGCGTGGTCACGGCCGACCAGACCAAGGCGCTGATCGAGCAGGGCACCGAGCTGCCCTACCAGGTGGCCACGTCCAGCGGCGCCACGTCGATTGCGTTCCGCAAGGCGAACCTGAAGCTGGAAGTCACGCCGCAAATCACGCCCGAGGGCAACATCATCCTGGACCTGGACGTCAACAAGGACAGCGTGGGCCAGTCCACCGCCGCCGGTTTTGCCATCAACACCAAGCACATCAAGACGCAGGTGCTCGTCGAAAATGGCGGCACCGTCGTGATCGGCGGCATCTTCGAGCTAAACGAGGTGGACACTGTCACCAAGGTGCCGCTGCTGGGCGACATCCCGATCGCCGGCAACCTGTTCAAGAGCCGCACGCGGACGTCGAACAAGCAAGAGATGCTGATTTTCATCACGCCGAAAATGATCGCCGACCGTTCTGCGAGCCGCTGATCACAACAATTCGAAGAGGGTGAGGACACCAATGCGTTACGTGAAGTACTGGATGGGGTTGCTGCTGGTGAGTTTGCTGGCGGCTTGTGGGGGTGGGGGTGGGAGTGCGGGGGGGACGAGTGGGGGTGGCACAGTCGCGCCTACACCAGCGGTTGCCGCACTGGAGATCCTCACATCTTCAACGAATTTGGCGTCGGCCAGTGCAAATACCGTCACCATCACAGCGCTTGTGAAAGACGTTGCCAACAACGGGATGGCCGCCACGCCAGTGGCTTTCTCGGCCGATTCCGGGGTTTTACAGTCTGTGGCGACGACCACGGACGCTAGCGGCGCTGCAACCGCCACGCTGTCGACGGGAGCTGATCGGTCCAATCGCGATATTCGAGTAACGGTGACCTCTGGCGGAATAACCGGCACGATTGTCGTCCCGGTGATTGGAACCGACTTGAGGCTCGTTGGCATCGGGTCTGTGCTCGTGGGTGGAACGACGACATACGTCGCAACCTTGCTAGACAGTGTAGGTAATCCAATTTCGGGCGCCCCAGTTACTGTTCGCTCTAGCCTGGCTAACAGCGTTAGCCCTACGGTCTTAAACACGGATGCGAATGGGAGCGCCAGCTTCAACTACATTGCGAACACAAGTGGGAGCGAAATCTTGACGGCCAATGGGGCGGGGGATAGCGATATATTGAATGTGGCAGTGAGCGGCGAGGACTTTTCAGTCGTCGCTCCCAGCGCTGGCACAGAGGTCGTTGTTGATACCTCACGTGAAGTCCGGGTCCGTTACCGGTCGAATGGTGCTGGTGTACCTGGGCAGATAGTTGCTTTCAGCACCACCCGAGGTGCGCTGTCCACCACAACCGATGTGACCGACGCTAATGGAGAAGCAAAAGTAAATGTGCAGTCGGCGACTGCAGGCCCTGCAACGGTGACCGCTCAGATTGTGGGGGGCACGCTGACCAACGTGCCGATACTGTTCACGGCTTTGACGCCAGACACAGTTGTCCTTCAAATCAACCCTGGTGCGGTCCCTCCTAATCCCAGTGGGTCAAATGCTAATCAAGCACGGTTGCAAGCTGTTGTCCGTGATCCGTCGGGAAATCCCGTGAAGGGCCGCATTGTTAATTTCACCTTGTTGTCTGACACTAGCGGTGGGCGAATCGGTACGGGATCGGGTACTACGGATGCAAATGGAACTGTCAGCGACACGTTCATTCCTGGACCGCTGTCCACCGCTGCCGATGGCGTGCGGATTCGCGCTGCCGTCCCCGGCACGATCAAAGAAAGCGTCGCCACCATGACGGTAAGCAACCAAGCGTTGTTCGTTTCTATCGCTACTAGCAATACGATCGGGAATGTAGACGAGACGACGTACAGCAAGCCTTTCTCGGTGCAAGTCAACGATGCAAATGGTACAGCTGTTGCAAATCAGACAGTCGTACTGTCGGTGTTTCCTTTGCGCTATCGCAAGGGATCTATGGCTTACAGTCTCTTAGATTTGAAGTGGGTAGTAGGCACAAGCCAATGGTGTCCGAATGAGGATGAAAATCGCAATGGTGTGTTGGATACTGATGAGGATTCTGTCGATAAACACAGCGGCAACGGGAATAAGCGCTTGGAGCCCGGATCGCCGGTAATCATTGGGCCAGGTAGTGTCACAACCGACATTAACGGTCGCGCGACCTTCAACCTCACCTATGGCGAGCAGTACGCACACTGGCTGGAGGTCGAAGTTGTAGCACGGACCTTGGTTGCCGGCACCGAGTCGCGAGCGTTTTATAAGGATGAAACCTGGGTGCTCACGTCGGATGTGACGAGCGTAACTACAGCTCCGGCCGGCCAGCGGAGCCCTTTCGGTGTTGAACTCTCTTGTACTGTCCCTGATTGATCGCTTACGCCCGTGAACATCGCCCTCGTCGGCATGCCCGGCTCGGGCAAATCCACAGTCGGCCGCCAGCTGGCGCGCCGGCTGCAGTTGCCCTTCACCGACGCCGACCATTGGGTTGAGCAGAGCATTGGTTGCTCCATCCGCGAGTTCTTCGAGCGCGAGGGCGAGGCCCGCTTTCGCGAGGTGGAAGAAGCCGCGCTGGACGCGATCACCTCCAGCGCGACCGGCGGGGTCGTCGCAACCGGCGGTGGCGCCGTGCTACGGCCGGCCAACCGGGCCTGTCTGCACCGCAACGCCCAGGTGTTCTACCTCTGGTCCTCGCCCGAGGAAGTGTTCCGCCGCCTGCGCCACGACCAGAACCGGCCGTTGCTCCAGGTGGCCGACCCGCTGGCCACGCTGCGCGAGATGTTCACTGTGCGCGACCCGCTGTACCGCGAGACGGCGCACCACGTGATCGAGACCAGTCGGCCCTCGACCTCGGCGCTGGTGCGCATCATCATCGCGGCGCTGGAGCGGTCTGGCGCCTTGCCGACGCCCCCACCCCCACCCCCACCCCCGCCTCCGCCTCCCGCTTCCCGCCACTGACCACGCCGGCTGACCCCGTCGCGACCAGGGGCCATACGACCAGAGCCCACAGGGGGCCGCCTTACACTTGCCGCCTCATGAGCGCCCCTGCCCACGCCACCCCCGCAGCCCACGCCACGGTGCGCATCGCCCTGGGCGATCGCAGCTACGACATCGCCGTCGGCAGCGGCCTGCTCGACGCCGCTTCCACCTGGGCCGGCCTGCCGCGCGCGGCCACGGCGCTGATTGTCACCAACACCACCGTTTCCCCGCTCTACGCGCAGCGCCTGCAGGCCGCGCTGGCCGGCCACTACGCGGCCATCCACACCGTGGTGCTGCCCGACGGCGAGGCGCACAAGACCTGGGAGACGCTGAACACCGTGTTCGACGCCCTGCTCTCGCGCGCGGCAGACCGCAAGACCGTGCTGTTCGCGCTGGGCGGCGGCGTGGTGGGCGACATCACCGGCTTTGCCGCCGCCAGCTACATGCGCGGCGTGCCCTTCGTGCAGGTGCCCACCACCTTGCTGGCGCAGGTCGATTCGTCGGTCGGCGGCAAGACGGCCATCAACCACCCGATGGGCAAGAACATGATCGGCGCGTTCTACCAGCCCGAGCGCGTGGTGTGCGACCTTGGTGTGCTGAAGACGCTGCCCGCGCGCGAGCTTTCTGCCGGGCTGGCCGAGGTCATCAAGTACGGCCCCATCGCCGACCCGGCTTTCCTCGACTGGATCGAGACGAATCTGGACGCCATGCTGGCCGGCGACACCACTGCGCTGGCCTACGCGGTGCAGCGCAGCTGCGAGATCAAGGCCTGGGTGGTCGGCCAGGACGAGCGTGAGGCCGGCCTGCGCGCTGTCCTAAATTTCGGCCATACGTTTGGCCACGCGATCGAGGCCGGCATGGGCTATGGCGAGTGGCTGCACGGCGAGGGTGTGGGCTGCGGCATGGTTATGGCGGCGCGGCTGTCTCAGCGGCTGGGCCTCATTGACACGGCCGTGGTCGAGCGCCTGACGCATCTGATCGCCCGCGCCGGCCTGCCCACCGTGGGCCCGGTGCTCGATGGCGCCGACAACGCCGGCCGCTATCTGTCGCTGATGCGCGTGGACAAGAAGGCCGAGGGCGGCGAGATCAAGTTCGTGCTGATCGACGGCCTGGGCCGCGCCGTGGTGCGCGGCGCGCCGGACGCGCTGGTGCGTGAGGTCATCGAGGCCAGCTGCGCCTAGCCAGCATGCAAGCCGCGCTGGCCCCCTATGCCTGCGACCCGGCCGACAGCCGGGGCCGCCGCTACGCCGAGGCGCCCGCCCCCACACGCACCGACTACCAGCGCGACCGCGACCGCATCGTCCACTCCACGGCGTTTCGCCGCCTGGTCTACAAGACCCAGGTGTTCCTGAACCACGAAGGCGACCTGTTCCGCACCCGGCTGACGCATTCGCTGGAGGTGGCGCAGTTGGGCCGCTCGATCGCGCGTTCACTGCGGCTGAACGAAGACCTGGTCGAGGCCATCGCGCTGGCGCACGACCTCGGCCACACGCCCTTCGGCCACGCCGGGCAGGACGCGCTGAACGGCTGCATGTCCGAGTTCGGCGGCTTCGAGCACAACCTGCAGAGCCTGCGCGTGGTTGACCAGCTGGAAGAGCGCTACCCGCACTACGACGGCCTGAACCTCAGCTTCGAGACGCGCGAGGGCATCCTCAAGCACTGCTCACGCGCCAATGCCGAGCGCATCGAGGCCGCTTGCGCGCCCGACCCGAGCGGCCGTGGGGATGTCGGCCGCCGATTCCTGGAGCGCCTGCAGCCCAGCCTGGAGGCGCAGCTGTGCAACCTGGCCGACGAGATCGCCTACAACGCGCACGACATCGACGACGGCGTGCGCTCGGGCCTCATCACGGTGTCGCAGTTGGAAGATGTGCCGCTGTTCGATGATTTTCGCTGCGAGGCGCTGCGCGAGCACCCGCAGCTGGCTGGCCGCCGGCTGCTGTACGAGAGCATCCGGCGCATGCTGAGTGCGCAGGTCTATGCCGTGATTGCAGCAACCAGCGAAGCCCTTGCCCGCCACCGCCCGCGCAGCGTGGACGAGGCGCGGCGCGCCGGCCCTCTGGTGGGCTTCGGCCCTGGCATGGTCGTGGCCTCGCAGACGCTCAAGCGATTCCTGACGGCCAACCTGTACCGCCACCCGCAGGTGACCGAGATCACAGCGCAGGCCCAGGCCGTGGTACGCCAGCTGTTCGTGGCCTACCAGCAGGCGCCGACCGAGATGGCCGGCGGCTTTGCCGAGCAAGCGCAGCGCAGGCTGGCCAGCGAAGGCGTGGGCGCCCAGGCCCGCGTGGTCGCCGACTACATCGCCGGCATGACCGACCGATTCGCCTCGCGCGAGCACGAGCGGTTGACCGGGCAGAAGCTGCTGGGATGAGCCGCGCCCGGCCGCCCGAAGAGGCTCGTTGCGCGGGCCGCCAGGCCGAAGGCTCGCTGCTGGGCACACCCGCGCCCGGCGACGAGACCGCCCGCGCCGATACGCTGGCGTGGCTGGAGCGCGCCGTCATCGGCCTGAACCTGTGTCCGTTCGCCAAGGCCGTGCATGCCAAGGGCCAGGTGCACCTGGCCGTCAGCGCTGCCCGGGACGCCGATGCCGTCGACGCCGACCTGCGCGCCGAGCTGCGTGACCTGCTGACGCTGGACGCGGCGGTGCGCGACACCACGCTGCTGGTGCTGCCCCACGCGCTGGCCGACTTTTTCGATTTCAACGACTTCCTGGACCGGGCCGACGCCGCGCTGGACGCGCTGGACCTGGACGGCGAGATCCAGATCGCCAGCTTCCACCCCGACTACCAGTTTGCCGGCACCGCCCCTGACGACGTGACCAACTGCAGCAACCGCTCGCCCTATCCCATCCTGCACCTGCTGCGCGAAGACAGCGTCGAGCGCGCGGTCGAGGCTTTCCCCGATGCCGCCGACATCTTCGAGCGCAACATGGCCACGCTGCGGGCGTTGGGCCCGGCGGGCTGGGCCGCGCTACGGGTCGGCCGGTCCACGGGGGAGGGGGCGCCATGAAGCGGCCGCAAGCCGACCCTGCCACCGCGCTGGCCGCGGAGCTGCGGCCCGGCCAGTCCATCGAGCTGCTGAAAGAGCTGCATATCCTCACGCGCGAGGGCAAGCTCAACCAGGACTCGCGCCGCAAGCTCAAGCAGGTCTACCACCTGGTGCAGTTCATCGAGCGTGAGCTGGCCGACAACTTCGCCGCCGACGCGCCGGTGACGCTGGCAGACCACGGGGCCGGCAAGTCCTACCTCGGCTTCATCCTGTACGACCTGGTCATCGGCCAGCGGCCCGGCCATGTCTACGGCATCGAGACGCGCGCCGAGCTGGTCGCCCGCTCGCGCGAACTGGCCGCGCGGCTGGGGTTCGCGCGCATGTCGTTCCTGAACCTGTCGGTCGCCGAATCGACCGACGCCGCCGCACTGCCGCCGCGCATCGACATGGTGACTGCCCTGCACGCCTGCGACACCGCCACCGACGACGCCATCCGCTTCGGCCTGCTGAAGCAGGCACGCAGCATGGTGCTGGTGCCCTGCTGCCAGGCGGAGGTGGCAAGCTGCCTGCGCCTGGGCAAGGCGCTGCAGCTGTCGCGCACGCCGCTGGCCGAGCTGTGGCGCCACCCACTGCACACGCGCGAGATGGGCAGCCAGATCACCAACGTGTTGCGATGCCTGTACCTGGAGGCATGCGGCTACCAGGTCACCGTGACCGAGCTGGTGGGCTGGGAGCACAGCATGAAGAACGAGCTGATCGTCGCGCGCCACACCGGCAAGCCCAAGCGCAGCGCCGCCGAGCGCCTGGGCCAGCTGTTGGACGAATTCGGGCTGGACAGCCTGCGCGCCACGCGCTTCGACCAGATCCCCGTCGCCGCCTGAGCATGGCCCGGCTGCCCCGGTTGTCGCTGGCCGGCCATGTGCACCACGTGTTGCAACGCGGCAACAACCGCCAGCCCATCTTCACCAGCACCGGTGAGCACGTCGCGATGCTCGAACTGCTGGCGCAAGAGGCGCGCCGCCACGCCGTGGCGCTGCACGCTTATGTGTTGATGCCCAACCATTTCCACCTGCTGGCCACGCCCGAGGCGGCCGATGGGTTGCCGCGCATGATGCAGGCCGTGGGCCGCGCCTATGTGCGCACGTTCAACCAGACGCACGGCCGCAGTGGCACGCTGTGGGAGGGGCGCTACCGCTCGACTTTGGTGCAACCCGAGTTGCACCTGCTCGCGTGCATGGCGTACCTGGACCTCAATCCGGTGCGCACCGGGCTCGTCGGCGCGGCAGCCGACCACCCCTGGTCCAGCCATGCGCACTACGCTGGCCTGCGCCACGACGCCTGGCTGGTGCCGCCGCCGATGTACTGGGCGCTGGGCAACACGCCGTTTGCGCGCGAGGCGGCATACGCCGAAATGGTGCATGCGGGTGTCACGGCTGCCCAGCAAGATGCATTCACGCAGTCGGTGCTGGGCGGCTGGGTGCTGGGCGACGCGGACTACATCGCGCGGTTGCAACAAGACGTGCCGCGCCGGCTGACCCGGGCGCGGCCCGGTCGGCCATCGAAAAGCCCTTGAGTTTGTAGGGCGTCCACGCGGACGGCAGTCTCTGAACCGGTTGTTCAATATGTCCCCAATTAAATTCTCGCGAGACGCGACGCTCAAATTCGAGGGTCTGACCCCATTTATTCTGGTTGGCATTGTTGTTGCAAGACTTTATGCTCCGCTTCCCCGCGAATAGAACCCCAAGGAGTGCGTCGATGACCACAGATGCCGAAATTCAACACCTGGAACAGCACGGCCTGTATTCCGCCGCCAATGAACACGACGCCTGCGGGCTGGGCTTCGTGGCCCACATCAAGGGCGAAAAGCGCCATGACATCGTGACCCAGGCGCTGAAGATCCTCGAGAACATCGACCATCGCGGCGCTGTCGGTGCCGACAAGCTGATGGGCGACGGGGCCGGCATCCTGATCCAGATCCCCGACGCGCTGTACCGCGAAGAGATGGCCAAGCAGGGCGTCACGCTGCCGCCGGCTGGCGAATACGGCGTGGGCATGATCTTCCTGCCCAAGGAACATGCCTCGCGCATGGCATGCGAGCAGGAGATGGAGCGCGCCATCAAAGCCGAAGGCCAGGTGCTGTTGGGCTGGCGCGATGTGCCGGTCAACAAGGACATGCCGATGTCGCCGGCCGTGCGCAAGACGGAGCCCATCCTGCGCCAGGTCTTCATCGGCCGTGGCAATGACGTGATCGTGCAGGACGCGCTGGAGCGCAAGCTCTACGTCATCCGCAAGACGGCCAGCGCCAACATCCAGAACCTGGAACTGAAGCACTCCAAGGAGTACTACGTCCCCTCCATGTCCAGCCGCACCGTGGTCTACAAGGGCCTGCTGCTGGCCGACCAGGTCGGCGTGTACTACCTGGACCTGTCGGACGCGCGCTGCATCTCCGCCATCGGCCTGGTGCATCAGCGCTTCTCGACCAACACCTTCCCCAAGTGGCCCCTGGCCCACCCCTACCGCTATGTGGCGCACAACGGTGAGATCAACACCGTGCGCGGCAACTACAACTGGATGCGCGCGCGCGAGGGCGTGATGTCCTCCCCCGTGCTGGCCGCCGACCTGGCCAAGCTGTACCCCATCAGCTTTGCCGGCCAGTCCGACACCGCCACCTTCGACAACTGCCTCGAACTCATGACCATGGCGGGCTACCCCATCGCCCAGGCCGTGATGATGATGATCCCCGAGCCGTGGGAGCAGCACGAGAAGATGGACGAGCGCCGCCGCGCTTTCTACGAATACCACGCCGCCATGATGGAGCCCTGGGACGGCCCGGCCTCCATCGTGTTCACCGATGGCCGCCAGATCGGCGCCACGCTGGACCGCAACGGCCTGCGCCCTTCGCGCTACTGCGTGACCGACGACGACATGGTCATCATGGCGTCCGAGTCCGGCGTGCTGCCGGTGCCCGAGCACAGAATAGTCAAGAAGTGGCGCCTGCAGCCCGGCAAGATGTTCCTGATCGACCTGGAACAGGGCCGCATGATCGACGACGACGAGCTCAAGTCGATGATGGTCAACACCAAGCCGTACAAGCAGTGGATCGAGAACCTGCGCATCAAGCTGGACAGCGTGGAAGCGCCGGCTGCCGTCGTGCCGACCAGCACCGTCTCGCTGCTGGACCGCCAGCAGGCCTTCGGCTACACGCAGGAAGACATCAAGTTCCTGATGAGCCCGATGGCGCAGGCCGGCGAAGAGGGCATCGGCTCCATGGGCAACGACAGCCCGCTGGCCGTGCTGTCGAGCAAGAACAAGCTGCTGTACAACTACTTCCGGCAAATGTTCGCGCAGGTGACCAACCCGCCGATCGACCCGATCCGCGAGGCGATCGTGATGTCGCTGAACAGCTTCATCGGCCCCAAGCCCAACCTGCTGGACATCAACCAAGTCAACCCGCCGATGCGGCTGGAGGTGAGCCAGCCGATTCTGGACTTTGCCGACATGGCCAAGCTGCGCGACATCGCCCAGCACACCCAGGGCAAGTTCCGCAGCAGCACGCTGGACATCACCTACCCGGCCGATTGGGGCCGTGAGGGCGTGGAAGCCAAGCTGGCCTCGCTGTGTGCCGAAGCCGTGGACGCGATCAAGGGCGGCAGCAACATCCTGATCGTCAGCGACCGCGGCGTCAGTGCGACCCGGGTGGCCGTGCCTGCGTTGCTGGCCTCCAGCGCGATCCACCAGCATCTGGTGCGTGAGGGCCTGCGCACCACGGCCGGACTGGTCGTGGAAACCGGCAGCGCGCGTGAAGTGCACCACTTCGGCGTGCTGGCCGGCTACGGTGCAGAAGCCGTCCACCCCTACCTGGCCATGGAAACGTTGGCCGCCATGCACGCCGACCTGCCAGGCGCGCTGTCGGCCGAGAAGGCCATCTACAACTACGTGAAGGCGATCGGCAAGGGCCTGTCGAAGATCATGTCCAAGATGGGCGTGTCGACCTACATGAGCTACTGCGGCGCGCAATTGTTCGAGGTCATCGGCCTGAACAGCGGCACGGTCGACAAGTACTTCTCCGGCACGGCCAGCCGCGTCGAAGGCATTGGCGTGTTCGAAATCGCGGAAGAGGCCTTGCGCATGCACGCCGCCGCTTTCGGCGACGACCCGGTGCTGGCCAGCATGCTGGACGCCGGCGGCGAATACGCCTGGCGCACGCGCGGCGAAGAGCACATGTGGTCGCCCGACGCGATTGCCAAGCTGCAGCACAGCACGCGCGCCAACAACTGGAACACCTACAAGGAATACGCCCAGCTCATCAACGACCAGAGCCGCCGGCACATGACGCTGCGCGGGCTGTTCGAGTTCAAGATCGACCCGTCCAAGGCCGTGCCGATCGAGGAAGTGGAGCCTGCGGCCGACATCGTCAAGCGCTTCGCCACGGGCGCCATGTCGCTGGGTTCCATCTCGACCGAAGCTCACGCCACCTTGGCCGTGGCGATGAACCGCATCGGCGGCAAGAGCAACACGGGCGAGGGCGGCGAAGACCCGGCGCGTTACCGCAACGAGTTGAAGGGCATCCCGATCAAGCTCGGCGACACCCTGAAGAGCGTGATCGGCGACGCACATGTCGAGGTGGACTTGCCGCTGAAGGCCGGCGATTCGCTGCGCTCCAAGATCAAGCAGGTGGCCTCGGGCCGCTTCGGCGTCACGGCGGAATACCTGTCGTCCTCCGACCAGATCCAGATCAAGATGGCCCAGGGCGCCAAGCCGGGCGAGGGCGGCCAGTTGCCCGGTGGCAAGGTCACCGAGTACATCGGCAAGCAGCGCTACGCCGTGCCCGGTGTGGGCCTGATTTCCCCGCCGCCGCACCACGACATTTATTCGATCGAGGACCTGGCGCAGCTGATCCACGACCTGAAGAACGTGGCGCCGCATGCCAGCATCAGCACCAAGCTGGTCAGCGAAGTGGGCGTGGGCACGATTGCCGCCGGTGTGACCAAGTGCAAGAGCGACCACATCGTGATCGCCGGGCACGACGGTGGCACGGGCGCCTCGCCCTGGTCGTCCATCAAGCATGCCGGCAGCCCGTGGGAAATCGGCCTGGCCGAAACCCAGCAGACGCTGGTGCTGAACCGCCTGCGCGGCCGTGTGCGCGTGCAGGCCGACGGCCAGATGAAGACTGGCCGCGACGTCGCCATCGGCGCGCTGCTGGGGGCGGATGAGTTCGGCTTTGCGACCGCGCCGCTGGTGGTCGAGGGCTGCATCATGATGCGCAAGTGCCACCTGAACACCTGCCCCGTGGGCGTGGCCACGCAGGACCCGGTGCTGCGCAAGAAGTTCTCGGGCAAGCCCGAGCACGTGGTGAACTACTTCTTCTTCGTCGCCGAAGAAGTGCGCCAGATCATGGCCCAGCTGGGTATCCGCAAGTTCGACGACATGATCGGCCGCTCGGAGCTGTTGGACATCAAGAAAGGCATCGCGCACTGGAAGGCCAGTGGCTTGGATTTCAGCCGCCTGTTTGCGCAGCCCCAGGTGCCTGCCGATGTCGCACGTTTCCATGTGCAGGACCAGGACCACGGCCTGGAGCACAACCTGGACACGCGCCTGATCGAGAAGAGCCGCGCCGCCATCGACAAGGGCGAGAAGGTGCAGTTCATCGAGATTGCGCGCAACGTCAACCGCACGGTGGGTGCCAAGCTCTCGGGCGCACTGACCCGCGTGCACCCCGAGGGCCTGCCGGACGACACCATCCGCATCCAGCTCGAAGGCACCGGCGGCCAGTCGTTCGGCGCGTTCCTGGCCAAGGGCATCACGCTGTATCTGATCGGCGACGCCAACGACTACACGGGCAAGGGCTTGTCGGGTGGCCGCGTGGTCGTGCGGCCGAGCCTGGACTTCCGCGGCGAGGCCGTGCGCAACACCATCGTGGGCAACACCGTGATGTACGGTGCGACGACGGGCGAGGCGTATTTCTGCGGTGTGGCCGGCGAGCGTTTCGCGGTGCGCCTGTCCGGCGCCACCGCTGTGGTGGAGGGCACGGGCGACCACGGCTGCGAATACATGACCGGTGGCACCGTGGCGGTGCTCGGCAAGACCGGCCGCAACTTCGCCGCTGGCATGAGCGGTGGCGTGGCCTATGTGTATGACGAGGACGGCCAGTTCGCCAGCCGTTGCAACCCCTCCATGGTCACACTGGAGAAGGTGCTGACGACGGCCGAGCAGACCGCCACCGTCAAGCGCGGCCACTGGCACAACGGCCTGACCGACGAGGCCCAGCTGCGCAAGCTGCTCGAAGAGCACAACCGCTGGACCGGCAGCAAGCGCGCGCGCGAACTGCTGGACGACTGGGCCGTGGCGCGGACCAAGTTCGTGAAGGTATTCCCGAACGAGTACAAGCGCGCGCTGGGCGAAATCCATGACCGCAAAGTCGAGCTGGCCAGCAGCGGCAACAACGCCCATCTGGGCCTGGAGCCCCACGCCATCCTCACCCCGGCTGCGGCTTGACCGGTCAAAGAGAACTAGGAAGAACACGATGGGAAAGATCACCGGCTTCATGGAGCATGAGCGCATCGAAGAGGGCTACAAGCCCGTGGACGAGCGCCTGAAGCACTACAAGGAATTCGTGGTGGCGTTGACGCCCGAGCAGGCCAAGATCCAGGGCGCGCGCTGCATGGACTGCGGCACGCCGTTCTGCAACAGCGGCTGCCCAGTCAACAACATCATTCCGGACTTCAACGACCTGGTCTACCGCAACGACTGGCAGAACGCGTTCGCGGTGCTGGACTCGACGAACAACTTCCCCGAGTTCACGGGCCGCATCTGCCCCGCGCCCTGCGAGGCGGCCTGCGTGCTGAACGTGAACGACGACGCCATCGGCATCAAGTCGATCGAGCACGCCATCATCGATCGCGCGTGGGACGAAGGCTGGGTCACGCCGCGCCCGGCACGGCACAAGACCGGCAAGAAGGTCGCCGTGGTCGGTTCCGGCCCGGCCGGCCTGGCCGCTGCCCAGCAGCTGGCGCGCGCGGGCCATGACGTGACGCTGTTCGAGAAGAACGACCGCATCGGCGGCCTGCTGCGCTACGGCATCCCGGACTTCAAGATGGAGAAGACGCACATCGACCGCCGCGTCAAGCAGATGGAGGCCGAGGGCGTCACCATCCGCACCGGCGTGGTCGTCGGCAACTGGCCGAAGGACTCCAAGGTCACGAACTGGGCCAAGCAGACCATCACGCCCGAGGAGTTGAAGAAGGACTTCGACGCCATCGTGCTGACCGGCGGCTCCGAGCAGTCGCGCGATTTGCCGGTGCCCGGCCGCGACCTGGACGGCATCCATTTCGCGATGGAATTCCTGCCGCAGCAGAACAAGATCAACGCCGGCGACAAGCTGAAGGGCCAGTTGCGCGCCGACGGCAAGCACGTCATCGTCATCGGCGGCGGCGACACCGGAAGCGACTGCGTGGGCACCAGCAACCGCCATGGCGCCGTCAGCGTCACGCAGTTCGAGGTGATGCCCCAGCCGCCGGTGGAAGAAAACCGGCCCATGACCTGGCCCTACTGGCCGATCAAGCTGCGCACCAGCTCCAGCCATGAGGAAGGGTGCGAGCGCGCGTTCGCCGTCTCCACCAAGGAGTTCATCGGTGAGAAGGGCAAACTCACCGGCCTGAAGACCGTGAGAGTGGAGTGGAAGGACGGCAAGATGGTCGAGGTGGCCGGCAGCGAGCAGGTGCTCAAGGCCGACCTCGTGCTGCTGGCCATGGGCTTCGTGCACCCGGTGGGGTCGGTGCTGGAATCCTTCGGCATCGAGAAGGACGCGCGCGGCAACGCCAAGGCGACGACCGAGTTCGACGGTGGCTATGCCACCAACGTGCCCAAGGTCTTCGCCGCCGGCGACATGCGGCGCGGCCAGTCGTTGGTGGTCTGGGCCATCCGCGAAGGGCGCCAGGCGGCGCGCGCGGTCGATGAGTTCCTGATGGGCTTTTCCGACCTGCCGCGATGAGCGCGGTGCCACGTTGAAACGCAATCCGTGGCATCCCTTATCATCGACTGGGGCTGGAGTCATTCCGGCCTTGCCGTTTGATGGACTCCTCGATCTCTTCCCCCGCACCTTTGGTCGCCTTGCGCGACCTTTCCTTTGGCTATGGTGAGCGCCCTATTCTGGATGGCGTGTCGCTGACCGTGCCGCGCGGCAAGGTCACGGCGCTGATGGGGGCCTCGGGTGGTGGCAAGACCACGGTGTTGCGGCTGATCGGTGGGCAGATCAAGGCGCAGAAGGGCGAGCTGCTCTTCGACGGCCAGGACGTGGCGGCGATGAACGCCGAGGCCCTCTACGCCGCGCGGCGCCGCATGGGCATGCTGTTCCAGTTCGGCGCGTTGTTCACCGATCTCAGCGTGTTCGAGAACGTGGCGTTTCCCCTGCGTGAGCACACCGACCTGTCTGAAGCACTGGTGCGCGACATCGTGCTGATGAAGCTGAACGCCGTGGGCCTGCGCGGCGCGCGTGACCTGATGCCCAGCGAAGTTTCGGGCGGCATGGCCCGGCGCATCGCCCTGGCACGCGCCATCGCGCTGGACCCGGAACTCGTGATGTACGACGAACCCTTTGCCGGGCTGGACCCGATTTCGTTGGGCACGGCTGCCAAGCTGATCCGCCAGCTCAACGACACCATGGGGCTGACCAGCATCGTGGTCTCGCACGACCTGGACGAGACCTTTGCGATTGCCGACCAGGTCATCGTGCTGGCCAACGGCAAGATCGCTGCGCAGGGAACGCCCGACGAAGTGCGCGCCAGCACCGACCCGCTGGTGCACCAGTTCGTGAACGCCGAGGCCGAGGGACCGGTGCGCTTCCATTACCCCGGGCCATCGGTGGCGGATGATTTCGGGCCGGGGCATGCGGTGCCGGGAGCGCGGTCATGAGCGCCGCGCCGGGCCGCCCCAAGCCAGCTTGCTCCCCCTCGGGGGGACAGGCCGCAGGCCGAAGGGGGTACCTATGAGTTGGTGGCGGCCTGCGGATATCGGCTTCGCCGTGCGCACTTCGCTTGCCGACATCGGCCAGGCGACACGGCTGTTTCTGCGGTTGCTGGCGTTGGCGGGGCCGACGTTTCGCCGCTTCGGCCTGGTGCGCGACCAGATCCACTTTCTGGGCAACTATTCGCTGGCCATCATCATGGTCTCAGGCCTGTTCGTCGGCTTCGTGCTGAGCCTGCAGGGGTACTACACGCTGCAGCGTTACGGCTCGTCGGAGGCGCTGGGCCTGCTGGTCACGCTGAGCCTGGTGCGCGAGCTCGGTCCGGTGGTCACGGCGCTACTGTTCGCCGGGCGTGCCGGCACCTCGCTGACGGCGGGCATCGGCCTCATGAAAGCCGGCGAGCAGCTGACGGCCATGGAGATGATGGCAGTCGACCCGGTGCGCCGCGTGCTGGCACCGCGTTTCTGGGGTGGCGTGATCGCCATGCCGCTGCTGGCCGCGTTGTTCAGCGCGGTCGGCGTGATGGGCGGCTGGCTGGTGGGCGTGGTCATGATCGGCGTGGACGCCGGCGCGTTCTGGAGCCAGACGCAGGGCGGCGTGGACTGGTTGCGCGATGTCGGCAACGGCGTGCTCAAGAGCATCGTGTTCGGCTTCATCGTGACCTACGTCGCGCTGCTGATGGGCTGGCGCGCACAGCCCACGCCCGAGGGCGTCTCACGTGCCACCACGCGCACCGTGGTGGTGGCCTCGCTGGCGGTGCTGGGCTTCGATTTCGTGCTCACGGCACTGATGTTCAATATATGAAAAGATCCTCGCCTGGATCCCGGAGAGTTGGCAATGCAACGTGCGAAGACTGATGTGTGGGTGGGGCTGTTTGTGCTGCTGGGCGCGGCGGCGCTGCTGTTCCTGGCGCTGCGTGCCGCCAACCTGACCAGCCTCAGCCTGTCTTCCACCTATCCGCTGACGGCCAAGTTCGACAACATCGGCGGGCTCAAGCCCAAGGCGGCGGTGAAGAGCGCCGGCGTCGTGGTGGGCCGGGTGGAATCCATCGATTTTGATGATGCATCCTTCCAGGCGCGTGTACAGCTGGCCATGCAGACCCGCTACACTTTTCCGAAGGACAGTTCGCTGAAGATTCTGACGAGTGGCCTGCTGGGTGAACAGTACATCGGCATCGAGGCCGGTGCCGACGAGAAGAGTCTCGCCGCTGGCGACACGATCACCACGACGCAGTCCGCCGTCGTGCTGGAGAACCTCATCGGCCAGTTCCTCTACAACAAAGCAGCCGAACCGTCCGCGACGGCGGCCCCCAAGAATTAGCCCACACCGCAAGACGACCCGCCATGAAGAAAGCCTTTGTCCGATCGATCGCCACCATCGCATGCGTGGCCCTGCTGGCGCTGGCCAGTGGCTGCGCCAGCGGCCCTGGCGCCGACCCGCGCGACCCGCTGGAGCCGTTCAACCGCGGCGTGACGAAGTTCAACGACGGCATTGACCGGGCCGTGCTCAAGCCGGTCGCTCAGGCCTATGACACGTTGACGCCCGACATGGTGCGGACCGGCGTCAGCAACTTCTTCAACAACCTGGCCGACGCCTGGACCACCGTGAACGCGGTGTTGCAGCTCCAGCCCCAAGCCGCAGTGGACAGCTTGTTTCGCTTCCAGATGAACACCCTGTTCGGACTCGGCGGCCTGCTGGACGTGGCCAGCGAGGCCAACATCGAGCGGCACCGCAAGACCTTCGGCCAGACGCTGGGCCACTGGGGCGTGCCGGCAGGGCCCTACCTGGTGCTGCCGGTTCTCGGCCCGTCGACGCTGCGCGATGCGGCGGCGATCCCGGTGGACACCTGGGGCAATGGCGTCTCGCACCTGCACGTCGAATCGGCGCGCGTCGGCCTGTACACCCTGCGCACCGTGGAGGCCCGGGCCAATTTGCTGCGCGCCAGCAACGTGCTGGACCAGGCCGCACTGGACAAATACACCTTCACGCGTGATGTCTATCTGCAGATGCGCGGCACCCAAGTGCACGACGGCAATGCGCCCAATCCCGACGCCGAGCCGGCGCCCGCGCCTGTATCGCAACCGAAGTAGGCCGGCACAATTCGTTGCATGCGCGCCTGGGATGCCGGAACCGGCAGTGCCTGCGCGTTGACTAACGCTGGTATGAACGTGGCCTCGGCCCTTTTGGAGAATACATGTTGAATCGCAGGAATCTGGCCCGCTGGGCCGGCGTGGTGGGTTTGGTGCTGGCGCAGGGCGCGAGCGGGTTGGCGTTCGCGGCCGATGAGGCGCCCGACGCGATGATCAAGCGCTTGTCCGGCGAGGTGCTGAACACCATCAAGGCCGACAAATCCATGCAGGGTGGTGACATCAGCAAGGTGATCATGCTGGTGGACAGCAAGATCATGCCGAACGTGAATTTTCAGCGCATGACGGCTTCAGCCGTGGGCCCGGCGTGGCGCCAAGCCTCTGCCGAGCAGAAGCAGAAACTGCAGGACGAGTTCAAGGTGCTGCTGGTGCGCACCTATTCCGGCGCGCTGGCGCAGGTCAGCGACCAGGACATCGTGGTGCGCCCGCTGCGTGCAGGCGCGGATGACAAGGAAGTGGTGGTGCGCAGCGAGGTGCGCGGTCGCGGCGAGCCGGTCCAGCTCGACTACCGTCTGGAGAAGACCCCCGGCGAGGGCGCCGGCTGGAAGATCTACAACCTGAACGTGTTGGGCATCTGGCTGGTGGAAACCTACCGCAGCCAGTTCGCGCAGGAAATCAACACCAAGGGCGGGCTGGACGGGCTGATTGCCTCGCTGGCACAGCGCAACAAGTCCAACGACGGCAAGAAGAGCTGATGCTCGTGCTGCCCGCCGAGCTGACGCACGCGCACGCGACGGCTTCGCTGCGCATGCTGCTGCAAGGCCTGGCGTCGCAGCAGGGGCCGGTGCTGGTGGACGCCACGGCGCTGGCCAAGTTCGACTCGTCAGCGCTTGCGGTGCTAATGCAGTGCCGCCGCGAAAGCCTCAGCCTGGGCCGTGACTTCGCCGTGCGCGGGCTGCCCGAGCGGCTGCGGGCATTGGCCGCGCTGTATGGCGTCGATGCGCTTCTGCCCGCGCCTGCCCCCTGAAAGCTTGCCAGGCGCAGTTTGGTGAGCCCAGATCAGCCGGCTCTCAAGCCCTGAGACCCGCCTGCCTGCCAGGAGCACGACAGGGCTTTAGAATGCTCGGTTGCCCATGCCAGCCATCTCGTTTCAGTCCGTCAGCAAGTCGTATTCCAGCGCGCGTGGTGGACCTGCCACGTTTCGAGCGCTCGACAACGTCAGCTTTGACATCCGCGAGGGCGAATTCTTCGGCCTGCTCGGCCCCAACGGCGCCGGCAAGACCACGCTCATCAGCATCCTCGCGGGCCTGACGCGGGCCAGCGGTGGTCACGTCAAGGTGCAGGGTCACGACGTGCAGGCCGACTATGCCGCCGCCCGCCGGCATCTGGGCGTGGTGCCTCAGGAACTGGTGTTCGACCCCTTTTTCAATGTGCGCGAGGCGCTGCGCATCCAGTCCGGCTACTTCGGCGTGCGCAACAACGACGCCTGGATCGACGAGCTGCTGGAAAGCCTGGGCCTGACCGACAAGGCGCATTCCAACATGCGCCAGCTCTCTGGTGGCATGAAGCGGCGCGTGCTGGTGGCCCAGGCGCTCGTGCACCGGCCGCCCGTCATCGTGCTGGATGAACCCACTGCCGGGGTGGACGTGGAGTTGCGCCAGACCTTGTGGCAATTCATCGCTCGCCTGAACAAGCAGGGCCACACCGTGCTGCTGACCACCCACTATCTGGAAGAGGCCGAGGCCCTGTGCACCCGCATCGGCATGCTCAAGCAAGGCCGGCTGGTGGCGCTGGACGACACCAGCGCGCTGCTGAAGTCGGCGTCCAGCAATGTGCTGCGCTTCAAGGTCGATGGTGAGCTGCCGGCAGCATTGGCTGCCAGCGCGCGCGTCACAGGCCGCATCGTGCAATTGCCGGCGCATGGCGCGCTTGAGATCGAGCAGTACCTGGCGGCAGTGCGCCAGGCTGGCCTCACGGTCGAGGATGTGGAGATCCGCAAGGCCGACCTGGAAGACGTCTTCCTGCAGGTCATGGCGGCCGATCGCAGCCCAGCAGCGGCTGCGGCGTTGGTAGCCTGAGGTATGGCGATGACCGGCTGGCAAACCCTGTTCTACAAGGAAATCCTGCGCTTCTGGAAGGTGGGCTTTCAGACCGTGGCCGCGCCGGTGCTGACGGCTGTGCTGTACCTGCTGATCTTCGGCCACGTGATGGAGGGCAACGTCAAGGTCTACGACACCATTGGCTACACCGCCTTCCTGGTGCCAGGCTTGGTCATGATGAGCGTGCTGCAGAACGCGTTCGCCAACAGCTCGTCCTCGCTGATCCAGAGCAAGATCATGGGCAGCCTGGTGTTCGTGCTGCTGACCCCGCTGTCGCACTGGAGCTGGTTCGTCGCCTACGTGGGCTCGTCCGTCGTGCGTGGCGTCCTGGTGGGGTTCGGCGTGTTCCTGGCGACAGTGGCCTTCACCGGCGTACATCTGGTGGCGCCGCTGTGGATCGTGGTGTTCGCGGTGCTCGGCGCGGCGCTGCTCGGGGCGATGGGCATCATCGCCGGCCTGTGGGCCGAGAAATTCGACCAGATGGCGGCGTTCCAGAACTTCGTCATCATGCCCATGACCTTTCTGTCCGGCGTGTTCTATTCCATCCATTCGCTGCCGCCGTTCTGGCAGACCGTGAGCCACCTGAATCCGTTCTTCTACATGATCGATGGCTTTCGCTATGGCTTCTTCGGCGTCAGCGATGTGTCACCGTGGATCAGCCTGGGCATCGTCGGCACCGCGCTCGTGCTGGTCAGTGCGATCAGCGTCCACCTGCTGCGCATCGGCTACAAGATTCGGAGCTAACGGTGTTGGCCCCCCAGCTTTTCACTCCCTGCGGTCGTGCAGCGCCAGCCCGCAAGGGGGCGGCGCGGCCGGCTTGGGGCGGCCCGGCGCTCGGCCGGATCAACTCGTTTCACTCGTCATGACCGCAGAACAATTGCAAGCCATCATCGCCGCAGGTCTTGCCTGCGAGCACATCGAGGTGCAGGGCGATGGCCGGCACTGGTACGCCACCATCGTGTCGCCCGCCTTCGAAGGCCGGCGAGCGATCCAGCGGCACCAGCAGGTCTATGCCACGCTCGGTGAGAAAATACGCAACGACGAGGTGCACGCCTTGTCGATGAAGACGCTGACGCCCGCCGAGTGGGCGGCGCAGGGCCAGCCGCAGAGCTGAAGCCGATCTCGCTGGCGCAGGCCAGCCCCCGACACGATTTCTCAAGCAGGTTTTGATGGACAGACTTCTGATTCGCGGCGGCCGCCGCCTGACGGGTGAGGTGCGTGTTTCCGGCGCCAAGAACGCGGCGCTGCCGGAGCTGTGCGCCGCCTTGCTGACGGACGAGCCGGTGCGCCTGTCCAACGTGCCGCGGTTGCAAGACGTCAACACCATGCTCGCGCTGATCCGCAACATGGGCGTGGCCGTCGACCATGCCGAAGACCGCGTGACGATCGACGCGCGCGCGCTGTCTTCGCCCGAGGCGCCGTACGAGCTGGTGAAGACCATGCGCGCTTCCGTGCTGGCGCTGGGGCCGCTTTTGGCGCGCTTCGGCCATGCCACCGTGTCGTTGCCAGGCGGCTGCGCCATCGGCTCACGCCCGGTGGACCAGCACATCAGGGGGCTGCAGGCCATGGGTGCGGAGATCGTGGTCGAGCATGGCTACATGCTGGCCAAGCTCGCCAAGGGCCGCACGCGCCTGCACGGCGCCCACATCACGACCGACATGGTGACCGTCACCGGCACCGAGAACCTCATGATGGCCGCCACATTGGCCGAGGGCACGACGGTGCTGGAGAACGCCGCGCAGGAGCCCGAGATCCC
Organism: Rhodoferax sp. RT4P68; assembly: GCF_056521305.1. Taxonomy (NCBI): domain Bacteria; kingdom Pseudomonadati; phylum Pseudomonadota; class Betaproteobacteria; order Burkholderiales; family Comamonadaceae; genus Rhodoferax; species Rhodoferax sp. RT4P68. Next base: position 331,886 of record NZ_JBWMBB010000002.1, read on the forward strand.
CGATCTGGCCGAGATGCTGATCGCCATGGGCGCGCGCATCACTGGCCACGGCACGCGCCGCATCGTCATCGAAGGTGTCGAACGGCTGCACGGTTGTGACCACCAGGTCGTGGCCGACCGCATCGAGGCCGGCACCTTCCTGTGCGCCGTGGCGGCGACCGGTGGCGATGTGCTGCTGCGCCATGGCCGTGCCGACCACCTGGACGCGGTCATCGACAAGCTGCGCGACGCCGGTGCGCGGGTGAATGCGGTCGAGGGCGGCATCCACGTGCAAGCCGACGCGCCGGCGTACGAGTTTCTCAAGGCGCAGAGCTTCCGCACCACCGAGTACCCCGGCTTTCCAACCGACATGCAGGCGCAGTTCATGACGTTGAACTGCATCGCGCAGGGCGCCAGCAAGGTCACCGAGACGATCTTCGAGAACCGCTTCATGCACGTGAACGAGCTGGTGCGGCTGGGCGCCAACATCCAGATCGACGGCAAGGTGGCCATGATCGAAGGCGGGCCGCGTCTGTCGGGTGCCACCGTGATGGCGACCGACCTGCGCGCCTCGGCCAGCCTGGTCATCGCCGGCCTGGTGGCCGAGGGCGAGACGGTGGTGGACCGCATCTACCACCTGGACCGCGGCTACGACCAGATGGAGGCCAAGCTGCGCGGCATCGGCGCCGACATCGAGCGGGTGAAAGCATGATCACACTTGCCCTGTCCAAGGGCCGCATCTTCGACGAGACGCTGCCGCTCTTGCGCGCTGCCGGCATCGAGGTGCTGGAAGACCCGGAGACGTCACGCAAGCTGATCCTGGCCACCAACCAGCCCAACCTGCGCGTGGTGCTGGTGCGCGCCACCGACGTGCCGACGTACGTGGAGTACGGCGGTGCCGATCTCGGCATCACCGGCCGCGACACGCTGATCGAGCACGGCGGGCAGGGCCTGTACCAGCCGCTGGACCTGGACATCGCGCGCTGCCGCATCAGCGTGGCCGTGCGCAAGGATTTCGACTATGCGTCGGCCGTGCGCCAGGGTTCGCGTCTGCGCGTGGCCACCAAGTACGTGGCGATTGCGCGCGAGTTCTTCGCCACCAAGGGCGTGCATGTGGACCTGATCAAGCTGTACGGCAGCATGGAGCTGGCGCCGCTGACGGGCCTGGCCGACGCCATCGTCGACCTGGTGTCCACCGGCAACACGCTCAAGGCCAACAACCTGGTCGAGGTCGAGGCCATCATGGACATCAGCGCGCGGCTGGTGGTCAACCAGGCGGCCCTCAAGCGCAAGCCAGCGCTGCGCCAGACCATCGACGGCTTTGCCGCAGCGCTGCTCCAGGCGCAGAACGGGAAGGCCGTGAATGGCTGAGTCCGCACGTCCCCTGCGCCTGTCCACTGCCAGCGCTGACTTCGAAGCCCAGTTCCGCAAGCGGCTGCACTGGTCTGCCGATACCGACGCCGCCATCGAGCAGCGCGTGGCCGAGATCCTGGCCGATGTGAAGGCCCGCGGCGATGCAGCCGTGCTGGACTACACGGCACGCTTCGACGGGCTGGCGGCGGCGTCCGTGGCCGAGCTGGAGCTGACGCAATCGGACTTCAAGCAAGCCTTCGATGCCCTGCCCACCGACCAGCGTGACGCCCTGCGCGCGGCTGCCGAGCGTGTCCGCGCCTACCACGAGGCGCAGAAGAAGGCCAGCGGCGAGAGCTGGAGCTACCGCGATGCCGACGGCACGTTGCTGGGCCAGAAGGTGACACCGCTGGACCGCGTCGGCATCTATGTGCCGGGCGGCAAGGCAGCGTACCCGTCCAGCCTGCTGATGAACGCCATTCCCGCGCATGTGGCGGGCGTGCAAGAGATCATCATGGTGGTGCCTACGCCCGCCAAGGGCAGTGTTGCGACCGGCGGCAGCGGCCTGGAGGCTGCCACCAAGGGCGAACGCAACGTGCTGGTGTTGGCCGCCGCCCATGTGGCCGGCGTCGCCCGCGCCTTCACCATCGGCGGCGCCCAGGCCGTGGGCGCTTTGGCATACGGCACCGCCAGCATTCCGGCCGTCGACAAGATCACCGGCCCCGGCAACGCTTACGTGGCCGCCGCCAAGCGCCGCGTGTTCGGCACAGTGGGCATCGACATGATCGCCGGCCCCAGCGAGATCCTGGTGCTGGCCGACGGCAGCACGCCGGCCGACTGGGTGGCCATGGACCTGTTCAGCCAGGCCGAGCACGACGAGCTGGCGCAGAGCATCCTGCTGTGCCCCGACGCGGCCTACATCGAGCAGGTGCAAGAGGCGATCGACCGCCTGCTGCCCCAGATGCCCCGCGCGGCCATCATCGCCGCCAGCCTGAACGGCCGCGGCGCGCTGATCCACACGCGCAGCATGGAAGAGGCCTGCGCCATCAGCAACCGCATCGCGCCCGAGCACCTGGAGGTCAGCAGCAGCGACCCCCACCGCTGGGAGCCGCTGCTCAAGCACGCTGGCGCCATCTTCCTGGGCGCCTACACCAGCGAAAGCCTGGGCGACTACTGCGCCGGCCCCAACCACGTGCTGCCCACCTCGGGCACGGCGCGCTTCTCCAGCCCGCTGGGCGTCTACGACTTCCAAAAGCGCAGCAGCCTGATCGAGGTCAGCGCTGCTGGCGCGCAGGCCCTGGGCGGCATCGCCTCGGTGCTGGCGCATGGCGAAGGCCTGCAGGCCCATGCCCGCGCGGCAGAAATGCGCATGCGTTCCGAATGACTGAGCAAGCCTTGAACCCCCGCCTCGCGCCCTTGATCCGCCAGGACGTGCAGTCCATGCACGCCTATGCGGTGCAGGACTCCACCGGCCTCTTGAAGATGGACGCGATGGAGAACCCGCACCGGCTCTCTGCGCAGTTGCAGACCGAGCTTGGCCAGCGTCTGGGCGCCGTGGCCCTGAACCGCTACCCCGGCGCCCGGCTGGACGACCTGCGCCGCGCGCTGGCCGACTACGCGCAAATGCCCGCAGGCTTCGACCTCATGCTGGGCAACGGCTCAGACGAGCTGATCTCGCTGATCGCCATGGCCTTCGATGTGCCCGGCGCCACCATCGTCGCGCCGGTGCCGGGCTTCGTGATGTACGCCATGAGCGCCCAACTGCAGGGCCTGCGATTTGTCGGCGTGCCCCTGACGGCCGATTTCGAGCTGGACGAAGCCGCCATGCTCGCCGCCATCGCCGAGCACCAGCCGTCCATCGTGTACCTGGCCTACCCGAACAACCCCACGGCCAACCTGTGGGACGACGCGGCGATCGAGCGCATCGTGCAGGCCGCGCCCGGTATCGTGGTGATGGACGAGGCCTACCAGCCCTTCGCCAGCCGCAGTTACATCGACCGCGTGGCGCGTCACCCGCATGTGCTGCTGATGCGCACACTCAGCAAGTTCGGCCTCGCAGGCGTCCGGCTGGGCTACATGATGGGGCCGGCCGCGCTGATCGCGCAGATCGACAAGGTGCGCCCGCCCTACAACATCAGCGTGCTGAACGCCGAATGCGCGCTGTTCGCGCTGGAGCATGCCGAGGTCTTCGCCGAGCAGGCAAGCGACCTGCGTGCGCAGCGCGACGCGTTGCTGGTGGCCCTGCGCGCCATCCCCGGCCTGAAGGTCTGGAACAGCGACGCCAACATGGTGCTGGTGCGCGTCCCCGGCGAAAGCGGGCATGCCCAGGCCGTGTTCGAGGGCATGCGTGCGCGCGGCGTGCTGGTAAAGAACGTTTCTAAAATGCATCCGCTGCTGGCGAACTGCCTGCGCCTGACCGTCGGCACGGCCCACGAGAACGCGCAGATGCTGCAGGCGCTGCAGAGCTCCCTATGACCCAAGCCCCCACCCCCCTGGCCTCTTCGGCCCGCATTGCCGAAGTCAGCCGCAACACCGCCGAGACCAAGATCACGGTGCGCGTGAACCTGGACGGCACTGGCCAGGCCAAGCTCTCCACAGGCATCGGCTTCTTCGACCACATGCTGGACCAGGTGGCGCGCCATGGGCTGATCGATCTGGACATCGCGTGCGAGGGCGACCTGCACATCGACGGACACCACACGGTGGAAGACGTCGGCATCACGCTGGGCATGGCCGTGGCCAAGGCCGTCGGCGACAAAAAGGGCTTGGTGCGCTACGGCCACAGCTATGTGCCGCTCGACGAGGCGCTGTCGCGCGTGGTGGTCGATTTTTCGGGCCGCCCGGGCCTGCACCTGCACATCCCGTTCACCAGTGGCGCGATCGGCGGCTTCGATACCCAGCTCACCTACGAGTTCTTCCAGGGTTTCGTGAACCATGCGCTGGTGTCGCTGCACATCGACAACCTGAAGGGCATCAACGCGCACCACCAGTGCGAAACGGTGTTCAAGGCGTTTGGCCGTGCGCTGCGCATGGCGATGGCGATCGATCCACGCGCTGCCGGCGTGATTCCGTCCACCAAGGGGAGTTTGTAGACCGTGGCCAGACTGATCGCCGTCGTCGACTACGGCATGGGCAACCTGCGTTCGGTGTCGCAAGCGGTGATGCACGTGGCGCAGGGCACGGATGCGAAGGTCATCGTCACTTCGCGGCCCGAGGAGGTGCGTGCCGCCGACCGCATCGTGCTGCCGGGCCAGGGCGCCATGCGCGAGTGCATGCGCGAACTGCGCGAGTCGGGGCTGCAGGAGGCCGTGCTGGAGGCCGCAGCCAGCAAGCCGTTGATGGGCGTGTGTGTCGGCATGCAGATGCTGCTGGAGCACAGCGAGGAGCAGGACACGCCCGGGCTGGGCCTGTTCGCTGGCAACTGCCTGCGCTTTCGCCTCGATGACCAGATCCAGGCCGACGGCAGTCGCTTCAAGGTGCCGCAAATGGGCTGGAACCGCGTGACCCAGCAGGTGCACGACGGCCGGCGGCATCCGGTATGGGCAGGGGTGCCGGACGACAGCTACTTCTACTTCGTCCACAGTTTTTATGCGCGGCCGTCGGATGCGCGCCACAGCGCGGGCTTGACGGACTACGGCGCAAGCTTTACCGCTGCCTTGGCGCGCGATAATATTTTTGCCACCCAGTTCCATCCGGAGAAGAGTGCAGCGCACGGCTTGGCGCTGTATCGCAACTTCCTCCACTGGAATCCCTGATTCCCCACCCTTTTTCCATCCGGCTGTCCACAGCACCATGCTCCTTATTCCAGCGATCGATTTGAAAGACGGTCAGTGCGTGCGCCTCAAGCAAGGCGACATGGAACAGTCGACGATCTTCAGCGAAGACCCCGCCGAGATGGCGCGGACCTGGGTCGACCGCGGTGCCCGCAGGCTGCACCTGGTCGACTTGAACGGCGCTTTTGCCGGCAAGCCCAAGAACGAAATGGCGATCCGCCGCATCCTCAAGGAAGTGGGCGGCGAGATCGATGTGCAGTTGGGCGGCGGCATTCGCGACCTGGACACAATCGAGCGCTACCTGGACGCCGGCCTGCGCTACGTGATCATCGGCACGGCAGCTGTGAAGAACCCCGGCTTCCTGCACGACGCCTGCACGGCCTTCGGTGGCCACATCATCGTGGGCCTGGACGCCAAGGACGGCAAGGTCGCCACCGACGGTTGGAGCAAGCTGACGGGCCACGAAGTCATCGATCTGGCCAAGAAGTTCGAGGACTACGGCGTCGAGTCCTTCATCTACACCGACATCGGCCGCGACGGCATGCTGACCGGCATCAACATCGAAGCCACCGTCAAGCTGGCCCAGGCGCTCACGACGCCGGTGATCGCGTCCGGCGGCCTGTCCAACATCGGCGACATCGACAAGCTCTGCGAAGTCCAATACGAAGGCATCGAGGGCGTGATCTGCGGCCGGGCCATCTACACCGGCGACCTCGACTTCGCCAGCGCCCAGGAGCGCGCCGACCAGTTCGGCAATGCCTGATTGCACGGCGACCGAGGAGCGTTTCGAGGGCCAACCCTGCCTGCGACTGCAGTGGGGGCCGCAGGACAGCGTGCTGGTGGCGCTGCACGGCGCGCATGTGCTGTCTTGGATCGGCGGTGGGCAGGAGCGCCTGTACTTGAGCCCCAAGGCCATCTTTGACGGCCGGGGCGCGATCCGCGGCGGCGTGCCGGTGTGCTTTCCGCAGTTCAACGAGCGCGGGCCGTTGCCCAAGCATGGCTTTGCGCGCAATCTGGCGTGGACGCCGGGGCCCATGACGCGTGATGCGGCCAGCGGCGATGCGGTGCTCGACCTGCAACTCGTGAGCGGGCCCGCCAGCCAGGCCATCTGGCCGGCCGGCTTCCAGTTCGACCTGCGGCTGACACTCGGGCCCGCCCATTTGCAGATCGATCTGTCAGCGCGCAACACGGGCGACACGGCCTGGTCGTTCACCGGGGCTTTGCACACCTACTTGCGCGTGAGCGACATCGGCGCCGTGCGGCTCGACGGCCTGGACGGCCAAGCCTGCTGGGATGCACTCGCCGATACGCGCACCACCCATGCCGGGGCGGTCCGCTTCGACGGGGAGTTCGACCGCGTGTTCCTCGCCGCGAGCGCGCCGCTGGTGTTGCGCGACGGTGCGTCAACGCTGCACATCAGCCAAAGCCCCGCCTTCGCCGACACCGTGGTCTGGAATCCAGGCCCGGCCAAGCGCCTGGCCGACATGCCTGCCGACGGCTTTGCGCAGATGCTCTGCGTGGAAGCTGCGCAGGTCGAGCCACCGCTGACGCTGGCGCCGGGGGCGTCCTGGTCGGGCTGGCAGCATCTCGCTCTGGCCTGATCCAACTCTCTTTCGCGACACACCGACCCACATGCTGGCCAAACGCATCATCCCCTGCCTGGACGTGACCGGCGGCCGCGTCGTCAAGGGCGTCAATTTCGTCGAGTTGCGCGATGCCGGCGACCCGGTGGAGATCGCCGCGCGCTACAACGATCAGGGGGCGGACGAGCTGACGTTTCTGGACATCACCGCCACCAGCGACAACCGCGACCTGATCCTGCACATCATCGAGGCGGTGGCGTCGCAGGTCTTCATTCCGCTGACGGTGGGCGGCGGCGTGCGCACCGTCGACGATGTCCGCCGGCTGCTGAATTCCGGCGCCGACAAGACCAGCTTCAACTCCGCAGCGATCGCCAACCCCGATGTCATTTCCGACGCGTCGGCCAAGTACGGCGCGCAGTGCATCGTTGTGGCGATCGACGCCAAGCGCCGCAGCGAGGCGGATGCCCAGGCCCGCGGCCCGGGTTGGGACGTCTACAGCCATGGCGGCCGCAAGAACACCGGCCTGGATGCCATCGAATGGGCCCGGCACATGGCGGCACGCGGTGCCGGCGAGATCCTGCTGACCAGCATGGACCGTGACGGCACCAAATCCGGCTTCGACCTGGCATTGACCCGTGCCGTGAGCGATGCGGTGAACGTACCCGTGATCGCGTCAGGTGGCGTCGGCACGCTCGACCATCTGGCAGACGGCGTGCAGGCGGGCGGCGCCGACGCCGTGCTGGCTGCCAGCATCTTCCACTACGGTGAGTTCACGATCGGGCAGGCAAAGGCTTGCATGGCAGGGCGCGGCATCCCCGTGCGTCTGTAGTGGCTTCGTCGGCGCCGGGCGATGACCGAGAATCCGGCCATGAACTGGTTGGATGATGTGAAGTGGGATGCCCAGGGCCTGGTGCCGGCGATTGCGCAGGAGGCCTCGAGCGGTGACGTGCTGATGTTGGCCTGGATGAACCGCGAGGCCCTGCAAAAGACCTTCGAGCTGCAGCGTGCGGTTTACTTCAGCCGCTCGCGCGGCAAGCTCTGGTTCAAGGGTGAAGAGTCCGGCCATGTGCAGACGGTGCACGACATCCGGCTCGATTGCGATGCCGACGTCGTTCTGCTGAAGGTGACACAGCTCGGCCATGCGCCCGGCATCGCGTGCCACACCGGCCGCCACAGCTGTTTTTTTCAGAAGCTCGAAGCGAGCGCCGAGGGCCAGGGCCATTGGCAGTCCGTCGATCCGGTCTTGAAAGATCCGGAATCCATCTACAAATGACGGCCATGCCCCTAGATTCCCAAGACGCTCTGGCGCGCCTTGCCGCTGTCATCGAAAGCCGCAAGCCTGCGGCCGGCGGTGACGCGCAGACCAGTTACGTAGCGCGCCTGCTCCACAAGGGACCGGACGCGTTCCTGAAGAAGATCGGCGAGGAGGCGACCGAGGTCGTCATGGCCGCCAAAGACATCGACGCCGGCCAGGCCGACGCCGAGATGCTGCGCGCCAAGCTGGTTGGCGAAGTGGCCGACCTGTGGTTCCATTCCCTGGTGGCGCTGGCGCACTATGGGTGCGGCCCACAGCAGGTGATCGCCGAGCTGCTGCGCCGTGAGGGCACCAGTGGCATCGAGGAAAAAGCATTGCGCAAGGCTGTTGCGCGCGAAGGAGAAGCCCGTGGCTGACATTACCGATATCGAAGTGGTGGACAACGACAAGGCGCAGGGCCTGAAGACGGTCGGCTGGATCAGCTACCTGCTGCATCTGGTCGTCGCGGTGGCGGCGGTCGTGCCGTCGGCGCAGCCCAGCATCGCGCTGCTGATCATCGCGCTGGTCATCGACCTGGTGAAGAAGTCGGAGGCCGAAGGCACCTGGCAGGCCAGCCATTTCTCCTGGCGCATCCGATCCGTTCTGTGGGCCGGCGTGTTGTATGTGGTCACGCTGCCGCTGTTCTTCCTGCTGTACCTGCCTGGCGCCATCGCCTGGCTGGTGATCTCCATCTGGTTCCTCTACCGCATCGTGCGTGGCATGGTCGATATGAATGCCAACCGCCCCGTCGGTCTGTCACGCTGAGCCGCACCATGCACGATCCCGACTGCCTGTTCTGCAAGATCGTCCAGGGCAAGATCCCGTCCCGCAAGGTGCACGAAGACGAGGATTTTTTCGCCTTTCACGACATCCGCCCCGCCGCCCCCATCCACTTCCTGATCGTGCCCCGGCATCACATTGCGTCGATGGCGCAGCTCACGCCCTATCACGCCGAGCTGATGGGGCGCATGATGCTGTTGGCTCCGCAGTTGGCCCTGCAGGAGGGCTGCAATCCCTACCCGGACGGTGGCTTCCGCACCGTGGTGAATACTGGTGAGGAAGGCGGCCAGGAAGTCCACCACCTGCACATGCACGTGATGGGCGGGCCCCGCCCATGGGCGCGCGGCTAGGCGTCCAGCCGGCCATTGGCCTTGTGTCGGGACTGGTTCATCCCGCCGACTAAAATTCGACGCAATTCGTTAGGAGCAATTCCATGGGTTCTTTTTCCATCTGGCACTGGCTGATCGTGCTGTTGATCGTGGTGATGGTGTTCGGTACCAAGAAGCTCAAGAACATGGGCGGGGACTTGGGCGGGGCTGTCAAAGGTTTCAAGGACGGCATGAAGGACGGATCGGCCAGTGCCGACGATAAGACCGCCGCCACCGCGCAGGTGGGCACCGCCCCGGTTGCGGCCGACAAGTCGACGATCGACGTCGAAGCCAAGACCAAGTCTTGAGCCCCACGCTGTGATCGATCTCGGCATCTCCAAGATGGCGCTGATCGGCGCGGTGGCGTTGATCGTCATCGGGCCCGAGAAGCTGCCGCGTGTCGCGCGTACCGTGGGCGCCTTGCTGGGCAAGGCGCAGCGCTATGTGGCCGACGTCAAGGCCGAGGTCAACCGCTCGATGGAGCTGGACGAACTCAAGAAAATGAAGGAGACGGTGGAAGGGGCTGCGCGCGACGTCCAGAGCTCCGTGCACACTGCCACCAGCGATTTCGAGAAGGACTGGGCCGCCACCACCAGCGGCATCACGTCCGACGACTCGGGCACGACGAGCACGACGAGCACGACGAGCACGACGGGCGAAAGCTTCGCGCGCTACCCGGAATACAAGCACCCCAAGAAACACTGGCGCGTCAAGCAGGGCGCCATGCCGCAGTGGTACAAGGCCCGGGCCGGCGTGCGCACCAAGGCGCTTTCAGGCGCGGCGCGCGTGGCCCGGTTTCGCCCACAAAAATTCAATTGACCGCGTCTCGCGCCAGGCTTCGGCTACGGCGAGTCCGTCGCCCCTTCTGCTAGCACCATGCCTGATCCGAACACCAAGGAAGACGAACTCGCCGGCACCGAACAGCCGTTCGTGCAGCACCTCATGGAGCTGCGCAACCGGCTGGTCTATTGCCTGATCGGCTTGGGCGTCTGCATGGCGGCGCTAGCCATCTGGCCGTCACCCAGCGGCCTGATCGACATCATTGCGCATCCCATCCGGGCCCACATGCCGCCTGGCGCCAAGCTGATTGCCGTCGGTGTGTTTTCGCCATTCTTCGTGCCGCTCAAAGTGCTGATGATGGCCGGGGTGCTGCTGTCACTGCCGTGGCTGATGTACCAGATCTGGGCCTTCGTGGCGCCCGGCCTGTACTCGCACGAGAAGCGCCTGGCCGTGCCGCTGATCACATTCGGTAGCGCTCTGGCCTATATCGGCATCGCCTTCGTGCAGTTCTTCGTGCTCGACAAGATGTTCGCGTTCATCCAGGCCGTGACGCCGGAGAGCGTGAATGCGACGCCGGACATCGCGTCGTATGTCGAGGCAATCCTGGGCCTGTACCTGGCCTTTGGTCTGGCGTTCCAGGTGCCCATCGTCGTGATGCTGCTGGTGCGCACGGAAATGGTCACGATCGAGAAGCTCAAGAGCTTTCGAGGCTACTTCATCGTGCTGGCGTTCGTGATTTCAGCGGTGGTCACGCCACCTGACGTGATCTCGCAGCTGGCACTGGCCGTGCCGATGTGCATCCTGTACGAGGCGGGCATCTGGGGCGCGCGCTTCTTCGTGAAGTACAGCCGTGCGCCCGAGGAAGAAAACACCCCTTCGTCGGGCACCTGAGCGGCAGCTCTATTGCCCGGCGCGGCGCGGCTTCGGCCGTACGCCGGGTGTCACATCGATCTTGAGCGTGTCGTCGCGGCGCAGCACTGCAAAAGCCGAGGCCGTACCCGGCTTCAGGGTGGCCACGCTGGTCAGCAGTTCCGACACATTGCCCACCGGCTTGCCCGCCACGTCAATGATGACATCGCCCGGCCGGATGCCGGCCTGCGCGGCCGGGCCGTTCTGCAGCACGCCGGTGATGATCACGCCCGCCCTGGCCTTGACGCCGAACGTCTCCGCCAGCTCGGGCGACAGGTCGTTGGGTTCGACGCCGATCCAGCCACGCGTGACCTGGCCGTCGCGCACGATACCTTCCAGCACCAGCTTGGCCGTCGAGGTCGGGATCGCGAAGCCGATGCCCATGCTGCCGCCAGAGCGCGAGTAGATCGCCGTGTTGATGCCCATCAGGTTGCCCGATATGTCCACCAGCGCGCCGCCGGAATTGCCGGGGTTGATCGCGGCATCGGTCTGGATGAAGTTCTCGAACGTGTTGATGCCCAGCTGGTTGCGCCCCAGCGCACTGACGATGCCGCTCGTGACGGTCTGGCCGACGCCGAAGGGGTTGCCGATGGCCAGCACCTGGTCGCCCACCTGCAGAGCATCCGAGCTGCCCAGCACCATGACAGGCAGCTTGTCCAGCGCGATCTTCAGGATGGCGAGGTCGGTGTCCGGGTCGGTGCCGATGACCTGGGCCTGGGCGCGCCGCGCATCGTTCAGGATGACCTCGATCGCATCCGCACCTTCGACCACATGGTTGTTGGTGAGGATGTAGCCGTCGGGGCTCACGATCACGCCACTTCCCAAACCGGCCTGGGACTCACCGCCACGGTCGCCGAAGAAAAATCGAAACCACGGGTCGTTGCTCTGCGGGTGTCGTGTCGCCTTGCTGGTGTTGATGCTGACGACAGCGGGCGATGCGCGCTTGGCGGCCGCGCTGAAGCTGCCCGCCGGAATGTTGCCTGGCGGCGCGGTCGCCGCTTCGATCAGGGACACCGTGCCCCCACGCGTTGTGCGCTGGTTCAGCCACTCGGGCTTCAGCGTGGCGACCACGAAGTACGCTGCGAGCAGCACAGTGACGGATTGGGAGAAGAGCAGCCAGAATCGCTTCATGCCTCAATTGTCTTTCAAACCTCGAACACCTTCACAGGCCCCATGACCGATCGCCCGACGTTGCTCGCCGCGCTGGACGCCTTGCTGCACCCTGCGCAATTCAAGGACTACGGGCCCAACGGGTTGCAGGTGGAGGGCCGCACCGAGATCCGCCGCCTGGTCTCCGGGGTCACCGCCAGCCGGGCGCTGATCGAGGCCGCCATCACCGCGGGTGCCGATGCGATGCTGGTGCACCACGGCCTGTTCTGGCGCGGTCAGAGCGGGACTGTCACCGGCTGGATGAAGCAGCGCCTCGCGTTGCTGCTGGCGCACGACATCAATCTGCTGGCCTACCACCTGCCGCTCGATGCCCACGCCGAGCTGGGCAACAACGCGCAGCTGGGACGCGTGCTGGGGCTGACGCCGCTGGAGCAGCGGTTCGGCGAACAGGATCTGGGTTTCCTCGGTGAGCCTGCGGATGGCGAGCCGTTCGCCGCTGCGTGCGATCTGGCGCACCGGGTCGAGCAGCGGCTGGGCCGCGCTGTGACCTTGGTCGACCCGGGGCGGGGCCCGGTGCGGCGCGTCGCCTGGTGCACGGGCGGCGCTCAAGGCTACTTCGAGGCGGCCATTGCCGCCGGCGCAGATGCGTTCATCACGGGCGAGATTTCTGAGCCGCAGGCCCACCTGGCCCGGGAATGCGGCGTGGCCTTCCTGGCCTGTGGACACCATGCGACCGAGCGCTATGGTGCGCCGGCCGTCGGCGCCTATGTGGCCAGCGCGCTGGGTATCGAACACCAGTTCATCGACATCGACAACCCCGCCTGATGAACCTGCCACCGATCGCCATCAGCATGGGCGATGCCGCAGGCATCGGCCCGGAAATCATCGCCCGCGCCTTTCGCGAGGCGCCACACGCCACGCGTGCGAGCTTCGTGGTGGGCGACATCGCCGTTATGCGCAGGGCCGTTGCCCTGTGCGGCGGCGTCGCGATGCCGGTGGCGCAGATCGAGTCCGTGCAGGACCTCGGAGACGTGCCGCCGCGCTGCATGCCGGTGCTGCAGCCTGGCGCCGATGCCCCGGCCATCGCGATCGGGGCCGTCAGTGCGGCGGCAGGGCGCCTGGCCGCCGAGTGCGTCGTGTGGGGTGCGCGCGCAGCGTTGCGGGGCGAGATCGCAGCGCTGGTGACAGCGCCGCTGCACAAGGAGGCTCTCGCTGCGGCAGGCGTCCCTTATCCCGGCCACACGGAGTTGCTGCAGGCTGAAGCGGCGGCGCACTTGCGGCGCCCCGTAGCCGACGTTCCGGTGCGCATGATGCTGGCCAACCCGGACCTGCGCACGGTGCTGGTCAGCATCCACGTGGCCCTGCGCGATGCGATCGACGCGGTCACCTACGCCAACGTGCTGCAGACCTTGCGCATCACCCATGCATCGCTGCAATCGGTCTTGGGGCGTGCACCGCGCATCGCCGTGGCCGGTCTCAATCCGCATGCGGGCGAAGGTGGGTTGTTTGGGCGCGAGGAGATCGACATCATCGCGCCGGCCATTGCAGGCGCGTGCGCCGAAGGCATTGCAGCCCTCGGCCCGTTCGCACCGGACACGGTCTTCATGCGGGCCCGCGCCAAGGATGGCCGGGTCGGCGAATTCGACGTCGTCGTGGCCATGTACCACGACCAGGGCCTCATCCCCGTCAAATACATGGGCGTGGAGCAGGGCGTCAACGTGACGCTGGGTCTGCCCCTGGTGCGCACCAGCCCCGACCATGGCACGGCCTTCGACATCGCCGGTCAGGGCCGCGCCGATGCGCGCAGCCTCATCCAAGCCTTGCGGATCGCGCGTCAGCTGGCCGGCAACTGACGCGCTGCGCGCAGGCTCAGGGCCGCTTCAGGCTGTCGCGGATTTCGCGCAACAGCACGATGTCTTCGGGTGCGGTTGCCGGCGGCGGTGCTGGCTCCTCGCGCTTTAGACGATTGATCTGCTTGATCATCATGAAGATGATGAACGCCAGGATGATGAAGTTCACCGCAATGGTGATGAAGTTGCCGTAAGCCAGCACCGGAACGCCCGCCTTGCGCAACGCATCCAGCGTCATGGGAACACCGGGCGGCGCCGTGCCGAGCACCACGAACAGATTCGAAAAATCAAGCTTGCCAAAGACCATCCCGATGACCGGCATGATCAAGTCCGCCACCATCGAATCGACGATCTTGCCGAACGCACCGCCGATGATCACACCGACGGCCAGATCGATCACGTTGCCCTTGACGGCAAATTCCCGGAATTCCTGCACCATTCCCATGAAGCCACCCCCCTCGTTTAGTAATCAGCGGCGTGCATTCTCGCTTCAAGAATCGGAGCCGCTGTGACCATTTGCACGCTTGCGCGGCTGGCAAGAATGCGGAAGTCGGTCCGCTACAATCTTTGGTTGACTCCAATAAGAGATGTTGTTTGAGGAACCCCATGAGTGACATTCCAGTCGACCGCAGCAAACGGACATGGCTGATCGCCTCCGGTTGCGCGGGGGCCGTCGGTGGCGTTGCAGTCGCCGTGCCCTTTGTGAGCACCTTTCAGCCTTCCGAGCGCGCCAAGGCCGCTGGCGCTGCGGTCGAGGTTGACATCTCGGCGCTTAAGCCCGGCGAGAAGGTCACCGTCGAATGGCGTGGCAAGCCGGTGTGGATCATCAGGCGCACGCCCGAACAATTGGCTGAGCTGCCAAAGTTCGACCAGCAATTGGCGGACCCCAAGTCCGAGCGCAAGCCCGCCGAACTGACGCCTGAGTACGCGCGCAACGAAGGCCGTTCGATCAAGCCTGAACTGCTGGTCGTCGTCGGTATCTGCACGCACCTGGGTTGTTCTCCGGTGGACAAGTTCCAGCCCGGAGCGCAGCCATCGCTGCCCGACGATTGGGCCGGTGGCTTCCTGTGTCCTTGCCATGGCTCGACCTTCGACATGGCCGGGCGCGTGTTCAGCAACAAGCCGGCGCCCGACAACCTCGAGGTGCCGCCGCACATGTACCTGTCCGACACCCGCCTTCTGATCGGCGAAGACAAGAAGGCTTGAGACGCGACATGGCACAGTTCAACGAGATCAATCCGAATGCCCCGATCAGCGCCAAGCTGCTGAACTGGGTCGACAACCGCTTCCCCGCGTCCAAGCTGTACAAGGAGCATCTCTCCGAGTACTACGCGCCGAAGAACTTCAACTTCTGGTACTTCTTCGGCTCGCTGGCGATGCTGGTGCTGGTGATCCAGATCGTCACCGGCATCTTCCTGGTGATGCATTACAAGCCCGACGCGGCCCTGGCGTTCGCATCGGTCGAGTACATCATGCGGGATGTGCCCTGGGGCTGGCTGATCCGCTACATGCACTCCACAGGCGCATCGGCATTCTTCGTGGTCGTGTACCTGCACATGTTCCGCGGTCTGCTGTATGGGTCCTACCGCAAGCCGCGCGAGCTGGTCTGGATTTTCGGTTGTGCGATCTTCCTGTGCCTGATGGCCGAAGCCTTCATGGGTTATCTGCTGCCCTGGGGTCAGATGTCCTATTGGGGTGCCCAGGTCATCGTGAACCTGTTCGCCGCCATCCCGTTCATCGGCCCGGATCTGGCGCTGCTGATCCGTGGTGACTACGTGGTCGGCGACGCCACGTTGAACCGCTTCTTCAGCTTCCACGTCATTGCCGTGCCACTGGTGCTGCTCGGCTTGGTGGCAGCGCACATCATTGCGCTGCACGAAGTGGGCTCGAACAACCCCGACGGCATCGAGATCAAGGGCCCGAACGCCCCCAAGGATGCCAACGGCCATCCGCTGGACGGGATTCCCTTCCACCCCTACTACTCGGTGCATGACATCCTGGGAGTCGGCGTGTTCCTGATGGCGTTCACCGCGATCATCTTCTTCGCGCCCGAGTTCGGCGGGTACTTCCTGGAGTACAACAACTTCATCCCGGCCGATCCGCTGAAGACGCCGTTGCACATCGCACCGGTGTGGTACTTCACGCCGTTCTATTCGATGCTGCGCGCGGTCAACAGCGAGATGATGTATGTGCTCATGGCCTGCGTGGTGCTGGGTGCCGGCCTGATGGTGGCCAAGCTGCGCCTGCCGGGCCTCGTCAAGGGCGCCATCGTGGTCGCTGCCGTCGTGGCGGTCGCCATGATGATGGCCATCGATGCGAAGTTCTGGGGCGTCGTGGTGATGGGTGGCGCTGTGATCATCCTGTTCTTCCTGCCCTGGCTGGACTACAGCCCGGTCAAGTCGATCCGCTACCGCCCCGACTGGCACAAGTATGTGTACGGCGTGTTCGTCGTGAACTTCCTGGTGCTCGGGTATCTGGGCGTGCAGGCACCGTCGCCGATCGGCGAGCGTGTGTCGCAAGTCGGCACCTTGTTCTATTTCGGCTTTTTCCTGCTGATGCCATGGTGGAGCCGCCTGGGTGATCCCAAGCCCGTGCCCGACCGCCTGACGTTCACGCCGCACTGAGCCGCTTGCTGACCATGAAAAAAAATATCCACGGTTTTCTCGCGGGCCTGTTTCTCTCGTTCGGTTTGATCGCTGGCGCGCATGCTGCCGGCGGCGGCATGGCCTGGGACAAGGCGCCCGTCAAGACGAACGACATGGCCGCGCTGCAAAACGGCGCCAAGCTCTTCGTCAACTACTGCCTGAATTGCCACTCTGCGGCTTTCATGCGCTTCAACCGCTTGCGCGACATTGGCCTGACCGAGCAGCAGATCAAGGACAACCTGCTGTTCACGACCGAAAAAGTCGGCGACACCATGAAGGCTGCCATCGATCCGCAAATGGCCAAGGAATGGTTCGGCGCCAACCCGCCCGACCTGACCTTGATGACGCGTTCGCGTTCTGGTCCTGGTGGCAGCGGTGCGGATTACGTCTACACCTACCTGCGCACTTATTACCGCGACGACACCAAGGCGACGGGTTGGAACAACCTGGCCTTCCCGAACGTGGGCATGCCGCATGTGCTGTGGCAGTTGCAAGGCGAGCGCCGTCCGATCTATGAGGAGGTCCAGAGCCACGGTCAACCCACGCAAGTGTTGAAGGGCTGGGAGCAGATCACGCCCGGCACCATGACGCCGCTGCAATATGACCAGGCGATGGGCGATCTGGTCAGCTTCATGGCCTGGATGGCCGAGCCGGCGCAGAACACCCGTGTTCGCATCGGCGTGTGGGTGCTGTTGTTCCTCGGGGTGTTCACTGTCATCGCGTGGCGGCTGAATGCGGCGTTCTGGAAAGACGTCAAGTAGCGCGCAATCGGCCCGGGCCAGAGGCCCGGGCATCCGCAGAGTGGGTGCGTGTGACGCAGCCCACTCTTTTTGATTTTTAGGAGTGTTTGCTCATGATGGTCTTGTACTCGGGAACGACCTGCCCCTTCTCCCACCGCTGCCGCTTTGTCTTGTTCGAGAAGGGCATGGACTTCGAAATTCGCGACGTCGATCTCTACAACAAGCCAGAAGACATCAGTGTGATGAATCCGTATGGCCAGGTGCCCATCCTGGTCGAGCGCGACTTGATTTTGTATGAGTCGAACATCATCAACGAGTACATCGACGAGCGCTTTCCGCATCCGCAGTTGATGCCCGGCGACCCGGTCGACCGCGCCCGCGTGCGCCTGTTCCTGCTGAATTTCGAGAAGGAACTGTTCGTGCACGTGGGCCTGTTGGAATCGCGTGCCTCCAAGGGCAACGAAAAGGCGCTGGAAAAGGCCCGCGCCCACATCCGCGACCGCCTGACGCAGTTGGCCCCCGTGTTCCTGAAGAACAAGTACATGCTGGGCGAGAACTTCTCGATGCTCGACGTGGCCATCGCGCCGCTGCTGTGGCGCCTGGACTTCTATGGCATCGATCTCAGCAAGAACGCTGCACCGCTGCTGAAGTACGCCGAGCGCATCTTCTCGCGCCCCGCCTACATCGAGGCGCTGACACCGTCCGAAAAGGTCATGCGCAAGTAAGCAGCAGGGCCCACATGGCATGAACGCGCTCGATTCCACCTCCACCCGACCCTACCTGATACGGGCTCTATACGAATGGTGCACCGACAACGGTTTCACGCCCTATGTCGCTGTGCTGGTCGATGAGTCCGTGCAGGTGCCGCGTGAGTACGTGAAGGACGGCGAGATCGTGTTGAACATCAGCTTCGATGCCACCAGTGCATTGAAGCTGGGCAACGATTTCATCGAGTTCAAGGCCAGGTTTGCAGGCACCGCGCGTGAGATCCTCGTGCCGATCACCCGCGTCATCGCGATCTACGCACGCGAGAACGGCCAGGGCATGGCGTTCCCGTCGCCCGTGGCGGGCACCGGCGTGAGCCCAACACCCGGCGGGCGCCCCGACAGTGCGCCGGGCGGCATGGGTGAAGCCGCAGTGGCGCCCAAGATCCGGCCCTTGGCCCCGGTCGATGGTGCACCCGGCGACGGTGCCGCACCGGAGCCACCAAAGCCCGGCGGCACCAGCCCGCGTCCCTCGCTCAAGCGTGTGAAGTGAGCGGTGGCTGCGGCGGCTTCAGTAGAATCCGCGTTCCGCCGATTTAGCTCAGTTGGTAGAGCACCCGCCTTGTAAGCGGACGGTCGTCAGTTCGATTCCGACAATCGGCACCAGAATGGTGCATCATGAGGTTTCAAGTAGTCTCATGAAGTACCCGAAACCCGCATGCCTACTGGGCATCGCGGGTTTTTCTTTGTCTCAAGCAGTCCCACGCCGTACGATGCCATGTCGGCATTCTGTGGGTACTTGTGTCGGTATCACGCCGTCGTACCCTTCCAGGTACCGACAAAGGAGGTGTGAAATGTCACTGACTGATACATTCGTGCGTAACGTGAAGCACCAGGGCGCGGAGATCGGCGAAAGGTACGCCGACGGTGGTGGTTTGTACTTGCGCGTCAAAGCGGCCGGCAAGTACTGGCGGATGGACTACCGCTTCGCCGGCAAGCCCAAAGTCCTTTCTTTCGGCGTGTACCCCGCGGTGACGCTCGCCAAAGCACGGAAGCGACGGGACCAGGCCAAGGAGTTGCTGGCCGATGGCAAGGACCCCGGAGAGGTCAAGCGTGAGGCCGAGACTGCCCAGGCGGCCGCCGTTGCCAATACTTTCCGACTCGTGGCGATGGAGTGGCACGTCATGAAGGCGAAGGGTGGGGAGGTCGAGACGACCACGGGCAAACGTCTGGCGCATCTCGAAACCCATGTGTTCCCGGAGATTGGCGCTCGGCCGATTGCCGAGATCAAACCATCCGAAGTGCTGGCCATGCTGCGCAAGGTCGCAGCGGGCGGCAGTGCCTACACCGCCACCCGCTTGCGCGAGATCTGCGGACAGATCTTCCGCTTTGCCATCGCCACGGACCGTGCCGAGCGCAACCCTGCGGGCGACCTGCGCGGCGCCCTGGAAGTGCCGCCGGTCAACCACCGCCCAGCGCTGACCACGCGGCGCGAGTTCGGCACGTTCCTACGCGACTTGCTGACCTATGAGAACTGCCAGCCTCTGACCCGGCTGGCGGCGCGCTTTGCCGTGCTGACCTGGACCAGGCCGGTCGAGTTGCGCACTGCGCGCTGGGAGCACTTCGACATCGAAGCCAGAGAGTGGCGCGTGCCCGCTGCGAACATGAAGGCAGGCAAACACCTGCAAGCGCACACGGTGCCGCTATCCACGCAGGCGCTGGCCGTTCTGAAGGGCATCCGAGCACTCAGCGATGACCGTGTGCCGTGGCTGTTCCCGGGCAACCACGGTGCCAACAGCATAATGAGCGAGAACACCTTGAACCTGCTGTTCAAGAGGATGGGCTATGCCGGCCAGCAGAGCCACCATGGCCTGCGGGCCTCAGCCCGCAGCCTGCTGTCTGAACGAGGCTGGTCGGCGGCGGCCTTAGAAACGCAACTGGACCATGCCGAGCGCAGCAAGGTCGTGGCCGCCTATGCGCGGAGCGAACATCTTGTCGAGCGGCGCAAGATCATGGACGACTGGGGGGAGCTGGTGGCAGCCATGGAGAGCGGCGACAACGTGGTGCCGTTGCGGCCAGCGGCATAGCCTGCGATTGCGCGCACGGCGCATGCCGTCAGCGACTGCTGCTCAGAAATCGTGCTCGGCCGGCCGAGGCGGCCGAGGTGAGCCCCTGAACGAGTACGTCGACGGTTCGACTCGAAACAAGGTGTCTGATATCTCGATGGTTCGAAGGTCGCCGGAATTACCAACAAGTGCTGTGCGCATGCTGAGACAAAGTCGCGTAAACGCCAGGACCTCGCCCTCTCGCTCAAGAGTTCCTCCCTCCGCCCAGAACGCGACCAATGCCGCAACGACTTGAGGTTCGCCGCAGATGCATATGCGTGTCTTGGCATCGTTAAGGATCGCCAATTCTTCCGGTTGGTCGATGACGTGTTGCGCGTCAATCCGCCTGAGAGGCGCACGACAATCTGGATGAGAACGGTGTCGCGGCCTGGCGATGATGCCCGAGGTTTGATTGTCGCGGACCAGTTTCTAGGCTGACGCTTGAATGTCGCTGGGTTTGGGAACGCCGACGTTCCTCGGTGTCGCATAGCTGGCCGGGCGCCCCGCGCCGATCTGTTTGCGCTCGATGGCCGTGCGCCGACGGTAGCTCTCGACGTTCATCTCGAAGATCGTGGAGTGATGAACGAGCCGGTCGACGGCGGCCAGCGTCATTGCGGGGTCCTGGAAGACCTTGCCCCATTCTCCGAAGGGCTGGTTGGCCGTGATGATCATCGAGCGCCGTTCGTAGCGCGTGCTGATCAACTCGAACAGGGCCGACGTTTCAGCCTGGTCCTTGGTGACGTAGGCCAGGTCATCGAGGATCAGCACATCGAAGTGGTCAAGTCGGGTCAGCGCCGCTTCAAGCGCCAGTTCGCGACGCGCCACCTGTAGACGCTGAACGAGGTCGGACGTGCGTGCGAATAACACCCGCCAACCCTTCTCCAGCAATGCCAGGCCGATGGCTGACGACAAGTGCGACTTGCCTCCACCTGGTGGTCCCAGAAGAAGCACGTTGGAGCCATTGCGCAGCCACTCGTCGCCTGCGCACAGCGCCATGACCTGCGCCTTGGAGACCATCGCGACGGCGTTGAAGTCGAAGTTGTCCAGCGTCTTGCCAGGCAGCAGCTTGGCCTCGGCCAGGTGACGCTCGATGCGCCGCCGGTCACGCTCGGCCAGCTCGTTCTCGGCGAGCACCGTGAGCAGCCGGGCGGCTGGCCATCCTTCCTTGTCTGACTGCTCGGCGAAGACCGGCCACATCTGCTTGGTGGCCGGCAGCCGCAGCTCCGACAGCAGCAACGTCAGCCGCGCAGCATCGAAGTTCTCGTTCATGCCATGACCTCCATGGCCGAGGCCACCAGGACGTCGTAGGAACTCAGCGGTGCCAGTCGCACCGAGACCTCCGGCAAGCGCGCCGGGTCTGGGGCGAAGCGCACCAGCAGCGCGTTGAGGTCGGGCAAGCGCCGGTGATCGAGATCGTCTGCCAGCACGCTTGCCAGTTGGGCCTCGCACGATCGGTCGTGCGCCAGACTTAGCAGCGCGACCATCGTCTTGCAAGCGACGCGTTCGGCCAACTGCTCGCGCAGGAACTCGAACGTCAGCCGGTAGGCATCCCGGGGGAACAGCTGATCACGGTAGACCAGACTGAGCAGCGCCATCGGCTTGCGTCGAAGCGCATGGATGACGTGGTGGTAGTCGACGACGTGGCCATGCTTGCCGTTGGCCCCACCGCGCCCACGCTCCAGCGTCATGAGCTGCGTCGCGCCCAGCAGCAATTCCAGCCGGTCGTCGTAGAGCCGCACCCGCAGCCGATGGCCGATCAGCCGCGACGGCACGGTGTAGAAGACCTTGCGCAGCGTGAAGCCACCAGAGGAAGTGACGTAGACGAACGTCTCCTCGTAGTCGCAAGTTCGCGCCGGCGGTAAAGGCTGCAGCAGCGCACGTTCGGCGTCGATGCGCTTGCCATTGCGGGCATTCTTGCGGCTGACGATCTCGTCGATGAAGCGGCGATAGGCGGCCAAGTCGACGAACTCGGCGGCACCGCGCAGCAGCAGCGCATCGTTCACCGCGTTCTTGAGATGCCCATGCGCGCTCTCGATGGAGCCGTTCTCGTGAGCGACACCGCGGTTGTTGCGCGTGGGCTCCATCAGATAGTGCGCGCACAAGGCGTCGTAGCGCGAGGTCAGGTCCTCGCGCGCGTCGGCGTCCAGATTGCGGAACGCCGCCGACAGGCTGTCGCTGCGGTGCTCGCGCGGTGCGCCACCCAGCGCCCACAGCGCGTTCTGCAGGCCTTCGGCCAGCGCGACATAACTCTCGCCGCCCAGGATGACATGCGCATGTTCGAAGCCGGAGCGCACCAACCTGAAGTGGTAGAGGCGGTGATCCAGTGCAACGCCCAGCACCGTGACCCCGAGGTCGCGCATCTCGGTGAAGTCGGACAAGCCCATGCGGCCGGCTTCATGGACCTGGCGGAACATCACATCGCGATCCTGCCCATGCAACGCGCGCCATGCACGGATACGGCGTTCGAGGGTTCGACGAACGCCCGGGTCGAGCTCGGCGTGGCGCCGTCTCAACTCGTCGAATACCGCCACCGGCCGGATGCCCGGAGCCGCCTCGAGTAGGGGTACGACTTCGGCATCAAAGATGTCGACAAGCGGGTCGGGACGCCGTCGCTCGCGAGGAGCCTTCTTGGCCGAGGGCAGGCGTGGATCGTGCTCGATACGGTACGCGCTGGCCACGCTGATGCACGCCTGCGCGGCCGCGGCCGGCAGCGTCTTGGAGAGTCTGAGCTTCATGAACAACCTCATCTGATGATCGTGGATGTGACTTCCAGGCACGGCAGGGCCTCGCTAGATCGAGAAACCCCTTCGTACCTCACTTACCGCGATCACCGACGAAGCGCCCCTACGAGTCGCCCCTTCGCAGGCATGGTCGGGAGCCAGTCGGGCTACGCCCGCCAGTCTCCCGACCATGCTGAACTTCTCACTTGATTGACGCGCTCCTCGCATCTTGATTGACGCTAGACAATGACGTTTCCCAGGCGCCGAGCTGAAACTAAGCGACTGGCCGAATTTACAAAGTCTGTATAAGCCTTGAGCCGTGCGTCTGCCAATTCATCGCGCTGCTTGCGCCGCTTGCCCAACATATGTGTCACTACTGCGACGATGAGTGCGCTGGCGATGGAGAAAAGCGCGGCCACTAAGGTCGTCATGAAAACGCGGTGCCAATGGTGTTGAACGAAGGTTGCATTCTGGTTCGATTGTGGCGGTGCGGTATTGATGACCGGCAGTTAACGCCCAAGATAGACCGCCGTGATCTGCTCGCGCTCGTGGCCCAGCTCGCGTGAGATTGCCAGCCGCGCCTCCCGGTCGATCTTCTTCTGCTCCGGGCTCAGATCCTTCGATAGCGGCCCGCCTGCGGCCGGCGCCTTCCACCCGGTCAGTTCCAGGTAGCGCGTCTGAGCATAGGCATGCCGCAGCCCGTGCACGCGATCGATGCCCGCACGCGCCGTCTGTGCCTTGAAGCGGTTCAGCTGGTCGCGGTATTTCATCTGCGTGGGGATGAGGCTGCCGCTCTGGGCCAGTGTCTTGGCCTCGTCGAGCACTTGGCGCTGCTGGTCGTTGGTGATGGGCACATCGCGCTCCCGGCCTCCCTTGGTCCAGGTGGCTTTCAGATGCAGCGAATCGCCTCTGTCGGCCCAGCCGGGGCGCACTTTGATGCTTTCCTCGCGCCGTAGCCCGAAGGCCTCCTGCAGCCGCAGCGACATCGCGGTGTAGGAATCGGTGACGCGGCTCAGTTGGTCGCCGTCCAGAGCTCTGGCTTTCGAGGTGTTGCTGACATGCTGGCGCTCGGCGATCCCGTAGGCCGCGTTCTCCCGCGCCACGATGTTCTGCTTGTCGATCTTCTCGGCCAGCCAGCGCAGCGCGCTCATGCGGTTCTTGAAGGTGCCGGCCGCGATGCCTTCCCCGTGCCAGCGCTGCACCAGGTGGTCGATGTGCTTGCTGCGCACGCCCTGTGCGCGCAGATGCCGATAGCCACCTTCGTCCAGCTGGTCGGCCACCAGGCTCAAGATCACCTCGCGGTCGTGCTGCGTCGCCATCGCGCCGTCCCGGTTGCGCTGGCACAGCCGTTTGAAATCGTGGTTCAAGTCGCGCATCGCTCGCTCCTTTCCGTTCGTCCTCTTCCTCATCCACTCGACCCGCACGGAGTGCGGCATCTGCAAGACCGAAGGCCGAAGCCGTCGGGGTGTCTGACAGTCAGGTCAGTGTTTCTGTCCGTCCCTGGCGCCATGGCGCCAGGGAACTACGAGGGACGCGGGACACCACTCCCGTGTGTGCAAGAACTTCCAACCGGTCGCCGGCGTTGCACGCGCTGTGGCGCCGCGCGGTGTGCCTGCTGGCACTTCGTTGCGCGGGGACCGTTCACCCGAGGTCCGTGGGATGTGCGAAGCACATGAGGGGCGATCCGTTCACGGGGATCAGGCGGCGCAGCGTCGTCGAGCAACGCGTGCGCATCGGATGCCGCGAGGGCATCGAGAACGAGGGCGGGGAGCCCTGGAGGAAATGCCACTTCCGGAGCGGCCGAGCCCGTCACTGCGGGCCATCACTTCGCGCAATGCGCCTGAAGGTCAGGCGCGGCGCGGACTTACAGCGTCGTCACTGTCAGCAAGCTTCCAGTGACGACGCGGAGGGCGCTGCGATGCACAGGGCAGATGCCCAGACATCGCAGCACACGGGCGCCATTGGGTGGCACACAGGATGCCGTCGCGCAAGGCACGACGACGCGAGCAGCGGCACAAGCTGCAGGTGGCTCTACGCAGATTAAGTCTGCGTGGCAAGCCGAAGCCCGCGCAAGGCGAACTCGGCATCTCCGGCCGGCGCGAACGCACGGCAATCTCTACAAGGGCAGGTAACGACTGCGACAGCCGCGTTGCCGCGACACCTGTTTGCACCGTCAGGATGAGGACAGGGCACCTCACGAGAGGCTTTAGTGGACACCATCTCGGCCGCGTTGTCTACACCCATCCAACGCATTTGCTGGGGTCGAGAGGCAGCCGTGGGTGGAGCCCGCGATCATCTGTCGAAAGAGCGATGAATTTCGGTCGACACTTCTTAGCGGCTATCTGTATTTCAATTCAAAGAACGCGATGGCAAGCCCTCTGTTGCGCCGGCCGCTCCAAGTTTGATTCCGCTCAATACCCAGTAGTGGAATGGCCCTAAGCTGGCAGCCACGATGAGCGGCGCATGCTCAAACGCTTGTAAAAGAGGCTGAGCGGTCAGCCAGCACGAGTTCAAATCAGTTCCAAGTGAAGTGCTGACTTGCACTTCCTGATACAAGTGTGTTGTAATGTAATTACTTTCCTTTCGTGCAAACAGTTCGGCCATCGGCTGGTTGGGCTGGAGGGTGAAAATTCAAAAGGAGCGATGTTCTTGAGCTTCACAGTTGAGGATATAAGAAAGGCGCTGGATAGCGCAGACGCTGAAATTAGTCTGGGAGGCGTTGTTGCTGAGGATGTCCTTCTAGGGGCGGCCGGGCCTGTGCCATGCACTATTCATCTTGGATGGGATCTGCAAATTGCACATTTGTGCGACCGTACATGGGGGGCTTTCAACAATACACTTCTACGTTATATTCGAAAGCTGGAGAAAGACGGCGTTGACATCGAGCCGATCCTAGCGGCAGCCCAGCTCGAAGATCATCACTGGAAGTGGCTTAATAAATCACTGCACTATCGCGGCGACAGCTATAAGTGGTTCTTCCTTGTGGCGGAAAAATACCCACAAGCTGCATGCATGATTTACCATCCAAAAGAAAGCGTGGCAAATGGCGGCCAGGTTTTTTATGTGGAATACATCGCTGCCGCTCCTTGGAATAGGGGGAATGTATGTGCGGAAAGAGTTTTTAAAGGTGTGGGGCCTAAGCTTCTCACTTATGTTGTCAACTACGCGCAAGAACGCCTTGGGCTAACGCCGGGATTTTCGCTTCACTCACTTCCGCAAGCCACTCAGTTTTATGAGAAGACGCTTGGGATGACTCCTTTCCCGATATATGACAAAGACGGGCTGCGGTTCTTCGAATGGGTGCCGCCGAGTGTCATGGGGAGCGTGTCGTGCTGAAGGCAAGCTTCGAGTTCGAGGACGACTTTCCTAGTAGTGTTGGGTCCGAGCTTGAGTCACGCAAGTTCTATGAGGCCTTCTTAAAGGCAGAAGCCTTAGTCGAAAACTCTCCTAATATCGCGCGTGAACTGAGCGACGATAGACTCGCTGAAATAACCAGCTATCTGTATCGTGGTGGGGATGCCGCTACAGCACTATTTCGGAAGCGAGGCGATGCTTCGGAGATAACCATCAGTCTATGGCTGTCTTCTGTGCGAAGGCTCTCTGGGTGGTTTGCTGCTGCAAACAAAATTCCTGTTTTCGGCGGTCTGGATAGAGAGGTTTTGACCGATTTGCCGCGGCGTTTTTGCCGTGCCGACAGTATTCGAGAAATTCCTTCCTACCTCGCTCAATTTGGTATTGTTCTTGTCTGGGAAAAGTCGCTTCCATCGATGAAGTTAGACGGAGCCATTTTTTGCTCCCCATCAAGTCATGTTGTCATTGCCTTAAGCTTGAGGTATTCCCGGCTAGACAATTTCTGGTTTACGCTGCTTCACGAACTCTCACATGCGGTTTTGCATTCGGATCAGCTCGAAAATCCAATTCTGGAGAATCTCGATCTTAAATCCGAAAGTCTGATCGAGCAACAGGCAGATAGACTGGCTCTGGATAGCCTTATTCCTCGAAACGAGTGGAGAAGCTGTTCCGCACGTTATTCTAATTCGGCAGCGGATGTCGTTGCCTTTGCTGCCCGTTTGGGAATACCGGCTCAGTGCGTTGCGGGTCGGTTGCAGCGCGAGCAAGGACGCTACGACTTGTTCTCGAAGATCATTAACGAATTTGATGTGAGGGAGTTGCTTGATGGCCGCCAATCATAACTACACGCCCTTTCTGAAGTTTAAAGTTAATGAGGTTTCAGGGCTTTCGGTTTTGAATAGTGGGCTGAAGGAGAGGTTGACGCCATTTTTTGATATGCCCCGTAAGGATGGGATGACGCGGCAGGATTTTTTGAGTTCCGTGGCGGCGGCTAGAAAGAAGTCAGAAAAGTATCTTTCTGATTTCCCCTATCTTTTTATTGATTCCTTTGATATACCGGACTCCATTGCGGTCGCGGGTGCTCCAAACTGCAGAGCGATAATTGAGGAATTTTCTGGAATCTGCTATACGCCAGTTATGGGTCTTGATCGTGCTGCCGACCATAACCTCGCGATAGTTCAAGCCAAACGTGCTGGGGAGCTCGTATCCGATAAGGTGGCTATTCGCTTTCAACATGAGGAATTTGCTTCCTTTGACTTAGTTAAAAGCGAGCTTGAAGACTTGGTTCAGCAAGCTTCTGAAGTATTCAACGAACTAGTCTTCATCTACGATTGCCGGGTTTGTCTTGCAAGCAATAGAGCCAAATTAGCATCTGACGTCGCGGATTTTGTTAAATCTGCGCAGAGCAATTTTGGTGTACAGCGGCACATTGTTACTGGATCCTCGGTCCCGTCGACGATAACTGATATCGCGCGCCCGAGCGATGAGTCAGTAATCGCGCGTGCGGAGTTGGAGATATTCCATGCCGCACAGGCGATACTGGGTGATGATATTTTGAGTTTGGGGGACTACACGATTGTAAGTCCCACTTATTCGGAGCTCACAATTGCGCCTGAGTTAATACTCAGCGTAACCGCTCCAAAAGTTTTTTATACTTATCAAAACTACCACTTTATAGCGCGTGGCGGGCGCATAAAGACCAATGGCTATGGTCAGTACGACAGTATTGCAGAAGGAATTGTAGTGAAAAGGTTTTACCGAGGCGCCGTCTATTCGTGGGGCGATAATTTTTTAAAGTTGCGGGCAGACGGATTCCGGGAGAAGAATGTTACGCCGTCGACAATTTTGAAGCCGACGATTTGTTCTCACATAACGTACATGGCAACGCACTATCCCGTATAACTGGGCGCCGTTCGCGGGCTGATAGGATCTGCCCCACAGTTTGATTGACAATATTTACGGACGTTGTTGAGGCAAAAAATTCTGCGATTTTCTGTCGATTCATCTTCTCCAAGGATAACTCCACCAGATTTGGTAGATTTATCATTTCTGATCGCCATAGGCTGAGCAGTGCTATTTCGGGCTTGTATGCTGGGTTTTTTGAAGCGCCCCTTTCGTGCCTGAGTTGAATTTTCCCGGCCTTTGAAAGCGTTGCGACAATAATTCCCCAGTGGCCCGGCAGTATGTCTTTGGCTCTGCGGAGGTGGTTGGTTGTGGTCACCAAGGAAATTATCGGCGCGGCTTGGTCGTAGTATTGAGACTGGCGTTGAAGCCGATTAACGGAATCGGTCTCCCCTTTGATTTCGTAGCAGTGAAGAGACTTGTAAACTGCCACCACATCAACGATCGCATTGCCGTTGCAGACATGTACTTCTTGAAGAATTGCCTCGGGAGGTGTTTTCCGCTTTTCCAAGCTGGAAACTAAAGCCTGCCTAATCTCTTTATCGGTGAGGGGTTGCATAGGGTTGGCAAGATTTCGTGTTACTGCCATTCTCCGAGAATCTGTAGGAATGCTGACCCTAGAGCTTTCGCCTCCAGGCCATGGGCACTAGTGCTTCTGAGCGTGAGCGGTGGTTGCTAGCCTAGCAGAATGCTGTATCAAAATACAGTTTCTTGCCTGTGCACCTGCCAGTCGAAGCCAAGTATGCGGCTGAACGTCGTTCACCGTCCGCGTGCGCTCACGTGTCGTATCTGGCTTGCGGTGTTGCGCAAAGCAGACGTGACGAGAGTTGTCGGTATTTTTGTCGGTACTTGCATTCCAAGAGGAGTGAAAAGTCATTTCATGAAAATGACTTACAAGTCAATTTCGATTCCGACAATCGCACCACACCCGGACCCCGGCTTCCATGCGGAAGCCGGGGTTTTTCGTTGACGGGGCTCGCACAGCCCACCCGACGCATCCACGCGTGCACGCACGCGGCGCTTCTGGCGTCAGAACAGCACGCGGCTGCGGATCGTGCCCGGCACCTGCGCCAGTTTCTCCAGCGCCAGTTCCGACGAGCTTGCATCAAGATCGATGACCACGTAGCCAATCTTCTCGTTCGTCTGCAGGAACTGCGAAGCGATGTTGATCTGGTTGTCCGAGAAGATCCGGTTGATCTCGGACAGCACGCCGGGCACGTTGTGGTGCACGTGCAGCAACCGGTGCTTGCCCGGGTGCGAGGGCAGCGAGACTTCCGGAAAGTTGACCGAAGACGTGCTCGTCCCTGTATCGCTGTAGCGCACCAGCTTCTCGGCCACTTCAATGCCGATGTTGGCCTGCGCTTCCAGCGTGGAGCCGCCGATGTGCGGTGTCAGGATGACGTTGTCCAGCCCCCGCAGCGGCGACTGGAATTCGTCCTTGTTGCCGCGCGGCTCGACCGGGAACACGTCGATGGCCGCACCGTTGAGCTTGCCTGCGCGCAGCGCCTCGGCCAATGATTCGATCTCCACCACGGTGCCGCGCGATGCGTTGATCAGAATGCTGCCCGGCTTCATGGCCGCGATCTGTGCGGCGCCAATCATCCATTGCGTGGACGGCGTCTCGGGCACATGCAAGGTAACGATGTCGCTTGCGGCCAGCAGCTCCGTCAGGCTGGCCACTTGGCGGGCATTGCCCAGCGGCAGCTTGGCCACGATGTCGTGGAACAGCACCTGCATGCCCAGCCCTTCCGCCAGCACAGACAACTGCGTGCCGATGGCGCCGTAGCCCACGACGCCCAAGGTCTTGCCGCGGATCTCGTAGGCGTTGTCGGCCGTCTTCAGCCAGCCGCCGCGGTGGGCAGCCGCATTCTTGGCAGGCACGCCCCGCAGCAGCAAGATGGCCTCCGCGATGACCAGTTCAGCCACAGAGCGGGTGTTGGAGTAGGGGGCGTTGAACACCGCGATGCCGAGCGCGCGCGCCGCCTGCAGATCGACCTGGTTGGTGCCGATGCAAAAGCAGCCCACGGCCGCCAGCTTGTGCGCGTGGGCGAAGACTTCGGACGTCAACTGCGTGCGCGAGCGGATGCCCAGGAAGTGCACGTCGGCGATCTTCTGCTTGAGCTGTTCGTCCGGCAGCGCTGCGGGCAAAGACTCGATCTGCGTGTAGCCGGCGGCGCGCAGCATGTCCACTGCCGAGGCATGCACGCCTTCAAGCAACAGGAATTTGATCTTGGCTTTGTCCAGGGAAGTGGTCGGGAGCGTCATGGAGTGCCGCAGTGCGGGGCGGCCGGAGCAAAGGAGCGCGATATTACGATGCGCTCGGCGCACGCCTGCGCGCCAGGCCAGTTGGCAACGTTGCAAGTGCGGGGAATCGCAGGCGGTGCTCTGCGGGCGCCAGCACGTTGCAGCGATGATCGATGCTCAAGCCCTGGTCTGGATCTTCACGCGGATGGCGGCCACGTCCCAGCCGCGCGAGCGCAGGGCCGCCTGTAGTGCCGGCAGCAGCTGGCGCAACTTGGAGGCTGCAGCGCTGTTGTCCACCAGCAGGCACCATTGGTTGCCGTCGATCGGGCCCGGCTGGATGCCGCGCCGCAGCGGCGCGGGTATCAGCGCTTCGACGGCTTTGAGGCGCTCGCTCGATTCCCTGGAGAGCGCTGCAAGACGCGCCAGCGGGGCAGAGTCCTGCACCGCTTGCTGCAAGGTGAACGAGCGATGGCCTGTGTGCATGGCGGTCGATTATGGGCGCCGCCGGCCAGCACCACGGCCCGGCTTAAAATCGCCGGTTTGGCACGGGCAGGCGGCGCACGGCGCGGCCGGGTTCTGGCTCTCGCAGCCGCCACGAATTCCACTTCTTTCTAGGGATTTCGGTCGTACCGCAGCGCTCACGCGCACGCGCGACCTCGCATTCATGACCACCAATTTCCTGACCAAGATTTTCGGCAGCCGCAACGAGCGGCTGTTGAAGCAATACCGCAAGTCGGTGCAGGCGATCAATGCGCTGGAGTCCCAGTTCGAAGCGCTCTCCGACGATGCGCTGCGCGCCAAGACGCTGGAGTTCAAGGAACGCGTCGCCGCCGGCACCGCGCTCGATGACCTGCTGAATGAAGCATTTGCCGTCGTGCGCGAAGGCTCCAAGCGCGCCATGAAGATGCGGCATTTCGATGTGCAGTTGCTGGGTGGCATGGCGCTGCATTTCGGCAAGATCTCCGAGATGCGCACCGGCGAGGGCAAGACGCTGACCGCCACGTTGGCCGTGTACCTGAATGCCCTGTCGGGCAAGGGCGTGCATGTGGTCACGGTCAACGACTACCTGGCCAGCCGCGACGCCAAGTGGATGGGCCAGCTGTACAACTTCCTGGGCCTTTCGGTCGGCATCAACCTGCCGCAGATGTCGCGCGAGGAGAAGCAGGCCGCCTACAACGCCGACATCACCTACGGCACGAACAACGAATACGGCTTCGACTACCTGCGTGACAACATGGTCTACGAGGTGCGCGACCGCGTGCAGCGCGGGCTGAACTACGCCATCGTCGACGAGGTCGATTCGATCCTGATCGACGAGGCGCGCACGCCGCTGATCATCAGCGGCCAGGCCGAAGACCACACGCAGCTGTACCTGGCGATCAACAAGGCCGTGCCGGCGCT
This sequence comes from Rhodoferax sp. RT4P68, assembly GCF_056521305.1. NCBI lineage: Bacteria > Pseudomonadati > Pseudomonadota > Betaproteobacteria > Burkholderiales > Comamonadaceae > Rhodoferax > Rhodoferax sp. RT4P68. The sequence continues at coordinate 363,474 of NZ_JBWMBB010000002.1, forward strand.
GACGCGCCAAGAAGGCGAGGCCGACCCGCGCACCGGCGAGGGTGTGACCAAGCCGGGTGACTTCACGCTGGATGAGAAGACGCACCAGGTCTACCTGACGGAGCAGGGCCACGAGCATGCCGAGCGCATCCTCTCCGGTTTGGGTCTGATCCCCGAAGGCGCGTCGCTGTATGACCCGGCCAACATCACGCTGATGCACCACCTGTACGCAGCGCTGCGTGCCAACCACATTTACCACCGCGACCAGCACTACGTGGTGCAGGACGGCGAGATCATCATCGTGGACGAGTTCACCGGCCGCCTGATGAGCGGGCGCCGCTGGAGCGAAGGTCTGCACCAGGCCGTCGAGGCCAAAGAGGGCGTGGCGATCCAGCCTGAGAACCAGACGCTGGCCTCCATCACCTTCCAGAACTACTTCCGCCTGTACGGCAAGCTGGCCGGGATGACCGGCACGGCCGACACCGAGGCCTACGAGTTCCAGTCCATCTACGGCCTGGAGACCACGCTGATCCCGCCGAACCGCCCCAGCAAGCGTGACGACCAGCTCGACCGCGTCTACAAGACCACGCGCGAGAAGTACGAAGCGGCGATCAAGGACATCCGTGAGTGCCACGAGCGCGGCCAGCCGGTGCTAGTGGGCACGACCTCGATCGAAAACTCCGAAATCATCGACCAGCTGTTGCAACAGGCCGATCTACCGCATCAGGTGCTGAACGCCAAGCAGCATGCACGCGAGGCCGATATCGTGGCCCAGGCCGGTCGGCCCAAGATGATCACGATCGCCACCAACATGGCCGGTCGCGGCACCGACATCGTGCTCGGCGGCAATCTTGAAAAAGCGGTGGAGGCCGTGCATGCCGATGCGTCGCAGGACGAGGCCGCACGGCACGCCGCCGAGGCCGGCGTGCGCGCGCAGTGGGAGAAGGACCACGAGTTCGTCAAGTCGCTCGGCGGCTTGCGCATCATCGCCACCGAGCGCCACGAGTCGCGCCGCATCGACAACCAGCTGCGTGGCCGTTCAGGCCGCCAGGGCGACCCTGGCTCCTCGCGCTTCTATCTGAGCCTGGACGATCCGCTGATGCGCATCTTTGCGGGCGACCGCGTGAAAGCCATCATGGACCGGCTGAAGATGCCGGACGGCGAGGCCATCGAGGCGGGCATCGTCACGCGCAGCATCGAGAGCGCGCAGCGCAAGGTCGAGGCGCGCAACTTCGACATGCGCAAGCAGCTGCTCGAATACGACGACGTCTCCAATGACCAGCGCAAGGTCATCTACACGCAGCGCAACGAGATCCTTGACGCGGCCGACCTGTCCGACGTGATCCGTGGCCTGCGCCATGGCTGCTTTACCGATCTGGTGCGCCAGTACGTGCCGGCAGAATCGGTCGAAGAGCAATGGGACTTGCCGGGCCTGGAGAAGACGCTGGCGGAGGACTGGCAGATCAGCCTGCCCCTGGCCGCCGAAGTAGAGGCCTCCAACGCCATCACCGACGAGGACCTCGTCGAGAAGGTCGTCGCCGCTGCCGATGCCGCATTCGCGGCCAAGGTCGCTCTTGTCGGTGGCGAGAACTTCACGCAGTTCGAGCGCATGGTGCTGCTGCAAAGCATCGACACGCACTGGCGCGAACACCTCTCGGCGCTGGACTACCTGCGCCAGGGCATCCACCTCCGCGGCTATGCGCAAAAGCAGCCCAAGCAGGAATACAAGCGCGAGGCCTTCGAGCTGTTCGGCCAGCTGCTGGACGCCGTGAAGAACGACGTGACCAAGCTCTTAATGACGGTGCGTATCCAATCCAACGAGCAGATCGACCAAGCGGCGCTCGACCTGGAAGCGCGCGGCGAGCGCGTGGCCAACGTCACCTACACCGCGCCCACCGAGACCGGTGAGGTCGAGACGCGGCTGGACGAATCCACGGCGCGCGCCAACCCGCTGGCCATGGACGGCCAGCGCGTGGGCCGCAACGACCCCTGCCCCTGCGGCAGCGGCAAGAAGTTCAAGCAGTGCCACGGCAAGCTGGCCTAAGGACAACCATGCCCGTTCATCTCTCCCCCCCGAATCCAGCCGATCTGCACGCCGTTGCCGGGCTGCGCCTGGGCATTGCCGAAGCCGGCGTGCGCAAGGCCAACCGCAAAGACTTGACGGTGGTGTTGCTCGACGAAGGCGCGGCCGTGGCCGGCGTGTTCACGCAAAACCGCTTTTGCGCCGCACCGGTGCAGATCTGCCGCACGCACCTGGCAGCGGGCTACGGCGTGCGTGCCATCCTGATCAACACCGGCAACGCCAATGCCGGTACCGGTGACGATGGCCTGGCGCGTGCGCTCTCGACCTGCGTGGCCCTGGCCCAGCACCTGGACATCGCGCCCGAGCAGGTGTTGCCGTTCTCCACAGGCGTCATCATGGAGCCGCTACCGGCCGACCGCATCATTGCCGGGCTACCCGCCGCACTCGCCGATGCCCAGCCCGGCAACTGGGCCCGTGCCGCTGAGGGCATCATGACCACGGACACCGTGCCCAAGGCCTTCAGCACGCAGGTGCAGCTGTCCGGCGTCACGGTCAGCATCACCGGCATCAGCAAGGGCGCCGGCATGATCCGGCCCAACATGGCCACCATGCTGGGCTTCCTCGCGACCGATGCACGCGTCGCGCCGGCGCTGGTGCAAGGCCTTGCGAAGGATCTGGCCGACGCCTCGTTCAACCGCGTGACCATTGACGGCGACACTTCTACCAACGACTCGTTCGTGGTGATCGCCACGCACAAGGCGGCGCACCCGGTCATCAGTTCCTGGGACACGCCGGACGGTCAGGCGCTGAAGGCCGGCATGCTGCAGGTCGCGCAGAAGCTGGCTCAGGCCATCGTGCGCGATGGCGAGGGCGCAACCAAATTCATCACCGTGCGTGTCGAGGGCGGCAGGACGGCGGAAGAGTGCCGGCTCGCCGCCTACGCGATCGCGCATTCGCCGCTGGTCAAGACGGCGTTTTTCGCAAGCGACCCGAACCTGGGCCGCATCTTGGCGGCCGTGGGCTACGCCGGCATCCTGGATCTGGACCAGACGAAGATCGAGCTGCACCTGGACGACGTGCATGTGGTCGCGCGCGGCGGCCGCCGGCCCGAATACCGTGAAGAGGACGGCCAGCGCGTCATGAAGCAAAGTGAGATCACCATCCGCGTGCACCTGGGCCGCGGTGAAGCTGTCGACACGGTCTGGACGTGCGACCTGAGCCACGACTACGTGAGCATCAACGCCGACTACAGGTCCTGATCGCGGTATGGACACATCCTCGCCCATCGCTCCGCGTGTTGCTGCCCCCCGAGCGGGCGCTCCAGTGCCTTCGGGCGGCCCGGCGGCCCTCGTATGAACGAGAGCTTCGAACGCCTGCTGCAAAAGGCCGAGCAGCTGATGGCGCGCATCGAGCGCGTGTTGCCGGCGCCATTGTCCGAACCCGATTGGAATGCATCCATCGCCTACCGCTACCGCAAGCGCAGCTCGGGCCACGCCTTGCTGGAGCCGGTGCGCCACGTGGGCCGCATGCAGCTGTCTGACCTGAAGGAGATCGACGGGCAGAAGGACAAGATCCAGCGCAACACCCTGCAGTTCGTCGATGGCAAGCCGGCCAACAACGTGCTGCTGACGGGCGCGCGCGGCACCGGCAAGTCTTCGCTCATCCGCGCCTGCCTGAACGAATACGCGCCGCGCGGCCTGCGCCTGATCGAGGTCGACAAGGCCGACCTGACGGATCTTCCCGACATCGTCGACGTCGTGGCCGAGCGGCCCGAAAAGTTCATGATCTTCTGCGACGACCTGAGCTTTGAGGATGGGGAGCCAGGCTACAAGGCGCTCAAGTCGATCCTCGATGGCTCGGTGGCCGCGTCCACGCCCAACGTGCTGATCTACGCGACCAGCAACCGGCGCCACCTGTTGCCCGAGTACATGAAGGAAAACCTCACGTACAAGCACACGGACGATGGCGAGGTGCATCCGGGCGAGGTGGTCGAAGAGAAGATCTCGCTGTCCGAGCGCTTCGGCCTGTGGGTCAGCTTCTACCCGTTCTCGCAAGACGAGTACCTGGCCATCGTGGCGCAGTGGCTGGGCTCGTTCGGCGTGCCGGCCGCGGCCATCGAGGCATCACGCGCCGAATCCCTGGTCTGGGCGCTGGAGCGTGGTTCGCGCAGTGGACGCGTGGCCTACCAGTTCGCACGCGACTTCGCCGGGCAGCATTCGGCATGACGCGTGCGCCGCTGGTGGCCGATGGCGACCGCCCACGCGTCGGCGGAGCGGACCGGCAGGCGCTGGATGTGGCGGTCGGCATCCTGGTGGCGCGCAATGGTGATTTCCTGCTGACCTCTCGGCCCGAAGGCAAGGTCTACGCCGGCTACTGGGAGTTTCCGGGGGGCAAGTTCGAAGCCGGGGAAACGGTCGAAGAGGCTCTGCGTCGCGAGTTGCAGGAAGAGATCGGCATCGTCATTGCATCGGCTCAGCCCTGGAAGACCGAGCTGGTCGACTACCCACACGCACTGGTGCGCCTGCACTTTTGCAAGGTGCAGGAATGGACGGGTGAGTTGGACATGCGTGAGGCGCAACGCTTTGCGTGGGCATCGCTGCCCGTGCGCCTGTCACCGGTGTTGCCTGGAGCCCTTCCGGTGCTGGACTGGTTGGCTGCCGAGCGCGGCTATGCCGGTCCGACCTGCGCCTGAGCTTGCGCTACTGCAGACGCGGATCGCCGAACGGCTGGTCGTCTGGCGGGGCCGCATCGGGCACCGCGAAGGTCTCGCTCGCCCAGGCGCCGAGGTCGATGTTCTTGCAGCGTTCGCTGCAGAAGGGCCGGTAGCGGTTGGCCGGGCCGTACAGGCTCTGGCCCTTGCAGGTCGGGCAGACGACCCAGCGTGCGGGCGAACTCATCCGGTCGCCACCCTCAGGCACACAAGGCCAGTTCGAACGCCGCGTCTTGCGCCGACTGGTGCAGCTTGTCGTCCTCACCGTGGTGCATCAGCCGCACCGACACCATCAACCGGTTGCCGCTGATCTCCGGGATCAACCCGGACGCTGGATCGATGCGCAGGCGCAGCAGGTGGTAAGTGCGGCCTTGCGGCAGGTTCTGCTGGAACTGCCCTGCCAGTGCCATCACCTTCTGCGGCGCACCCGAATCGCGCAGCATCCGCAGCAGGTGAGCAATCGCCTCGGCCAGCGGCGCCAGGGTGGAGGCCCACTGGCCGATGTCACGGCGCCGCAGGTCTGCGTCCTTGTGCTGCCAGGCGTAGTAGGCGGGCAGGTCGAAGCCGCAGGTGCCACCCGGAATGCTGACGCGGCTGCGCAGGCTCATGAGCCAGTCGTTCTCCGTCAGCGACTGGCCGGCCTTGCCGGGCTGCTCGTGCAGCGCCGTGAAGCTCGCATCGAGCTGGGTGATCACGTCTTCCAGCACGTCCTGCGCGATCGAGGGGTTGTTCCGGTAGCCTGCGAGCTGGGCCTTGTGCCGCTCCAGGTCTTTCAGCACATCGGACTTCAAGTCGGCGCGGCCCGCTACTTCCACGATCTCGAACAGCGTGACGAGTGCGAAGTGGTGGTCGATCGGGTCGGCCCGGGGCACCAGCTCGACCAGCCTGCGGAACAAGTGCTCCAGGCGCAGGTAGGTGCGGATGCGTTCGTTGAATGGGTACTCGTAAAGGATCACGCTTGGCTTCCGGTGGGCGGCAATGATAGCCCGATGCCCTCGGCGAACCTGTTTACTTCAACCTGCAGCTGGGCAAGGGAAAGGCCGTCGTTGTAGATCACGGCGTCAGCCGCAGCCAGGCGCAACAGCCGCGGGGCCTGGGCCGCGATGATGGCTTGCACGGCGGCTTCATCCAGCCCGCTGCGCTGCTGCACGCGCAGGACTTGCGTGGCGGGCAGGCAGTCGACCACCAGCACGGCATCCAGCTGCGCGCGCCACCGGCCGGATTCGACCAGCAAGGGAATGTCGTAGACCACAAAGTTGCAGCCGGCGGCCTGCGCCTCTTCCAGCTGCTGCTGGCCAAGACGCGCCACCAGCGGGTGCACGATGGCCTCCAGCCGCTGCTTGGCGCCAGCGTCCTGGAACACCGACGTGCGCATGCGGGCGCGGTCCAGCGCGCCGTCGGCTGTGATCAGGTCGTCGCCAAAGCTGGCGCGGATGGCATCGATCGCGGCGCCGTGCGGCGTCGTCACGGCGCGCGCGTTCGCATCTGCATCGATGACGGCAGCACCCAGCACTGCAAGCATCGCCGAGACCGTGCTCTTGCCGCTGCCGATCCCGCCCGTGAGGCCCCATGTTTTCATCGCCCGAAGACCCAGTCAGCGCATGGGAAAAGGGAAGGCGAACGGCGCCAGATGCCGCACTTGCTCAGGTCCGGCGATCAGGCAAAGCAGGCCGGCACCGGCAAGGAACGGGCCGAACGCGATGGGGATGTCTTTGTGGGCCAGACGCCCCACCAGCAGCATGGCACCGCCCAGCAGTGCGCCCACGATCGAGGACAGCAGCAGGATGGCCAGCAAGTGGTCCGCCCCCAGCCAGGCGCCGAGGGCGGCCAGGAGCTTGAAGTCCCCGTAGCCCATGCCCTCCTTGCCGGTCAGCAGCCGGTAGGCGTGGAAGAAGAACCACAGGACCAGGTAGCCAGCGACTGCGCCCCATACAGCCAGGTCCAGCGACACCGTCCAGCCCAGCGCGGCGGCGGCCAGGCCGCTCCACAGCAGCAGGTAGTTCAGGTTGTCGGGCAGCAACTGCGTGTCCAGGTCGATGAGGAACTGGCACACCAGCAAGGCCGCAAACGTCGCCCATGCCAGCGCCACCGGCGTGAGGCCCCAGCGCCAGGCGCACAGGGCGAACAACAGGCCCGTCGCCCCCTCCACCAGCGGGTAGCGCACGCCGATGGGGGCGCGGCAGGCGGAACAGGCGCCGCGCAATGCCAGGTAGCTCACGACCGGTATGTTCTCGTACCAGCGGATGGTGTGTCCGCAGTGGCCACAGCGCGAGCGCGGGCGCATCAGGTCGAAGGCGGGCAGCGCGTCAAGCGCCTGGCCGGCCGCCGCCGCACTGCTGTGCAGATGGGCCGGCGGCGCCGTCTTGCCGCCGAACACCAGACTCCACAGCGAGGAGGGCACACCCAGTTTGGGGTCGGCGGCCATCAGGTTGTCACTCGATTCGCGCAGCCAATCGCGGTACATCATGCGCGGCACGCGGTAGACGACGACGTTCAGGAAGCTGCCGATCAACAGCCCCAGCACACCGCCCACGCAGGCGTCCAGCCAGACCGCCGGCAGCATCAGACCACTTGGCCCAGCTTGAAGATCGGCAGGTACATGGAAATCACGATGCCGCCGATCAGCGTACCCAGGAAGACGATGATGATGGGTTCCATCAAGCTGGACAAACCGGCCACCATGTCGTCGACCTCGGCTTCGTAGAAGTCCGCTGCCTTGCCCAGCATGTGGTCGATGGAGCCTGACTCCTCTCCGATGGAGCACATCTGCAGCACCATCGTGGGGAACACATTCGCGTTGGTCATCGCCGATGTCAGGCTGGTGCCGATGGACACCTCTTGCTGAATTTTCTCGGTGGCCGTGGCGTAGACCGAATTGCCGGAGGCCCCGCCCACCGAGTCCAGGGCCTCGACCAGCGGAACGCCTGCCGCGAACATCGTCGCCAGCGTGCGGGTCCAGCGGGCGATGCAGGATTTCTCGACCAAAGTGCCGAACACCGGCAGCTTGAGCATCAGCCGGTCCATGGCCTTCTGCACGCGTTCGTTGCGTTTCCAGGCCTGCATGAAAAAGTACAGGCTGCCGCCGATGCCGCCGAAGATCAACCACCAGTAGTCGACGAAGAACTCGCTGATCGCGATCACCATCAGCGTGGGAGCGGGCAGGTCTGCGCCGAAGGAGCTGAAGACTTCCTTGAAGGCCGGGATCACGAAGATCATGATCACCGAGACCACCACGAAGGCCACCACCACCACGGAGATCGGGTACATCAGCGCCGACTTGATCTTCGACTTGATCGCCTCGGTCTTCTCCATGTAGGTGGCCAACCGATCGAGCAGTGCTTCCAGAATGCCGGCCGCCTCTCCAGCCTCGACCAGGTTGCAATACAAGGTGTCGAAGTACATCGGAAACTTGCGGAACGCACCGCTCAGCGAGCTGCCTGTCTCCACGTCCATGCGCACATCGTTGAGCAGCTTGGTCACGCTGGCATTGGAGTTGCCGCGGCCGACGATGTCGAACGCCTGCAGCAGCGGCACGCCGGCCTTCATCATGGTGGCCAGCTGCCGCGTGAAGATCGCGATGTCCTTGGGCTTGATCGACCGGCCCGAGCGCATGCGGCGCTTCTTGATCTTGGTCGGGAACACGCCCTGGCGACGCAGCGACGCCTGCACCTGGTTCTCGCCGGCGGCGCGCGTCTCGCCACGCACCTGCTTGCCATTGCGGTCCTTGCCCTCCCACTCGAAGACGAATTCCTTGACGTTGCGGGAGGCTGCGGTGGCCATAGATCCTTGGAGCGCTATTCGTTGCTGACGGCGAGCACTTCTTCCAGCGAGGTCACGCCCAGCTTGACCTTGTGCAGCCCGGCCTGGCGCAGCGAACGCACGCCCTCGCTCTTGGCCTGCCTGTCGATGTCCAGCGCGCTGCCGTCGGCCAGGATGATGCGCTGGATCTCCTCGGTGATCGGCATCACTTGGTAAATGCCGACCCGGCCCTTGTAGCCGTTGTTGCATGCGTTGCAGCCGACGGGCCGATACGGCTTCCAGGTTCCATCGATCTCTTGCGGCGTGTAGCCCGATTCGAGCAGCGTCTCATGCGGAATTTCGATCGGCACCTTGCAGGCGGGACACAGCTTGCGTGCCAGGCGCTGGGCCGTGATCAGGATCACGCTGGAGGCAATGTTGAACGGTGCGATGCCCATGTTGCGCATGCGCGTCAACGTGGTCGGCGCGTCGTTGGTGTGCAGCGTCGAGAGCACCAGGTGGCCCGTCTGCGCGGCCTTGATCGCAATGTCGGCCGTTTCCAGGTCGCGGATTTCGCCAACCATGATGATGTCCGGGTCCTGCCGCAAAAACGATTTGAGCGCGACGGCAAAGGTCAGCCCGGCTTTCTCGTTGACGTTGACCTGGTTGACGCCAGGCAGGTTGATTTCGGAGGGGTCTTCTGCCGTCGCGATGTTCACGCCCGGCTTGTTCAGCAGGTTCAGGCAGGTGTAGAGCGAGATCGTCTTGCCCGAGCCGGTCGGGCCGGTGACGAGAATCATGCCGTACGGCCGGCCGATGGCGTGCAACAGGCGCTGCTTCTCTTCGGCCTCGTAGCCCAATGCATCGATGCCCAGCTTGGCGCTGCTGGGGTCGAGGATCCGGATCACGATCTTCTCGCCGAACAGCGTCGGCAAGGTGGAGACCCGAAAGTCGATCACCCGGTCCGGCCCGATCTTGAGCTTCATGCGGCCGTCCTGCGGCACGCGTTTCTCGGAGATGTCCAACCGCGAGATCACCTTGATGCGGGAAGCCAGCTTGTCCTTGATCGCCACTGGCGGTGATGAGATTTCGCGCAGCTCGCCGTCGATCCGGAAGCGCACGCGGTAGTTGTGCTCGTAGGGCTCGAAGTGCAGGTCCGACGCGCGCATGCCGAAGGCGTCCAGCAGCATCTTGTGCAGGAATTTGACGACCGGCGCGTCTTCAACCTCGGCCACGCCGGGATCGTTGGTTTCGTGGGCAGCTTCGACGGCCGCATCGTCGAACTCGAACTCACTGTTCATGAGCTCGTTCATCGCCTCGGCAGTGCTGGCCGTGCCGGCCTCCACGACGCGGGTCAGCTTGTCGTATTCGGCGATCACCCAGTCCACCCCCATCTGGGTGGCGAACTTGATTTTTTCAGCGGCTTCCTGGTCCGAAGGATCGGCCGTCGCCACGATCAGGCGGTTGTTGCGCTTGCTCAGCACCACGACCCGCAAGGCTTGGCAGATCTTCGGGTCGAGCAGGTCCTTGGGCAGGCGTTGCGGGTCGATTGCCTCGATGTCCAGCAGCGGCGCTGCGAAGGCCGAAGACATGGTGTGCGCCAGATCGAACGGCGACACCGAGCCCGAGCCCGTCAGTTCCGCGATGAAACTGGTGCGGCTGCTCTGCGCCTTGCGGAAGATGTCTTCGGCCGCCTTCTGGCCCAGCTTGCCTGCCGCAATCAGCGCCCGGCCCAGCCCCGGCAGCGCCATCGGCGGACTTTCCTTCAGAGCGGTGTCGACTGCGGCCATGTGGGCGGAAATGTATCAGGTGGGCACTGGACGGATCATCATCCGTGATTCGCTATGCGTTGTAAACGAACGACGCTTTCCACTTGTCCCAAAAACTGCACGTTGCGACTGACAATATCCGGCCGGGGCCGCCCACCGCCGATTTCGCGCGCACCATGGTGTTCCCGCCTCCATCGCACGACCATGACCAGTACTTCCAGACCCAATCTTGCTGAAGGCTTCAACCGGTTCTTCACGATCGCCCCCGCGTTGACGCAGGCGGAGAAGGATGACGGCTACTTCATCCGCCACGATGTCTACGCGCGCGAACTGGGGTTCGAGCCGGTCAGGCCGGACCAGAAAGAGTCGGATGTGTACGACGCGCATTCCGCGCATTGCCTGCTGAGGACGGCAGAAACGGTGAGGCGTCTGGTGGGTTGTGCGCGGCTGGTGTTCCCCAACCCTCAAGCGCCGGACGAGCCCATGCCCTTTGAGCGCTATTGCCGTGACTCTCTGTTCCGTGACGTCGTCGACCCTGCCAAGCTGCCGCGTGATCGTGTGGCAGAGGTGTCGCGCCTGGCGGTGCTGGGCGATTTTCGGCGTCGTCGCGGCGAAGAGCAGCGCGAGGTGGCGATCGACGTGCGCGATTTCGGCGATGCGCAGCAGCCCAGGTTTCCTTACATTCCCGTCGGCCTGTACATGGCCGCGGTGCAGATGGCGCAGCGCAACGGCATCGAGACCATCTTCACGCTGACCGAGCCGCGGCTGGCCGAGCACTTCGCCAAGCTTGGCGTCAAGATCATTCCGATCGGCACGCCGATCGAACACCGGGGGCTGCGCGTGCCCTCGATGATCCAGGTGCCCACGGTCGAAGGCGGCTTGCGGCTGATGATCCGGCCGCTGTGGAAGGCCATCGAGGCGCAGATGGAGTACGGCTACGCCGCGGCCGCCGACGAAGAAGGGCCCGACGCATGAAGGTGCTGGTCACCGGCGCGGCCGGCTTCATTGGCATGAGCGTGGCCACGCGGCTGTTGCAGCGGGGCGATGAAGTCGTCGGCCTGGACAACGTCAACGATTACTACGAAGTCTCGCTGAAGGAGAGCCGTCTCGCGCAACTGCGGCCCCACGCGGGGTTTCATTTCGAGCGGCTGGACGTTGCCGACCGCGCCGGCATGGAGGCGTTGTTTGCTGCCCACAGGTTCGACCGCGTGGTGCACCTGGCGGCGCAAGCCGGCGTACGTTATTCGCTGCAGAACCCGCACGCCTACGTTGAAAGCAATCTGGTCGGCTTCCTGAACATCCTGGAGGGTTGCCGCCACCACGGCGTGGGGCATCTTGTATATGCCTCCAGTTCCAGCGTCTACGGCGGCAATACCAAGATGCCGTTCACCGAACGCGATGCGGTCGACCATCCAGTCAGCCTGTACGCGGCGACGAAGAAGGCCAACGAACTGATGGCCCATACCTACAGCCACTTGTATGGGCTTGCGACCACCGGGCTGCGGTTTTTCACCGTCTACGGGCCCTGGGGCCGGCCTGACATGGCGTTGTTCCTGTTCACAAAGGCGATCCTGGAAGGGCGCCCCATCGACGTGTTCAACCACGGGCAGATGCAGCGCGACTTCACCTACATCGACGATGTGGTCGAAGGTGTGGTGCGCGTGCTGGACCGCGTGGCCAGTCCCGATGCCGCATTCGACGCAGCCGTGCCGAACTCCGCGACCAGCCACGCACCGTACCGCGTGTTCAACATCGGCAACCGCGACCCTGTGCGGCTGCTGGACTTCATCGGCTGCATCGAGCGGGCGCTTGGTCGCACGGCGGAAAAGCGCCTGTTGCCGATGCAGGATGGCGATGTGCTGGCGACCTTCGCCGATGCCGACGCATTGAATGCGTGGGTGGGGTTCCTGCCTTCGACGCCGGTGGACGTCGGCGTGCGCAGCTTCGTGGATTGGTACCGCGCGTACTACGGCGTGTAGCGGCCGGGCTCGCCGGCGCGGCCTTCAGCGGTAGCGCCCGGGCGAGAGGATGTCGTGTGGATCGAGGTTTTCACGCAGACGGGCGTGAAAGTGCGTGGCCCGGTCCTGCAGTCCGACCACGGTCGCCATGCCGGCAATGCCGACCCGGTACGGAAAGAAGCCGAGGGCACGGCCGGTATGCACCAGCTCGTCGTAGCACGCCTTCGCGGCCAGGACGCTGGCCGGGTCGTCGCGTCGGAAGATGATCGGCACAGTGCTGTCCACCAGCTTGTCACTTAATGTTGTGAAGGTGATGAGTGGCTCGATGCCGTGGCGCCTTGTCACTTCGTGAACCATCCGCGTATAGGCACGCACGGCCTGGGGCCGCATGGGGACGAGCGGCGCATACCAAATCAACCCGCAACCGTCGCGCGCCGGATCGCGTGCCGCGCCCGTCGGTGGGAGCGGGTTGCGCCAGTACGCCAGCGGCAGCGCCGTCTCGTTGGGCCGGCCTGCGACCAACTGCAACGACAAGGCCAGCGTCTCTGCAGTGCTGCCCAGGCGTTGACCCAGGCCACCGGGTAGCCGGTTGGCGAATTTGGCCAGCGTCTTGGCGCCCTGCGGCGTCAGGAAGATGAGCCGACTGGCCACGCCGGAGAGGGCACTCCTGATCTCGTGCTGCGCGGCTGCCACCACGCGCTGCGTTCCGTAGAGCGTGCCGAATCCGGTCCACGGCAAGATCTGATACTGCTTACCCAGGAACTGAACGACTTCCGCTGGGATCAGGCCATCCGCGCCGATCCGTTCCTGCGGGTAGGGGGCCGACATCGACAGCACCCGGTGCTGGTTCATCAGATTGATGGCGCCCACGATCCCCGGCAGCCGCCCCAGGATCTGGCGCAGCCGTTCCATCGCGGTTTCGAGCAGTGCATCGTCCTTCAGACTGAAGAGACAGACCTTGGTCGCTTCCGGGCGCCGCGCGAGCACGATGCTCATGCGCGTGACGATGCCGAAGCCGCTTTGCGTGAACAGGCCCACTGAATAAGGACCGATCCCCCACTTGAACAGACGCGCCAGATCCTCGCCGCCGGCTTCGCGCAGCGCCGTCCGGTAGAGCGAGCCGTCCGGCAGCACGGCCTCAATGTCGGTCACCGCGGAGAAGTGGTCCGTCAGTGGCGTCACACCATAGCCGCGCTCCAGGGCATTGGACAGCAGGCTGCAAGTCGGGCCGGCACCCGTCACGGGGACGAGGAACGGATGCTGGCCCGCCTCTAGAAAGTCTGCCAGCATGCCCTGGGTCACACCGGGCTCGACCGTCACGACGCCGAACTCGGCGTCGAAGTGCACGATACGCTGCAGACCACCGAGGTCGACGATCACGCAGCCGTCCCGTACCGGCAGGGCGGTTCCGTAACCCCAGTTGTGACCGGTGCTGATCGGATAGACCGGAACCCGGAAGTCGCTGGCGATGCGCATGACCGCTGGCAACGTGGTGGCATCGGTGATGCGCAGCGCGCCGGCGATCACCCGCTCGTTGCCGCTGGTGTCCGCTCCATAGCGGCGTTGTGATTCTGCGGAATCCAGCACATGGTCGGCACCTAAAAGCTGCACCCAGGCCGCCAATGCTTGATCAAGGTTCATTGTGTGCATTCTTAGCGCTAATGCTGGGGCCGAAACACCGAGAATATGTGCTGCAGGATGAAAGAGTCAGTGTTTGTAAGCATGACTTTTGCGTCGTCGTCCGGCACAGTGAAACGCCGGATTGACGTAGGGGAAGTACGCTATAGTGCCCCGCACGTTGCATCCACCATTCGGATAATGTAGGGGATTTGTCTTGAAAAATCATCATGCTTGGGCTCGCGGCCTGGTTGGCAAAGTCGGGCTGCTGGTCGCGGCTGTCGTGCTTGCGGGGTGCGCCTCAAATAAGCATCCCCCTGCGCCGATGCTCGCGGCTTCCAGTGACTACAACTACATCATCGGCCCCGGCGATGCGCTGAACATCATCGTCTGGCGCAACCCGGAGCTGTCGCTGGTGGTGCCGGTGCGTCCGGATGGCAAGGTATCGACGCCGCTGGTCGATGAGCTGGTTGCCCAGGGCAAGAACTCGACCGAGGTGGCGCGCGAGATCGAAAAGGCGCTCAGCAAATTCGTGCGCGACCCCGTGGTCACGGTCATCGTGAGCGGCTTCATCGGTCCTTATAGTGAGCAGATCCGTGTCGTCGGTGAAGCGGCCAACCCGCAGTTCTTGGCCTACAAGCAGAAGATGACCCTGCTCGACGTGATGATCGCGGTGGGCGGCCTGACTGATTTCGCCGATGGCAATGGCGCCACCATCCTGCGGACGGCCGAAGGCGGAAAGCAGTATTCGGTGCGCCTGCGTGATCTGATCAAGCGCGGTGACATCTCGAACAACGTCGAAATGAAGCCAGGCGACATTCTGATCATTCCGCAAAGCTGGTTCTGAACATGGATGAGCTGGTCAATCAGATTTTCACGTTCGCCAAGGGGGCGTGGAAGCATCGTTGGTGGGGGCTGTTGGCGGCCTGGGTGGTCGCGATCGTCAGTTCGGCCGCAATTTTGCGGATTCCCGACAAGTACGAAGCCACCGCACGGATCTTCGTGGACACGCAGTCCATCCTGAAGCCATTGATGTCTGGGTTGGCCGTGCAGCCGAACGTGAACCAGCAGGTGATCATGCTGAGCCGGACTTTGATCAGCCGCCCGAACGTAGAGAAGCTGATTCGCATGGCCGATCTCGACCTGGGCTCCCAGTCGCCTGCCAAGCGCGATGCGTTGATCGAAAGCTTGATGAGCACGCTCGAAATCAAGAGCGCGGGGCGCGACAACCTCTACACGATCACTTACCAGGACCCGGTCCCGCCGCGCGCGCAGAAGGTCGTTCAGTCGCTGGTGTCGATCTTCGTCGAGTCCAGCTTGGGCGATTCGCGCAAGGACACCGAGACGGCGCAGAAGTTCATCGCCGACCAGATCCGCACCTACGAGACGCGTCTGGAAGAAGCCGAGACCCGTCTGAAGGATTTCCGACTGCGCAACATCGACATGCAGACCAAGGCTGGCCCGGACGTTGCAGGTCGCATTGGCGAGATGGCTGCGCAGTACAACCAGGCCAAGCTCGAATTGCTCGAAGCGGAACGGGCCCGCGATGCCGCCAAAAGGCAGCTGGATGCCGAACGCGCCTTGCTGACGGCCGCCTCCAAGAGCGGCATCAGCGACTCCAAACTGTTTGCCACGCCGGAACTCGATGTGCGCCTGGAGGCGCAGAAGTCCAATCTGGACACGTTGCTGCAGCGCTATACAGAGCAGCACCCGGACGTGCTGTCGACGCGCCGGCTGATCAAGGAACTCGAAGCGCAGCGGCGCACCGAGGTCGAAGAGCTGCGCAAGGCCGCTGTTGCCAACCCCGCGCGTGCGGTGAGCAGCAGCCCGGTGGCGCAGGAGCTTGGCCGCCTGCTGGCCACCGCTGAGGTGCAGGTGGCATCGCTGAGTGCGCGCGTTGCTGAGTACAGCAACCGCTACGCCCGTGCACAGGAGATGGTCAAGACCGCGCCGCAAATCGAAGCGGAGTTCGCCCAGCTGAACCGCGACTACGCGATCAACAAGAAGAACTACGAAGACCTCGTGTCCCGGCGTGAGTCCGCTTCGCTGACCGGCAATCTGGATTCGGTTGCCGGAGTGGCAGATTTCCGGCTAATCGATCCGCCACGCGTGTCGCAGCAGCCCGTGGCGCCCAACCGCTCGTTGCTGCTGCTGGCGGCATTGTTCGGTGCGATCGGTGCCGGCGTCGCCGTGGCCGTCGGTCTGAGCCAGTTGCGCCCGGTGTTCCACGATGCGCGCTCGTTGCGCAATGTGGTCGGCTTGCCGCTGCTCGGGGTCGTGACGCTGGTCGTGGGGGACGCCGTCAAGCGCAAGGAACGCAACAACCTCGTCAAGTTCGCTCTTGCTTCGGGAAGCCTGGTCATGTGCTTCGCCGTTGGAATCGGTCTCATGATCGCCATGACAGGTCGTATAGGGTGAACGCCGAATGAGTAGTCTTATCGAACAGGCCTCGAGACGCCTGGAGCAGTTGCGCCAAGCCGGGGCTGTGATGCCCGACGAAGTGCGTGTCGGCGATGTTCCCCCGGCCATGCCGAGGGCCGTCGTGCCCGAGCCCGTCGTCGTGGCGGTGCCTCCCAAGCCCATCGTCAATTCGCGCCAGATCAATCTGGACCTGGACGCCATGGTCGCCGCCGGGTTGGTCAGCCCAAATGCGCCGCGCTCGCACATCGCCGATCAGTACCGCGTCATCAAGCGGCCACTGATTGCCAACGCCATGGGCAAAGGCGCCGTGCCTGTGGCTAATGGCAACCTGATCATGGTCACCAGTGCGGTGGCCGGTGAAGGCAAGAGCTTCACCGCCCTGAATCTGGCGATGAGCATTGCCACCGAATTGGACAACACCGTGATGCTGGTGGACGCCGACGTCGCGCGCCCCTCCATCCTGCGCATGCTGGGGCTGCCGGCGGGTCGCGGTCTGCTGGACCTGCTGGTCGACGACACGGTTGAGTTGCACGATGTCTTGCTGCGCACCAACATCGACAAGCTCACGCTGCTGCCCAGCGGTACGCCGCATACGCGGGCAACCGAGTTGTTGGCCAGCGATGCCATGACCTTGTTCATCGAGGACATCGCCAAGCGCTATTCGGACCGCATCGTGATTTTCGATTCGCCGCCGCTGCTGCTGACCACGGAATCTCGTGTGCTGGCATCGCACATGGGGCAGATCGTCATCGTCGTGCACGCGGAGAAGACTTTGCAGAGTGATGTGCAGCAGGCGCTGTCCACGATCGAATCCTGTCCCGTCAAGCTGCTGGTGCTGAACCAGGCCAAGGCGGCAGCCGTGGGTGGATATGGCTACGGTTACGGCCAGGGCTACGGCTATGGCTACGGCCACTAGCCGCAAGCGCCCATGCGTTTCCTGAATATGCCGACCGTGCGTGGCGCATGGCCGTCCAGGCCTTTGAAGGTGTGTTGGGCGATCGGTTTGCTCGGCGTGACGGCACTGGCCCAGGCCCAACCGTCCGACGGAGCTTCGTCGTCGGGGTCTTCTGGTGGCTCGGGTTCGTCGGGCGCCGCTGCCTCTGGTGCTGACGCGGGATCGGGCGGGACCGGAAAGCTCGGGACGATCGGTGGTACGCGCGCCATGGCTGTCGTGCCACGCGTGACGGTCGATACGCTGTGGACGAACAACGCGCGCCTGCGCAGCGGCGGCCGCAGTTCCGATGTCGTGACGACCGTTCGACCGGGGGTGCATCTGGCCGCCAACGGGGAACGGCTGAAAGCCGACGTCGACTACTCCCTTGGGCAGATCTACCACGCCAGGGACTCATCGCTGAACCGTACGCAGCATGCGCTGCGGGCGCAGGGCAAGTTGGAGGCCGTCGACAATTTTGCGTTCGTGGATTTCGGCAGCACGATTTCCCAGCAGACGATTTCGGCGTTCGGTACGCAGTCGGACAACGACTCGAGCTTCAATCCCAACCGCACTGAAGTCTCCACCTACCTGCTGTCCCCGTACGTGCAGGGCAGGCTGGGCCAATGGGCCACTTATCAGGCTCGCTATACCCGACAGGCTTCGCGCAGCAAGTCGTCTCTGGTGGGTGATCAGGACATCGAATCGATCACCGGCGTGTTGACCGGGGACAGTCAGCGCCGTGCGTTCACCTGGAGTGTCGACGTTGCGCACATGACGCTGGACTACAGCGCCGGTCGGACGTACGAGTCCGACCGCGTGCGCGCCATACTCGGCTACCCGGTCACGCCGCAGCTGCAGTTCGCGTTCATCCCCGGCTGGGAGTCGAACAACTACGCATCGCTGACCGGAGACAAGGAAAGCCACGCCACCTACGGCGGTCGCGTCGTCTGGACACCGTCGAACCGCACCACCGTTTCGGCGCTGCTGGAAGAGCGGTTCTTCGGCCGGGCCCACCAGATCAGTGCCGAGTACCGGACACCGCGCACGGCGTGGCGGTTCTCGGACATCCGCGACGTCGCCACGCAGGAAAACCAGATGGGCCGTGTCAACGTGGGCCCGCTGTCCGACCTGCTGTTCAACCAGTTCGCCAGCATCGAGCCCGATCCGGCCAGGCGCGCGCAATTGGTGCAGGGTTTCCTGGTCGCCAACGGGCTCAATGGCAACACCGACGTCAACGTGGGGTTCCTGACGTCCGGCGTTTCGTTGAATCGGCGTCAGGACTTGTCGTTCACGCTGCTGGGGCGTCGCGACACGTTCACGGTGTTGGCCGTCAAATCCCACAGCAGCCGGTTGCTGCAGGTGCCGGCGGGTCTGGCCGGCCTGGATGACCTGGCCACGTCGTCCCAGGTGCGCCAGCAGGGCTTCAGCCTGATCTACTCCCGGCGGCTGACACCCGTCACGACCTTCAACGTGTTGGCGTCGCAAGTGAAGTCTTCAGGCGACCTGGCGCTGCAGTCGTCGACGCTGCGCGCCGTGAATCTCAGCGTCTCGACGCGCCTGGGCCAGCACACCACCGGCACAGTCGGCGTGCGCCGCTCGCTTTCTGACAATTCCATATCCCCATATTCCGAGTCCGCCGTCACGGGCGCATTGATTGTCCAGTTCTGACCCATGTATGAATCTCACTATGGGTTGAGCACCAAGCCGTTCCAACTCAACCCCGACCCCGCGTTCTACTACGCCAGCAAGCAGCACCGGCGCGCCAAGGCGTATCTGGACTACGGCGTGCTGCGCAACGAAGGTTTCATCGTCATCACCGGGGAGATCGGTGCCGGCAAGACCACCATCGTGCGCGGCCTCTTGGACAGCCTGGACCCGAGCAAGGTGGTCGCGGGCAACGTGGTCAGCACGCAACTCGAAGCCGACGACACCTTGCGCATGGTGGCTGCCGCGTTCGGCGTCAAGACCAAGGACACCTCGAAGGCCGACCTGCTCATGGCGCTGGAGGCGTTCCTGATCGGCCAGACCATGCAGGGCAAGCGCTGCCTGCTGATCGTCGATGAGGCGCAGAACCTGTCGCCGCCCGCAGTCGAAGAGCTGCGCATGCTGTCGAACTTTCAGTTCGGCAACCAGGCGTTGCTGCAGAGCTTTCTGGTCGGCCAGCCCGAGTTCCGGGACATCCTGCAGCATCCGCAGATGCAGCAGCTGCGTCAGCGTGTGATCGCCGCCTGCCACATCGGGCCGCTGGATCTGGAGGAGACGCAGGGCTACATCGAGCACCGGCTCAAGTGCGCCGGCAGCACCGGCCGCCCGCATTTCGAGCCCGAATCCTTTCCCGCCATCTTCGAGGCCAGCGGTGGCATCCCGCGCCGCATCAATTCCATCTGCGACCGCCTGCTGCTGCTGGGTTACCTGGCCGAGCGCGAGAGCCTGACGGCCGACGACGTGAACGAGGTGGCCAAGGAAATCCGCGAAGAATCCGGCCTGACGCCGCCTGGCTTGGTGCAAGCGCCGATGTCGCGCGCTGTCGCCGAGGTCGAGATGGATGTCTCGGGCCTCAATTTCGATCCCGCCGTGCTCGACGCCATGGATGTGCAGCTGTCCAGCCTGGATGCCGAGCAGCACGGTGACCGTCTGCAGCGCCTCGAGCGCAGCCTGCTGCGGCTGGAACGGATCAATCTGGAAATCCTCACCATGATGAAGAAGCTGGTAGTTTCGGCCAAGCGTTCGGTCGGTTCGATCGAGGAGAACGCGCCATGAACCTTGCCCACAAGACTGCCGATGGCGTTCACGGCGGCGCTGTCGTCTCGGCCATGCGCACGGCCGCTGCCGACCAGCGCATTACCAATGCACTGACCATCGACGTCGAGGACTACTTCCAGGTGTCCGCGTTCGCCCCGTATATCCGACGCGACGACTGGGACACGATGGAGTGCCGTGTCGAGCGCAATGTGAACCGCATCCTGGACATGCTGGACACCCATGGCGCGAAGGCCACCTTCTTCACGCTGGGGTGGATCGCCGAGCGCTATCCGCAGATCGTGCAGCGCATCGTTGCCGATGGGCACGAGCTGGCCAGCCATGGCTACGGCCACGAGCGCGCCAGCGACCAGAGCGCTGCGGCGTTCCTGTCGGACATCGTGCGGGCCAAGAAAATTCTGGAAGACCTCTCCGGCCAGCAGGTGCAGGGCTACCGCGCGCCCAGTTTCTCGATTGGCACCGGCAACCTCTGGGCTTTCGATTGCCTGCAGAGTGCCGGCTACCGTTACAGCTCGAGCATCTACCCGATCCAGCACGATCACTATGGCATGCCGGATTCGCCGCGCTTCGCCTACCCGGTGCGCGAGGGACTTCTCGAAATCCCGGTGACCACGCTGCGCGTCATGAACCGCAACCTGCCCTCCAGCGGCGGTGGGTATTTCCGCTTGCTGCCCTATCAACTTTCGCGCTGGATGCTGAGCCAGGTGAATGCGGGCGACCGCCAGGCCGCGATCTTCTACTTCCATCCATGGGAGATCGACGTCGACCAACCCCGGGTCGCAGGCGTGGGCGCGAAGGCGCGCTTTCGTCACTACGTGAACATCGGGCGCATGGAAGCGCGCTTGGGTCGGTTACTGGGCGATTTCCGCTGGGGCCGCATGGACCACATCTTCCTGCCTCGCGCTGTTGGCGCCGCGGCTGGCTGACCCCGCGCGATGCTGACGGTCAAACGTCTTTCGCCTCGGGATGCAGAGGCGGCGCGGCGCTGGGACGCGTTTGTGCTGGCCTGTCCACAGGCCAGTTTCTTCCACCGCGCCGGCTGGCAAAAAATCCTGCGCGAGATCTTCCGGCACGACGCGTATTTTCTGTACGCCGAAGTAGATGGCCGCATCGAAGGCGTGCTGCCGCTCGGCCATGTGAACAGCCGGCTGTTTGGCAATGCGCTGGTCGGCCTGCCGTTCGGCGTCTACGGTGGCGTGGCGGCGGTCGGTGCCGAAGCTGCGGACGCGCTGGAGCAGGAAGCACAGCGCCTTGCCCGTGAGCTCGGCGTCGACCACCTCGAATTGCGCAATGTCGAGCGGCGCCATGCCGACTGGCCATTGCAGGATTTGTATGTGACCTTTCGCAAGGCAATCGTGGCCGACGACGAGGTCAACATGAAGGCCATCCCGCGCAAGCAGCGCGCGATGGTGCGCAAGGGCATCAAGAACGGCCTGCAGAGCACGATCGATGCGCAGGTGGATCGCTTCTTCGCGCTCTACGCGGACAACGTGCACCGGCACGGCACGCCGGCCATGTCCAAGCGCTATTTCCAGGCGCTCAAGACCGAGTTTGGGTCCGATTGCGAAGTCCTGACTGTGACCACGGCCGAAGGGCAGCCCGTCAGCAGTGTGCTGAGTTTCTACTTCCGTGATGAGGTCTTGCCGTACTACGCTGGTGACGCCGAGGCGGCGCGCGACCTGGCGGCCAACGATTTCAAGTACTGGGCCTTGATGTCCCATGCCGCAGCGCGCGGCGTGCGGCTGTTCGACTACGGGCGCAGCAAGCAGGGCACGGGCTCCTACGACTTCAAGAAGAACTGGGGCTTCGAGCCGCAACCGCTGCACTACGAGTACTGTCTGTACAAGCGCGATGCGGTGCCGCAGAACAACCCGTCAAACGCCAAGTACCAAATGGTGATCCGCACCTGGCGCCGGCTGCCGCGCGCGCTGGTCAATTTCATCGGCCCGCACATCGTGCGCAACCTGGGCTGAACATGGCCCGGCTGCTGTACCTGGTCCACCGGATGCCGTACCCGCCCAACAAGGGCGACAAGGTGCGCTCTTACCATCTGCTGCGGCATCTGCAACGCGAGCACCAGGTCTTTCTGGGCACCTTCCTGGACGACCCCGAAGACGAGGCTCACCTGCCGGCGCTGACGGCACTGTGCCCCGATCTGCATGTCGTGCGCCTGCATCCGCGCAGCGCGCGAGTGCGCAGCCTCACTGCGCTGCTGAAGGGCGAGCCGTTGACGCTGGCTTACTACCGCAACGCCGGGCTGTCGCAGTGGGTGGCCGATACCACTTCGCGCCACCAGATCGACGCCAGCGTCGTGTTCTCGTCCGCCATGGCGCAGTACGCACCGCCGCAGCTGCCGATGCTGGTCGATTTCGTCGACCTCGACTCGGCCAAGTGGTCGCAGTACGCGCCCACCAAGCCCTGGCCGCTGTCGTGGCTGTACCGCCGCGAAGGCGAGCGCCTGCTGGCGTTCGAACGAGCGGTGGCCCAACGGGCACAGCATGCATTTTTCGTGACCTCGCAGGAGACCGACTTGTTCCGCCAGCGGGCCCCCGAGAGCGCCACGCGCGTGGACCCTCTGGGCAATGGCGTGGACGCGCGCTTCTTCTGCGCGGACTCCGGCCGTGCCTCGCCTTACGCCGTTGGCGAGCAGCCCCTGGTGTTCACCGGCGCGATGGACTACTGGCCCAACATCGATGCTGTGGTGTGGTTCTGCGCGGAGGTGCTGCCCACACTGCGCGCGCGCCGGCCCGGCCTGCGTTTCTACATCGTTGGCCGCAACCCGGCTGCGGCCGTGCAGGCGCTGGCATCTGACAGCGTGGTAGTCACCGGCACCGTGGACGACGTGCGCCCGTACCTGCAGCACGCGGCGGTCGTGGTGGCGCCGCTGCGCATTGCCCGCGGCATCCAGAACAAGATCCTCGAAGCCATGGCCATGGGCAAGGCGGTGGTCGCCACCGCCGAATGCGCGCACGCGATCGGCGCGCGCGAGGGCGTCGAGATGTTCTCTGCCGCCGACGCCGCGGCTTTTGGCGCCCAGGTCGAGGCGCTGTTGCTGGACCCGCAGCGCGCCGCCGCCGCTGGTGTGCAGGCCCGCGATAAGGTGCTGCGCAGCTTCAGCTGGGATGCGCACCTGTCCGGCATCGACCGCTTCCTGCCCCAACTCGAGCCGGCCGCTGCGGCCTGGTCACCCGCATGACGACCCCTGCTACTGCCTCCCCCTCCGCGATGCCGGCCTACTGGCGCGTGCCGATGGCCTTGTTCGTGTTGGTCGTGGCCTGGCTTCTGGTGCTCTACCGGGGCACTGCCATGGCCATGGTGGACATCTGGGAGCGCTCGGACACATACGCCCACGGCTTCCTGGTGTTGCCCATCGTGCTGTGGCTGGTCTGGCGCCAGCGCCATCGCCTGGCTGGCATCGTGCCGCGGCCCGCCGTCAGCGCCATGCTGCTGATGCTGGGCGCGGTGGCCTTGTGGCTGGCGGGTGATCTGGTCGCCGTCAATGCCGCCACGCAATTGGCACTGACGATGCTGCTGGTGCTGGCCGTGCCGGCCGTGTTGGGCTGGCAGGTCGCGTGGGCCTTGCTGTTCCCGCTGAGCTTCATGTTCTTCGCCGTGCCCATCGGCGATTTCATGATGCCCCAGCTCATGGAGTGGACGGCCGACTTCACCGTTCTGGCGTTGCGCCTGTCGGGCCTGCCGGTGTACCGCGAAGGCCAGCAGTTCGTGATTCCCTCTGGCAACTGGTCGGTGGTCGAGGCCTGCAGCGGCATCCGTTACCTGATCGCCTCGGTCACGGTCGGCTCGCTGTTCGCCTACCTCAACTACCAGTCATGGCAGCGCCGCGCGCTGTTTGTGCTGGTGTCCATCCTGGTGCCGGTGCTGGCCAACTGGCTGCGCGCCTACATCATCGTGATGCTAGGCCACTATTCGGGCAACGAGATCGCCACCGGGGCGGACCACCTGGTCTACGGCTGGGTGTTTTTCGGCATCGTCATCGTCGTCATGTTTGCCATCGGTGCGCGCTGGTCCGAGCCCGACCCGACCGACGACGCCGTGGTGCAGACAGCTGCTGCCTCCCCCACGCAAGCCCGCCCGTTCCGCCATGCGCTGCTGGTTCTGGTGCTGGCGATCTCGCTGCTGCCGCATGGCGTGATCTGGGCGCTCGAACGCTCCCAGACCCGCGCCATCCCGCAGTTGGCGCTGGACAACAGCCTGCAGGGGGGCTGGGCGCCGGCCGAGGCGCCTTCGTCCGGCTGGAAGCCGGCGTTTGAAGGCCCATCGGCCGAGCTGACGGTCGGTGCCACCAAGGACGGCCGCCCGGTGGGCCTGTACATCGGCTACTACCGCAACCAGGACGCCAAACGCAAGCTGGTCAGCTCGGTCAACCTGCTGGTGACCTATGCCGACCGCGACTGGGCGCAGACCAGTGAATCCAGCAGCACGGCCGAGATCGCAGGCCAGAACGTGACGGTGCGCACGGCCGAACTGCGCTCGTCGCACGCCGACAGCCTGAGCGCTGTGCGTTTGACGGCCTGGCGCGTCTACTGGGTCAACAACCGCTTCATCGCCGGCGATGCCATGGCCAAGATCCACGGCGCCTTGTCGCGCCTGACCGGGCAGGGCGACGACTCTGCCGTGGTCATCGTCTACACGCCGGCCGGTGAAGGCACCAACCCGCAGGCAACGTTGGCAAATTTCCTGCGGGCCAACGGCGGGTTGATCGCCTCTAGCCTGCAGCGCACACGCCAACCCTGAGGCGAGCAGATTTCCCATGTGCAGCATCGCTGGTCTTTTCGATCTGCGTGGACAGCGCCCGTTGTGCGAACGACTGCCGGACCAGCGCTTGCGCGATGCCGTGCTGGGCGCGCCCACGGCCGATTCCGACTATTCCTTTCCCAAGACCTTGCAGGCCATGGTGCGCCAGCATCCAGACGGCGAGCGCTGCTTCTCTGCACCGCGATGGACGCTGCGGACGGTGCAGACCTTCCCGCGCAAGGTCCAAGCGCCACCGGCTGTTGCAGGGTCGAGCGTCACTGCCCCATGAAAATCCTCTACCACCACCGCACCGCTTCCAAGGATGGCCAAGCCGTCCACATCGAGGAGATGATCCACGCCCTGCGCAGCCAGGGGCACGAGGTGCGCATCGTTGCGCCGGGCGAGGCTGACGACGGCAAGAGCAAGGGTGAGGGTCAGATGGGCAAGGACATGGACTGGGTGCACCGCCTCAAGGAACGCCTGCCCAAGGCGGCCTATGAGCTGATGGAGCTGGCCTATTCCGCATTGGCCTACCGCAAGCTGATGGCCGTTGCGCGCGACTTTCAGCCCGACATCGTGTATGAGCGATACAACCTCTTCCTGCTGGCCGGCCTGATGGCCAGCCGCCGCCTGCGTGTCCCATTGCTGCTGGAGGTCAACGCCCCGCTGGTGCAGGAGCGATCGCAACACAGCGGTGGGCTGGCTCTGCAGCGTCTGGCGCGCTGGGCCGAGGGCCGCGCCTGGAAGGGCGCCGACTGGGTCTTGCCGGTGACACAGGTGCTGGCCGACCATGTGCGGGCCTACGGCGTGCCGGACACGCGCATTGCCGTGATCCCCAACGGGATCAACGAGGCGCACTTCCATGCCGCGCCGGCACCCGACGACGCCAAGGCGCGGCTCGGCCTGCAGGGCCAATTGGTGCTGGGCTTTACCGGTTTCGTGCGTGACTGGCATGGCGTTGACCGCGTCATCGCCTGGATGGCCGGCGCCAGTGCACCGCGCAACAGCCACCTGCTGGTGGTCGGTGACGGCCCGGTGCGCGAGGAACTGCAGGCCCAGGCACTCCAGCTGGGCATCGCCGACCGCGTCACCTTCACAGGCGTGGTGCACCGCGACCAGGTGCCGGCGCATGTGAGCGCTTTCGACATCGCGCTGCAGCCCGCCGTCGTGCCCTACGCCTCGCCGCTCAAGCTGATGGAGTACCTGGTGCTGGGCAAGGCCATCGTCGCGCCACGCGTGCCCAACCTGCTGGAAGTGCTGACCGACGGCGACAACGCATTGTTGTTCGACGAACAGGAGCCCGGTGGCTTCGAGCGCGCGTTGGCTACGCTGGGGGCCGATGCGGCCCTGCGTCAGCGGCTGGCGGAGGGCGCCCGCACCAGCATCGCCCGCCAGAGCCTGACGTGGAACGGCAATGCCCAGCGTGTGGTGCGGCTGGCCGAGCAGGCCTTGCAGCGACCCGCGCGCTGACGGGCGGCCCATCTTCGACCCGTTGCCCCTGTCCTCGGGCACCGAGGCGTGCAAGGGGCCAGCCACAAGTGCCGATGCGGCAGGCGCAGCGCAGCGCTTGCCGGCTCACGGTCATCGCAGCACCAGCACCGGGACCGCGCTGGCGCGCAGCAGCGCGGTGGTCGTGCTGCCGACGATGAACTGGCGGATGCGCGAATGACCGTACGCACCGACCACCAGCACCGTCCCGCTTTCATTCGCCCGGGCCGGCAGCGCCAGTTCCGGCTCGCCAACGAGTACCTCGGAGCTGACCTGGAAGCCGGCCGCCTGCAGCGCACGCTCGGCCTGGGCCATGGGCTCGCGCGATCCGCCCGAGCCCGCCGAGGCCAGCACGATCGGCAAGCCGGCCAGTAGCGGGCTGGCCGCCACGCGCGCGACGAGCTTGCCGGCGGTCGCGCTGCCATCGAAAGCGATGACGGCCCGCCGGGGCGCCGTGAATGCCGGGCCGGGCACCACCAACACCGGTTGGCGCACGCTGCGCACCAGTTGCTCCAGATGGTGGTTCAGGTGGGGCCGGGTGTCGGTGCTGGTGCGGTGCCCCAACACGAACAGCCGGGCACCCGCTTCCAGCTCAACGGCCGTTTCGGCCAGCGCGCCGTGGCGCATCAGCGTGTCAACGCCAGGCAGGCCGGCCTGTTCAGCATGGGCGCGGGCAGCGGTCAGCAAGCGCCGCCCGGCCTCCTGCGCGAGTTGACCGCGCCGGTGGTCCAGCTCGCTCAGCTCCTGCAACAGCGAGTCGCGGGCGTCCCAGCCGATGGCGCCGCTGTAGTCGGCCAGCGCCGCGCGCTCGGGGTGACGCTCCAGAACGTGCAGGAACTGGAGGGGCGCGGACAAGGTCCTGGCGGCCCAGATGGCGCCGTCGATCACCGCGTGGGTGTTGTCGTGCCCGTCGACGCAGGCGTAGATGGTGTGCATGTGCGGGTCTCCCGTGTTCAATGCATCAGCTGCTCGACAGCGCCCGGCTTGTCATGGACGCCAAAGCGGTCCACCAGCGTCGCGCTGGCTTCGTCCAGGCCCAGCACCTCGACCTCCGTGCCCTCACGCCTGAACTTCATGACGACTTTGTCCAGTGCGCTGACCGCCGTGATGTCCCAGAAGTGCGCGCGTCCCACGTCGATGACAACCCTTGGCACCAGTTCCTTGAAGTCGAACGCGGCGATGAAAGCTTCCGACGAAGCGAAAAACACCTGGCCGACGACCTGGTAGCGGCGCTCCAGCCCGTCTGCATCGATGCTGCGGTCGATGCGCAGCACCCGGCCGACCTTGTGTGCGAAGAAGACGCCCGAGAGCAGCACGCCAACGAACACGCCCTGCGCCAGGTCATGCGTGGCCACCGTCACCGCCACGGTCGCCACCATCACGATGGAGGAGCTCGGTGGGTGGCTGCGCAGCTTGCGCAGCGAATCCCAATTGAAGGTGCCGATCGAGACCATGATCATCACGGCCACCAAAGCCGCCATCGGAATCTGGCTGACCCAACGGCCCAGAAACACCACCATCAGCAACAGGAACAAGCCGGCCGCCAGCGTCGACAGTCGTCCGCGCCCACCAGATTTCACGTTGATGACCGACTGGCCGATCATGGCGCACCCCGCCATGCCGCCGATGAAGCCGGTGGCGATGTTCGCCACGCCCTGGCCCACACACTCACGGTTCTTGTCGCTGCCCGTGTCGGTCAGTTCGTCGACGATGGCCGCCGTCATCATCGACTCCAGCAGCCCCACCACGGCCAGCGTCAGCGCGTACGGGAAGATGATGGCCAGCGTCTCCAGGTTCAACGGCACGTCGGGCAGCAGGAACACCGGCAGGCTGTCGGGCAGCTGCCCCATGTCGCCCACGGTGCGGATGTCCAGGTCCAGCACCAGCGCGACGATGGTGAGCACCACGATGGTGACGAGTGGCGACGGCACCGCCCGCGTGAGGGAGGGCAGGCCGTAGATGATGGCCAGGCCCGCGGCGGTCATCGCGTACACCTGCCAACCCACGTTGGTCAGCTCGGGCAGTTGGGCCATGAAGATCAGGATCGCCAGCGCATTGACGAAGCCGGTGATGACCGAGCGCGAGACGAAGCGCATCAGCGCGCCCAGCCGCAGCACGCCGGCCAGGATCTGCAGCAGACCGGTCAGCACCGTGGCGGCCAGCAGGTACTGCAGGCCATGCTCCTTCACGAGCAAGACCATCACCAGCGCCATGGCGCCGGTGGCGGCAGAGATCATGCCGGGCCGCCCGCCGGTGAAGGCGATGATCACCGCGATGCTGAACGAGGCGTAAAGGCCCACTTTTGGGTCCACGCCAGCAATGATGGAGAAGGCGATGGCCTCGGGGATCAGGGCCAGCGCGACCACCAGGCCGGCCAGCAGATCGCCACGGACGTTGGACAGCCACTGCTGTCGGATAGAAGAAGAAAGGGCCATGGCACGGGTGCATCCGCACGGGTGCCCATGCGGTGCAATTCTGGAAGGTGGACAAGTGCGGACAGGCTGGGCAGCTCCGGGCATCCGCCGATGAGGTCGACGCGCGCAGGCGTCGCAGGCAGGCCGTGCCCGCTATGGTGGAGTCGCGGCGCAGAAGTAGCCGCGGGGCAAGTCGCGGCCTCGGCAGGCAGCCGATCGGGCGCGACGCAGGCGAGTAGTGGGCACGAGGCGATTGTGTCAGACCAAGGCGGACGGCCCGGCCCGACGGCGACGCCACCGCTTCATCGCCCAGTGGGGTGTGGCTGGCGGGGCGCCCGTCCGCCATATGGTCCGCTGTGGCGCCGCAGCGCCAGGGCAAACCCGCTGAGCACCAGCAGCAGCATGAGAAAGCGCGGCGTGTCCAGCAACGCGTCGAAGATGCCGACGGCGAGGAACCCCACCAGCGCTGCCAGCACCGCCCCGGCCGGCGCTTCGGCACGCAGCGCACCCCGGCCGGCGCGCCACAGCGCCGCCATCAGCCACAGCGCCAGCACCCCGAGCCCCACGACGCCCTGGTCGACGTACCAGGCCAGCGGCAGGCTCTTGACGTGCCAGGCCAGGTGGTCGTCGGCGGTGAAGTGCCAGTGGTCCATGCCGGACGCGAAGTCGCCGTTGCGCAACAGGTTGCGTCCGCGCGCGTCTTCCAGCCGCACAGCGTCCAGTTCGATGGCGCCGGTACCGGTGCTGTAGAGCGAGAGCTTGACCGGCCGGCGGTGGTCCAGCGCGTCCGACCCCAGCGGGCCGGTGTTCAGCATCTGCGTCACGGCAGACCACTGGCCACCGGGTTTGTCGGGCGCGAAGCTGAGCGAGCGGCAGTCCTGCGATTCCAGCATCCATTTGTGGCACAGCATGACGGCCACACGCCCTTTGTCCTGCGGCGCGCGGATGTTCAGGCGCACGCGGTAGTTGGTGTAGGGCTGCACGTCGACGAGCTGGTCCAGGTACAGAGGCTGCCCGCTGCCCAGGCGCAGGCCGCTCTTGCCGTCGTGTGCGAACAGCTGGTAGGTGGCGGTACGCGACTTTTCTTCGCTGCTCCAGTAGTGCGCCGCCGGAAAGCCGCCAAGGCCCAGGCCCAGCAGGCTGCGCGTCCAGTCGCCCTCGTGCAGTGCCAGCGCGCCGGCCCAGTGCTGCTCGCGGGTGCTGAGGTCCTGCCCGCTGGCGGCCAACCGCGTTTGCGCGAAGCCGCCGCCCAGGATAGGCAGCGCGACGGCGGCCACCCCGGCGAGCATCAGCGCCGCCGCGATCCAGGCCTTGCGCCCCGCCACATCGGCCCGCAGCGCGCTGGCCACAGCCAGCAGCAGCGCCAGCGCAAAGGCCACGTAGCCGCCGCGCGAGAACGTCACCATCACTGCGTAGGCGGTGCCCAGCAGCAGAACGCCGCCGGCCAGCCGGGCCCACAGCAGGCGCGCCTGTGCGATGGCATGCACCAGGAAGGGTGTGGCGACAACCAGAAAGCACTCTACATAGGCACCGCCGGTGTGCATGGCCGAGAACGGCCCGGTCACGCGGTACTGGTTGGTGAAATCGAGCCAGTCCGTGAAGCTGCGCCGCTCCCACAACACGAACAGCACCGTGTACGCCAGCCCGGCCACAAGGCCCTGGCCGAAGAGTTGCGCGGCCAGCCGCCAACCGTGGGGCTGGCGCGTGGCCAGTGCCAGCAGCAGCAGGGCCCACAGCCCGCCTTTGGCGATGCGCAGCGCGTTGAACGGGCTCAGGTCATTCAGAAAGCTGTTGGCGTCGATGCCGGGCCAGGGCAGCAGCGCACGGGCCACGCTGATCATCAGCGCACCCGCCATCAACAGGGACAGCAGGCGCAGCGTGCCGTGGCGGGGGCGGCGCCGTTGGGCCGGCGGCAACCGCGCGAAACCAACGCACAGGCCGACCGCCAGCAGCGCGTCGTATTCGTCCAGGAAGGTGCGGCCGCTGAACGGCGCCAGGTCGAGCATCGGCAGCAGCGCCGGCGTGGCAAAGAACACCAGCAGCGGGCGCTGCCAGACCAAGGCCGCGTAGCCCAGCAGGCCGGCCGCCAGCAGCCAGGGCAGGGTCGGGAACTGCAGCGCCCAGGCCAGGCACAGCGCCACGCCGACGCCAGCGGCCACGAGACGGGCCGGGCCGGTGGCAGGCGGCGCGGCGGGCGCCAAGGCCGTCGCTTCAGCGGCGTCGGTGGGGGCGCCTGTGGCCGGGTCGAGGGGCCTGGCCGTCGCCCTGGCCGTGCCCATGGTGGAGGGTGCGGCTGTCGCTATGGGCGGGGGCGCGAGCGAGACTGTCGCTTCCGGTGCGTACGATCGCTCGTGCGGCGAGGCCTGCGCCATCGCGCGCGGCGCGTGGGGCGATCTTCCCGCCGGGGCGGCTGTTGCAGGCGCCAGCCGGCCCGCCGCCATCAGCCCCGGTGCCAGGCGCAGCAGCCACACCGTCAGCCAGACGGCGCCGGCCACGATCAGCAGGTTGGTCGGGTCCGGGCGGCTGTCGAAGACGAACAGCTTGCCGGTCTCCACCAGCGCCGCCACCACCGCGCCCAGCGCCATGGTCGGCCCCAGCCGCCAGCCCCGCGCCCAGGCGGCGATGCCGATGGGCACATACATCAGCGCGACCGAGGCCAGGCTGAACACCGCCTTCGCCTCGGAGGTGAAGTAGTGGTAGTAGAACGGCATGAAGCGCACGCCGCCGTCCAGGCGGCCCAGTGCTTCGTCCAGGCCGATCCAGCGCGAGGAGAACCAGCCGCTGAACATCACCAGCGTCAGCAGATAGGGCAAGACCAGCCACGGCACCGCGCGCGCCAGCAGACCCTGCAGGTGGGCCTGGTCGAGATGCCCCCGGTGGCGCCACAGCTGCGCGCCGATGCCACAGCCCAGCATGCGCATCACCACCGACCAGCCTTGGCTGACGCCCGAGGCGATGAAGAACTGCGTGACCTCCAGCGCCACGCCCAGCAGCGCGCCGGCAAAGACCGCAAAGGCAGTCGGCGAGCGCCCGCGCGATGCATGGGCGAACAGCAGGCCCAGCGGCACGGCCGTCAGCGTATCGACCACCGACAGGCCCATCAGGACGCGCACCCGCGCGCCCACGCTGTCGGCCACTACCCACCCCCACAGGTCGGACGCCAGCTTGTTCGCCACCTCCTGGCCCGTGAGCAGCAGGTCGTACGGAAACAGGCTGTACGCCACGTACAGCGCCAGATACAGCAGCCCGGCGTGGCTGGCCTTCAGGTGGGCGCGCCCTGCCATGGCATGCGCCAGCCGCCGCAGCGAATGGCCCCATCCGGCTGCCAGTGCCGCGCCGGCAAAGCCGCCGATGCACTCGGCGTAGACGTCGTTGAGCGACACCGTGCGCTGCGGAAAATACAGCTGCGTGAACTCGACCGCCAGCGCCAGCACCACCGCGAACGGAACCGCCAGCGCCGCCGCCATCACGCGACCAGCCAACGTGGCGGTGTGCCGCGCCAGCAGCAGCGTGGTGAGAAAGCCCACCGGCAGGTAGAGCACGCCGTTGGCGATCCAGTCCGCCCGCTCGGTCACGCCCAGGGCCAGCATCGGCAACCGCGAGAAGCGCGCCAGCGCCGTGTCGAAGTCGATGGCCACGTGTTCCAGCGGAACCAGGCTGCCGTAGACGACGAACCCGATCCACAGTGCCCACAACGCCGACACCGAGACGACCGGGCCGGGGCGCGCAACAGGGATGGAGGAGGTGGCCACGTTGCCGAGCGGGGTGGTGGAGCTTTGGGAGGCGCAGTCTACCGGCGCTGCAACGCACGACCGAGCGGTTGCACCAGGCGCTGGAGTTCTTCGCGCAGCGGGTGGCGCACAGCGAAGACAGCGGCCAGCCAGGTCAGCCCGCAGCCCAGGCTGACCACCGGCACGGTCATGGCTGGCGGCCAGTCGGCCGGCAGCCCGGCGCTGAGCAGCCAGGCCGCGCCGGCGCATGCCAGCGTGACAGCCAGGCTGCGTCCTTGTGCGGCCAGCGACGCGCGCAGGGGATAGCCCAGATGCCGCGCCATCAGCCAGGCCGGAACCGGCAGGCTCACCACGTCGGCGATGCACAGCGCCAGCGCAAACGTCCACAGGTCGGCGCTGCCCAGCCACCACAGCATCAGCACGCGGGCCGCCAGGTTGGCGCCCACCGACAGCGCCATCAGGTAGGGCCTGCCGATCGCCAGCAGCGCCGGCTGGCTCAGCGAATAGCCGATGCGCACAGCCGCCGCCACGCACAGGATGGGCACCAGCGGCACGGCCTCCACCCAGGTGGGTCCGTACAACAAGCGCACGATCGGCTCGGCGAACACGCCAATCACCAGGTAGGCCGGCCAGGCCAGGCCGGTCAGGTAGCTGGTGGTGCGCGCCAGCAGCGGCGCCAGCGGTGTGCTGGCGTGGTGGTGCTGCGAGATGAAGGGCAGGGCGTTGTAGCTGACCGCCGGGCCGACCACCTGCTGGAACAGGCCCACCAGGCCGTTGGCCCGGCTGTACAGCCCCACCTCGTGCGTGCCCTGCACCTTGCCCAGCACCAGGTCGGGCAATGCGGCATGCGTCACGGTCAGCAGGTTGCCGGCGATGGCGCCCCGGCCGAAGCGCATCGGCTCGCGCCAGCCGTGGAAGGCCGGGCGCAGCGGCGTGCCTGCAGGCCGCACCAGGTAGAAGCCGACGATGTTGGTCACCAGGTTGGCGGTGTTGGCCCAGGCCAGCGCCAGCGGGCCGAAGTCCAGCCACGCCAGCAGCAGGCAGGTCGCCGCATAGACGGCAGTGCTGGCGGCCGTGACGATGGCCGTCTTGCCGGCCTGCATGTCGCGCATCAGCAGCGACGACAGCACCGACGCATAGGGCACCAGCAGGAAGCTCAGCGTGAGCACGTGCAGTACGTCGGCGATGGCTGGCTGCCGGTAGTAGGCCGCGATCGGCCCGCTGGCAAGCACCAGGGCCACGGCCAGGATCCACGAGGTGGCTAGCAGCAGGCCCAGCACGCTGCGGATCTTCTCAGGCGTCAGGTCCTTCTCACGCACCAGGTAGGGGCCGGCGCCGAAATCGCGAAACACCGCCACCACATTGATGAACACCACAGTGACCGAGAACACACCGATGTCGTCAGGCGTCAGCAAGCGCGCCAGCACGATGGTCAGCGCAAACATCACCAGGGCAGATGCGTTGCTCGACAGGAGCGTGATGTACAGGGAGCGGCGAACTTGCATGACCGGCGGCAAGTATGCGCGAATGCCGTGCATATTCGGCATTGGTGTTTGTGATTTGACGCAACAATCGGCCCTCGCCCCAGGCAGCCTCACGGGTTGTTGCGTCGCCTATCATTCGCGGCGCCGCCGGTAGCCCGGGCGCGCCGCCCCGCTCTGGCCGTAGGGGGTGCTGCCATGCCGGGCACGTCACGCAAAGCTGCGCGTGGTAGCCGGCCCACTTTGCCGACACACACGGAATCCTATGATCGAAGGAATACTTTTCATGCTCGACGTCTTGTTCATGACGCTGCTGTGTCTGGGCATTCACCGGGCAGAAAAAGCGCCAGTCGACGAGAAGCGCATGGGCGTGTTCCTGTTCGACGACGCGAAGTGAGCCGCCGTTCCATGGCGCACCTGAGGTACGTCCGTCATGCGTGATCTGATGGTCGCCAGCTTTCTGGTGGTGCTGATCCCGCTGGCGTTCTACCGGCCCTTCGTCGCCTACCTGTTGTGGGGTTGGACGACGGTGCTGATTCCGACCAACTACCTGTATGGCTTTCTGGCGGGCGGCCGCTTCAATTTTCTGTTCGCGATTTTGACGCTGGTGCTGGTGGTGCTGGGCCGCGTCAAGGGCGTGTCCTACGAGTTCAACCGCACCACCGCGTTGATGCTGTTGTTCGTGGTGCACGTGAGCCTGTCCGTGTTGTTCGGCTACGCGGGCAACCCGCACAACGCCTACTACTACGAGATCTTTCTGAAGGGGATGGTGTATTGCCTGCTGGCCCCGCTGTTCCTCACCAGCCGCATCCGCCTGCACGCCATGCTGGTCATGGTAGCGCTGGGGTTTGGCTTTCACGGCATGGTGATCGGGCTCAAGCTCATCGCCTCCGGCGGCGGGCACATCGTGACGGGCCCCACGGGCAGCATGCTGTATGACCGCAACCACCTGTCCACAGCGTTGGCCATGTCGTTGCCGATCCTGTACTACCTCTACATGCACTCGGCGCGCAAGTGGGTCAAGCTGGGACTGCTGGCAGCATTCGGCCTGACGGCGTTCACCATCGTGGGCAGCGGCTCGCGCGGCGGTTTCGTGGCCCTGGCGGTTACCGGCCTGTGGCTCGTGAAGACGAGCCGGCGCAAGTTCGCCACCTTGTTCGTGGTCGCCTGCCTGGGCATCGTGTTCTACGCATTCGCGCCGGAATCATGGCTGAACAGGCTGCAGACCATCGAGCACGCGGACGAAGACGCTTCCTTCATGGGGCGGGTGATCGCCTGGAAGATCAGCTCGGCGATTGCGCTGTCGAACCCGCTGTTCGGCGGCGGTCTGCATGCCGTGCAGATCCAGTATGTCTGGGACCAGTTCCTCACCTCGCAGGGACTGCTGGGCTTCATTTCGACGCCGATCCCGACCTTCCGCGCCAAAGCGGCGCACAGCATCTACTTCGAAACCATGGGCGACCTGGGGTTGGTCGGATTCCTGCTGTTCATGGTGCTGCTGTTCAATGGCCTGTACGCGCGCCGCCAGATCCGGCGCCTGCTGGCCCCCACCGGCAAGCGCCACCTGTGGGCATCGGACATGGCCGATATGCTGATGCTCTCTATCATGGCCTACATGGTCGGTGGCCTGTTCGTGAGCCTGGCCTATCTGGAGGCGTATTACATCGTGTTGGTCGTCATGGAAATGCTGAGGCAGCATGTCTTGAAACTCGTCGCTGCCGAGAAGAGCGCACCTGTGCCGCCTGCCATCGCCGTCATGCGACGAAGTTGAACATGCTGCCATTTTCTCGCTCCGTCCTGCAGCTGCTGTCGCGCGACAAGCTGTCGGTCTTCCTGTTTCACAAGATCCCGCTGCAGCTCGACCCACTGGTGCCGCAGGATGTCAGCCTGGCCGAATTCGAGTACCTGCTCGATGCCGTGCTCAGCCAGTTCCAGATCATTTCGCTGGAAGACGGCGTGCGCGGCTTGACGTCCGGCCGCCTGCCATCGCGTGCGGCCTGCATCACCTTCGACGACGGCTACTCGGATTGGCTTCTGGGCATGGCGCCGGCGCTGGAGCGGCGCAACCTGCACGCGACGCTGTTCATCACGGCCGGTCAGTTCCACGGTCGCCCGTTGTGGCACGAGCGCATCGCCAGGGCCGTGCGTGAGCTGAAGGGGCCGACGCTGGACCTGCAGTTCCCGGCCATCCCTCCCATCGATCTGTCCAGCCTGCACGCGCGTCAGTCGGCCGTGGCGCGCCTGGAGCGCCTGTTGAAGTACCAGACGCTGGACCTGCGCGAAGAGTTGCTGGTACGTCTGGAAGCCGCCGCCGACGTGCGCCCGGACGACGTGGCCCGCCTGTCGGTGGCGCAACTGCGCGAGCTGAGCGGGCGCGGGTTCGGCATCGGCGCCCACACCTACGACCACCCGATCCTCGACTACTGCGACCACGATCAGGCCGTGCGAGAAATCGGCGGCGTCCGCGAGATTCTGGAGGGCTTGGTCGACTCGCCCGTGCGCATGTTCGCCTACCCGAACGGCCGGCCGCATGTGGACTTTTCCAGCCACCACGTGGACATCGTCAAACGCGCGGGCTACACCAGCGCCGTGACAACGCAGTGGGGTGTGGCAGAGATCGGCACGTCGGTCTACCAGATTCCGCGCTTCACGCCCTGGGGCAAGGACCCACTGCGCTTCATGCTGCAGCTGGGTCGCAACCTGATGACCGCGCCCGAACGCGTGCCGGAAGGCTGACACATGCAAGCCAAAGCCTTGGTCCGGGAACTGCTGTACCGGTGTGGCCTGTTGAGCGCAGCCCATGCGCTGCGCAACCGGCGCGCGCTGACCACGTTGATGTTCCACCGCGTGCTGCCGGCAGATGGCGCCGACTATGCCGCGGCCGAGCGCGAGTTCACCTTCAGCACCGAGGGGTTTGGCCGCTGCCTGGACTTCGTTCGCAAGCACTACCACTGCGTGAACTTGCGACAGGTGCACGATGCCTTGCACGGTCGCGGCACCTTGCCGCCCAATCCGGTGCTGATCACTTTTGACGACGGCTGGCGTGACACGCTGGTGCACGCGCAGGCGGCACTGCAGCAACGCGGCCTGACCGGCGTGCTGTTTCTCGCGACGGAGCCGATAGCCTCCAAGCACTCCCTGTGGTGGCAGTACATCCTGGTCCACGTGCTGGCCGAGCGTGCGGCCACGGCACGGCTGTGCGAGGCCATGGGCGTGGACGCACCGCTTGCGGGCCAACGCGACGCCGGTCAGCAACTCACCGCGCGGCTGGCCGCACTCGACGATGACGAGCGCCACCGCGTGCTGCAGCTGGCCGCCCCCGCATCGCTGGGCGGCGAGCAGGGCCGGCAGATGCTGAGCCGGGCCGAACTCGACGCGTTCGCGCCGGGCTGCATCGAACTGGGAGCGCATGGCCATACCCACGCACCTCTGTTGCACAGCGCCGATGCGGCGGCCGAGCTCAGGCAATCCCACGACCTCATCGCCCCCTTGTGCGGCACGCCGGTGACCATGTCGTTCCCGCATGGCTCCTATGACGCGCACCTGTCGGAGATGAGCCGTGAGGCCGGCTTCCAAATGGCCTTCACCAGCGACCCCGAGTTGACGCTGCTGGGGCCGAACGCGCAGCCGTTTCGGCTCGGGCGCATCCATGTGCCCGAGAACCAGTGGACCTGCCGCGGCGGGCGCATCGACTTCCCGTTGCTGGCCACCTTTCTCTTCTTTCGCCGCCACGCCTGATGGCGCCTGTGCTGCGGCTTGACGCCTTTCCGACCCTTGCTTTGGCATGACCCCTGATCTCCACATCACGCGAACGGCATTCAGCGCGCTGTCGCCCCAAGACCTGGCCGCGTGGCGCGCGCTGATGGCCGATGACCCGCAGACGCAGCGCGCGTTCCTTTCGCCCGATTTCTGCGCGGCGGCCGACACGGCCTATGCGCGGCCCGTCACCGTCCTGCTGGTGCGCCAACGTGCCGATGGCCGGTTGGTCGGCGTGTTGCCTGTGCAGGCGCGCGCCTCGCTGGTCGGCACCCTGGGGGTATACGAGCCCGTGGCGGGGGTGATGAACGACTACTTCGGCCTGCTGGCCACGGCGGGGCTGCGTGTCAGCGCCGAACAACTGCTGTCGCGCAGCGGCATCGGCTGTATCGACTTTTCGCATCTGGACGAATCGCAAGCCGCGTACGGCCTGCAGGGCGAAGACCCACGTGTGGGCCTGCGCACGCGCATTCACGGCACCGGCGACGCGCATTGGGAGGCCCTGCGCCTGATCGACAAGAAGCTCGTGAGCGATACCGAACGGCGTGAACGCAAGCTGATCGCCGAACACGGCGCGCTGACGTTCGCGTTCCAATCGGGGCGCCCGCGCGAGGCGCTGGAGCAACTCATCACGCTCAAGCAGGACCAATACCAGCGTACCGGCCGTGCGCAGGCGCCGCTCTTCGATGCGCACCACACGCGGCTGCTGCACGCGCTACTGGAATTGCGCGAGCCGCTATGCACCGGCGTGTTGAGCACACTGCATGCGGGTGACCAGCTGGTCGCCGCGCACTTCGGCCTGCAGTCCGGTGCCATGCTGCACTTCTGGTTTCCGGTCTATGAAGACCGTTACTCCGCCTACTCGCCAGGCCGCATCCTGTACCGCCACATCATCCGGGATGCGCACCTGCATGGCGTGGCCGTCATTGACCGTGGCGAGGGCGATACCAAGGCCAAGCGCGACTTTGCGAACGAGGAGCACCTGTTCTACAAAGGCGTTTGGACGGGTGGCTTGCGCGGCGTGGTCGCCAAGGCTGCGCTGTCTGCACATTGGCGCTGGCAGCGCAGGGCGCAAGTGGCCGCTTAAGCTCGGTCGTTCTGCCAACCCCACGGCAGTGCCGTACCGCCGCACATCTTGCTGACGCGAGCCATCCACATTGCACGTGACCATGAACCCCACCATCTCGATCGATCAAGTTGTCACCAATGGCTTTTGCGTGGGCTGCGGCGCCTGTCGTGTGAAGTCAGGCGGGGCGTTGGAGATGCAGCTGGACCAGCACGGGCTGTTTCGCCCGGCCATCGAGAACGCGAGCCCGCAGCTGTTGCAGAGCGTCGATGCCGTCTGTCCCTTTTCGGATGCAAGCGCGGACGAGACCACGCTGGGCGAAGCATTGTTCCGGGACACGGCGAAGTCCCACGATCCGCGTGTCGGTTTTTACGCGTCGACGTTCGCTGGCCGCATCGCCGATGACGCGCTGGTTCAGCGGTCCAGTTCCGGTGGATTGACAACATGGGCTGCAGCCCAGCTGTTGCGCTCTGGCGAGATCGACGGCGTGATCCACGTCGGTGCGCTCGACAGTGAATCCCGACTGTTCGAGTACGCGGTCTCGGAGAGCCTCGAGCAGCTGTACGAGAAAACGAAGTCGCGCTACTACACCGTCTGCTTTTCGGATGTGGTCTTGAAGGTGCGCGGCAATGGGCGGCGCTACCTGTTCATTGGCGTTCCCTGTTTCGTCAAGGCGATGCGCTTGCTGTGCCGCGAGGACGAGGTCCTGCGTGCACAGATTCCCTTTTGCTTTGCGCTGATCTGCGGGCACCTCAAGTCACCCGCCTTTGCCGAGCTGTTTGCATGGCAAATGGGCGTGCCACCGCCAGCGCTGGGGAAGTTCGATTTCAGGGTGAAGGATCCCAGTCAGCCAGCCCCGAAGTATTCGGTGCAGGCCTGGCGACGCCCGGACGGCGATTCGTTCACCCGTTCTGCGCCCTCGCTCTACGGAAGCAACTGGGGCCATGCCTTCTTTCAGCTCAAGGCCTGTGATGCCTGCGACGATGTGATGGGCGAGCTGGCAGACGCCACATTCGGCGACGCCTGGCTGCCGGAGTACGACGCGAACTGGCGCGGGACGAGCATCGTGATCTGCCGCTCCGAGCGTCTGGACCAGCTGCTGCAGGCCGGCCTGCAGGCTGCCGAGATCGAACTCGACGTGCTGGACGTCGAGCGGGTCGTGAAGTCGCAGGCGGGCAACTACCGGCACCGCTGGGATGGCTTGTCGGTGCGCACCCTGGATGCCCGGCGAAAGAAGCTCTGGTTTCCCAAGAAGCGCGTCCAGCCGGGCTCACGGCCAACCGACCTCATCCGCAAGAGGATCGTGCGCGCGCGCGTTCAGATCGCGGAGCAAAGCCACGCTGCGTTTCTTCGCGCCAAGCGAAAGGGAGATCTGCAGGCCTTCATGGATGACATGCGCCCGCTGACCGACCGCATGAAGAAGCTGCACGTTCAAGCCATGAACCGGGAAGCCGCCATCTTTTACGCGCGCCATCCGGTCGCCCTGTTGCGCAAGCTGGCCGACAAGTCGGTGGGCCTGTTGCGCCGGTTCTCCAAGTAGCCAGCAGACACGAGCCGCCATCCGGCTCCGCTGCGTTACTTTGCCTCGATCTTGCGGCCGATGATCGGCAGGTCGATCTGGAACCCCTCGGGCCGTTTGGCAACCGGCCCCTTGTTGCGGTAGATCACCAGTTCCTTCTCGTGCGCCGGAAAGTTCGCGGGCGTGGCAAAGCGCTCCACGCGTTCGAACTCCGCAGACGCCAACACCGCCTCGAAGCGGCGCATCACTTCCAGGTCGTCCCAGAAGCCCGGTTGCACGACGAGGTAGTGCGCGCCGCTGCTGTGGATCAGTGCGCGGATGTCCGGCTCGGACAGCGCCTTCTGCTCGACCCCCAATTCGCGCCGCACGGCCACGCGCAGCAGCAGCTTGTCGGCCCGCACCACGCTCAGGTCGCGGCGGTCCTCGCGCGTGCGCATGTTGAACACGAAGGCACCGTCGCGGTAGCCGGAGAAGATCACGGCGCTGTCCTTCGGCGCGTGGCGTGCGATGTAGTCGACCGCCTGGGCGTAGCCGCCGACGGCAAACACGGGGCGGCTCCACATCGTCTGCGCGAGCGTGCCTGCCGCCAACGTGATGCCCAGGGCCAGGGCCAGCGTGCGCTGTGGCAGCAGGTTCAGGGCGAAGAACGCAGCAAACACGGCGGGGACCAACAGGAAGACGCTGTGCCGCGCTTCCTTGAGATCGATGGCCGAGAAGAACAGGTAGCCAACGCAGAACCAGAGCCCGAAGAACGCCAACTGTTCCCGCAGCGGTGCATGCACACGGCGCGGGGCGGCCACGACCAGACAGATGCTGGCGGCGGCCGCGCTGGCGCATGCCAGCCAGCCCATCTGGCCTGGCATCTGGCGCAGGTACCACAGCCAGCCGGACAGCGACGCGCGTGACACCTCGGCATCGGCGATGCCCGTCACCGACTGCACATTGGCCTGCCCGAACTTGATGGTCAACACCATCAGCGGCAGCAGGCTCACCACGCTTAGTGCCAGCGCGCCCCACACATGCGGATCGCGCAGCAGGCTCCAGCGCCGACTGCCCAGCAGCATGAGGGCGTACACCGGCGCCATGAAGGCCAGACTGATCTTGGTGTACATGCCCAGCACCAGCAGGGCGCAGGCGAGGTACAGGAACAGCGGGCGCTCGCCGCGCAGGTATCGCACGAAGGCGTACGCGCTCCACACCAGAAACGCGAAGGCGGGGATCTCCAGCATCACCTGGCGACCCCAGAACGCCACTTCGGGCAGGGCAATCACGGTCAGCGCGCACAACACAGAGGCAAAACGCGGCAGCCACAGCCCGGCCAGCCGGTAGCTGCCCCAGGCCAGAGCGGCGTAGTGCAGAAACACCGCGAACAGCGCCGTGGCTTGCGACACACCGAACAATGCGTACAGCGGCGCGCTCAGCGCATAGAACAGCGGCGGATAGAACAGGATGGTCAACGCCGGGTACTGGGCGTAGTAGCGCATCGCGTAATCCTGTGGTGCGGAGAAGGGGGCGGCTACCAGCAGGTCCTTCACGAAGACGCCGTTCAGGGCATGGCGCGGCGCATCCGACCAAAAGAACTCGCCCGCCCAGGGGGCTGCGCTGAACAGCACGCCAAGGACCAGCAGGATCAGCAACGCTGCCAGCGCGTCAGCGTGTCGTGTTGAAAACTTCATGGGCTCGGTGGATCAGTACAAAAAGTTGGGTGGCTGCGCGGTCCGCGCAGTACGAAGCGTGCCCCGCTGCCGGTCAGCGGCGCACCTGCGCGCGGCCCAGGCTGCGCATGAGCCGCTTCCACAATGTCAGCGCGAAATAGGCGCCGGCACGGGGTTTGCGGCGGCTTTGCAGCAGCGCGCGCCAGAAAGCGCGGCGAGCGACGTCCAGGTCGCCGTTCCAGAAATGCGAGTAGCCATGGTCGAAGTAGACATTGCCGATACGGCCACGGAATTCGCGCTCTCCAATGCTGGATCCGTCGGGGTTCGTCAGGCCCCAGCGCAGATGGGCGGTCTGCAACATGGTGGCCAGGGGGCTGACCTCCGAGAGCCGGTGCATGGCACTGGAGCCATGGATCCGGTAGAACGCCACCGTGCCGTCCAATGCATGCATCTGCGTGATGCGCGCAGCCTTCAGCCAGAAATCGTAGTCTTCACCGACCCGCATGGAAGGGTTGAAGCCGCCGATGGACTGATAGATGCGGCGCCGGATCACAGCGGTGTTCATGCCGACCAGCAGCCCCAGCAGCAAGCGCGTGTAGATCCAACCCGAGCGCCCAGCCTCGGCCTCGCTCATGTCACTGCAGTCATGCCAGAGCGTGTGCGCCGCCGGAAACACGCCCTGCGCGTCGGC
This sequence comes from Rhodoferax sp. RT4P68, assembly GCF_056521305.1. Lineage (NCBI taxonomy): Bacteria > Pseudomonadati > Pseudomonadota > Betaproteobacteria > Burkholderiales > Comamonadaceae > Rhodoferax > Rhodoferax sp. RT4P68. Next base: position 405,939 of record NZ_JBWMBB010000002.1, read on the forward strand.
AGACCAGCGGATGAACCCGCCGAACACCACGCCCACATCCGGATGACGGTCGAAATAGCGCACCTGCGCCAGCAGCTTGCCTGGGAACCAGACATCGTCCGCATCGAGGAAGGCGATGAACTCGCCGCGCGCTTCCCGCATGCCTGCATTGCGCGCATGGGACACGCCACGACCCGTCAGCCGCAGCGTGCGGATACGGGGGTCGACCTGGGCCAGCGTCGCGTAGTCAAAATCGTCCGAGCCATCGTCGACGACGATGATCTCCAGCGACGTGAACGACTGCGTCAGGATGCTGTCGATGGCCTCGTGGATGTAGTCCTTGCCGTTGCGCACGGGGATCACCACCGACACACGAGGATGCAGCGCCGCTGGCGGGGCGGCCTCAGGCATGGGCGACCCCTACGCGCGGCTCGATCAGTTCCACCGCCTGCCGCACGAACCGATCGAACTCCTGCTCGAGTGCTTCGCGGCGCGCGCCAATCCTGGCCTGGATGGCCGGCAGGTCGGCGCGCACGGCGTTGAAAACGGTCAGCGTGTTGGGCACGTCGAAATGGACGGCCGACACGCAGTGCGCCGGCATCTGCATGACGTCGAAAAATCCGTTGTGCTTTACGTCGTACGCCAGGCCGATGCAAGGAACACCGCACGACGTGGCCAGGATGCACGAATGCAGCATGCCGCCGATGTGCAGGTCCAACTGCTGGTAGGCGCGCAACAAGTCATCGGGCGGGCCATCTGCGACCGTCATGGGAATCCCCGCGTCCTGCATCAGGCGCGCGACCACCTTCTCGGGCTCGTAGTGCGTCATGTAATGAAACTCGCAGGCGCCTTGTGCCTGGATCGCCTTCAGCAGTTCGACATACTTGGGCAGGTCTTTGCGCACGCGCTCGTTGGCCTTCGGCCCGTGGAATGGCAGGTTGAAACCAATCTTCAGCGGTCGATCGGCGCCGGCAGGCCGACTGGTGCCCGGTGCTTTGGCAGGCGCGTAGTACAGCGCGGCATCCGCCACCATGTGCACAGGCTTGTCCGTGAGCGCCTGCAGGGCGCGGTGGGTCCTCCAGTCGCGCACGCTGATGAGGTCACAGCGCTGCAGCAGTTTGCGGATGGCGGGCAGGTCGGAGAGGCTGATTTCCCCGTCGGCGTGATCCTGCGGCCCGAGGATCTGGTTGATGCCGATGCCGACCAGCGCCAGAGGAATCTTGTTGGTCAACAGGAATTCGAGATCATTCGCGGTCGACTGACTCAGTTTGTTGTCCTTGTTCAGCGCCAGGTATCCGCTCCCGCACACCGCCACCATGGCGCTGGTGGTCGGGATCGAACTCAGGGTCCCCCAGTTCTTGTGGACGAAATCGACCTTGTCCATATGGGCAGCGATCTTGGACGTGATGCTGTCGACGATGGCCTGGTCGCCGCGGTTGACGGACGTGTCATTTTGGTAATTGCGGTAGTCGAGCGCGGACAGGTCGCCGTTTTTCCAACGTGCGCGGTCGCGCGACAGGTAGTGCGCATGCTTGAGCGCAGCTCGCGTGCGCTGCCACGGGCTGAGGGGGGGCACCGGCTCGGCGGCGGCACCGTAAGCCACGATGCTGGGCGTTCGGGTGGATGTCATACGTTTTTGAATCGTTGCAGGAATACAGAGATTTCGCTCCAGAGCGGAAGCCGCAGGAGTTTGGTGCCGAGCAGCCAGACCACAGCGGCGACAACTACAGCAACTCCCAACGATGCCCAGGCCGGTAGACGGTCATCCAGGAGGTGCCGCCAGGCCCAGACAGCCGCGCATACTGTCACGGTCAATGCGGCAGGTCGGGCCTGTACATGTAACCATTTGCGAACGCCGATGCCCAGTTGCGCCTTCAGCACGATGACATACAACGGGATGGCGAGCAGTTCGCCGATCAACACCGCCTCTGCGAAGCTTTGCAGCGACCCGTCGAACAGCGCCAGCGCCAGCGCGAACTTGAAGGCGAGCGCGATGCCGAGCGGCAGTGCAGTGGCGTAGGGCTTGCCCATGCCCATCAGCGCGTGGGGCATCAGAGAAAAGGCGGTCTGGATGGCCACGACGCCACACAGCCATGCGATGGCCGGCACCGAGCCCGCCCATGCACTGCCGTACAGCGTCAGGATCACCTCGCTCTTCATCACCAGCATGAAGCCCAGCGCTGGCCAGATGAGGCTGGTGAGGTAGGAGGTGCCCCGGCAGAACTCGATGTCCAGCCGGGCATTGGAGTGGTAGGTCTTGGCCAGATAGGGCAGCGCAAGCGCATTGATCGTGGGCGTCAGAACGCTGTTGATGATGCCGACGGTCGAGTTCGCACGGCTGAAGTAGCCGACGTGGGCCGGCGTGGCCATGCGGCCCAGCATGACGTCGGGCAGTGCGTTGTCCAGGGCCTTCAACGACGAGGTCAGCACCGTGCCGCTGCCGAAGCCGACGATCTTGCGCCAGCCCACGAGTGAGGGGCGGCGCGGCAGCCCCGCCGGACGCACGAAGTGAAAGCCGATGCCCACGGCCAGGATGTTCACCAGGTTGGCCCAGGCCATCGTGGTGTAGCTGAAGCCGAGCAGCGCAAAGGTGATGCTGGCGCACACATACACAACGGTCGCGAATACGGTGACCTTGGCGGCCTTCTCCACTTCCATGGACCGCGACAGCACGGCGGCGGGAATGGCACCGAAAGGAATGAACAGGAAGCCGAGCGACAGGATCTGCACCACTTCGCGGACGCCATCGACCCGAAAGAAGCGGCCCCACCACCAGGACGACGCGAACAGCAACGCAGCCATCACGACCGAGGTCACATACAGGATGCCCGTGGCGGTGCGGATGGTTTGCGCGTCCAGCGTGGGTTGCCGCTTGATGTACGAGAACACCCCGAAGTCGCGAAACACATGCGAGAACGCCACCAGCACCGCGCTCATCGAGAAGATGCCGATCTCCTGCGGCGACAGCAGCCGGGCGATGACGATCGACAACACGAAGTTCGCGGCCAGCGCGCCGTTGCTGGCCAGGAACTGGATGCCGACTTTCTTGCGTAAGGAGTTCATCTGAAGAGGTGCACAGGCGCGCTGGCCATGGAGGGTACGCGCGCTGACGCGGTACGAGCGGCCGAAGCCGCACGCATTGTCACCGCACGATCTTGTAGACCGACGTGTCGATCACATCGTCGCGCCAGACCAACTGCAGACGAGGTGACATCGTGCCTACAAAGTCCTTGGTGCCGACCAGGTAGACCCAGTCAAAGCGCTCCAGCGGCAGCGATTGCAGGACCCGTTGGCGTTCTTCGGCCGTGTCCTTCCTGTAAATGCCGGAAGGAAACTTGTAAAACGGCGTGTCCAGGTTGTAGCGAGGCATCACCACCTGCGCGCCGGGCTCTGCGAACAAGCCGTTCACGAATGCGTCCTTCTGCACCACCAGCAGGGTGCCGATGTGGTCGATCGGCGGATTCAGCAGCCAGGGGAAGGCGGGCGCCGACAGCAAGGTGGCCACACGCGCGCCATGGTCGATCTTGCTCATCGCCTCGCGGTGGTGCGCGTAGATGCTGTCGGCGCGCACCCAGTTGAAGCCGATCACGCCCATGCGCACGGTGAACAGCGCCGCCAGCGCCAGCACGCCGGCCTGCAGTTGCCGGCGCGACAGCGCCAGACCGCCCAGTGAGGCCGCAGCCACCACGCCGATGGCCGCCGTCAGCCGCCGGTCGGCGCCGCCGGACGAGAACAGCCCGTTGGGCAGCACCAGGTAGAACACCGTCAGCACGGCCAGCGGCAGCAGCATGGCCGGGTGCACGCGAAACGCCTTGCGCCACAGCCCCACGGCCAAGACGCCCAGCACCAGCAGCCAGGTCGCCACGTCCAGCGGCAGGCTGTAGTTGTTGAAGACGTCCAGCAGCCCCAGCGCCTTGTTGGCGATGCTGCCGGGCAGGATGTCGCCGACCCGGCCTGCCGTGGGGCTGGCCAGCACCAGCAGCCCCAGCGCGGGCAGGAACTGGATACCGGCCAGCACCACACCGGCCAGGCCGCGAGCGGTCGCGCCGGCCAGCTTGCGCCCACGCCACCAGCGCCCGCCTTCGTACGCCATGACGAACAGCCCGTAGACGCCCAGCGGGAACAGGTGGCAGATGAACAGCACCGTGGCCGGCAGGGCGAACATCAGGCGCAACGCCCAGTGGGCGCGCTCGCGCACCTCCACCCAGGCCGCCATCACCCACAGCATCAGCCCGATGGCGAACACGTAGTTCATGAAGCCCCACAGGAAATGCCGGTTGTAGAGCAAGAGGAACACGCCCAGCGACAGGTAGGACCAGGTTCCGAACAGTGCACGGTTCAGCACCACCGCGCCGCTGGCGATCAGCACCAGGCTGGTGGCGACGAACAGCAGCGACGCGCGCTCCACGCCGATGCCGAACCAGTGCATCGCGGCCGGCACCAGGATGTCCGACGCCAGGTTGGGAATCACGCCCCACTGGATCTCGTAGTAGCGCGCCAGCGGCTCGGATTCCTCCAGGTTGGCCAGGATGTGGAGCCGCGCCAGGTGGTTGGCGTAGTCGCCCAGCGGCAGCGGCGAGGCCAGCAGCAGCGGGCCCAGCGCCATCGCCAGAAAGCACACGAACACCGCGCCGAACATGCCCAGCGGGTGGGTGATGCCGTTGGGGGCCGGCAGCGGGGTGGCCCCGAAGCCGGCACGCATGTAGGTGGCGTTCATGGCCGGTCCGATGCCGGCTCGGCCGGCGGCGCGAGGGGGGCGCCACGGAACACCAGCAGCCGCTGCAGCCCATAGGACAGCACGGTCGTGGGTGGCAGCGCCAGGGCGCCGGCCACGTAGGCGTTGAAGCCCCGTGCCATCAGCCAGCCGATCAGCGCGATGTTGAAGAAGTACAGCACGGCCCAGACGGCGACGAAGTACAGGAACGACCAGCGGCCCGCCGTCTTGAACACCAGGCGTTTGTGCGCCTGGAAGCCGACGGCGATGCCGCAGACCAGCGCCACCAGGTTGGCCACGAAATAGGCCATGCCCAGCGCGATGCACAGGGCGTAGATGCCGTAGGAAAACGCGGTGTTGGCCAGCCCCACCGCCAGGTAGCGCAGAAATCGCTTGCGTTCCGCGCCCGGGCCGTTCTCGGTGGCAGCAGGCACGGTGGCGGCTGGGGCGGACGACGTCGCCATCAACCGACGCGGCGCACCGGCGCCAGCCACAGCCGGTAGAACACGGCGCGCAGGCAGCTGTACAGCGGCGCCCGCAAGCGGCCCAGGTGGCGGTCAATGGCGCTGGGTGCAAACCCTGGGGTGGTCGAGATGCGGCGGATGAATTGGTTGAAGTCGGTGCTTTGCGCGTTGCCGATGGCCACGCTCCACGAACCGCGCGACACCCGGAAGGCGCTGAGCGGCGCCTCCAGGTAGTAGGCATGCCCGGTCTTCAGCAGGCGGAACCAATAGTCCAGATCCACGACGTAAGGGTTGACGGCGTCGAAGTCGCCGATCTGTGTGGCCAGGGACCGCCGGTACAGGCCGCAGCCGGGCTCACCGATCAGGTTGGTGCCGGCACGGATGCAGCGGTTGATGACGGCCTGGCCGTCGAGCAGGCCGGTGCGTGCCGGATAGCGGCGCCGCATCAGCGGGCGCCCATCGGGCAGCACGATGCGCCGTGCACAGAACACCAGCGCGATGCGCTCGTCCGCGTCTGCCTCCAGCACGGCGACCTGCTGCGCCAGGCAATCTGTGGCCAGCAGATCGTCCTGCGGCAGCAGCTTGAAGTACTTGCCGCGGGCTTCAAACAGGCAACGGTTCCAGTTGCCCTGCGGCCCGAGGTTGCGCGGGTTGCGCAACAGTCGGATGCGCGCATCCTGGAAGCTGGCGGCGATCTCAGCCGTCTCGTCTGGCGAGCCGTCGTCGATGACGATCAGTTCGAAATCGGTCAAAGTTTGCGCCAGCACGGATTCGATGGTCGCCCGGATGAACGCCGCCCCCTTGTAGGCAGGGATGGCGACCGTCACCAGCGGTGGCGCGGGCACGGGCGGCGGCGGGGCGTCGGAGGCTTCTGGCGGCATGGCGGAGGAGGACGAAGGCGCACGTACGCGCGAGGGGTGGCCGAGTATCCCTTAGCAATTTGTCACATATGTGAGCGAGTGGCGGTTTGCAGCCAAAAAATCATCCCATGTGCGCATGACCGCCCGACGGCTGGGTCGATGTGCTTGAATGCGCCGCCATGCACGCTGCCACCTTCCACGTCCACACCTCGCTTGCGAACGCCGTTGCCGCGGACCCGGCGCTGCAGGGCGCCCCTCAAGAGGTGTTCGCCTCGGTGCCCTGGTTCGAGACGCTCCTCGATGCGGGCTTCGAGCAGACGGTGCAGCCGCTGTGGCTGGTGGCGCGTGAGCCGGACCGGGCCGCGGTTTTTGCGCTGGGCTTGCGGCGCGAGCCGGGCGGCCTGGCTGCGTTGTCCAACTACTACAGCGCGCTGTGGGCGCCGTTGGGGCTGCCCGATCAGGCCCTGCCTGCCACCTGGGGGGCGTTGGCGGGGGTGCTGCGGGGGGCCGGCGGACGCGTGCTGCGCCTGCAGCCGCTGGTCGCGCAGGCGCCGTGGCTGCAGAACCTGCGGGCCGGACTGCGCGGGGCCGGCTATTGGGTGGACCACTTCTTCTGCTTTGGCAACTGGTATTTGCCGGTGCAGGGGCGCAGCGCGGCCGCGCTGTTTGCCGCGCGCCCCTCGGCGCTGCGCAACAGCGTGGAGCGGGGCCGCCGGCGGCTGGGCCGGGCGGGCGCCTGGGAGCTGCGCATCCACACGGGGCAGGGGGCGGATCTGGCGGCCGGCATCGACGATTTCACCGCCGTCTACGCGCGCAGCTGGAAGCAGCCCGAACCCTGCCCGTCGTTCATGCCGGCGTTGATGCGCGCCGCGGCGGCGCAGGGCTGGCTGCGGCTGGCGGTGCTGCGCCTGCAGGGCGAGCCGATCGCCGCCCAGGTCTGGCTGGTGTGCGGCGGCAAGGCCAGCATCTACAAACTGGCCTACGTGGAGGGTTTCGAGCGGTTCTCGCCGGGCTCGGTGTTGACGACCGCGCTGATGGCCCATGTGATCGACGTCGACAGGGTGGACGAGGTCGACTACCTCAGTGGTGACGACGCTTACAAGCGCGACTGGATGGAGGCGCGGCGCGAACGCGTGGGCCTGATCGCATTCGACGCGCGGCACTGGCGCGGCTGGCTGGGGGCGCTGCGTCACTTCGCGCCACGCTGGCTGGGCCGGCGTGCGGCCCCGGCACCTGCGCCTGCGCTGGCGCCCGCTGCCACGCCGACACCGACACCCCCACCGGTACCGGTACCGGTACCGCCGGGAAACGCCACGCCCACGCCCACTCCCTGAGGCCGTTGGGCGCTCAGGCGCGCAGCGTCGCCAGCCACTGCAGCGTTAACTGCTCCATCTGTGCACGCGGCAGCGGTGTCGACAGTGTGTGGTCGGCCTCGGCCAGCATCTCACGCTGCACGTTGGCGCGCGCCAGCAGGCCCGACCAGGCCGGGTCGGTGCGCGCGTGTTCCGCGAACTCCTGCGCCGTCAGATCCTGCGCGCTCAGCAGTAGCAGGATGCGCCCTGGGAAAGCGCGCCAGGCCTCGGCCATGCGCTGCTGGAACGGCTTGGTCACCGTGGGTGCCGCCCGGGCCGAGGCCTGGCGCACGTTGCCCGCCAGATCGCGCAGCGCCTGCAGTCCGACGCCGCCGCCCAGCAACTTGCGCCAGAAGGCCGCCTGCAGCAGGCGTGCGCCGTAGTAGTGCCGGATCTGCGTGCGTGCCAGTCCCTGCGGCGAGCGGGCCCAGGGGTTCAGCAGGCATAGGCCGGCCACGCGCGGGTCGGCGCGCTCGTGCAGGTACAGCAGGCTGGCGGCCGCGCCGTCGCACAGGCCCCACAGCACGACCGAGCGCAGCGTCGGCACGGCGTGCAGCAGGCCGTCGATGCCGGCGGCGATGTCGTCGTGCAGATCTTCGAAGCTGCGCGGCTCGCCCGGGCTGTCGCCCATGCCGCGCACGTCAAAGCGCAGCACCGGGTAGCCCTGAGCTGCCAGCCGTCGCGCCAACTGCACGAACTGACGGTGGCTGCCGATGCGGTACTGCGGGCCGCCGACCACGACCAGCACGCCCTGCGCATGCACCGCCGCGCCCGGTGCGGGCAGCGCCAGCAGGGCGGGCAGCGCCACGCCTGCGCAGGGCAGGGTGAGGGCCGATTCGCTGCAGAGTGCGGCGTGCACCGGAGGACTTTCGGCTGCGCTTGCGGCATGCGCCGCATTGGCCGGCCGCGCGGGGCTTGGGGCGGCGTCGTGGGTGGCCAGTGCGGCGTGCGTGGCCGCCAGGAGGGCGGGCGCCTCCTCGGCCTCGACCGTCTGCCAGAACGCCGGCCCCTGCACGCTGCGCGCCTGCACCTGCCATCCGGCCTGTTGCCAGGTCTGCACGGTGCGGGCTGCGGCCGGGCCGACCGGGTCGTCTTCTCGCAGGCTGGATGCCACTTCCAGCCAGACCAGCCGTGCCGCCGGCCCCAGCGGAGCGGGGGGCGGCGTCAGTGCGCTGCGGGCGAGGCCGGCGGCGAGGGCCGGCGCCAGCGTGTAGCCGGCAATGTCCAGGCTTTGGCCGGCCGCGCTCTGGGCCTGCAGCGCCTGCATGGCGCCCTTGCTGCTGCCCTCTGACTGCGCCAGCATGTCGGCCGCCAGGCGCAGCCGCAAGAACTGCTGCAGTTGCTGGCCGCCCGTCACAAAGCTGGGCTGCCACAGCAGCAGGTGGCACGGCTCGGCCAGGGCGCGCGCCAGGTCGGCCGCCAGCAGGCAGCCCGCGCGCACGCCCCACAACCACAGCGGCACCGGCTCGCCGGGCGGCATCTGCGCCTGCAGCCAGGCGCGCGCCAGCACCAGGTCGCGCAGCCAAATGTCCCAGCTGGCATCGCCGAAATCGCCGCTGCTGTCGCCGCAGCCGTGCAGGTCGATCTGCAGCACGGCATAGCCTTCGCTAGCCAGCGCGCGGGCCTGCAAGGCGGTCATGCGCCGGGTCTTGTTCAACTCTTCGGCAAAGGCCTGGACCAGCAGCATCTGGCCGCGCGGCCGGCCCTGGGCGGGGTGGTAGAGGCCATAGCGTTGGCCGGGCTCGGCCGCGAGGAAGAAAGCCTGCGCCGTCGTCATGCGGGGGGAGGGCTCAGCCCCTCCACCTGGCGCTCGACGAAGCCGGCCAGCGCGCCCACCGTCGCAAACACGCTGCCGTCGATCTCGTCGTCGGGCAGCATGACGCCGAAATGCGACTCCAGCGCCGAGATCAGCGACACCACGGCCATCGAGTCCAGCTCGGGCAGCGCGCCCAGCAGCAGCGTCTCTGGCCCAAAGCCCGCAGCGCGGCCCTGCAGGCCGAGGGTGTCATCGAGGACGTGCAAAGTCTCTTGCAGGACGGTCATGGGTGCGGGGCGCGGTGGGCCTGAAAGGGCGGGGTTTGATTCTATGGACAGGCCGTGCGCAGTTGGTGTCGCCGGCACCCCGTACCATTGGCGGCCACAAAAATGCGGAGCGGGGAAAGACTTTGACAGATGCACATGTTCCCGGCGGCGCGGCGGCACCGCCCTTGGTGGTGGACCTGGACGGCACGCTGACGCCGACCGACACCCTGGCCGAAGCCACCATCCGGCTGCTCAAGCAGCGGCCCTGGCTACTGCTGCACATCCTGGTGTGGATGGTGCTTGGGCGCGCGCAGTTCAAGGAGCGGGTGGCGGCCCGCTTCCGTCTGGCGGCCGGCAGCATTCCCTGGCGCGAGGATTTCCTGGCCTGGCTGCGCGCCGAGCGCGAGGCCGGGCGCACGCTGATCCTGGCCACAGCCGCGCACCGGTCGATCGCCGATGCGGTGGCCGCGAAGCTGGGCATCTTCTCGTCGGTGCTGGCCACCGACGCGGGCCACAACCTGAAGGGCGCCAACAAGCTCGCGGCCATCCGTTCGCAGGTGGGCGAGCGCTTTTCCTATGCGGGCGACAGCAGCGCCGACCTGCCGGTCTGGCGCGGCGCCGAAACCGCCGTGCTGGTGGGCGTGTCGGCACCGGTGGCGCAGGCTGCGGCCGGCGTCACGCGCATCGAGGCGCAGTTCACCAACCCGCCACGGGGCCTGCGCGTGTGGCTGAAGGCGCTGCGTGTGCACCAGTGGGTGAAGAACGTGCTGATCTTCGTGCCGCTGCTGACCTCGTTCGCGTTCCTCGACCTGGTCGCCTCGGGCCGGGCGCTGCTGGCCTTCGTGGCGTTCTCGCTGGCGGCGTCCGCCACCTACATCTTCAATGACCTGTGGGATCTGGACAGCGACCGCCAACACGCGCGCAAGCGTGCGCGGCCGTTCGCCAGCGTCAGCCTGCCCATCAGCCACGGCGTGGCGGCGGCGGGCGTGCTGCTGCTGGCGGCGTTCGCGGTGGCGTTCGCGCTGTCGAACGCGATGGTTCTGGTGTTGCTCGTCTATGTGGTGCTGACCACGTTCTACAGCCTGGTGCTCAAGCACTATGTGATCGTCGACGTGCTGATGCTGGCGCTGCTGTACACGCTGCGCGTGATGACCGGCTCGGTCGCCACCGGTATCGTCGTCACGCCGTGGCTGCTGGCCTTCAGCGTGTTCACGTTCTTCGGGCTGGCGCTGGTCAAGCGCTGCGCCGAGCTGGTGTCGCTGGAGCGTGCCGGCAAGGAGGGCGCCAAGGGCCGCGACTACCAGGTCGGCGACCTGGCGGTGCTGTGGCCGCTGGGCGTGGGCGCCAGCCTGTGCGCGGTGGTGGTGTTCGGCCTGTACATCGGCTCGCCCGAGGCGCAGGTCCACTACCGCAATTCCGGCCCGCTGTGGCTGGCCGGCGTCGGCCTGATCTACTGGGTGGCGCGGCTGTGGATCAAGACGGCGCGCGGCGAGATGCACGACGACCCGATCGTCTTCGCCATCCGCGATTTCGGCAGCCGCGTCACCATCGCCGCGATGCTGGGGCTGGTGATCGCCGGCCACTTTCTAGGTTGAGGACAGGATTTTTCATGCATCCCTTCGTATTGGCCGTGGTCAGTGTCGCCATGTCGGTGGCGGCCCAGTTTCTGCTCAAGGCCGGCATGTCGCAGCCTTCCACCCAGGCCGCGCTGGCCGGCGGCATGTCGCCACAGGGCCTGTGGACTGTCATGACCCAGCCCTATGTGCTGGGCGGTTTTTGCATGTACGGGCTGGGCGCCGTCGTCTGGCTGGCGGTGCTGTCGGCCTGGGACGTGAGCAAGGCCTATCCGCTGGTCGGCATGGGCTTTGCGTTCACCGCGTTGATCGGCTTTCTGCTGGGCGAGCAGGTCACGCTGGCGCGCCTGGCCGGCGTGGCGCTGGTGTGTGCCGGCGTCGCACTGGTGGCGCGCACCTAGCCAGGGCGCCACGCCGTGACGCCATGACGAAGTAACCGCACCACGATACGCTCCGCCATGACGCCCGCCATCCTGCTCACCGATCTGCTGGACCACGCCGCTGCGCGCTGGCCCGACCGGCCGGCGTTGACGCACGGCACGGCCACCCTGACCTACGCCACGTTGCAGCAGCAGGTGCGGGCCGCGGCCGACGGCCTGGCGGCGCTGGGGTTGCAGCGCGGCGAGCGGGTCGCGCTGTACCTGGACACGTGCGTCGAGATGGTCGTCGGCTGCTTCGGCGCGGCGGCCGCCGGTGGCGTCTTCGTGCCCGTCAACCCGGTGCTCAAGCCCGAGCAGGTGGGCCACATCCTGCGTGATTCGGGTGCCTGCGTGCTGGTCACGTCCCCGGAGCGGCTGGAGCGGCTGGCCCCGCTGCTGGTCGACTGTGCCGGCCTGCGCCATGTGGTGTCCACCGGTGTCGCGGCGCTGCGGTTGCCCGGTCTCGGCGCCATGGACTGGGCGCATTGGATGGTGGCGCCGCCGGCCGTGCACGGGCGCGGCATCGACCACGACATGGCCGCGATCCTCTACACCTCCGGCAGCACCGGCCGGCCCAAGGGCGTCGTGTTGTCGCACCGCAACATGGTGGCGGGTGCCTGCAGCGTCGCCAGCTACCTGGGCAACCAGCCGGACGACAGCCTGCTGGCCGTGCTGCCGCTGTCGTTCGACGCCGGCTTCAGCCAGTTGACAACGGCATTCGCCAGCGGCGCGCGCGTGGTGCTGTTGAACTATCTGCTGCCGCGTGACGTCCTCAAAGCCATGGCGCAGCACCGCATCACCGGGCTGACCGCCGTGCCGCCGCTGTACATTCAGCTCGCCGCGCTGCCGTGGCCTCTGGAGATCGGCCAGCACCTGCGCTACTTTGCCAACACCGGCGGCCACCTGCCGCGCGAGACGCTGGCCCGGCTGCGCCATCAACTGCCCTCGGCCAAGCCGTTTCTGATGTATGGCCTGACGGAGGCGTTTCGCTCCACCTACCTGCCGCCCGAGGAGGTCGACCGCCGGCCGGATTCCATCGGCAAGGCGATTCCCAACGCCGAGATCCTGGTGCTGCGCGAAGACGGCACCCCCTGCGCACCGGGTGAGCCGGGCGAGCTGGTGCACCGTGGCGCGCTGGTGGGCCTGGGCTATTGGAACGACCCGGCCAAGACGGCCGAGCGCTACCGGCCGCTGCCGCCGCGCGAGCCCGGCCTGCCACTTGCCGAGATCGCCGTGTTCTCTGGCGACACCGTGCGCATGGACGACGACGGGTTTCTGTACTTCATCGGCCGGCGCGACGAAATGATCAAGTCATCGGGCTACCGCATCAGCCCGACCGAGGTGGAGGATGTGCTCTACGGCACCCGGCTGGTCGGCGAATGCGCGGCCTTCGGTGTGCCGCACGCGACGCTGGGGCAGGCCGTGCAGGTGGTGGCAACGCCGGCAGACGGTGGCACGCTCGACGTGCCCGCGCTGCTGGCAGCGTGCCGTGCGGCCATGCCGGCTTACATGGTGCCGGCCGGCGTGCACGCCGTGGCCGGGCCGTTGCCGCGCAACCCCAACGGCAAGATCGACCGCAAACGACTGGCCACCGAATGGGAGGCGAAGAATGTCTGACACGAACGCCCCGCGCCCCGCGCTGCAGCACGCCGAGATGACGCAGTTTGCGGTGCACGGCGGCGAGCTGGTAATGGGCGGCATGCCGCTGTCCCGCCTGGCCGCACGCGTGGGGCAGACACCCTTCTACGCCTACGACCGCGCGCTGCTGCGCACGCGCGTGGCCGAGTTGCGCGCCGCGTTGCCGTCGCCCGTCAGGTTGCACTATGCGATGAAGGCCAACCCCATGCCCGCGCTGGTCGGCTACATGGCCGGTCTGGTCGATGGCATCGACGTCGCCTCGGCCGGCGAGATGGCGGTCGCACTGGACGCCGGCGCCGACCCGGCCGAGGTCAGTCTGGCCGGCCCCGGCAAGCGCGACGCCGAGCTGCGCCAGGCCGTGGCGGCCGGCGTGCTGGTCAACGTTGAGTCCGCGCGCGAGATCGCGCCGCTGGCCGCAGCGTCGGCAGAGCTGGGCTTGGCGGCGCGCGTGGCCGTGCGCGTCAACCCCGACTTCGAGCTCAAAGGCTCGGGCATGCGCATGGGCGGTGGCGCCAAGCCGTTCGGCGTCGACGCCGAGCAGGTCCCGGCGCTGTTGCGCGACATCGCCGCGGCCGGGCTGGCGTTCGAGGGCTTTCACCTGTATGCCGGCTCGCAGAACCTGAAGGCCGAGGCGATCTGCGAGGCGCAGCGTCTGTCCTATGACTTGGCGCTGCGCCTGGCCGCCGATGCGCCGGCCGCGGTGCGCACGTTGAACCTGGGTGGCGGTTTCGGCATTCCATACTTTCCGGGCGAGCAGCGCCTGGCACTGGCGCCGATCGCCGACAACCTGGCCGCCTTGTGCGCGCGGGCCACCACCGAGATGCCGCAGGCCGCGCTCACGCTCGAGCTGGGCCGCTATCTGGTCGGCGAGGCGGGCGTCTACGTCTGCCGCGTGCTGGACCGCAAGGTGTCGCGCGGGCAGGTCTTCCTCGTAATGGACGGTGGCCTGCACCACCACCTGGCCGCGTCGGGCAACTTCGGGCAGGTGGTGCGGCGCAACTACCCGGTGGCCATCGGCAACCGGATGGGGGCTGCGACTTCGCGGGATTCGTCCACAATCGTGGGTCCACTCTGCACGCCTTTGGATCTGCTGGCCGAACGAATGGCACTGCCCGACGCGGCCGTCGGTGATTTGATCGTCGTGTTCCAATCCGGCGCTTATGGCGCTTCGGCCAGTCCCCAAGGGTTCCTCGGGCACCCGGCATGTGCCGAGGTGCTGGTGTAGCGTGGGAAGGAAACCCAGATGAGCAAAGCCGAGTTCGACCAGTTCGCTGCGCGCTACGAAGACCTGCATCGGCAGAACATTTCGATCACCGGCGAGGAGCCAACGTACTTCGCCGACTACAAGATGCGCGATTTCGCGCAGCTGGCCCGCGAGGCTGGCCGCCCGCTGGACGGGCAGTACCTGGACTTCGGAAGCGGCATCGGGGGCTCGGTGCCACCGTTTCGGCGTCACATGGGCCAGGCGCGTCTGGTCTGCGCCGATGTGTCGTCGGAAAGCCTGGCCCAGGCCGAGGCAGTGCACGGCGATGCTGCCTCCTACCTGCTGATGGACGACGGGCAGCTGCCGCTGGCCGATTCAAGCGTGGACGGGGCCTTCGCCTGCTGCGTGTTCCACCACATCGAGCCGGCCGAACACGTGCGCGCGCTGACAGAGGTGCGCCGCGTGCTCAAGCCGGGCGGCCTGCTGATGGTCTACGAGCACAACCCGTTCAATCCGCTGACACTGCACGCCGTCAACACCTGTCCGCTGGACGAGAACGCCATCCTGATCCGGGCGCGGCTGATGCGGGACCGCTGCGCTGCAGCGGGTTTCCAGGGCATCGACGCGCAGTACCGCGTCTTCTTTCCGGCCGCGCTGAGCGCCCTGCGCCCCATGGAGGACTGGCTGCGCTGGTTGCCGCTGGGTGGGCAGTACTTCGTGTCGGCCCGCGCTTAGCCGGTGGGGTCAGTGCGAAATACCACCGAGCGGCTCAGCACGAAGAACGCGACGGTGTAGGTACACAGCGCCAGCGCCTGGCTGGCGAACGATGGCCACTGCAGCCATTGCAATGCGCCCAGCAGCACCACGGCATTGAGCCCGTAGCACAGCGCCATGGCGAGCACGAAGCGCGGCAGTGCCTGCCGATGCTGGCGCTGGCTTTGGAACGTGAAGCTGCGGTTCAGCACATAGCTGACGCATGCGCCGATGGCGTAGCCGCCCGCGTTGGCGGCGAGATCACCCCACTGCAGTCCGTAGCGCAGCAGCAGGATGCAGCCATAGCCGATGCCGGTGTTGGCCAGGCCCACCAGCAGGTAGCGGATGACCTGGCCCCTCAGCACGACGCGCCCGCGCTGTCGTCAAGCCCCGGCGCGCGCCATGGAAGAATACGCCCTGTTACCAATTTTGCGAGCACGCTGGTATGCAGCAGCGCGCACCTCTGAAGGAACCCATGCGAAGCAGCCCGCCGATCCTCGGTCTGGTCATCCCTTGTTACAACGAGCAGGAGGTGCTGCCCGAGACCACGTCGCGGCTGGTCGAGTTGCTGGGCGGCATGCTGGAGCGCGGCGAGATTGCCGCGGGCAGCGCCGTGTACTACGTGGACGACGGTAGCCGCGACCGCACCTGGCCGATGATCGAGGCCTTCTCGCAGCAGCACACGCTGATTGGCGGCATCAGGCTCAGCCGCAATCGGGGTCACCAGAACGCGCTGCTGTGCGGCCTGCTGACGGCACCGGGCGACATCCTGATCAGCGTCGACGCCGACCTGCAGGACGACCTGAACGTGATCCCGCAGATGGTGCGCCACTACGCCGAGGGCAGTGACATCGTCTACGGCGTGCGCCGCCGGCGCGACACGGACACCCTGTTCAAGCGCCTGACCGCGGAGGGCTACTACAAGCTGCTGGGAGCGCTGAAGGTGGAAGTCGTCTTCAACCATGCGGACTACCGGTTGATGAGCCGCAAGGCCATCGAGACGCTGCGCGAATACCGCGAGCCGCACCTGTTCCTGCGCGCGCTGGTACCGCGGCTGGGCTTTCGCAGTTCGGCGGTGGAGTTCGACCGCGCCGAGCGCTTCGCCGGCGAATCCAAGTACCCGCTGCGCAAGATGCTGACGCTGGCGTGGCAGGGCATTTCGTCGTTCACGGCCTATCCGCTGCGGCTGATCACCGGCGCGGGCCTGCTGATCTCGCTGTTCAGCCTGGGCATCGCGCTGTGGGCGCTGGGCGTGCGCCTGTTCACCAGCGATGCGCTGCCCGGCTGGGCGTCCACCGTCATCCCGATGTACTTTCTCGGCGGCGTGCAGCTGCTCGCGCTGGGCGTGATCGGCGAATATCTGGCGAAGGTGTTCGACGCCACCAAGCAGCGGCCTCGCTACCACGTCGAGACGGTGTGCGGAGCGGCGCTGCAATCGCTGAGCCAGGCGGCCGCTGCGCCGCTGGAGACGCACCACCCGATCGGCCGGTAGTGGATCCCCAGGCCGTGCAGGCCTGGTGTCGGGACCGGAGTGCGGCCTTCTTGCCGCATGCGTCACGCATATCATGCGGCGGTCCAACACGCCAGCGAGCAAGCCCATCCACACCATGGTGTGTGCTCTCTCTTCAGGGAGCAACCGGTACGCGCGGCAGCCCATCACCAACCAGAACGCCTGCAATGCCTGCACCGATTTGCCATGTCGTCCATCTTATCTACCACCTCGGCACGGGCGGCTTGGAGAACGTGGTCGTGCAGCTCATCAACCACCTGCCCCGTGACACGTTCCGGCATACCGTGATCGCGATCACCGACGTCGACCCAGCATTCGCCCGGCGCGTCGATACCGAATCGGTGGAGCTCATCGCCCTCAACAAGCCGCCGGGCCAGCCGTTCCTGCTCTTTCCACGCGTCTATCGCCTGCTTCGGCAGCTGCGACCAGATGTCGTGCACAGCTGCAATCTGGCGGCGCTGGAGTTTTCGCCCGTGTCTGCGCTGGCCAGAGTGCCCCTGCGCGTGCACGCCGAACATGGTCTGGACATTGGGGAGATCCGGGGCAAGCGGGCGCGCTACCGCATGTTGCGCAAGATCTACAACCCCTTTGTGTCGCACTACGTCGCGGTCTCGACCGAACAGGCGGCCCTGTGCGAGCAAGCCGGTGTGGCCAAGGAAAGGGTCCATCTGATTCCGAACGGCGTGGACACCGCGCGGTTTCGCCCTCGCCGCGCAGACGATCCACTGCCCGAGGGCTTTCCATTCCAGCCTGGCCACCACTGGGTGATCGGAACGGTTGGGCGCCAGGCCGACATCAAGAACCCTCTCTTGCTGGTCGATGCCTTCGTGGCGCTCGTGCAGTCGGGCGCGCCTGCGGCAGACCGGGCTCGGCTCGTCCTGGTGGGCGATGGCCCGCTCAACGTGGAGATTGCCGCGCGCATGCGCCAGGCCGGCATGGCGCATCTGCTGTGGCTGCCCGGCGTGAGGTCGGACGTGCCGGAGATCCTGCGCGCGCTGGATTGCTTTGTGTTGCCCTCACTCTCAGAGGGCACTTCATGCGCGCTGCAGGAGGCCATGGCGTCGCGCCTGTCGATCGTGGCCACGGGCGTGGGCGGCAACGGCGACGTGCTGGAGCATGGACGCTGTGGCGACCTGGTCCCGTCCGGCGACGTGCAAGCCATGGCAATGCAGCTGATGAAGAACTGCCAAGCCGGCGTTGAGAACCCGCAGCGTGCCGCAGCGCTGGCGGCGGCGCAGGAGCGCTACAGCCTGGACCGCGTGATCCGGCGCTACCGCGATGTTTTCTTGATCCATCATGGAAAATAGTTCGCGTTTTGGGCCCATTCGCCACTAGATGCGAGATTCGATGAAGATACTGACTTTCACCACGTTGTTTCCCAATTCCGTGAAGCCGCACCACGGAATTTTCACGCAGACCTCGTTGAACGACATACTCAAGACGGGTGAAGTGCAGGCCGTTGTCGTCGCCCCGACACCGTGGTTTCCATTCAAGAGCCCGAGATTTGGGGCTTACAGTATTTTTGCCAGAATACCGCGCGAAGAAGTGCGCATCGGCGCCCGGGTGTTGCACCCGCGGTATTTTCTTCCGCCCAAGGTGGGGATGAATGTCGCACCATTTTTGATGGCGAATGCGGCCAAGCCGGTGATCAAAAAAATTCTGGACGAAGGTTTTGATTTCGATGTCATCGACGCGCATTATTTTTACCCCGACGGCGTGGCGGCGGCCCTGCTGGGTAAATACTTCAACAAGCCCGTTGTCATCAGTGCGCTCGGCACGGATGTCAATTTGATTTCCCAGTTTCCCCTTCCGCGCAAGATGATGCTCTGGGCCAGCCAGCGGGCGTCAGCGATCGTCACGGTGAGCGAGGCGTTGAAAACCGAATTGGTCAAGATGGGAGCCGACGGGCAAAAAATCGCCACGCTGCGCAATGGCGTCGATCTGGAATTGTTTCGACCCGTGGATCGGCATGCAACGCGCCAGCGGCTCGGCATCACCGGGTTCGCCTTGCTGTCCGTAGGCAATCTCGTGGGCCTCAAGGGCCACGACAAAATCATCGAGTCACTGATCTCGCTGCCCGGCGTCCATCTTTTCATCGCAGGCAGCGGTCCAGACGAAGAATCTCTCAAGAAACTCGTCAAGGCGCACCAACTGGAAAATCGCGTGCGGCTGCTTGGCCCCTTGCCGCAAGAGATCCTCAGGGACTACTACGGCGCATGCGATGCGCTGGTGTTGGCATCGAGCCGTGAGGGCTGGGCGAATGTCTTGCTGGAGTCCATGGCTTGCGGCACCCCGGTGGTGGCCAGCCGCGTCGGCGGCACGCCGGAAGTCGTGACCACGCCCGACGCCGGGGTGCTGATGTCCAGCATTTCAGCCGATGGTGTCGCACAGGGCGTCCATGCGCTGCGAGCCAACTACCCTGCGCCCGGGGCAACGCGGGCCTACGCTGAAAACTTCAGCTGGGCAGACACCACGCGCCGCAAGATTCAATTGTTTGCCGAAGCTAAGCGCAACGGCACACGGGCTTCCACAACGAGCCCGTAATCTACTGGCTCAGCGCCTCAGCGCCTCAGCGCCTCAGCCCCTCAGCGGCCCATCGCCAGGTAGTCGATCCCCATCGCCCGCACGAACTTTGGGTCGTACAGATTGCGGCCGTCGAAGATCACCGGCGTCTTCAGCTTGGCCTTGATGGCGTCGAAATCGGGGCTGCGAAATTCCTTCCACTCCGTCACGATCACCAGCGCGTCGGCCTCGTCCAGGCAGGCCGTGGGGCTGTCGCCGTAGCGCAGGCGCGGCTCCGTGCCGAAGATGCGCTGCGCTTCGTGGATCGCCACCGGGTCGTAGGCCGTGATGGTGGCGCCGGCGGCCAGCAGCTCGGCGATCAGGGTGCGGCTGGGGGCGTCGCGCATGTCGTCGGTGTTGGGCTTGAAGGCCAGGCCCCACAGCGCGAAATGCTTGCCGCGCAGGTCGTCCCCGAAGCGTGCGCGGATCTTGTTGCCCAGCACCTGCTTCTGCGCGTCGTTGGCCTGCTCGACGGCGGTCAACACCTTCAGCTCGATGCCGGCCTTGTCGGCGGCGGTCTTCACCAGCGCCTTGACGTCTTTGGGGAAGCACGAGCCGCCGTAGCCGCAGCCCGGGTACAGGAAGTGGTAGCCGATGCGCGGGTCCGAGCCGATGCCCTGGCGCACCATCTCGATGTCGGCGCCCAGCTTCTCGGCCAGGTTGGCCAGTTCGTTCATGAAGCTGATGCGCGTGGCCAGCATGGCGTTGGCGGCGTACTTGGTCAGCTCGGCGCTCTTCACGTCGGTGACGATCAGGCGCTCGTGGTTGCGCTGGAACGGCGCGTACAAGGCCTTCATCAACAGGATGGCCTGCTCGTCGTCGGCGCCGACGATGATGCGGTCGGGCCGCATGAAGTCTTCGACGGCCGCGCCTTCCTTCAGGAATTCGGGGTTGGACACGACGCTGTAAGGCACTTCGATACCGCGCTGCTTCAGCTCGGCGGCGATGGTGTCGCGCACCAGATCGGCCGTGCCGACCGGCACCGTGCTCTTGTCGACGATGACCTTGTAGTCGGTCATCAGGCGGCCGATGGTGCGCGCTGCGGCCAGCACGTACTTCATGTCGGCCGAGCCGTCTTCGTCCGGCGGCGTGCCCACCGCGATGAACTGGATGGTGCCGTGGTTGACGGCCTTCTCGATGCTGGTGGTGAAGTGCAGGCGGCCGGCGGCCACGTTGCGCCGCACCATGTCCTGCAGACCCGGCTCATAGATCGGGATGCCGCCTTCTTCCAGGATGCGGATCTTCTCGGGGTCCACGTCCAGGCACAGCACGTCGTTGCCCACTTCGGCCAGGCAGGTTCCACTCACGAGGCCGACATAGCCGGTTCCGACAACGGTGATTTTCATGGGTTCGATCCGAAAAATGAGGGAGGCGGCGAGGGCGGCAGACCGCCCGCCACCACCGGGGCGCGTATCTTAGCCAGCAATTGGCGCGCCGCAGCATGACGGGGCGCGACGCATATCATGCGCCGGTCGATTTCGCCAGCGAGCAAGCCCATCCCCTCCCAACCCGCCCCCCACGCCCTGGCGAGCGATCACGTCTGGGCCGCGGGCCCTGCGTGGCGCCTGCTGCACGCTGGCGTCGCACTGGGCTGTGGCGTGCTCGGCCTGGCCCTGGCGGCGCAGCACCCTCTGCTGCCCTGGGGCGCGCCGGTCCTGTGCCTGGCCTGGTGGCTGGTCTGCTTGCGCTGGCCCGATGCCTGGCTGCCCGCTGCGCTGGCGGCGGTGCCGGTGGGCAGCCTGGCGCTGTGGACGGGTTGGCGCGCGACCGACGAACTGGACCTGCTGCTGCTGGCCAGCCTGGGTGCCGGCTACCTGCGGCTGGCCGCCCAGGGCACGCGGCTGCGGCCAGACGCTGCCGACACGGCCACCTGGCGCCGCGTCGACGTGTTGGCACTGGCGCTGTGGGGTTGGCTGCTGGTCGGCCTGGCGCTCGGCTGGGTGGGCGCGCAAGCACCCACCGCCGTGCCGGAGGCCGCCACCGACTTCGCCAACAGCCTGCGCGCTGCCAAGAGCCTGGCCTATGCGCTGCTCGCGCTGCCGCTGGTGCGCCAGGCCGTGCTGCGCGCGCCGCAGGGTGCTGGCCGCAGCGTCTGCGTGGGCGGCGTGCTGGCGCTAGCGGGGCTGTGCGCGGGCGTGCTGTGGGAACGTGCGGCCTTTCCGGGGCTGCTGGAGTTCGGCACGTCCTACCGCACGGTCGGCCTGTTCTGGGAGATGCATGTCGGCGGCGCGGCAATCGATGCCTTCCTGGCGCTGGCCATGCCGTTCAGCGTCTGGGCGCTGGTGGCCGCCCGCCGTCCGTGGGCGTGGGCGGCGGCCGCCCTGTTGGCTCAACTGCTGGCGTATGTCTGTCTGACGACGTTCGCACGCGGTGTCTACGGCGCCGTGCTGGGCGGCCTGGTGGTCTGCGGCGTGCTGCTGTGGCGTCAGCGTGTCGCCGCCGACCGGGTGAGGGCGCCGCTGGCATCGACCACCTCGCCTGCCTCGCCCGCGCCGCCTGCCTCACCTGCCTCACTTGCCCCGCCCACGTCGCCCGGTTCGCCCACGCCGCCCGCAGCGCCCGCGCTGGCGTGGAAGCGGCGCGTCGGCGGCGCGCTGGCGGCGTTGCTGGTGCTGGAGGTGGCGGCGATGGTGGTGGCCAGCGGCTTCCTGGGCGAGCGCATGGACGAGGCCGAGCGCGACCTCTACCACCGCTGGAGCCACTGGACGCGCGGCGTCGCGCTGCTGCAGACGCCGGCCGAGTGGTCGGCCGGCCTGGGCCTGGGCCGGCTGCCGGCGCGCTATGCCAGCGCCGGGCCTGACGGCGAGTTTCCCGGCGCGGCGCGCGTGCTGACCGACCATGCACCTTCTGCCGCCGGCAACTTCGTGCGGCTCTGGGGCCCGCCGTCCCGCGCCGAGCTGGCGGGCCGCTACGCGCTCACCCAGCAGATCGAGGCCGTGCCGGGCGCGCGCTACCGGCTCAGCCTGCAGGTACGCGCCGCGCAGACGACGCGGCTTCTGGTCTACGTCTGCGAGCGGCACCTGCTCTACCAGGCCGACTGCCAGGTGCGCCGCATGCTGCGCCTGGGCCGTGGCGGGCCCGATTGGCAGCGCGTGCAGATCGACCTGCTGGGCCCGGCGCTGGCGGGCGGCCCGGCCTTGGCGCCTCGATTGGTGAGCGTGGGCGTGGCCGTCGCTCAGCCGGGCACCTCGGTCGATCTGGACGACCTGCGGCTGACGGCGGCCGGTGGCCCCGAGTTGCTGGCCAACGGCGGTTTCGACCAGGCGCTGGACCGCTGGTACCCGATCGTGCACCGGTACTTTCTGCCCTGGCACATCGACAACCTCTACCTGGAGCTGCTGATCGAGCGCGGCGTCGTCGGCCTGCTGCTGTGCGCGGTGCTGGTCGGCGCGGCGGCCTGGCGGCTGGTGTTCGGCGCGGCGCAGGCGCACCCGGCGGCGCCCTACCTGGCGGCCTCGCTGGCCAGCGGTTGCGCGCTCGGTCTGGTCAGCAGCGTGATGGACATGCCGCGCCTGGCTTTGCTGTTCCTTTTGTTGACGGTTCTAAGCCTCCATCTGACGCGACCGCCGGCCCAATAGCGCCCTATGCGCCATCTTCGAGGCTTATAGTTGCGCCCAGCCGGCTTCAGCTGCGCGTTGTTTGCGCGTATGCACGAGCCCTTTTTGAGGTGCGCCGTGACCACTTTCAATGCCTCGGGCCACAGGCCTCTGCCTTCCTCCGGATTCCACGCCATTCCCGGCACGGGTGTGCCGTTGGGCACACCCGCTGCTGCCGAAGCGCCGCGTCGCAGCGCCGCCATGCGTCGGCGCGTCCTGGTGTTCACCGGGGTGTTCCTGCTGTGCGCCATCGTCAGCCTGGCCTACACCTTCATGCGCCCCGCGATCTATCTGGCCGACGCGCGGGTGCAGGTCACGCCGTCGGGCACCGCCCCGTCCGTCGCGTCTTCGGCAGCGCGTGATGGTTCGCAGGACTTCATGGTCGAACTGCAGGTGCTCAGCAGCCGGCCGTTGCTGGAAAAGGTGGTGGCCCGGCTCTCGGGTGGCCAGCCGCCGGCCAACGTGGACGAGGCGGTCATGTCGCTGCAGGAGACGCTGAGCTTTCGGCCGGTGGAGGGCACGAACGTCGTCCACATCGAGGCCCGCGGGCCGGACCGCACGGCCGTGGCGCGGCAGGTCAACGCCGTCATCGACGTCTACCGCGAAGAGCAGGCCACCAGCGGCGACACGGCCGCCGAGAAGCAGCTGGCCGACGCCCGCGAGGCGCTGCGCGTGATGGACGAGCGCGTCGCGGCCCGAAAAAAGGTGGTGGAGGAGTTCCGCGTGCGGTCGGCCATCGTCTCGGCCGAGCGCGACGAGAACCAGACGCTGGCCCGGCTCAAGGGCCTGGGCACGGCGACGGCCACCAACGACGAGCGCCTGGCCACGGCCGAGGGCCGCGTGCGCGCACTGGAGCAGGCCGTGGCCTCGGGCCAGCGCTCCTCACTGGCCAAGGACAACCCCACGCTGGCCAACATGGAGGCGCGCCTGTCTCAGCTGCGCGAGGACTACAAGAGCCTGGAGCGCCAGTACACCCCGCAATACCTGGACATGGACCCCGTCGCCAAAGCCGCCCGCATCCGCATCACCAACCTGGAGCAGCAGCTCGAGGGCGAACGCGCCAAGGGCCAGCAGAACGCCTTGGCCGAGGCGCGCGAAGAGGTGGCCAGCGCCCGCGCCACGGCGCAGAAGCTGCAGCAGCAACAGGCGGGCGACCGGCAGAACGTGGAGGCCTTCACGCGGCGCTTTTCCGAGTTCAAGACCATGGAGGAAGACTTGAAGGGCCTGGAGCAGATGCGCCAGATGGCGCGCCAGCGCACCATGGCGCTGGAGGCCACCGCGACCGAGCGCAAGCCGCGCCTGCTGGTGCTGGAGCCGGCGGCCGTGCCCGAGGCGGCCTGGCGGCCGCTGTATGCACGCGATGCCGGCATCTCGCTGGCCGGTTCGATGGCGCTGGCGTTTCTGGCGGTGTGGTTCGTCGAGTTCTTCAACCGCACCGAGCCGCCGGTGGCGGCCGGCGGGTCCACGGTGATCTTCCCGCAGCCGTGGGTGCAGCCGTACCCCACCGGGCCCACGCTGGGCGCGCCGCTGGCCGCGCAGCCACTGGGCCACCAGCCGGGCGCGCCGATGGCGATGCTGGGGCAGGGGCTGCCGCGCGAGCTGGACCAGCAGGAGGTGCACCAGCTGCTGGCCGCCTCGGCGCCCGAACACCTGTTCGTGCTGGTCTGCCTGCTGTGCGGCCTGTCGGCCGACGAGGTGGCGGCCCTGAAGGTGGGCGACGTGGATGCCGCCAGCGGCAGCCTGAAGGTGCCGGGCGAGGGCGCGCGCGTGCTGCCCTTGCAGGGGCCGTTGCTGGCGCTGCAGGCCAGCGCCGACCCGGCCGCCAAGGACATGCCGCTGCTGCCCTCGGTCGCCGGCCAGGCGCTGAGCGCGGCCGACATCGCCAGCGCCGTCACCTCCAGCGCGTTCGATGCCGGGCTGGAGCAGCCGCAGTCGGTCACGCCCGAGAGCCTGCGCCACACCTACGTGGCCTTCCTGGTGCGCCAGGGGCTGCGCTTCGGGGACCTGGGCCGCGTGGTCGGGCGCCTGTCGTCGGAGACGCTGAACGCGCTGGCGCCGCTGGCCCCGGCGGGCGAGCGCCAGCCGCTCTCGGCCGTGCAGCGCGTGATGCCGGCCGTGGCGGGGCTGGACGCGCCAGGGGCCTGAGTCCTGCCTCTGGCGCGAGTGAGGGATTGGGGCGAGGTGACGGGCGCGTCGGGATTGCGCCAGGTTGCAGGCCGCCCCGCTCGCCAGTCCTCTCTCGCGATGGGAGTACTGCGACCTCGCGTCAGCGCGCCGCGTGGCTCGGCGCGGCGCGCAGTTGCGCCGTGCGGGCGGCCAGGTCGGCCCAGGCCGGCTTGCCGGGCGCGTAGCGGCTGCGCAGGTAGCCGGCCAGCTCGGCGATCTGCGCGTCCGAGAGGTTGTCGGCAAACGCTGGCATGAAGCCGACCTCGGGGCCCGCTGCCTCGCGCAGGCCTTCCAGCATCACGCGCAGCAGGTTGTCCGGCCGGTCGCTGTGCAGCTTGGTCGACAGCGCCAGCGGTAGGTTCAGGCCGAGCAGCGTGGGGCCGCTGCCATCGTGGTGGCAGGCGCCGCAGGCGTTCTCGAACAGGCGCTGCGCGGGGCCGGGCAGGGCGTCGGCGTGGGCCGTGGCCAGGGCATTGGCCACGGCCGTTGCGGCGGCCGTTTCTGCCGCCGGCGCTGCAGCGGTCTCTGCAACCGGCGCTGCGGCCGTTGCTGCAACCGGCGCTGCAGCCGTTGCTGCGGCCGTCTCTGCAGCTGTTGCAGCGGCAGCCGACGCGGCATTTGATGCGGGAGGGGACGTGGCAGAGGGCGTGGCAGAGGACGCGGCGGAGACCGGCGTCGGGTTGAACGACGCCAGGTAGGTCGCCATCGCGCGGATGTCGGCATCGGGCAGCGCGGCCAGTTCTTGCACCACGGGGGCCATCGGCCCGTTGGCGCTGCCATGTTCGCGGCTGTGGCCGTGGCGCAGATAGTCGTAGAAAGCCTGCTGCGTCCAGGGCACCGGCGCCTTGGACAGAGCCGTCAAGGCGGGCGCCTCCCAGCCGTCGATCAGCGCACCGGACAAGGTGGCCGGCCCGCCATGCTCGGCGCCGAGCGCATTGCGCGGCGTGTGGCAGGCGCCGCAATGGCCGACGCCGTTGACCAGGTAGGCGCCACGGTTCCAGTCGGCGCTCTGCGTGGGTTCGGTGGGGGCAGGGCCTGGGTCGAGGTGCAGCGCGTTCCACCCGGCCAGCAACGGGCGCAGGCTGAATGGAAAGGGCAGCTGCGTGGCCGGCGGCTGGTGCGCCACGGCCGGCTGTGCCATCAGGTAGGCGTAGACGGCGGTGATGTCCTCGTCCGTCATCTTGGTGAACGCGGTGTACGGAAAGGCCGGGTACAGGTGGCTGCCGTCGCGCGAGATGCCTTCGCGCATGGCGCGCTGGAAGGCAGCGAGCGACCAGCGGCCGATGCCGGTGGCGGCGTCGGGCGTCAGGTTGGTCGTGTAGACGGTGCCGAAGGGCGTGTCCATGGCGCGGCCACCGGCGTTGGCCTGGCCACCGGGCGCGGTGTGGCAGACGACGCAGTCGCCCGCGGCAGCCAGCAGGCGGCCGCGTTCGATGGTGGCGGCGCTGAAAGTGCCGGGGTCGGGCCGGGCGACCGGCGCGATCTCGCTGCGCCAGCCGGCCAGGCCGGCCACGGTGGCCACGCCGCCCAGCACGAAGGCCAGGGCCGTCGCCCACAGCGGCCTGCGGCGCGGCAGCATGGCTGTCGCCGGCAGGGCTACGGCATGCGGGACCGGTGCCACCTGCCCGGCCACGTGCTCGGCCACGCGGTCAGCCATCGGCGGGGAGGGTTCGGCGGCGGCGGGCGGGGGTGGCAGCATGCCCTGTTGCAGCGCCGCCCGCACCACCTCGGGCGTGAACGGCGGGTTGCGCAGGCGCACGCCGGTCGCATCGAAGATGGCGTTGGCAATGGCCGCCGTGCCGGGCACCGAAGCCGACTCGCCCGCGCCCAGCGGCGCCTCGCCGGGGCGGGGCATCAGCAGCACCTCGACGACCGGCACCTCGCGGAAGTTCAGGATCGGGTAGCTGCCCCATTCGCGGTTCAGCGTGACGCCGGTGGCGGGCTCGACCTGCACACGCTCTTTCAGCGCGCGGCTGGTGGTCTGCAGCACGTTGCCATGCACCTGGTGCTGCACGCCGGCCGGGTTGACCATCAGCCCGGCGTCGTGGCCCACGACGACGCGGCTGACGTGGACTTCGCCAGTGCGGCGGTTGACCTCCACGTCGGCCACCCAGGCCGCCCAGGCGGCGCCGAAGCCGGGGAACTTGCTGTGGATGTAGCGCGCGTAGGCGAAGCCCTGGCCCTTGAGGATGTCGCCCTGGATGGCCTGCTGCTGCGGCGCGGTGTGAGGGCGCCAGCCCGCCTTGTCGGCCGTGGCGCGCACCAGCTCGGCGGCGCGCGTGTCGGGCAGGTGGCGCAGCCGGTAGTCCACCGGGTCCACGCCCGCTGCCGTGGCCAGCTCGTCGATGTAGGACTCGTGGGCGAACGCGTTGGGCAGGGCGGACACGCCGCGCAGCCACGAGGCGCGCAGGATCGGCGGCATGTCGTGCGCCGCCACGCGCAGGTGCTCGTAGGCGTAGGGCGGCACTGCCGTGCGGTCGCCCATCTCGAAGGCCTGGGCCACGGGCTCCACCGTGCGCGTGAGCAGCAGCGCCAGCGTGGGCGCGCCGTTGCTGGGGTAGGAGGTCTGGAAGTCGTAGGCGGCCGGCGAGCCATCCGCATTGAGCCCGCCGTCCACCTGCATCAACTGGGCCGCGCCCTTGGGCTCCCACGCATGTTCCTGCGCGCGCGTGAGCTGCACACGCACCGGCCGGCCGACGGCGCGCGCCAGCAGCAGCGCATCGGCGGCCACGTCGTCGGCGCCGTTGCGGCCATAGCAGCCGGCCGCCTCCATGCGCACGACGTCGATCCGCGCGTCCGCCACACCGGCCAGCAGCGCCAGGTCGGCGCGCAGCACGTGCGGGCTCTGCGTGCCGGCCCACACGGTGGCGACCGGGCCGCCCGCCTGCCCGCCATGCCAGTCGGCCAGCGCGCAGGACGGGCCGATAGACGCATGCATTTGGTAGGGCCAGACATAGGTGCGCGGCAGGTGTTGCGCAGCGCTGGCAATGGCCTGGTCGACCTGGCCCTCTTCGCGCAGCAGCCGGCGCGTGGCGGGGTTGGCGCGCAGGGCCTGCTCGGTCTGGTCGGCGCCGGCCACGCCGGGCCAGGGCTTCCAGTGCACCACCAGCGCGGCCATCGCGGCCTCGGCCTGTTCCTCGCGCTCGGCCACCACGCCGACGAAATCGCGCTGCACCACCACGGCCACCACGCCCGGGATGTGGGCGACGGACGCTTCGTCCACCCGCTCCAGCGTGTTGCCGACGAAGTCGCCCGCGTCCAGCCCTGCATAGGGCGGGCGCACCACGCGGCCATGCAGCATGCCGGGCAGGCGCATGTCGTGCACGAAGACCAGCTCACCGTGCACCTTGGCGGGGATGTCCACGCGCGGCAGCGATTGGCCGACCAGGCGATGGTCGGCGGCGGGCTTGAGCGTCGTGCCTGCCGCCAGCATCAGCTCCACATGCTCGCCGGCCAGTGCCGCCACGCCGCCGTGCTGTGCCAGCCAGGCGCGTGCCTGCGCCGCAGCGCACCGCAGCGGCTGGGCGTGGATCTGGATCGAGGCGCTGGCAATCGTCGCGCCCTGGTTCGGCGCGCTGGCGGTGCTGCCCATGACCATGCAGACCTGTGCGGGCGCGCAGTCCAGCTCTTCGGCGACGAGCTGGGTCAGCGCTGTGCGCAGGCCGGTGCCCAGGTCGACGTGGCCGGCAAAGCCGGTGGCGCTGCCGTCGTCCCACAGCGCGAGCAGGATTTCAGCGCCCTCGGCCGGGTTGCCGGGCACGGCGGGCGGCTGGCCGGGCGTGGGTGCAGGCGGCGCCGGCACCTCGCGCAGCACCAGCAGCACGCCGCTGGCAGCGCGCAGTGCGGCGCGCGACATGTCCACGCCCGCCGCACGCATCAGCCGGCCACCTCCGCGCACAGGGCGGCGGCGCGCTGCACCGCGTCCAGGATTTCCAGGTGCGTGCCGCAGCGGCACAGGTTGTGCGAGAGCTCGGCGCGCACCTGCGCATCGGTGGGGTAGGGCACGCGCTGCAGCAGCGCCACGGTGGCCATGACCATGCCGTTCAGGCAGTAGCCGCACTGCGCGGCCTGCGCGTCGATGAAGGCCTGCTGCACCGGGTGCGGCTGCTCGCGCGTGCCCAGCCCTTCCAGCGTGGTGATGCTGCGGCCGGCGACGCCGTGCGCTGGCACCACGCAACTGCGTGCCGCCACGCCGTCCACCAGCACCGTGCAGCTGCCGCACTGGCCCAGGCCGCAGCCGTACTTGGGGCCGTTCAGCCCGCAGTCATTGCGCAGCAGGTGCAGCAGCGAGGTTGCGCGCGGCACGTCGAACGCGCGCGCGCTGCCGTTCACTTGCAGGGTGAACGACGAGGGGCATGAAGCCCCCACGCTGCCCGCTGCGCGAGGTTCGCTGCCCCCCGAGGGCAGGCGAGCTTGCTTGGGGCGGCCCGGCGCTGCGCTCACGCGCCTTCCACGTCGCCGGACTGGATGCGTTTGACGCCCTTGGCACTCATCTGCTTCCACGCCGCCGCCAGCGAGCCATTGAGGTCGATGGCGCGGGTCGCGTCCTCGATCACATAGGCCTCGAAGCCGGCAGTGCGCGCGTCCATGGCCGTCCAGGCGACGCAGAAGTCAGTCGCCAGGCCCGTGATGTAGACCGTCTTGATGCCGCGCGCCTTCAGGTAGCCGGCCAGGCCGGTCACGGTCTTGCGATCGGCCTCCTGGAACGCGGAGTAACTGTCCACGCCGGGGTTGTAGCCCTTGCGGATGATGAGCTGCGTGGTGGGCAGCTTCAGGTCCTTGTGCAGCGCCGCGTCGTCCGTGCCTTGCACGCAGTGGTCGGGCCACAGCACCTGGTTGCCGTAGTTCAGCTTGATGCTGTCGAACGGCTTGCGGCCACCATGCGCGCTGGCGAACGAGGCATGTCCCTGGGTGTGCCAGTCCTGCGTGACGACGATGTTCTGGAAGGCCGTCGACAGCTTGTTGATCACCGGCACCACCTCGGCCCCGCCCTTGACCGGCAGCGTGCCCCCGTCGATGAAGCAGTTCTGCACGTCCACCACGATCAGCGCGGCGTTGGCGCCGGGCTTGAGCTTGCCGGCCGCGAATAGCTGGGGTGAAAGTGCGAAGAGACCCAGCGCGGCGCCGGCGTGGAGGAAGGTTCTGCGGTGCATGGACATGGAAAGCTCCTGTCGTGGTTGGAATCAGACGCTCAGAGTCAGACGCTCAGGTAGGCGCGGCGCACGTCTTCGTTCGCCGCCAGTTCGGCCATCGTGCCCTCGAAGCGGATCTGTCCCTTCTCCAGCACGTAGGCGCGGTCGCTCACGAGTTCGGCGAAATGCATGTTCTGCTCAGACAGCAGGATGCTGACCCCCTGGCCCTTGAGCTGCAGGATCATGTGCGCCATCTGCTCGACGATGACCGGGGCCACGCCCTCGGACGGCTCGTCCAGCAGCACCAGGTAGGGGTTGCCCATCAGCGTGCGCGCCACCGTCAGCATCTGCTGCTCGCCACCGCTCATGCGCCCGCCGGGGCGGTTGGGCATCTCGCCCAGGTTGGGGAACAGCTTGAAGAGCTTTTCGGGCGTCCACAGCGGCGCGTCCGTGCCGTCGGGCCAGCGGCGCGCGGGTTGCTTGCCGACTTCCAGGTTCTCCATGACGGTGAGGTCGGTGAACACGCGGCGGTCTTCCGGCACGAAGCCCAGGCCCAGTCGCCCGGCGTGGTGCGGCTCGGTACGCGAAATGTCGTGCTCCAGAAACCGGATGCTGCCGGCGCGCTTGGCCAGCATGCCCATCAGCGCCTTCAGCGTGGTGGATTTGCCGGCGCCGTTGCGGCCCATCAGGGCCACGACCTCGCCCCGGCGCACGTTCAGGTTCACGTCGTAGAGGATCTGCGCGGCGCCGTACCAGGCGGCCAGTCCCTTGGCTTCGAGGAGGGTGCTCATGCTGCGAGGGCCTTTTCTTTCTCGAAGGTCTTGCCGCTGCCGAAGTAGACCTCCTGCACCTTGGGGTGGTCGCGAATCTCCAGCGGCTTGCCCTGGGCGATCAGCCGGCCACGCGCCAGCACGATCATGCGGTCGGCATAGGCGAACACCACGTCCATGCTGTGCTCGGTGAACAGCACGGCCATGCCACGGTCGATCACGAGTTGCTTGGTCAGCGCCATCAGGTCGTTGCGCTCCTTCGGTGCCATGCCGGCCGTGGGCTCGTCCATCAGCAACAGCTTGGGGTCGTTGGCCATGGCGATGGCCAGTTCCACGCGCTTGACGTCGCCGTAGGCCAGCTCGCTGCAGGGGCGGTCGGCCTGGGCCTTCATGCCGACCTGCTCCAGCAGGGCCAGGGCCTGGTCGCGCCGGTAGTCCGCCGCGCGGCGCCACATCGAGAACATTTGGCCAGCGTGCGAGAGCAGGGCCATCTGCACGTTCTCCACCACGGTCAGCGAGGCGAAGGTCTCGGCGATCTGGAAGGTGCGGCCCACGCCCTGGCGCCAGATCTCGCGCGGCTTCTTGCCCACGAGTTCGGTGCCGTTCAGCTGAATCGAGCCCTGGTCGGCCTTCAACTGCCCGTTGACCATGTTGAAGGTGGTGGTCTTGCCGGCGCCGTTGGGGCCGATCAGCGCCAGCAGCTCGCCGGCGTTCAGCTCGAAGTCGATGCCGTCGACCGCCTTCACGCCACCGAACGATTTGCCGAGATGGGTAACTTTGAGGAGGCTCATTTGTGCACCCTTCGGCCTGCGGCCTGTCCCGCCAAGCGGGAGCGAGCTTGCTTGGGGCGGCCCGGCGCGGCGCTCATGCTGCGGCCTCGGTGTCGCGCTTGCGTTCGAACAGCTGCTGGGCAAAGCCCGCGATGCCCTGCGGGAACAGCAGCACCAGCAGCAAGATGATGCCGCCCAGCATGGCGCGCCAGTAGTCGGTGTTGCGCGCCACGGTGTCGTGCAGCCAGGTGAAGGTGACGGCGCCGACGACCGGGCCGGCCAGCGTCTGGATGCCGCCCAGCAGCACCATGACCAGCCCGTCGATGGACTTGCCCACCGCCATCGACTCGGGCGAGATGCTGCCCTTGGAGAACGCGAACAGTGCCCCCGCCAGGCCGCACACGGTGCCGGCCACGATGAAGGCCAGCCACTGCATGCGCTTGACGTCGATGCCGATCGCGTCGGCGCGCAGCACCGAATCGCGGCCCGCGCGCAGCGCATAGCCGAACGGCGAGAACAGCACGCGGCGCAGCCACCAGATGCCGGCGCCGACCAGCACCAGCGTCAACCAGTAGTACATGCGCTTGTCGGCGAAGGCTTCCGACGGCCAGACGCCGGTCAACCCGTTGCTGCCGCCGGTGAAGGTGTCCCACTGGTAGGTGATGGCCCAGGTGATCTGCGCGAAGGCCAGCGTCAGCATGGCCAGATAGACACCTGACAGCCGCACGGCGAACCAGCCGTAGACGAATGCGCCCACCGCCGCCACCAGCGGCGCCACGACCAGGGCCGCTTCCATCGGCATGCCGACGGACTTCACCAGCAGCGCCGCGCCATAGGCCCCCAGGCCGAAGTAGGCGGCGTGGCCGAATGAATGCATGCCAGCCGGCCCCATGATGAAGTGCAGGCTGGCCGCGAACAGTGCGGCGATCAGGAGGTCGATCAGCAGCACCGTGGTGTACGAAGAGGCTTCGATCAGCAGTGGCACGGCGGCCAGGCCCACCGCCAGTGCTGCCACGGCGATCAGGTAGGTGCGGCTGGGCAGGCGCAGCGGGGCCTCGGGCATGCCGACGTAGCGGCTGGGCGCCTGCGGCCGGCCCAGCAGGCCCCAGGGCCGCCAGACCAGCACCGCGGCCATGACCAGGAAATCGACCATCAGCGTGAGCTTGGAGAACGACACGCTGACGCCGAACACATCGACCACGCCCAGCCAGATGCAGATGGCCTTCAACTCGGCCACCAGCAGCGCGGCGAGATAGGCACCGGGCAGCGAGCCCATGCCGCCCACCACCACGATGACGAAGGCCGCGCCGATGGTGTGCAGGTCCATCTCCAGCGTGGCCGGTTCGCGCGGCAGCTGCAGCGCACCGCCCAGGCCGGCCAGCATGGCACCCAGCGCGAACACGGCCGTGAACAGCCAGGCCTGGTTGACGCCCAGCGCGCTGACCATCTCGCGGTCTTGCGTGGCGGCGCGCACCAGCGTGCCGAAGCGCGTGCGCGTCAGCAGCAGCCAGACGAGACCCAGCACGAGCGGGCCGACGGCGATCAGGAACAGGTCGTAGGAGGGAAACTGGCGGCCCAGGATCTCGACCGAGCCGCGCAGGCCCGGCGCGCGCGGGCCCAGCAGTTCATCGGGGCCCCACAGCCACAGCACGGCATCCTTGAACACCAGCACCAGCGCAAACGTGGCCAGCAGCTGGAACAGCTCGGGCGCCTTGTAGATGCGGCGCAGCAGCAGCACCTCGACCAGCGCGCCCAGCACGCCGACTGCGATGGCGGCGACCACCAGCGACGGCCAGAAACCCAGTGTGTCGCCGAACCGCTCGACCAGCGTGTAGGCGATGTAGATGCCCACCATGAAGAACGAGCCGTGCGCGAAATTCACGATCCGCGTGACGCCGAAGATCAGCGACAAGCCGGCCGCCACCAGGAACAGCGAGGACGCCGAGGCGAGCCCGTTGAGGAGTTGGACGATCAGTCCCGAAAAGCTCATGGGGAAGGAATTCTGGTCAGCAGCGTCCGCGCAGGGGCCGCTGGCTGGGGTGAAGGGACAGGATGCGCTGCGTGCAGAGTGCGATGCGGGTGGTGCGGCGCCTGGCAGCGCCACACCAGCGCAACGTCACTCCGCCGAGCGCGACTTCTTGATGTCGGCAGCGCTGGGCTGGAAGCGCGGGTCGGCGCCGTCGAAGTAGACGTAGTCGACCATGATCCCCTTGCCACCCTCGTTCTTGGTGCGGCCCACGTAGGCGCCCATGGTGGACTGGTGGTCTTCGGGGCGGTAGGTGATCTTGCCGAACGGCGAGTCCAACTGCAGGCCCTTGAACGCGGCGACCAGCTTGTCCGACTCGGTGCTCTTGGCCTTCTGGATGCCGGCCGCAACCGACATGATCATGCTGTAGCCCACCACCGAACCCAGGCGCGGGTAGTCCTTGAACTTGGCCTGGTAGGCCTTCTCGAACGCGGTGTGCTCGGGCGTCTTGATCGAGTACCAGGGGTAGCCGGTGACCAGCCAGCCATCGGGCGCTTCGTCCTTCAGCGGGTCCAGGTATTCGGGCTCGCCAGTCAGCACGCTGACGACTGCACGGTCCTTGAACAGCCCACGCGTGTTGCCCTCGCGCACGAACTTGGAGAGATCGGCGCCGAACAGCACGTTGAAGATGGCGTCGGGCTTGGCATCGGCCAGGGCCTGCACCACGCTGCCGGCGTCGACCTTGCCCAGCGGCGTGGCCTGCTCGGCGACGAACTCCACATCGGGCTGCGCGGCCTTCATGAGGTTCTTGAACGCCGCGGTGGCCGACTGGCCGTACTCGTAGTTGGGGTAGACGATGGCCCAGCGTTTTTTCTTGAGCTTGACAGCCTCGGGCACCAGCATCGCGGCCTGCATGTAGGTGCCGGGGCGCAGGCGGAAGGTGTACTGGTTGCCACCCTGCCAGGTCATCTTGTCGGACAGCGGCTCGCCAGCCAGATAGAAGAACTTCTTCTGCTTGGCGAAGTCGGCCAGCGCCAGGCCGGTGTTGGACAGGAAGGCGCCCGCCAGCAGATCGACCTTCTCGCGCGAGACCAGTTCCTCGGCCATGCGCACGGTGTCGCCGGGGTTGCCGTTGTCGTCACGCGTGACGAGCTCGATCTTGCGACCGTTCACGCCGCCCTTGGCGTTGACCTCGTCCACGGCCAGCTCCATACCTTTCTTGTAGGGCTCCAGGAAGGCGGGCTGCGCCTTGTAGCTGTTGATCTCGCCGATCTTGATCACGCCCTGGGCGTGGGCCGGCACCAGCGCGGCGAGTGCCAGCACCGAGGCCGCGCTGAAGAGATGACGCAGAGGTTTCATCGAGAGACTCCTTGGGAACAAGTGGGAAACGAAAACGTGGCGGGCCGGTGCCGGTCAGCGCAGGCCATCCTGGCCCTGGATCTCTGCCGCCTGCAGGCCACCCACGCGTGGCAGCGGCCGGCCGCCGATGGTGACGGCGACGGCGACCACGATCTCACCGGCGCGGGGCGCATCGGGCACGCGTGCCTCGATCGCGTCAAAGTGGCTGCGCACGAAAGCCGCATCCTTGTGACCCAGCGGCACATCGATGGCGCAGCCCATGCCGCCGATCTTCTTGCTCGACGGCACCAGGGCCGCACCCTTTTCGACCGCACGGCGCAGCGGCGCGCCCAGTTTGGGGTGCAGGATGGCGGCGGCGTGCTCCAGTTCGCCGGCTTCGCCGACGATGGCAGCCTTGCCGTAGCCCTCGGCCTGGCCGGGCGTGATGCCCAGCGCGGCGACGCATTTGTCACCCAACAGGCCGCCCAATTCTTCGCCGATGGCGATCAGCTCGTCCAGGTTTTCGACATAGCGGCCGGCGCAGGGGTTGACGATGACCGCCATCGCCAGCGCGCGGCGCACCGGCGGTGTGACGGCCTGCCCCATTTCGAGGCGTGTTTCATCGACTTGAACGATGAGTTTGCGGATCTGGGCTGGCATGGGTGGGCTGAAGCGTTGGGAAATCGTGGGAGATTGTGTGCGTGTTCGCGGGGTGCCGGCTTAGGTAGTTTCATTAAGCAATTACTGCACCAATTCCAAAAAACCGGTGGCGCCGGTGCTGCGCCACTGGCCCTGACACGCCAGCGCAGCATGCCAGATCAGGCCCCGCGCGCGCAGCGCCTCGGCACAGGCCAGGCCGGCGTCCAGCGCTTGGGCCACGAGCGGCGCGGGCAGCGCCGGCACGTCGCTGGTGACCAGGCGTTCGCCCAGGTCGCTGTCGTCCTTCAGCGTGTTGGCGGGGCGGCGGACGATGCGGGCATCGTCCGCGTCGACGGCATTGGCGATCACGGTGGCGGCGGCGTCGGCGGCGGCGGCATCGTGCGCCAGCACGGTCACGCTGTCGGCGATGCCCATGGAAAAACTGCGGCCGCGCCAGCCGCTGGTGGCGATGCCGCGCACCGGCAGGTCGGCCGTGACGCTGAACTGCGCGTCGGTCGGCAGCAGAGGGCGCGATGCGACGCTTGCGAAGCGCGCCAGGTCGGCGAACAGCCCCACGCGCGCCTGCTGGCCGGGCGCCAGGTGCAGCGCGATGTCGCCGCCGTTGTTGACCCAGGCGCGCGTGATGCCGGCGTGCTCGTAGCAGGCCACGATTTCCTGCGCCACCGCACCGGCCACGGCCGCCATCGGCGTGATGAAGCCGGCGCTGAACGGCGCGCAGGCGGCCCACATGCGGCGTGCCACCGGGCCGCGCACAGGGCAGTCGCCGGCCACCGGTCGGCGCAGCGCTGGCAGCTCGGCCACCAGTTCAGGCAGCACATCGGCAAAGCGCGCCCAGGCGTCCTCGTGGGCTGCGGCCAGCGCCGCGACGTCGCCCTCGGCGCCGATCACGAGGTCAATGGGCCCGTGCTGGTAGTGCGGCCGGCCGTCCGGCAGCAGTGCGCGCGTGGGGCCCATGGCGGGGGGCGCCTGGTCGACGGCGTCAGCCGAGCAGCGGGGCTTGCCCGATCGGCCAGCCGTTGCCGGGCGCGGCGGCCAGCATGCGGCGCTGGCGTGGCGCGCCGTCGTTGTGCCAGGCGCCGTGGGCCAGCGTGTCCGCCAGCGAGCGCACCTGCTCCATATGACCGCCCAGTTGCTGGTACACATCCAGCGGCATCGTGAACTCCAGCGGCGCCACGATGGCCGGCGTCGGCACCGTGCCGAAGCTGTTGTCAGGCATGCGCATGACGTCGACCATCACGGTAATGCCGCCGCCGGGCCACACATAGCCCGGCGCACCGCCAAGCGTGACGTTGACGACGGACTTCTTGATCGCCTGCGTCAGCAGCACCGGGTTCTCGCTGACCCCGGCGCGCAGGCTGCCACCGGCGCCGCCGAGGAACAGCACGGTGGTCATCGAGGGCTCGCAGTTCTCGCCGATGCGGGCCACGACCTGGGCCACGGCCTCGGGCATGGGCGCGGGTTGCGGTACCAGCGCATCGTCGAGCACGAACCATGCGGCGTGTTCGCCCGTGGTCGAGACCATCAGCAGCCGCAGGCCGGGCCAGGCGGTGCCTTCTTCCACGGTGTCGATGATGGACAACGGGTCGGCGATGTCGGTGCCGCCCCAGCCGGTGCCGGGGTTGGCCACCTGGAAGTAGCGGCCCGGCGTGGACTTGCGGCCGCGCACCTTGACGCCGGCCGGCGGCATGTCCAGACAGCGACCGGCCTGGTGCTCGGTCAGAACGCCGGTGATGTGGTCGTCCACCACGATCACCTCGTCGGCGCAGCCGGCAAATTGGCGCGCGAAGATGCCCACCGTGGCCGAGCCGCAGCCCACGCGCATGCGCTGCTCGCGCACGCCGTTGACGATGGGGGCCTGGCCGGCCTGGATCTGCAACTGCGCGCCGCCGTCGATGCTGAGTTCTAGCAGCTGCTTGTTGCCCAGCAGCTGCATGACCTCCAGCGTGACGCGGCCTTCCTTCTTGCTGCCGCCGGTGAGGTGGTGCACGCCGCCGAGCGACAGCATCTGCGAGCCGTACTCGGCCGTGGTCACATGGCCGACCACCTCGCCCTTGCAGCGCACGTTGGCCTGCTCGGGGCCGAGCCAGCGGTCGGTGTCGATCTTCACCTTGAGGCTGCAATAGCTGAAGATGCCCTCGGTCACCACGGTGACCATGTCCACACCATCGGCTTCGCAGGCGACGATGAACGGCGCGGGCTTGTAGTCGGGGTAGGTGGTCGATGCGCCGACGCCGGTGACGAACACGCCGGTGGCCGGCACCAGCGCCTCTGCGTCGCCGTCGCCGCGCGCCGTGAACGGCACCAGGGGCGCATCGGCATCGATCGTGCGTTGCAAGAGCAGCACCGGGTCGACGCGCACCAGCACACCCTCTTCGTTCGCATAGCGGTCGCAGGCGCCGGTGCGGCCGCGGCCGATCTGGCACAACACGGGGCAGGCGTTGCACTCGATCTTGTCGCTGGCCATGCGCTCGTTGCGTGGGCGCGAGCGGTCCAGCGCCTGCGGCATGACCACGTCGGGGACATCGGGAAGACCGTCGGTCTTGGTGTGCTCGTTCAGCATCGCGCGCTCCGGTTCTGCCACCGCGCAGCCATCGTGGGATCGATTGCCGCTCTGCAGTGTTTCATGTAGTATTCACTTAACGTGAGTGCGGCGCATGCTACATAAAAATAGGGCGCGTCGCAAGCCGAGCGGCCCACGCCCCGCGGTTCGCGCGATGGATTGCCATGGGCACCAGCCTGGTGCCGGTGCCTATGGAAAAATCGGACTGTTTTTTTCACTCTTGCGGCACCGCTTCGAACGACATGAGCGCTTTCAACGAAGAAAAGGTCCTGAGCGTCCACCACTGGACCGACCGCCTGTTCACCTTCACCACCACGCGCGACCCGTCGCTGCGGTTCTCCAACGGCCACTTCACGATGATCGGCCTGCGCGGCGAGAACGGAAAGCCGCTGCTGCGCGCCTACAGCATCGCCAGTGCGAACTACGAAGACCATCTCGAGTTCCTGTCGATCAAGGTGCCCGACGGCCCTTTGACCTCTCGCCTGCAGCACATCCAGGTCGGTGACACGATCATCGTGGGCCGCAAGCCGACCGGTACGCTCGTGACCGACTATCTTCGCCCCGGCAAGCACCTCTATCTGCTGGGCACCGGCACCGGCCTCGCACCGTTTTTGAGCATCGTGCGCGATCCCGACACCTACGAGCGCTTCGAGCAGGTCATCGTGGTGCATGGCGTGCGCCAGGTCGAAGAGCTGGCCTACTACGACCTGTTGTCCAAACACCTGCCGGAGCATGAAGTGCTGGGCGAACTGGTCACCAGCAAGCTGCGCTACTACCCCACGGTGACGCGCGAGAGCTACCGCAACATGGGCCGCATCACGGATTTGATGGGCAAGGGCAAGCTGTTCAGCGACCTGGGCTTGCCCGACCTGAACGCGCAGGATGACCGCGTGATGCTGTGCGGCAGCCCGGCCATGCTGCGCGATTTGAAGAAGATGCTCGAGGAGCGCGGCTTCCAGGAGGGCAACACCTCCACGCCGGGCGACTTCGTCGTCGAGCGCGCGTTCGCCGAGCAGTAGACGCAGCACACGCAGCCGCCCGCATGCCCCCGGTTGCCAAGCCTGCCGCCAGCGGCCGCCCGCGCAAGCCGGGCGTGCGCGAGCAGGCGGTCATCGTCTCGCGTGCCAATCTGCTGCGCGCCGCGACCCGCATCTTCGCCAAACACGGGTTCGCGGGCGGCCGGGTCGGCCAGATCTCCAAGGCCGCAAAGTCTTACGACCGCATGATCTATTACTACTTCGGTAGCAAGGAAGGTCTGTACATCGCCGTCATCGAGGACATTTACCGGCGGATGAACGAGGCCGAGGCCGAGCTGGCGCTGAACGAGATGCAGCCCGTGGAATCGCTCAGGACCGTGGTGCGCTTCGTCTGCGGCTACTACCGCCGCCACCCCGAGTTCGTCACGCTGCTGAACAACGAGAACCTGCTGCAGGGCCGGCACATCGTGAAGATGCAGTCGGCGCAGCAGTATTCGTCGCCCGCCATCTCGGTGCTCCAGCGCTTGCTGGTGGCAGGCGTGGAGCAAGGCATCTTCCGCGCCGACATGTCGGTGCGCGACGTCTACATGATGATTGCCGCGCTGGGTTACTTTCCGCAGTCCAACCGCTTCACGTTGTCCGAGTTCCTGGGCGAGCGCATCGACGACCCGGCCTCGGTCGCGCACTGGGAGTCGTTCGTGGTCGACGCCGTGCTGCGGACCGTGATGCGCCAGCCCATCTCGCACGAATCCCACAGCCCCCACGGAGAAACCGAACCATGGCAGAAGCCGCCGCCACCGCCGCATCCGGAAAAGTCGTCATCCGCAACATCGGCCTGATGCTGTCGGGCGACATCGACCAGCCCATCCTCCAAGCCGACACCATCGTCATCCACGACGGCCTGATCACCGCCGTCGGCAAGCTGAAGGATTGCGACGTCGAGGGCGCCACCACCGTCATCGATGTGAAGCAGACTTGCGTCGCCCCGGGCTTGATCGACAGCCACGTGCACCCCGTCTTCGGCGACTGGACGCCGCGTCAGAACCAGCTCGGCTGGATCGAGTCGACGATGAACGGCGGTGTCACGACGATGATTTCGGCCGGCGAGGTGCACCTGCCCGGCCGGCCCAAGGACATCGTCGGCCTGAAGGCGCTGGCCATCACGGCGCAGCGTGCGTTCGACAACTTTCGCCCTGGCGGCGTGAAGGTGCTGGCCGGCGCGCCGGTCATCGAGAAGGGCATGGTCGAGAGCGATTTCCAGGAACTGGCGGCGGCCGGTGTGGGCCTTCTGGGCGAGATCGGCCTGGGCTCGGTCAAGGGCGGCACCGAGGCGGCGGTCATGGTCAAGTGGGCGCGCGCGGCGGGTATCCAAAGCACCATCCACACGGGCGGCCCGTCCATCCCCGGCTCGGGCCTGATCGACAAGGACGTGGTGCTGGAGGCCGACGCCGACATCATCGGCCACATCAACGGTGGGCACACCTCGCTGTCCGAGGCGCATGTGTGCGAGCTGTGCGAGAAGTCCAGCCGCGCCATCGAGATCGTGCACAACGGCAACGAGCGCGTGGCCATTGCGGCGGCGCAGGCGGCGCTGCAGCTCAAGTGCCCGCATCGCGTGATTTTGGGCACCGACGGGCCGGCCGGCTCCGGTGTGCAGCCGCTGGGCATCCTGCGCATGGTGGCGATGCTGTCCAGCCTGGCCAACATCCCGGCCGAGCTGGTGTTTTGCTTTGCCACCGGCAACACGGCGAAGATCCGCAAGCTCAACTGCGGCCTGATCGAGGTCGGCCGCGCCGCCGATTTCGTGTTCATGGACCGTGCGCAGCACACGGCCGGACGCACGCTGCTCGAGAGCGTGCAACTGGGCGACATTCCGGGCGTGGGTATGGTGATGATCGACGGCATCGTGCGGTGTGGCCGCAGCCGCAACACGCCCCCGGCGACCGAGATTCCTGTGGTCGTTTCCGCTGCGCACTGAGATTTTTGAAAGCGCTGGAAAACCCGTGCTAGAATCCGTGGCTTCGCGGCTGTAGCTCAGTTGGATAGAGTACTTGGCTACGAACCAAGGGGTCGTGGGTTCAATTCCTGCCAGCCGCACCAAATTGACGGGTCAGTTCTCACAAGGAACTGACCCGTTTTCTTTTGCGCG
Source organism: Rhodoferax sp. RT4P68 (assembly GCF_056521305.1). Taxonomy (NCBI): domain Bacteria; kingdom Pseudomonadati; phylum Pseudomonadota; class Betaproteobacteria; order Burkholderiales; family Comamonadaceae; genus Rhodoferax; species Rhodoferax sp. RT4P68. Next base: position 447,074 of record NZ_JBWMBB010000002.1, read on the forward strand.
CCGGCTTGTGCCTACCGGGCCGCGGCCGGGCTGGTTCAGACGGGCTGTTCGCGGGCCGTCGGCCAGCTGTCGATGAACGCCAGCGCGTCCGTCGGCGGCATGGGTCGGCCGATCAGGTAGCCCTGCAGCACGTTGCAGCCGCGCTGCTCCAGCAGTTGGGCTTCCTCGCTCGTTTCCACGCCCTCGGCCACCGTGCCCATCTTCAGCGCGCCGGCCATGGCCAAGATGGTGTCCACGATGACCTGCGCCTCGGCATTCGCTGCCAGGTCGCGCACGAAGTCCTTGTCGATCTTCAGCGTGTCGAAGCGAAACAGCCGCAGATAGCCCAATGCCGAATACCCGGTGCCGAAGTCATCGAGCGCAATGCGAAAGCCCATGCCGCGCAGCGCGGTCAGCACCGACACGGCCGCGTCCGCGTCGTCCATCAGCGCCGATTCCGTGATCTCCAATTCGACGCGGCAGACCGGCAGCGGGCCGCAGGCGCCGCGCACCGATTCCACGAAGCCCGGGGCCGTCAGCTGTGTGGCCGAGACGTTCACCGAGATCGTCAGATCGTGCGGCCAGCCATGGGCTTCGTGGCAGGCCTGCGACAGCACCCACGCCCCGATGGCCGGCATCAAGCCCGAACGCTCGGCTATGCCGATGAACTCGGTCGGCGAAATTTCACCGAGTTCGGGGTGGTTCCAGCGCAGCAGCGCCTCGAAACCGCACAAGCGTCTGGCGTGCGCCGTGATCTGCGGTTGGTAGACCAGGCGCAGTTCCTGTCGGTGCAGAGCGTCTCGCAACGCGTGCTCCAGTGCCGACCGGCGCCGGTTGGCGTCGGCCATCGCGGCCTGGAAGAAGTGGTAGCGCGAGCCACCGGCACGTTTGGCGGCGTACAGCGCAATGTCGGCGTGGTTCATCAGCGCGTCGACGTCGTGGCCGTCCTGCGGCGCGAACGCCACGCCCATGCTCGCGCGCAGCGAAATCCGCGCCCCGTTGGTCATCAAGGGGTCGCGCAGGCTTGCGCAGATGCGTTCCAGCAGAGGGCGGATGTCGGCCTGGTTGGACACGCCGCGCACCACCATCGCGAATTCGTCGCCGCCCAGCCGCGCCACGAGGTCGCTGCGGCGTGCCACGCCGCGCAAGCGGGCGCTGAACGCCTGCAGCAGGCAGTCGCCGGCGTGGTGGCCATGCGAATCGTTGGTCTGCTTGAAGCCGTCGAGGTCGAAGGCCACCAACGCGATCGGGCTGATCACTGCGGGGGGCGCCGGCAGCGCGGCGCGCAGGTGTTCGTGGAACTGCGCGCGGTTGGCCAGGCCGGTCAAGGCGTCGTTGTGGGCCAGCCATTTGAGCCGTCGGTGCGCGACGTGCTTGTCGGTGATGTCCGTCGCCACGCCGCGCCAGCCTGCGGGGCGGCCGCGGGCATCGAGCAGCGGCCGCGCACTGACCGACCACCAGCGCTGGCGCCCATTCGCCGCCAGGTGCAGCACGGCGTCGCGGAACGGCGTCCGGCCGGCCAGGCGCTCGCCCAGATTCGACCAGAGGGCGGCGGCCTCTTCGTCACGCGGCAGCATGCGCTGTAGCAGCGTGCTGGCCCGCAAGCCCTGCAATCGCGCCGCATCGCTGCCCAGCGTGAGGGCGACGCGGTGCGACACGTGGGCAAAGCGTCCGGCGCCGTCCAGTTCCCATAGCAGGTCGCTGCTCTGGTCTTCGACGTCGCGCAGCAGCAGGCCGATCACTTCGCTCTGACGCTCTGCCTGCGCTTCGGCCTGCAAGCGCGCACCCAGTGTGTTGGCCAGCGTCCAGGCGGCGTAGACGACGATGAGCACATAGAACAACAGCAGCATGGTGACGCCCGCAGCTTCTGGTGCTGGCCAGGTGGCCAGCGCATAGGCGGCGCCGCCACCGAGCAGCAACGTGAAGGCGGTCGAGGCCCAGGGGATCGGGGCCAGCATGCAGCCGCCGGCGCAGATCATGCCGGTGGTGACCATGCCAATGAAAAAGCGGCCGTCGCTGGAGGCGCTGGGGAAGGCGACCACCGGCAGCGCGGCCCACACCAGGCCCAGCACCGCCGCCTGGGCGGTGGCACGCCGCGTGGCGCGGTGCGACGCGGTGGCCCGCGGCGGCCTGTGGTGGGCGCGGTACCAGCCGCGAAAGCCCAGGGCCGCCATCGCCGCAACAGCTGCCGCCCAGCCCATCAGGAAGCCGCGCGGGGCCTGGTGCCACAGCGCGACGCACAGCCACGCCGCGTTGGCGATATTCACGAACATGGCGATCGGCGTGAGGCGCAGCACGGCCTGCAGCTGGCGTGCCCGGAACTGCGCCTCGTCCGCCTCGTCGGCCACGTAGGGTGTGAAGAACGCGCGAAGCTTGGCCCGGATCCCGGCGCCTGCGTCCATCGTTTGCATCGGCGGCATGTCGAGCACGGAGGTGCGGTCCAGTGGGGTCAGGCCGAGACGGGTTCAGTGCAGCAGCACCGTCGGCGCAGGGGCCGGCCGATCTGCGCCCAGCGGCGTGAACGCGCCGGCGGGCGTCGCGCTCACCACGACGTCTGCCGTTGCCACGCGCGGAAAAACGTCGTCGCCCTGAGACAGGCTGAACCTGGGGAGCCTGGAGTCCCGCGCAGGCGGGGGCGCATTCGGGTGCATGAGTTCCCTGTGAGTGCCGGACCAAGTTCAGCACCCGACCGCTGTTGGTTATTGTTGTGGAGGGGGAAATTTGAGCGTATCACCCGCCACACATGTGAGTGAGTATGGCAAGCCCTACATGTATCTTGGTTTGCAATTTATATCAAACTTGTCCAAGTCATATTGTCCATTGGCACCAAATGTGGGCGGATGGGGTCGACTTTGTGGGCCTGTGCTGACGCCAGCACGCGCTGGGTTCCGATAGGTCCAACGACCGCTGGCAGGAACCATGAAGCACCTTTGGTGTGCGTCTTTTGGAGTGCAATCCCCCATGCTCGACTTGCTTGCCCAACCGCACACTGCGCGCGTGCGGAGATCCACCGTGCCGTCTCCCCAACCTGTGCCGCCGACACCTGGGTTCCCCGAAGTGACCGACCCGGATCCGGTCAACCCCGAGCCCGCCTGCCCGGTGCAGGAACCCCCGGACGAGGCCGATGTGCCCACTCGACTGCCAGGCCACCCCGGCCAGCCTGTCCGCGTGCGCGGTCGTCGCGACTTGCGTCATGCGCATGTGGGGGCCTGACGTGCCTGGACATGTCGTCACCGGGGTACAGCTGGACGACCGTGGCCGGATTGCGCGCGTGCGCTGGTACATGGCGGATGCCGTGGAGGACGCGCGCGCCCGGGGCGCCATGCCGTCGCCGCTGACGGGCGAGACGGTGGTCGACACGCTCGAGGTGGTTGACAAGCTGCTGGATGCCGAGCCGGTGTTGCCACTGTTTCGCAGCCCACTGGGCGACCGCCTGGGTGCCGCGATCAAGGTGCACGTGCAGCCCGACGGCACCGAAGTGATCGAGGTCGACCCGCCCCTGCCGGGCCAGCGTCTGTTCGATCTGCCGCGCCTGTAAGCCACACGCTGCCATGGCCGGTCAGGCCGGTTGCTGCACACTGCTGCGATGAGCAAGGCATTCACCAAAGAATCCGACGCGGATGACGACGACGGCCCCGTCGTGCCCGACCTGCCGTCCGGGGTCAAGAACTACATCACGCCCCAGGGCTACGCGCGCCTGCGCGCCGAGTTGCTGGACCTGATCGACAACGAACGTCCAAAGATCGTGGAGGTCGTCCATTGGGCGGCCAGCAACGGCGATCGGTCCGAGAATGGCGACTACCACTATGGCAAGAAGCGCCTGCGCGAGATCGACCGGTGTATCCGCTTCCTGACCAAGCGGCTGGAAATTGCCGAGATCACCGACCCCAGCGTGCACCATGGTGGTGACCAGGTCTTCTTCGGCGCCACCGTGACCTATGCCGATGAGAGCGGGCAGGAGCAAACGCTCAGCATCCGCGGCGTCGACGAGGCCGACAGCGCTTGCGGCGAGGTGAGCTGGGTCGCCCCGATTGCGCGTTCCTTGCTCAAAGCCCGCACCGGTGACGTGGTGCGGCTCGCCACGCCTGCGGGCGTGCGCGACATCGAGGTGCTGGCGGTACGCTACCCGCCTCCGTCCGACGCCTGATAGGCGGCGGGCATCGCCCGCACCGCGCGCAGCACGGCTGGTGTGCGCCGCAGGTTGCGCAGCGCGTGGTCCAGGTGGGCGCGATCACGTACGGCGATCACGAAGCGCAGGTCCGAGGCGTCCTGCGCCTCTTCCTGGCCCATGTCCATGTGGGTGATGTCGACCTCGGTCGAGGCCAGTGACGCGGCCACGCGCGCCAGCACGCCCTTGCCGTTGGTGACCGTGATGACGACGCCGGTCTCGAAGGAGCGGACCGGCTCGTCCGACCAGGCGACCGCGATGAAGCGCTCGCTGTCCTTGTATTGCAGGCGCTTGGCCAGCGCGCAGTCGGCGGTGTGGATGAACAGGCCTTCGCCGCGGCCCAGGTAGCCCACGATCTCGTCGCCTGGCACCGGCCGGCAACAGCGGGCGAACTGCACCGAGGCGTTCTCGCTGCCGTCGATCAGCACGCCACCTTGCGACACGCTTTCATGGGCGATGTAGCGCTCACGCGTCATCAGCAGCGGGTCGGTCCTGGTGCCGCTTTCCGTCACGAGCACCTTCAGCCGCTTGGCAACGATGCTCGCGATGCGCTTGCCCAGGCCGATGTCGGTCAGCAACTCGGCACGCGTGCGGTTGCCGGAGAACCGCAACAGCTTGTCCCATATCGGCTGGCTGTCGGCGTCGTGGCCAGGCAGTGATTCGATGCCCTCTGCGCGCACAGCCTGCGTCAGCAGCTTCTCGCCCAGGTCCTGCGATTCGGTCTGCGCCAGGCCCTTCAGATGGTGCCGGATCTTGGAGCGTGCACGACCCGTGCGCACGAAGCCCAGCCAGGCCGGGTTCGGTGCGGAGACCGACGCGGTGATGACCTCGATCACGTCGCCGTTGTGCAACTCGCTGCGCAGCGGCACCTGCTCGCCATTGATGCGCGCCGCGACGGTGCGGTCGCCGATGTTGCTGTGGATGGCGTAGGCAAAGTCGACCACCGTCGCGCCACGAGGCAGCGCCATGATCTGGCTCTTGGGCGTGAACACGTAGACCGCATCGGGGAACAGGTCCACCTTCACATGGTCCCAGAACTCGGACGCATCGCGCGTCTCGTGCTGAATGTCCAGCAGCGACTGCAGCCACTGCGTGCCCATGCGCTCGGCCGCGCCGCCTTCGGGATGGTTGGCCTTGTAGAGCCAGTGCGCCGCCACGCCGGATTCGGCCACCACGTGCATGGCGTCGGTGCGCATCTGGAACTCCACGTTCACGCCCGACGGGCCGACCAGCGTGGTGTGCAGCGACTGGTAGCCGTTGACCTTGGCGATGGCAATGTGGTCCTTGAAGCGGCCGGGCACCGGCTTGTAGAGCTGGTGCAGCACGCCCAGCGCGGTGTAGCAATCGATCACGTTCGGCACGATCACGCGAAAGCCGTAGATGTCGGTCACCTGCGCGAACGACAGGTGCTTGTCGTCCATCTTGCGGTAGATGGAGTAGAGCGTCTTCTCGCGCCCGGCGATGCGCACCTTCATGCCGGCGGCCTCGAAGGTGTTCTCCAGCTCCGTCTGCACCTTCTGCACCAGGTCGCGTCGCCGGCTGCGCGCCTTGGCCACGGCCTTGGCCAGCACCGCGTAGCGCCAGGGCATCAGGTGCTGGAAGGCCAGTTCCTGCAGCTCGCGGTAGGTGACATTCAGTCCCAGCCGGTGGGCGATGGGTGCGTAGATGTCCAGCGTCTCCGACGAAATGCGCGCCCACTTGCTGCGCGGCATGTCGCCCATCGTGCGCATGTTGTGGCTGCGGTCGGCCAGCTTGATGAGGATCACGCGCACATCGCGCGCCATTGCCAGCAGCATCTTGCGAAACGACTCCGCCTGGCTCTCCTCGCGGGTGTTGAACTGCAGCTTGTCCAGCTTGGTCAGCCCGTCCACCAGTTCGGCCACCGGTGCGCCGAAGCGCTCGATCAACTGCGGTTTGGTGACGCCGCAGTCTTCCATCGCGTCGTGCAGCAGGGCCGCCATCAGCGCCTGGGCATCGAGCTTCCAAGTCGCGCACTGCGCGGCCACTGCAATGGGGTGGGTGATGTAGGGCTCGCCGCTGCTGCGCAGCTGGCCGAGGTGGGCTTCGTCGGCGAAGCGGTACGCCTGGCGCACCTGCTCGATGCTCTGCGCGTCGAGATAGTCCAGGCTGGCGGTGAGGGCTGCGAAACTGGCGGCGGCGGCGTTGGCGGCGGCCGGACTGGCCTCCACGGCCTTGGGCGCTTTGCGGTGCGATGTCCGGACTGCGGTATTTGTGGGCAGTGCGACGTTCATGCCTCAAATGTAGCGTGCGCGTTACGTACGCACGGCGCCCAGAAAAAAGGCACCGCCAAGCGGTGCCCTATTGCGATGAGCGGGAGCCGGTCAGCTCGGCACTTTCTTCAGCATCTCCAGGCCCACCTTGCCGGCGGCGATCTCGCGCAGGGCGGTCACGCCGGGCTTGTTCTTGCTTTCGATGCGGGGCGTGTGGCCCTGGCTCAGCATGCGCGCGCGGTACGTCGCTGCCAGCACCAGCTGGAAACGATTGGGGATTTGCGCGAGGCAGTCTTCGACGGTGATGCGGGCCATGGTGACTCCAGTCTTCAGAGAATATGCAGGGATTTGAAGGTGTCGAACCTGGCACGGACCTGCGCCAGGTACTTGAGTCGCTGGGCATGCACGATGGTCTTCATGTCGAAAACCGCCCGGTCGAACAACTCGTTGATTATAACGAAGTCGAATTTTTCGGCCTGGGCCATCTCAACGGCGGCGTTCTTCAGGCGCAGCTCGATGACTTCCGGTGCGTCCTCGCCGCGGCGTTCCAGGCGTGAGCGCAGCTCCTCCCAACTCGGCGGCAGGATGAAGATCAGCACCGCATTGGCAAAGGTCTTCTTGATCTGCATCGCCCCCTGAAAGTCGATCTCCAGGATCACGTCTGCGCCCTGGGCGATGCGCTCTTCGATCGCCTTCTTGGAGGTGCCGTAACGCCGCCCGTGCACCAGCGCCCATTCGACGAAGGTGTCGCCGGCGACCATGGTGTCGAAGTCGGTGTCGGAGACGAAGAAGTACTCGCGCCCGTGCTTTTCCTGGCCGCGTGGCGGGCGCGTGGTGTGCGAGACCGAAGGCTGGATCCCGGAGTCGATTTCGAGCAGGGCCTTGACGAGGCTGGACTTGCCGGCTCCGCTGGGTGCGGCGACGACGATCAGGTTGCCGGGATAGTCCATGGTGTCATGGGGGCTGAAAGGGCGCCGAGTTTAGCAGTGGCTCTGCGGCCCGGCCTGCACCGAACGGCAGCAGCCGGGCGATCGGCACCGGCCGGCCGAACAGGTAGCCCTGGAACTCGTCGCAGCCGGCGTCCACCAGAAAAGCGTGCTGCCCCGGCGTTTCAACGCCCTCGGCCACCACCGTCAGGTCCATGCTGCGCGCCAGCGTCAGGATGGTGCGCGCAATCGCGGCGTCGTTTGGGTCCGTCAGCACATCGCGCACGAAGGACTTGTCGATCTTCAGCTGATCCAACGGCAGGCGCTTCAGGTAGAACAGCGACGAATAGCCAGTGCCGAAGTCGTCCAGCGCAAAGCCTACGCCCATGGCCTTCAGTTCGGCCATCTTGCGGATCACGTCCTCGACATCATTGAGCAGCATGCTCTCGGTCAGCTCGATCTTCAGCCGGTCCGCCCGCGCGCCGGCCAGGGCCAGCACCTCGGTGATCTGCGCGACGAAATCGGCCTGGCGGAACTGCCGGGCGCTGACGTTGACCGAAATCTTCAGTGCCGCCGTCTCATCGGCAGCGGCCCACTGCGCCAGTTGGTGGCAGGCCGTCTCCAGCACCCAGCGGCCCAGCGGCAAGATCAGGCCGGTGCGTTCTGCCAGCGGGATGAAGTCGACCGGCGAGACCATGCCGCGCACCGGATGCCGCCAGCGCAGCAGCGCCTCGACGCCGACCAATTCGCCATGGATGTCGACGATGGGCTGGTAGTACAGATCGAGTTCGTCGCGGTCCAGCGCGTGGCGCAGGTCGGCCTCCAGCGCCGATCGCTCGGCCAGCGCTGTCTGCATGCGCGGGTCGAAAAAGCGCACCACGTTGCGCCCGGCCGCCTTGGCCTGGTACATGGCCAGGTCGGCGCGCGTGAGCAGCTCGTCCACCTTGTGCTCATGGCCGCAGAACAGCGTCAGGCCGATGCTGGGCGTGCTGTGGTGGCGCGTGGCGCCCAGGTCGTAAGGCCGGTTCAGCGCCTCCTGGATCTTGCGCGCCGTCGCATCGGCTGCGGCGGTGGAGGCGGCCTCCTGCGGGCTCAGCTGTTCCAGCATGACCACGAACTCGTCGCCACCCAGACGGGCCACGGTGTCGGCCTCCCGCACGCATTCCACCAGCCGCCTGCCCACCATCTGCAGCAGGGTGTCGCCCATGGTGTGGCCCAGCGTGTCGTTCAGATCCTTGAAGTTGTCCAGATCGATGAACAGCAGCGCGCCGTGGCAGCCGCTGCGGTGGCTGGCCGACAGTGCCTGCGACAAACGCTTGACCAGCAGCCGGCGGTTGGGCAAGTTGCACAGCGCGTCGTAGAAGGCCAGGCGCTGGATCTTTTCTTCCGCCTGCCGGCGGTCGGTGATGTCGCGCCCCGTGCCGCGGTAGCCGCAGAACGCGCCGTCGGCATCGAACATTGGCAGACCCGACACCGCAAAGTGCCGCAACTGCTTCGAATGCTTCACCTCGGCGCGGAACACGAAGTCGCGGAACTCGGTGTGCCGGTCCATCTGCGCCTGCCAGCCGGCCCACTGGGCTTCGTCGGCGTGGAAACGGATGAAGCCCTGGCACTGCTGCACCGTGCGGCCGATCATCTGCGAGAAGTCGTACAGCTCGCCCAACTGGCGCGAGCCCTCGACCTTGGTGAACCGGCCCTGCGCGTCTTGCTCCCAGTACCAGTCGGTGATCAGTTCCGTCAGGCTGCGAAAGCGCAGCTCGCTTTCGCGCAGCGCCGATTGCGACTGCACGTACGAGGTGACGTCGGCATAGGTGCGCACGCGGCTGCCGTCGGCCAGCTTGCGCGTGCGTACTTCGAACACCCGGCCATCGCACGAGTTGCGCAAATACAGGTCCGGCACGCGGTCGATGGCGGTGCCTGTCGTGTCGTGCGCCGCGGCCACGCGCCCGGTCACGGGATCGAACAGCGAGAGATGGCCACCGAAGTCGCCACGCGCGGCCTGGAACCGGACCACCTCGTCCAGCATGGGCTGCCCCGACAGCAGCGCGGGCGGCAGGTCCAGCAATTCCAGAAAACGGGGGTTGTGCGCCACGATCCGAAGGTCCGGCGAAAACAGCGCGATGCCTTGCGCCACGCTGCCCAGCATGTCGCTCATATCGCGCGTGCGATCGGCCAGCAACGCGGCGTCGCGCCGGCTGTCTTGCCGCGCGGTGCGGGTGTGGGCCTCAGCGCGGCGCTGCAACCGCCACTGGCCCACGGCGCCAAGCAGCGGTGCCAGCAGGCCCGCGTCGGCCGGCGAAAACGGCGCTTCGGTGCGGGCCAGGCCGAGCAGGGCCACCGGCTCGGTGACGGTGCGCACCGGCAACAGCAGGCCATGCCAACCATCGACCGGCCCGCAGCAGGCCCACGGCGGCGCCGAGCAGCCCCCGGCACCGGCCAGCATGGCCGCCGTCTCGGCAAAGAGCGCGGGCAGGGCCGCGCCGGCGCCTGCCAGGCCGTGGCTGGCCTGCAGCCGCAGCGGCCCGGGCCACGGCAAAGGCGATGCCTCGGCGTCGGCTTCGACAGTGGCCAGCTCGGCCACGAAGCCCTGGCCAGACCGCGTGAGGGCCAGCAGGTCGGTCAGCAGCGCCTGCCAGCCTGCGGAGTCGGCCTCATCGCCCTGCAGCGAGGTGGCCTGCACCCGGTTCACCGCCTGGCTCAGCTCGTGTTGGCGCTGCAGCAACTGCAGCGCCTCCTTGCGGATCGTGATGTCGAACTGCGTGCCGGCCACGCGCAAAGGTGCGCCGTCGGCGTCACGTTCCAGCACCTTGGCGCGGCTCAGCAGCCAGCGCCATTGGCCATTCTTGTGGCGCATGCGGAACTCGATCTCGTAGGCCGACTTCTGGTGGCGAAAGCTGTCCTCCTCGGCACGCTGCACCACCGGCACGTCGTCCGGATGCACCAGCCGCAGCCAGCCGTTGTTCTCCAGATCGAGCTCTTCGGGCAGGTAGCCCAGCGTCCAGGCCCATTGCTTGTTGATGGTGCTGCGCCGTGCTTGCGCGTCCCACACCCACAGACCGACCTTGGCGCCGGCGATCGCCGCCTCGAATCGCTGCGTGCCCAGCTCCGGCTCGGCATGGCGTCGCACCTTGTGCAGCAACTGTCGCAGGCGCTGGCGTAAGGTGTCGGGGTCGGCCAGGTCACGCACGAGGTAGTCGTCCCAGCCCAAGCGCAGGGCGCGCGCGGCCGCCCATTCCTCATCGGCATCCACCCACAGCAGCACGCCGGGGCTGGGCAGGTCGCGGTGCAGGTCGAAGCTGTCGCCGTCGGGCAGGCGATGGCGCAGGACCACCATCGCATAGTGCTGCAGCGCCAGCCGTTGGCGCGCCGCCGCCACCGAAGGCGCGCTGTCCGTGTGCCAGCCCTGCTCGGTGTCCAGGGCCAGCGTCAGCGCGTGGACGTGGGCCGGATCGTGGTCGACGAGCAGAACGTGGACGGTCATTGGGGGCTAGTAGATCGGCCGGGCAGGCACCGTGGCAGGGGACAGGCATTATCCGGGCCTGCCGTCGCGGGCATGCACAGGCAGCAGCGGCAGTAGGGGCAGCAGGTCTGCAGGGGCTACGGCGGCGCCAGCACCAGGTCACTGGCGGCATAGGCGACGCACGGCAGCAGGTAGCCCTCGCGCTTTTCGTCCACGCTCAGGCCCGGCCAGGCGATGCGGTAGTGCACCTGGCCCTCGCAGAGCTGGCGAAGACAGGTGCGGCAGGTGCCGTTGCGGCACGAGCTTTCCATGTGCAGCCCGGCCCGCTCGGCGGCCAGCAGCACCGGCATATCGGCGGGAGCCTGGAACGCCTGCGACTGACCGCCAGCGCAGAGCAGCCGTACAGTGAAAGCAGGTGAGTCCATGGGTCCGCCAGTGTAGGGGGCCGCTTGCGGCCACAATTGCGGCCCGCTTTCCATTTCTCCCCCAGCCGATGTCCTCCTACGAAGTCCGTCCCGCCGTCATGCGCGACGCCCAATCCATCGTCGATCTGCATGCTGCTGCCACGCTGGCAGCCTACGACGGCATCGTGCCGCAGGAGCAGCTCAATGCCGTGCCCGCCGCCAAACGCCTGACGCAGTGGCGCGAGGCCATTGAGTTCGGCGACCCGCAGGTGCAGATCGCCACGCTGGAGGGCAAGCCCGCAGGCTTCGTCGCCTACGACCGCTCGCGCGACAAGGGCAGCAAGCCGACCGTCGGCGAGATCTGGGCCATCCACGTGGTGCCTGCCCATTGGGACCAGGGCGCCGGCCTGGCGCTGTGGGACGCTGCGCGCGAGGCGCTGGAAGAAGAGGGCTGCACCAGCGTGACCGTCTGGGTGCCGCTGCGCAACGAACGCGCGCTGCGCTTCTTCGACCTGGCCGGCTTCAAGCGCGAGCTGAACACCGCCCGCACGACGCCCATGGGCACCATCCGCATCGAAGAGATGCGCCTGAAGCGCGCCCTTCCCTGAACGCAGGGCGGCCAGGCTGCCGCTCGGTTGTTGCAGGCGGCTGTGGCATGCTGCGGCGCTCGGTTCTCCGATGCCCCATTCCCGATCCTCCAACCGCGCCTTGACCCCCACGACGACCCCGCCCCCGGCCACCAGCCCCCTGTGCCAGGCCGCCATCACGCGTGCCGTGCAGCTGATCGAAGACGATGGCCCGCTCGAAGACGGCCAGGCCATGCGCCAGGCCTTCGCCGCGCAGGCCGATGGCGAGCGCCGCGTGCACGCGCGCGCCTGGTTGCTCGGGCAGCGACTGGGCCTGCCGCGCGAGTGGCAGCGCTGGCGCCAGCTCGGCGGCGTGGTGCTGGCGCTGCTGGCCGCGCTGGTGCTGGCCAGCAGCTGGGCGCTGGCGCAGGTGGTGCTGGGGCCGGCGCGCGAGATCAATGTCGTCGCCGCCTTTGTCTCGCTGCTGGGCCTGCACGCGCTGACCTGGCTGCTATGGCTGGCCAGCCTGGTGCTGCCGGGCGGCTGGGGCGGTGGCGGTGCACTGGGCCGGCTGGCGCTGCAGCTTACGGCGCGGCTGCCGCTGGACCGTGGGCCGCACGCGGTGCAACTGGCGCGCGCCACGGGCGACGTGCTGCGCCGTGCGCGGCTGGCGCCCTGGGCCTTCGGCGGCATCAGCCACGCGGTGTGGACACTCGCCTTCGTGCTGATGCTGGCGGCGCTGGCACTGGGCTTTTCCCTGCGCGCCTACCGGCTGACCTGGGAGACCACCATCCTGACGCCGGAATTCTTCGTGCAGTTCGTGCAGTGGACCGGCTGGCTGCCGCAAATGCTGGGCTTTGCCGTGCCCGACGCCGCCACGCTGCTGCAGCCCCAGGCCGCCGGTGCCGCCGACCAGCGCGCCTGGGCCTGGTGGCTGATCGGCTGCGTGGCCGTCTATGGCCTGGGTCTGCGTGCGCTGAGTGCGCTGTGGTGCGCGGCGATGTGGCGGCGCGGTCAGGCCCGGTTGCGGCTGGATCTGGCCGAGCCCGGTGTGCGCCGGCTGCTGGCACGTTTCGAAGCCATGGAGCCGGCCCGCGTGGTCGATGTGGAGCACGCCGCCGCCGCGCCTGCCCGCGCCCTGGTGCGCAGCGCGCCAGAGACCGCTGAGCGCCTGCTCGTCGGCTTCGAGCTGCCGCCCGAGGCCGACTGGCCCGCCTGGCCGCCGGCCACCGACGTGCAGGCGCGCCGCATCGAGGGCACGCAGGCCGAACGTGCGGGCCTGCTGCAGTCCCTGGCAGCGGCGCCACCGCGCAAGCTGCTGATTGCCTGCCACGCCCCCTCCAGCCCCGACCGCGGCACCGAGCGATTCGTGCGCGAGGCCAGCGGCCTGGCCGGCGCCACAGGCCTGCTGCTGCTGGGCGCGCGGCACGACGCCGACACCGCGCGCTGGCTCGATTGGCTGCAACGCACGGCGCTGGCCGAGCAGGTCGCGCTGCAACCCGACACTGCCACCGCACAGGCGTGGCTGGAGGCCCCATGAACACCGTGCCCGACGGCCACGCACAAGCCTGCACCGCAGGGCGAACCAAGCAGGCGCGCCCATGACCCACGAAGCCCTCGCCGTCGCCGTCGTCGGCCACACGAACGCCGGCAAGACATCGCTGCTGCGCACGTTGACGCGGCGCCAAAGCTTCGGCGAGGTGTCCGACCGGCCCGGCACCACGCGCCACGTGGAAACCATCGAACTGCGCGTGGACGGCGCGCCGGCCCTGCGCTTCTTCGACACGCCGGGCCTGGAAGATTCGGTCGCGTTGTGGGATTACCTGCAGACCGCCGTGCAGGGCCACGACCGGCCCGACCGTGTGCGCGCCTTCCTGCATGGCCCCGAGGCGCGCAGCAGCTTCGAGCAAGAAGCCAAGGTGCTGCGCACCATGCTCGAGGTCGACGCCGCCTTCTACGTGATCGACAGCCGCGAGCCGGTGCTGCCCAAGCACCGTGCCGAGATCGAGATCCTCAACTCCTGCGCGCGCCCGGTCATGCCGGTGCTCAATTTCGTACGCGACCCGGCCAGCCGGCTCGAGGCCTGGCAGACCGTGCTGGCCGCCGCCGGTCTGCACGCGCAGGTGCACTTCGACGCCGTGGCTCCGTTCGTCGGCGCCGAGCAGCACCTCTACCAGGACCTGGCGACGCTGCTGCCGGCCCAGCGCGCGCGGCTGCAGGCGGTGGGCCGGCACCTGGTCGCCGAGGCCGCGCAACGCCGCCAGGCCAGCAGCCGGGCGATCGCCGACTTGCTGGTGCGCCTGGCCGCGCTGCGCCGCGAGATTGCCGAAGAAGTGCACGCCGACCCCGAGCAGCGCCGCCAGGCCGAGCACGACTTTCAGCAGCTGGCGCTGGGTTTCGTGCGCGCAGGTGCCGATGCGCTGCTGCAGATCCACGGCTTTCGCAGCGACGATGCGGCGCTCGCCCAACTGCCTTGGCAGGACGGCCGGTGGGCCAACGATCTGTTCCACCCCGAGGCGCTGCGCGAGGCAGGCAAGCGGCTGGGCATGGGCGCGGCCGTCGGCGCCGGCATTGGGCTGGTGGCCGATGCGGCGGTGGGCGGTCTCTCGCTGGGGGCCGGCGCTGCCCTGGGCGGGGCCATCGGCAGCGTCGTCTCGCAGGGCTGGCGCCAGGTCGGCGGCAAGCTGATGAACCAGATCCTGGGTGTGCGTGAGTTGACGCTGGACAACGCGCTGCTGTTCCTCGTCGCGCTGCAGATGCTGGGCCTGGCCCGCGCGCTGGACCAGCGCGGCCACGCGGCGATCTCCAGCTTCGTGCAGGGCCTGGAGCAGGACCCGGCGCTGGACGCGCCGCTCAAGCGCGTGGTGCAGGCCGTGCAGCCCGCGCGCAGCCATGCGGAGTGGGAGCGCGCCGGATCGAGTTCGACCCGCCGCCAGCGCGTGGTGGAGGCCGTGGCCGAGCTGCTGGAGCCGCTGGTGCAACCCGCCGCGACGGGGCCAGCCGCCACGGCGCCCGCGCCCTGACGTCCGCGTCTCGCCCACGGATTTTGGGTCTACCTGATGGCTTGGCATCTGCCTTGACGACTGGGCTTCCCGACGCCCGGAGGCCCGTGCCGTTCAAGGTCGTTGCAATCGTTCCGGCGCCAAGACCTTGAAAGGCGTGACCCTGGGTCCCCTGACGCCCGGGCATCATCGGGCGTTCGCGCCTACTCCGTCGAGCAGCTGTAGCTCTGCGCCAGGTTGATGTCGCCCGTGCCCTTGTACTTCGGCCAGCCGGGGTAGTCGCACAGCGGCCGCGTGCGGCCTGCCACGCCGGCCGTGTCGGCGACCGTCTGCGCCGGGGGCACCGTGCCGCTTTCGACCCAGTTCTCCAGCGTGGTCAACGAATCCCATGCGGCATTGAACGTGCTGCTCACCGCATGCCCGTAACCCGGGATCTCGTAGTAGCGCATGAAGCCATCCACCGTGGCCGCGCCCATGGTGTTGCGTACGCGGTCCCAGTACTGCTGCGTGGCGCGCGTGCTGACCAGCGCATCGTGCGAGCCGTGCGCCATCAGGATCTTGCCGCCCCGGGCGCGAAAGGCCGACAGGTCGGTCTTGTTCGCGTCCTGCACGCCCGTCAGCGCCACGATGCGGCCCTGGTAGGCGCCCGGCGCCTGCGGGTCCAGCGTCAGCGAGTTGAAGCTCGCGTCGCGCGTCACGAAGTACCTCACCCACTGGTCCCAGAACGTGCTGCCATACGGCGGCATGGTCGCCGCCGTCACCGCCGGCATCGGGTTGGCCGGCTGCTCGGTGCCCAGCGACAGCGTCACCACCGTGGGTTGCAGCGGGCTGCTGCCGGGGTTGCCGAAATCCGTGCCCCAGGTGTTGAAACCGGGGTAGGTGGTCTCGCCACTGGCCAGCGCGTAAGGCAGCACCAGTGGCGTGTTGAAGGTGTTGAACGAGGCGATCTGCGCGTCCGACAGGCAGCTGTCGCCCAGGTCGACGCCGCCCGTGCAGCGCACCGGCGTGCCGTTCAGCGTGGCACTGGCCAGCGTGAAGCTGGCGTTGCAGGCGCGCACGTTGCTCACCACCGCGTCGGTAGCGCCGTCCAGCGCGTCGCAGGCCTCCAGCGAGGCGTCGTACACCAGCTTGCGCTTGGCCCGGTTCGGGTAGGCGTTGGGCTGCGCCAGCTGGCGCGTGATGCGGCCGAACTGCAGGTCCAGCGCGGCGGCGTTCCACGCCGGGTAGAGGACGATCGCGCCGTCGAAATCCTGCGGCCAGTTGCCCACTGCCAGCAGCGCCTCTCGCCCGCCGGTCGAGCCGCCCGCGAAGTACGTGCGCGTCACCGGTGCGGCATAACGCGCCGCGATGATCGCCTTGGCCACGTCGTGCGTCTTCTTCAGCGCGTCGCCCGCAAAGTTGGCCAGCGCCTCGTCGTTGGCGCCGAAGCGGCCGTCGCGGCTGCCGTCCGCATTGGCCTGGTGGCCCGAGTCGCTGCCGAAGGTGGCGTAGCCGCGGCCCAGTGGCCCTGGCTGCGTGGTGGGCCCGGCCGGCACGTTGCCCGTGCCGGTGGCGATGGTGCCGTTGTAGCCGCCGCCGCCGAACATCATGGCCTTGGTGTTCCAGGTGGTCGGCAGGTTCAGCTGGAACAGGATCGGCGGCGCCGTGGTGTCCACCGGCGCGATGCTGCCCAGCACCCTGCAGTATTCGCCAACCGCCGCAGCACCGGTGCCGGCAGCCGGCACCACTTGCGTGCTGGTGACTGTGGCGCCTGTCGTTGGCAGTCCGATGGCCGTGGCCGCCACGGCCATGCCGTTCAGATCGGCGCAGGCCTTGGGCTGGGCCACTGGCGGGGTGTTGTCGTCATCCGAACCGCATCCTGCAAGGCCGGCGGCTGCCAGCAAACATGCCAATGCCTGGGCCTGTCGGGGCCATGGTGTGCGCTTCATCGTTTGTCTCCAAGAGGGATGTTGTGACCACATCTCCTGCGCGCCGCGGGCCGCTGCGCCGTCCGGATCGCACAAGCCGTCCGCGGCGCCGCGCGGGGTAGGCCGGCGGTGGCCGGATCGCCTGCGCGGGCTCGGATCGAGGGGCATGCTAGCAAGGCTGGTGGATTCGCGCACGCGTGGCGCGCGGCGCGGCGCGCCGCCTGGTCGCTGGACGGGCTCGCCAATGCGGTTACCGCCCCGGTTGGTCACCGCCCTCGAGCAGCCCCAGCGCCGCATCGAAATCGAAGGCGTCGACAGCATCGCGCAACGCCCCGTAGCGCTGCGCCAGCAGCGTGCGCAACGCGGCCTCGTGGGTCCGCAGATACTCGGCCGCCCGGGCATCGCCGTCGCGCAGCAGTCGCAACAGCTCCCGTGTGGTGGCCGTCTGCTGGTCGGCCCCGTCCACGGGGGCTTGCGGACGCGGGTCCCCGATGCGGCAGCCCGTCCCGTCCAGCGCATCGGCCAGCTGCCGCGTCAGGCGCTGCAGCGGCCCTGCCAATGCGTCGGCCTGCGCCTTCTGCGCATCGGCCGGTGCCTCGGCGCGCGCGGCGTGTTCCAACGCGCCGGCCAGGTGGGCGATGCGCACCGCACCGATGTTGGCCGCCACGCCGCGCAGCGTGTGTGCCAGGCGTTGCACCAGCGCGTGATCGCCTGCGGCCAGCGCGTCGTGCAGCACGCGCTGACTTTGCGGTTGCTGGTCGACAAAGCGCTGCAGCAGGTCGCGGTACAACGTCTCGCGCCCCAGCGCGCGGCGCAGCCCGCTGGTGGCGTCAAGGCCCTCGATCACCCGCAGGTCCAGCGGCGACGGCTTGGCGCGGGCGGCTGGCCGCGCTGCGGCCCGGGTGGCGGCCGGCTCCGCGACGCGCGCCGTTGCCGCTGGCGCGTGGCGCGCTGCCGAGGGCACGCTGCGGCGCTGCGCCGGCAGCCAGCGCAGCAGG
Organism: Rhodoferax sp. RT4P68; assembly: GCF_056521305.1. Classification (NCBI taxonomy): domain Bacteria; kingdom Pseudomonadati; phylum Pseudomonadota; class Betaproteobacteria; order Burkholderiales; family Comamonadaceae; genus Rhodoferax; species Rhodoferax sp. RT4P68. Next base: position 464,715 of record NZ_JBWMBB010000002.1, read on the forward strand.
GTGCGCAACAGCAGTTCCGGGTCGATCGGTTTGCTGACGAAATCCACCATGCCGGCCGCGCTACAGCGGTCGCGGTCGGACTGCATGGCGTTGGCGGTCATCGCGACGATGGGCAGGTCGTGCAACGCCGGCAGGCTGCGCAACAGGCGCGTCGCCTGCACGCCGTCCATGTGCGGCATCTGCATGTCCATCAGCACCAGGTCGTAGCGGCGTTGGCGCGCCATGTTCACCGCCACCTCACCGTCGCCTGCGATGTCCACGCAGAGGCCCGCCTCGTGCAGCATCCCGATGGCCACGAGCTGGTTGATCTCGTTGTCTTCGGCCAGCAAGATGTGGCGCTCGCCCAGGGCGCGCACGCTGTCGATCAGATCGGCGTTCTCGTCGGCCAGCGGCGCCGGGCCACTGTCTGCAGCGTCACCGGCCAGGCGCGCCATGGTCTTGTGGATCCGCGATGCGCTGACCGGTTTGGTCAACACGGTCCGGATGCCGACCCGCTACGCGGCCGCGTGCACGTCATCCTGCCCGAAGGCCGCCACCATGATCATCTGCGGCGGCGCTTGCAGCGCCAATGCATGGATGGCGTGCGCGGTCTCGGCGCCGTTCAGGCCGGGCATCTGCCAGTCCAGCAGCACCACATCGAAGGCGCGGCCCGTGCCGGCGGCGTCGCGCACCTGTGCAATGGCGTCCTTGCCGCTGGAGGCCGACGCCACTGCACAGCCCATGCCGCTCAGCATCTCGGCCATCACGCTGCGGGCGGTGGCGTTGTCGTCCACCACCAGCACGCGCTGGCCCGCCTGCAGTGGCATCGCCCGCCGGCGGGCGCGTGGCTGTGGATCGACCTGCAGCCGCGCGGTGAACCAGAAGGTCGACCCTTTGCCGATGTCGCTCTGTACGCCGGTCGCGCCTCCCATCAGCTCGGCCAGATGCCGCGAAATGGCCAGCCCCAGGCCGGTGCCGCCGTACTTGCGCGACGTGGAGGTGTCGGCCTGCTGAAAGCTCTGGAACAGCCGCTCGATCTGCTCGGGCGTGAGGCCGATGCCGGTGTCGCGCACCGCAAAGCGCAGCAGTACCTGGTTGTCCGTCTGCTCCTGCAGGCGCACGCTGACGGCGATCTCGCCGGCCTCGGTGAACTTGATCGCATTGTTCGTGAAGTTGATCAACACCTGCGCGATGCGCAGGCCGTCGCCCACCAGCCGCGTGGGCACGTCGCGTGCGAGGTCGATCACCAGTTCCAGGCCGCGTGCGCTGGCTTTCTCGACCACCAGGTTGACCAGATGGGTCAGCAACTCCTCCAGGTCGAAGGGCTCGTGCTCCACGGTCAGCTTGCCGGCCTCGATCTTGGACAGGTCGAGCACGGCGTCGATGATGCCCAGCAGGTGCGTGCCCGACTGGTGGATCTTCTGGACGTAGTTGTGCTGCTGCGGTGTCAGTGCCGTCTTCAGCACCAGGTGCGACAGGCCGATGACGGCGTTCATCGGCGTGCGGATCTCGTGGCTCATGTTGGCGAGGAACTCCGACTTCACCTGCGTGGCGCGCTCGGCCACTTCCTTGGCATGCACCAGTTGCGCCTGGGCGCGCTTTTCGTCCGTGATGTCCGTGACGGAGACACAGACGCGCTCGCCGTCGTCGCTTTCGGCCAGGAAGCTGATGACCTCGACATCGATCAGCCGGCCATCGGCATGGCGGTACTGCATGTCGCGCGCCAGGTGCCCGCCTTCGCTGCGCAGCCGCTGCACCGTGTTGGCGTACGAGGCCATGTCGGCACTGGGGTCGAGATCACGGATCGACAGCGCGCAGCAGGCGGCCTCGTCGTGCCCCAGCAGCGCCTGCGCTGCGCGGTTGGCGTAGGTCACCTGGCCATGCACGCTGTCCAGGCACAGCATGGGGCCTGCGTTCTCCACCACGCGGCGGCTGAATTCCAGCTGCTTTTCGGCGCGCTTGCGCTCGGTGATGTCTTCCACGGTGAACTGCAGCACGCCGCTGCCGCCATGCTCGAAGCGCATCAGGTGCACCAGGCCGTCCCATTGCTCCCCGCTGGGTCGCTGTTCGCGCCATTCGAAGACCACGTAGCCCTCGTCCATCGCTTTCTGGATGACGGCCACGGCGGCGATGTCGGACGGCACTCCCCCAGACTGCAGCGGCGCGGAGATATCCCTCGGCGTCTTGCCCAGCAGCTCCTCACGGCTGGCAAAGCCATAGATCTGCACCGCCGCTTCGTTGCAGTCGATGAACTGGCCGCTGGCCGTCTCCATGACGACCATGGCGCGCCGGGACTGCTGGAACAGCATGGCGTTGTAGGCCTCGCTTTCCACCAGGCGGCGTTGGGCGCTCTTCTGTGTGGTGATGTCCTTCACCGAGGCGCAGACCAGCGGACCCTCGTCACTTTCGGACACGAAGGCGAGGACCTCGACGTCCACCAGTCGGCCGTCGGCCCGCAGGTGGCGTGTCTCGAATCCGATGTGGCTCTCCTGCGCGCGCAGCTGGCGCACCAGCGGCTGGTAGGTGGCCATGTCGAAGTCCGGGTCAAAATCAGGGATCCGCATGGCCAGGCATTGCGCCTGCGTGCAGCCCAGGTGCGCCATGGCCGCGCGGTTGACATAGACCACGCGGCCATGCTCGGGTTCGAGCCAGAAAATGGGCCCGGCGTTGTCCAGTACGCGCCGGCTGAACTGCAACTGCTGCTCTTGGCGCCGGTGCTCGCTCACATCGTCCATCATGAAGCGCAGCACGGTGCGCTCGCCCTGCTGCAGCGCCACCAGGTGGATCACTGCGTCCCATTCGCTGCCGTCGGGGCGCCGGTGCCGCCACTCGAACACCGCCAGACCGTCACGCAAGGCGGCGGTGATGTGCTGCTGCGCCCGGGTGGGCGAATCCACCCCGTCGGGCTGCACCGGGGCCGACATATCCAGCGGGGTCTTGCCCAGCACCTCGTCGCGGCTGCGGTAGCCAAAGGCGCGTATGGCGGCATCGTTGCAGTGGGTGAACCCGAGGTCCAGGTCGAGCACGCCGACGGGGTGGGGCGAATCGGCAAACGCAAAATCTTGCGGCGCTGTGCGCGATGGAAGGGGGCTGTTGCCCGAACCCTGAGCCGGCATACGCTTCTCTCCCCGAAGGCGCGGCGCGTCTGCGAACGCCTTGCGCTGTACCCCCCGGGTGCGATCAAGCCGGAGGGGCCTGCAGACATGGAGCCTGCTGATGGGGATCGTACCCAATCAAGCTGGTTTGTAGCAATCCGCAGGGTGCGCCGCCGTCCTGCGGTTGCCCCTCAGGTTCCGTCGGCGGTCACGCGGCACTGCAGTACCAAGGCCAGCGCCCCACCGGCGCCCAGCGTCGGGATGCTCACACCGGCGGCGCCTGTCAGTGCAGCGGCCGTGAACGCAGGCGGGCAGGTCGCCGGCCCGGTGGCGCTGCAGGTCGGCGCGACCAGGCCTGCGGCCGTGCAGTCCAGCCCCGGGCCCGGGTTGTCCCGGACCACTGCGCCATTGGCCGCACTGGGCCCGGCATTGCCGATGTTCAGCGTGTAGGTCACCAATCCGCCCGCACGTACCGATGCCGGCGCCGCCGTCTTCACGATGGACAGATCGGCCTGGGGACGCAATGTGTTCGTGACGCTGCAGTCCAGCGCGTCGCCGATCGCCGTGGTCACCACGAAGCTGCTGCCGCTCCCTGCAGGCGCCTGCCCACCGGGTGCGGTGTTGCTGCAGGTGTAGGTGCTGGTGTAGTCGGACAGGTTGGTCGCGCCCGCACCGAGCTCGCTCAGCGTGTAGCTGGCCACGGCCGCTGTTGCGTTAACGATGGCGGTCTGCGTCGGCGCGTTGGTCGCGCCGGTGGTGGTGGCACTGGCGCTCACCGGCCCGTTGATGCTCAGCACGAACTGGTCCGCCGGCTGCAGCCGCCCGGCCGGCAATGCCTTGCGCAGGATCAGCGTGGGCAGGCGGGTGTTGGTCAGCGTGCAGACGATGTCGTCCAGTGGGTTCGACGGCGTCAGGCTGAAGCTCTGTCCCACGCCGGCGGGCAGCACCGTGGCGGAGCCCACGTTGGCATTGGTGCAGGCCATCGCGCCGGTGTAACGGCCAAGGTCGGTCGACCCGGCGGCTGCCTCGGTCAGCGTGTACGGCGCATTGAGAGCGACCGACGTCGCCCCGGTGGTGCCGGAACCCGTCGCCACGACTGCGCCAGTGCCGGCCGTCGTGCTGTTGGTGGTCGCATTGGCGATGGCGCCGCCACCGTTGCGGATCTGCACGGAGAACTGGTCGGCAGCCGCGGCGCGCCCGGCGCTTTGCAACGCCTTGACCAGCGTGATCCTGGGAGCGGGAATCGAAAAATAGGTCTGCATCGACGTGGTGGTCGCTGTGCTGACGGTCAGATCGACCCGGCACACATCCGCACTGCGGACCACAACGCCCATCGTCGGCTCCGGCACGTCGGTGGCGACGCCCGCCAGGTTCACGGCCGTGGCCGAGAAGCTGCGCGACGGCAGGTTGCCCGTCAGCAACAGAGCATCGAAGGCAGAAGGATTGACCAGCGCACCGCCGCAGTTGGCAAACTGCACGGTGGCCGTCTCCAGAAAGTCCACATCCTGCAGCCAGACGATCGTGCCCGTTGGCAGTGCGGACGCGAACTGGTAGCGCATCTGCACGGTGGCTCCCGCCACGCTGGAGCCCACCTCGTGCTGGTGCGTCGGACTTGCCGGAAAGCCCGTGTCAGGCACCGGCCCCGAGCCTGGTGGATAGGTGTTGATGCTGTTCACGATGCCGGTGGCCGGGCCGCCGATCTTGGTGACCGTGAATGCGGGCGCCAACGCCAAGGGCAGCACAGAGCCATTGGAGGCCTGCGCAAACACCCCGGATGCGATCAGCGCTCCGTTCGTGTTGTTCAGCGCCGCCGTCGGCGCTGGGAGATAGCGGCTCCAGATGTGATGGGTCAGGGAGCCTGCGGTGGCCGTGATATCGGCCGCCTCGCTCACCGCAGGCGCGCCGAGCATCCAGGCACCGAAAACGGCAGTAGCCATGGCTTGTGCGGCACGGCGGCCGGTCACGATGGAGTAGTAGTTGTTGGCACCATGCATGCGTGGGTCTCCGTTGGGGGGGGCGGTTTCGTGAGGGTGATGGTCCTCAGGCAGTGGGTGCCACGTGCGGCGTCAGTAGCGCAGCCATGGCTTGGGTGATGGGTTGGCCCCGGTCGGCCGATGTCATGTCTGTTTGCCGAGTCGGTCGAAGGCGACGGACACGGTGTTGAGCGGAGCCAGCACAGCCCCGAGCGTGTTGAACCGCCATAGAGGGTTCAGACGCGAGAAACCGGCAACGCCGACGCTGCCGTCGCGGGCCCGCTGCGCCGGGCCAGCGGCACGACGACGCGCAACGCAATCGCCTGCATCACTACACCATGGCTGCGGTGCACATCGAACTGGGGCATGGCCAGATCACGGAACCGCATGCGCTGGGGCAAACGAGCCGATGCGTGCGTGGATGTCCTTCCATCCCTCTCGGCGGGCCACCTTCTGCTCAGGGCAGCCGGCCAGAGAAGACTCGAAAGTGGCGGACAGGCCGCTGCTGTTCGGATGTACCTGGTCGATCAGTTCTTCGCTGAGACGCAGGTTGAGTGCCCGCTCGCGGCGGGTGGCGGTGTCGTTCATGGGACGGCTCCATCGTGCGCATTGGAGGATAGCGGTGGATGCGGTCCAAGTCACGCCCGTTACGTTCGCGTTGGCCTGCGCGAGCGAGGCCAGTTACAAGTCGAGCCCCGGCCCTGGCACGGCAACCGGGACGCACTGCGGCAGCGGCCTGTCGCAGTGCGTGTGCGGTTTGCAGCTCAACGCGCAGCCAGCGTTGGCTCCGCCGGCTGCGGCTCCGGCTGCGGCGTGGCCACGGCCACGGCCACGCCCGTGACGCCGATGTCGGCGTGTTCTGCGGTCGGTGGCACGGTGCCATCGCGCAGCGCCGCCATCAATTCGGCCACGACCTGGGCGCGCGTGATCTTGCTCGGCTCCGCCGGCTTCGCAGGCTCGGTGATTGACTTCATCAGCTCGGCGACCACCTCAGCGCGCGTGTACATGCTCGTCCCGCTGGGCACCGATGCAAAGTAGCCCACCTCGCCCGACGCATGCACATCGTTGGCAAGGGTCGGCATGGCGATGACGCCTGCCATCAGGGACGCAGCGATCAGTTTGGCATTCATGATTCATTCCTCTCGGTTGGTTTGCAGCTTCTCATCCCACGCCCCGGACCCCATGCCCGCGGCGCGCTCGATGAGTCCCCGGGAAATGCGCACCTCATCGATGGCCGTATGGTGGGATGGCCGACGGCGGGCGGCATCATCTGATCGGACGAGGGCGACGCGATGGCGTACATCAAATGGGGGATGAGGTGGGGCGAGAACCTGAGGCCGTCCAGCCCGGGCTTGAGCGCACTGCAACACGGTGGCGCCGGCAGGGGCGAAGAGCGGCCCCCTGATGGATATCGAAAGACCGTTGAGAAACCGTCGACGGCGCGCTCAGCTTCTCCACACGATCAACAAATCCTTCGCCTGCACCCGGTCCCCCGGCTTCACCAGCACACGCTCCACCACGCCTTCGCGCTCGGCCGTGATGTGCGTCTCCATCTTCATCGCCTCCAGCGACAGCAGCGTCGCGCCGGCCTGCACATGCTGGCCCACAGCGACCGCCACCGTCACGATCGCGCCTGGCATCGGCGCGCCGACGTGCAGCGGGTTGCCGGCCTCGGCGACTTCGCGCTGCGCGGCGTTGGCGGCGCCGGCACGCGGCACGATCGCCATGCGTGACTGGCCGTTCAACTCGAACTGCACCTTGGCCGCGCCGGCGGCTTCGTCTTCGTGGATGCTCTGCAGGCTGACCAGCAGCGTCTTGCCTGGGTCGATCTCCAGCGCCACCTCATCGCCGGGCTTCAGGCCGTAGAAGAAGGTGGGCGTGGGCAGCACCGACACATCGCCGTGCTGCACCAGATGCTGGTGGAACTCGCGAGCGACCTTGGGGTACATCAGCGCGCTGGCCAACTGCTGGTCATCGAGCTCCATGCCGGCGTCAGCAGCGGCCTTCGTGCGGAAGGCTTCCAGGTCGACCGGTGGCAGCTGGTCGCCGGGGCGGTAGGCCACGGGTGGCTCTGCCTTCAACACCTTGCGCGACAGCGCAGGCGGGAAGCCGTCCGGGGGAAAGCCCAGCTCGCCCTTGAACAGCGCCACCACCGATTCCGGGAAGGCCGTGTCGTGCGCCGGGTCGCCCACCTGGGCCGGCGTCAGATCGTTGGCCACCATCATGATGGCCATGTCGCCCACCACCTTGGAGGTGGGCGTCACCTTCACGATGTCGCCAAACAGCTGGTTGACGTCGGCGTACGCCTTGGACACTTCGGTCCACCGGTGCTCCAGCCCCATGCCGCGCGCCTGTTCGCGCAGGTTGGTGTATTGGCCGCCGGGCATCTCGTGGCGGTACACGTCGGCCGTGCCGGAGCGGATGTCGCTCTCGAACGGCGCATAGAAGCGGCGCACACCTTCGAAATACGTGGAGGCCGCATGCAGCGCGTCCTGCGAGAGGCCGGGGTCGCGTTCGCTGTGGGCCAGCGCAGCGGCCATGGACGACAGGTTGGGCTGCGAGGTGAGGCCGCTCATCGCGTCCAGCGCGCCGTCGACAGCGTCGCAACCGGCCTCCACCGCCGCCAGCACCGAGGCGGCGGCGATGCCACTGGTGTCGTGGGTGTGGAAGTGCACGGGCAGGCCCGTCTCTTCCTTCAACGCGCGCACCAGCGTGGCCACGGCGCGCGGGCGGCAGATGCCGGCCATGTCCTTGATCGCCAGGATATGCACGCCGGCCTGCTGCAGCTCGCGCGCGATGGTCAGGTAGTACTTCAGGTCGTATTTGCTGCGCGCCGGGTCGTACAGGTCTCCGCTGTAGCAGATGGTGCCTTCGCACAGCGCGCCGGTCTCCAGCACCGCGTCGATGGACACGCGCATGTTCTTCACCCAGTTCAGCGCGTCGAACACGCGGAACAGGTCCACACCGCCCTTGGCCGCCTGCTGCACGAAGAAGCGCACCACGTTGTCTGAATAGCTGGTGTAGCCCACGCCGTTGGCGCCGCGCAGCAACATCTGAAACAGGATGTTGGGCACCAGCGCGCGCAGTTGCGCCAGACGCTGCCACGGGTCTTCTTTCAGGAAGCGCAAGGCCACGTCGAAGGTGGCGCCCCCCCAGCATTCTATCGAGAACAGCTGCGGCAGTTGCCGCGCGTAGAAGGGTGCGATCGGCAGCATGTCCGAGGTACGCATGCGCGTGGCCAGCAGCGACTGGTGCGCGTCGCGCAGCGTGGTGTCGGTCATCAGAACCGGCTTGCTGTCGAGCATCCACTGGGCGAACTGCTTCGGGCCGATCTTCTTCAGCCGGTCGCGCGTGCCTTCGGGGATCGGCGTGGCCAGGTCCACCTTGGGCAACACGGGCTTGGGGAAGGGCAGGGCGGGCATGGTGCGGCCGGCCATCTCGGGGTTGCCGTTGATGGTCACCTCGGCCATGAAGCCCAGCAGCTTGGTCGCGCGGTCCTGCCGCTTGGTGAACTCCAACAGCTCGGGGGTGGTGTCGATGAAGCGCGTGGTCACCGTGCCGGCGGCGAAGTCCGGGTGGTTGATCACGTTCTCCAGGAACTGCAGGTTGCTGGCGACGCCGCGGATGCGGAACTCGCGCAGCGCGCGGTCCATGCGTTTGACGCCTTCCTGCGCGGTGGGTGCCCAGGCTGTCACCTTGACAAGTAGCGAGTCGTAGTAGGGCGTGATGACGGCGCCGCCATAGGCCGTGCCGGCGTCGAGCCGGATGCCGAAGCCCGCCGCGCTGCGGTAGGCCGAGAGGCGCCCGTAGTCGGGCAGAAAGCCGTTCTCCGGGTCTTCGGTGGTGATGCGGCACTGCAGCGCCGTGCCGTTGAAGCGGATCTGGTTCTGCGCCGGCACACCGCTGGCGTGGCCCTCGGCCGTGTCCTCGGTCAGGCCGATGCGGCCGCCTTCGCTGATGCGCAGTTGCGCCTTCACGATGTCCACGCCGGTGATCAGCTCGGTGACGGTGTGTTCCACCTGGATGCGCGGGTTCACCTCGATGAAATAGAACTTCTCGGTGTCCGCATCCATCAGGAACTCGACCGTGCCGGCGTGCGTGTAGTGGACGGCCTGCATCAGCTTGATGGCGCTGTCACACAGGCTCTGGCGCTGCGCCTCGTTCAGATACGGCGCGGGCGCACGCTCCACCACCTTCTGGTTGCGCCGCTGCACGGTGCAGTCGCGCTCGAACAGGTGCACCACGTTGCCATGCCGGTCACCCAGGATCTGCACCTCGACATGGCGCGCACGCTGCACCAGCTTCTCGAAATAGACCTCGTCGTTGCCGAAGGCGGCCAGCGCCTCGCGCCGTGCGGCCGCCAGGGCCTCTGGCAATTCGGACTCGGCATACAGCGCACGCATGCCGCGCCCGCCGCCGCCCCAGCTGGCCTTGAGCATGACCGGGAAGCCGATGCCGGTCGCCAGCTTCTTGCACTCCTCCACGTCCAGCGGCAGCGGCGCCGTGGCCGGCATCACTGGCACGCCGGCCGCCACGGCCGCATTGCGCGCGGCCACCTTGTTGCCCAGCGTGCGCATCACGTCGGGGCGCGGGCCCACCCATTCGATGCCGGCGGCGATCACGGCCTCCGCGAAATCCGGGTTCTCGGACAGGAAGCCGTAGCCGGGGTGGATCGCGTCGACCTGCGCCGCCTTGGCGATGCGCAGCACGTCCTTGATGTCCAGGTAGGCCTGCAGCGGCTTCTTGCCCTCGCCGACCAGGTAGCTTTCGTCTGCCTTGAAACGGTGCAGCGCGAGCCGGTCTTCGCGCGAATAGATCGCCACGGTGCGCATGGCCATCTCCGAGGCGGCGCGCATCACGCGGATGGCGATTTCGGAGCGGTTGGCGATGAGCAGGGAGCGGATGGGTTTGGAGGGGCTGTTGGTCATGTTGTCGTCTCGTGGTCGCGCGTGGCTGCACCCAGGGCGGGCGTGGCGTCTGGCAAGACCCTAGCAGGATTGGGGCCAAGGCGGTGCGAGATCAATGGGGCTTGGCATGCGCGCCCTCACTGCAATAATTCCCCGCGCTGTTCCCACCTTCCACCTGGGAGCCCGCCATGCAAGCCCCCGCACTGCCTGACTCCGAAGCCGCGCGCATCGCCACACTGCGCGAGCTGCTGATTCTGGACACGGAGCCCGAGGCACGTTTCGACCTGATCACGGCCTACGCGGCGTCGCAGTTCGGCGTGTCGATCGCGCTGGTCAGCCTGGTGGACGCGGAGCGCCAGTGGTTCAAATCCTGTGTGGGCCTGGAGGCCAAGGAGACGCCGCGCGACATCAGCTTCTGTGGCCATGCCATCCTGCAGCCTGGCGTCTTCCAGATTCCCGATGCGCGCGATGACCCACGCTTCGCCGACAACCCTCTCGTCACGGGCGCCCCGTGGATCCGCTTTTACGCCGGCTGCCCGCTGGTGATGGCCAACGGTGAAGCGGTCGGCACGCTGTGCCTGATCGACCGCATGCCCAAGCGGCTGGACGCGTGGGAGCGCGAGCATCTGCTGGTGCTGGCCAGGATGGTGGCGGCAGAGCTGCAGGGCATCGCGGGCAGCACGGTCGAGGGGCGGCCGCACATTCCGGCCTTCTACGCCTGAGGCGCTGACGCTGCGGCGCGTGACGAACGCCCGCACCCTGCCGGCACGAGGCGCCGCACATCCTGGCCGCTGACAGCATCTGACCCCGGCGTCCGACACCCGTGCCGGCCTGCGCTGGGTCTGCCGGCGCTGTCACGGGGCGACACTGCGCGGTGGGCACAATCTGCCCCGCACCCGACCCCTTTTTCGCACCCAGGACTCTCGCCCATGGCCACCAGCCTTCTCGCCCTGCTCGACGACATCGCCACCATCCTGGACGATGTGTCGATCCTCACCAAGGTCGCCGTCAAGAAGACGGCCGGCGTGCTGGGCGACGACCTGGCGCTCAACGCGCAGCAGGTCTCCGGCGTCAAGGCCGACCGCGAATTGCCGGTCGTCTGGGCCGTGGCCAAGGGCTCGATGTTGAACAAGGCCATCCTCGTGCCGGCTGCGCTGGCCATCAGCGCATTCGCGCCCTGGGCCATCACGCCGCTGTTGATGCTGGGCGGCGCCTTTCTCTGCTATGAGGGCTTCGAGAAGCTGGCGCACAAGTTCCTGCACAGCAAGGACGAAGACGCCGCGCACCGCCAGGCGCTGCAGCAGGCCGTGGCCAACCCCGCCGTCGACCTGGTGGCGGTGGAAAAGGACAAGATCAAGGGCGCGGTGCGCACCGACTTCATCCTCTCCGCCGAAATCATCGCCATCACGCTGGGCACCGTGCAGCAGAGCCCGTTCGGTACCCAGGTCGCGGTGCTGGTGGGCATCGCCGTGCTGATGACGGTCGGCGTCTATGGCCTGGTGGCCGGCATCGTCAAGCTGGACGATGCGGGCCTGTACCTCAGCCAGCGCGGGGGTGCGCAGGCGGCATTGGGACGCGGCATCCTGACGGCCGCGCCGTGGCTGATGAAGGGCCTGTCCATCGCCGGCACGGCCGCCATGTTCCTGGTCGGCGGCGGCATCCTCACGCATGGCGTCGCAGCGCTGCACCACGGCATCGAGGAGATGGCAGCGTACACGGCGGTGTGGCCGGGCGGCGGCTTCTGGTCGGCGCTGACGCCCATGCTGGTCAATGCGGTGGTGGGCATCGTCGCCGGCGCCATCGTGCTGGGCGCCGTCATGCTGGTGAAGAAGCTGCGGCGCTGAGCGCGTTGCCCGGTTGCCCGTTTACACCGGTCCGTCCTCGTACAGCTCCAGCGGCAGGCCGTCCGGGTCGGCGAAGAAGGTGAAGCGCCGGCCCGTGTACTCGTCGACGCGGATGTCTTCCACCGCCACGCCGGCCGCTTCCAGATCGGCCTTGCACTGCGCCACATCGGCCACGGCAAACGCCAGGTGGCGCAGACCCTGGGCCTCGGGCCGCGAGGGGCGCGGCGGCGCGCCGGGGAACGAAAACAGTTCGACCTGCGCGCCATCGGGCAGGGCCAGATCCAGCTTGTAAGACTGGCGCGCGGCGCGGTAGTGTTCTGCGACCACGCGCAGGCCCAGCACCTCGGTATAGAAGCGTTTGGAGCGGGCGTAGTCCGAGCAGATGATGGCCGTGTGGTGGATGCGCAGCAGCATGGTGAGTCCTCGTGGCTCAGGTCTTCAATCGCAGGCCAGGCGTGCCAGCCGTCCCAGCGTGGCCAGGGCCTGTTCGCTACGGCCGTCCCAGGCGTGGCCGTAGTTCAGCCGCAGGCAGTTGCGAAACCCATGGCTGGGCGAGAAGATCGGCCCCGGCGCCACGCTGATGCCCTCGGCCAGCGCGCGGCGGTGCAGCTGCAGCGCATCCGTGCCGGCCGGCAGCTCGACCCACAGAAAGTAGCCGCCCTCCGGCCGCGTGGCCCGCGTGCCGGGTGGGAACTGCGCCGCCAGCACTTCGGCAAAGCGCGATTGCTGCGTGGCGAGCAGCTGGCGCAGCCGGCGCAGATGCTTGTCGTAGCCGCCGCGCTCCAGGTAGCTGGCCAGTGCGTGCTGCGTGGGGGCGGACGCCGCCAGCGAGGTCGTCAGTTTGGCCCGCGCCACCGCCTTGGCGAAGCGGCCCGGCGCCGCCCAGCCGATGCGCCAACCCGGCGCCAGGCATTTGCTGAACGACGAACAGTGCAGCACCAGCCCTTCCTGGTCGTACGCCTTGGCCGGGGGTGGCCGCTTGTCGCCGAAGTACAACTCGCCGTAGACGTCGTCCTCGATCAGCGGCAACTGATGGCGCGCCAGCAGCGCGACCAGCGCCTGTTTGCGCTCCTGCGGCACCAGGCTGCCCAGCGGGTTTTGAAAGTTGGTCATCAGCCAGCAGGCCTTGGGGCGGTGGCGCACGATGGCCTGCTCCAGCGCCGCCAGGTCGATGCCCTCGCGCGGGTGCGTGGGCACCTCGATCGCGTGCAGCCCCATGCGCTCCAGCGCCTGCAGCGCGGCGTAGAAGGTGGGCGATTCGACGATCACCGCGTCGCCCGGCCGTGTGACCACCGACAGGCACAGGTTCAGCGCCTCCAGCGCGCCGTTGGTGATGACGACTTCGTCGTGGTGCAGCGGCATGCCGGCGGCCAGGTAGCGCTGCGCGATCTGGCGGCGCAGCGGCGCGTGGCCGGGCGACAGGTCGTCCACCGTGCTCCACGGGTCCAGAGACTGCGCGGCCGCTGCCATGCACTGGCCCAGGCGCGCCAGCGGGAACAGCAGCGGGCTGGGAAAGGCCGAGCCGAAGGGCACCACCTCGCGCGTGCGGCTCGATTCGAGGATTTCGAACACGCGCTCGCTGACGTCGACGGCGACCGAGCCTTCGCCGGGTTGGGAGGCCAGCTCCGGCTCCGGTGGCCGCTGCCCGATGCCCGGCGCCACGAAATAGCCCGAGCGTTCGCGCGCCTGCACCAGGCCGCGCGCCTCCAGCAGGTAGTAGGCCTGGAACACGGTGGACGGGCTGACGCCGCGACTGGCGCTGGTGTGGCGCACCGAGGCCAGGCGGTCACCGGCGCGCAGCAGGCCGCTGCGGATCGACTCCTCGATGTCGGTGGCCAGGGCTTCGTAACGCTTCATCGGGATGGGGGGTGGGCGGGGGCATTCTCCAACAGCTGATCCGGTGTTCGGCGCCGCCACTGGTGGTGCACCCGTCGACGCTGTGCGCTTAGCATCGGCAGGGCGCAACCGCACCGTCCAATCACCACCCACCCATGCCCACGCTCTGCGCCATCGCCGCCCTGTTCCTGCTGCAAGCCGTGGGCGACGCCATCGTGCGGCTGGCGGGCTGGCCGCTGCCGGGCTCGGTGATCGGCATGCTGGCGCTGTTCGGTGGCCTGCTTGTGTACGGCCGCGTGCCCGACCCGTTCGAGCGCAGCGCCAAGGCCTTGCTGCCGCACATGATGCTGCTGTTCATCCCCTCCGTGGCGGGCGTGATGCTGCATGTGGAGCGCGTGGCGCGCGAGTGGCAGCCGTTCCTGATCGCCTGCGTGGTGGGCACGGTCGTCACGCTGGTGGTGACCGCGCTCACGCTCAAGCTGTTGATGCGCGGCGCGCCTGCTGCCGTGTCGGAGGCAGCGGGACCGGGCACGGCGGCGGGCGTGGCTGCGACCGCGACTGCGAGTGCGAGTGCGGCTGCAGCTGCAGCTGCGGAGCGGGCACCATGACGCCCGCCGATGTCTGGGCGGCGCTGACCGCATCAGCGGTCTGGTGGCTGGGGCTGACGGTGCTGGTCTACGTGGCCACGCTGGCGCTGTACCGGCGCAGCAAGGCCCATCCGGCGCTGCTGCCGGTGCTGACCGGCACGGCCTTGCTGGTGGCGCTGCTGCTGGCCAGCGGTACGCCGTATGCCGACTACGCGCGTGGCACCGCGCCGCTGAGCCTGCTGGTCGGCCCCGCCACCATCTTGCTGGCTGTGCCGCTGTACCACCAGTGGCCACGGCTGCGCACGATCTGGCGGCCGGTGGCGCTGGCGCTGTTGGTGGGCTGCGCCACGGCCGTGGTCTCGGCCGTCGGCGTGGCCTGGGCGCTGGGCGCGTCATGGGAGACGCTGGCCTCGCTGGCGCCCAAGTCAGCCACCATGCCGATCGCCATGCCGGTGGCCGAGCGCGCCGGCGGCCTGGCCGCGCTGGCCGCCGTGGCGGTGGCCATCACCGGCATCGTCGGCGCCATGGTCGCGCAGCCGCTGCTGCGCCTGCTGCGGGTGGATGGCGACCCGGTGGTGCGCGGCTTTGCTGTGGGCCTGACGGCGCACGCCATCGGCCTGGCGCGCGAGCTGCAGATCAGCCCGGTGGCCGGCGCGTTCGCGGCGCTGGGCATGGGGTTGAACGGCCTGCTGACCAGCGCCATGGTGCCGCTGGTGTTGTGGGGGCTGCGGTGGTGGTGAAGCCTGCGACGCCCGAACGCCGCGCATCTGCACCTGTTGCACTGCAGCTGTCTGGGGCACAGTAGCGGCATGTCCACATTCCTTCGTGCCTTGCGTGCCGTGCTCTGGAGTTTCATCGGCCTGGGAGGGCGCCGCGCCGATGCAGAAGAGCGCACCCGGCATGTTGGCCTGCTGCCGCTGCTGGCCGTGGCGCTGGTGCTGGCGCTGCTGCTGATTGTCGGGTTGGTGTTGCTGGCGCGGTTCGCGGCGCAGGGGTGAGTGTCGAGGGCCCGGCGCGATTGGGCTTTTGAGGGGCAGGCCTTACGAGGGCTTGGTGCTGGTAGGTTGCTGAGTGCCGGGAGTGCCGGGAGTGCCGGGAGTGCCGGGAGTGCCGGGAGTGCCGGGTTGCGGGGCGTGCCGGGTTGCTGGGTCTGCCAGGGTGCGCCAGGGGGCCGCCCAGCATGGGGCACCCCCAGGGCCGGCCCGGCTCAGCGCCCCTCGCCCAGGGGCTCGGGGTCCCCTGCGGTGCTCGCGGCATGGGCGCATTGCACAACTCGCACCACTCACTTCGTTCGTTCACCTCGAACAGGTGCAATGAGTCAGTTTACGGAGCGTGCTGCGCCGCCGCCCATGCCGCTGCGCTCCTCGGCGCATCTGCAGGGCCGGCCCTGGGGGTGCCCCATGCCGGGCTCGGTGAGGCTGACTCCGATGCGCGGTGCGCGCTGGTAGGCCGTCGAGAGGTTTCGCGTCACTTGGGCCGGCGGGGCCGATCCGGCGCGTCGCGCGGCCCAGGTTGAGAGCCCGCGTCATGCGAGCCTGTCCCCCAGGAGCGCTTCGGCCAACCGACCACGTAGCCCGGCCTGGGGTGCCCGCCTTGGCCAACCTGTGGCCGCGCCGAGGAGCGCAGGACTGCGGGCGGCGGCGCAGCACGCCTCGTGAACTGATCCATTGCACCTGTTCGAGGTGAACGAACGCAGTGAGTGGTGCGAGTTGTGCAATGCGCCCGCAGGCCGAGCACCGCAGGCTGCCCGAGCCCCTGGGCGAGGGACGCGTCCACCGGGCGGCCGCGGCGGGCACCCCAGGCCGGGCGGCCCTGCCGCGCACCCCCGGCCCGGCAACCCTCTCCAAGCGCGAGACCCCAGCGACCCCCATGCGCCCCCAAGCAACCAGCGACCCCAGCGACCTCCAGCAACCCCAAAGACCACAAAAGTGAGGGACTGACCGCCCCAGCCCGTCAACCCGCCAGCCGGCCGCGCGCCATGGCCCGGAACGCCGTCGGCGTGTTGCCAGCCTGCTTGCGGAACAGCCGCCCGAAATACGCCTCGTCCTCGAAGCCCAAATCCGCGGCGATCTGCTTCACGCTGAGTGACGAATACACCAGCTCGCGCTGCGCCTCGTGCAGCACGCGCGCGTGGATCACTTCCAACGTCGACATGCCCAGCACCTCGCGGCACAGGCGCGTCAACTGCCCCGGGGTCACGCCGATCTCGCCCGCATACCAGGCGACCGAGCGCTGCGTGCGAAAGCCGGCGTCCAGCAGGCCGCGCAGCCGTTCGATCTGCGCCGATTTGCGCGAACGCGAAGCCTCTTCGCCGCGCTGGTCTTCGCCGATGCGCGCGATCTGCACGAACAGCGCGACCAGCAGCGACAGGCCCGCCGCCGCCTGGCCCATGGCGTAGGTGCGGGCTTCGCGCTCGATGGCCTCGAACAGCGGCATCAGCGCGTCCTCGTGCCGACTGCCGGGCGCGACGTGCAGCACGGCCGGCCGACGGATGGTGGCCAGCAGCTCGGGCGCCGCTGCGGCCGCCACCGATTCCAGCGGGCGCTGCGCTGCGGTGACCACCGGCCCGTCGATGTCGACATGGAACGAAAAGCCGTGCACCGAACGCGCTGGCGCCACGATCAGACAGGGTGGGCGCAGCGTCCATTTCACGCCGTCGATGAAGGCCTCGCCACCGCCAGCCCGCACGTAGAGCACCTGGATCAGCGCGTCGTGCACATGCGGTTCGATCTCCCAGTCGAACAGGCTGGAGCGCTCGGGAATGCGCTCGAAATGCACCAGGTCCAGCCAGCTGGGCTGCACCGCATCGCCATACAGCGCGATGTGGGGAACGCTTTTGGGCAGCGGGCGGGGTGGGGTGGTCATGCACGAATTGTCCGGGTCTTCGCCCGTTTTGTGAATTGGCGCCAACCCCGCGTCTGCCGATGATTGCGGTCATCCCAACACCGGAGACAAGCGTGAAATCAAGCTCTTCCACAACCCCTGCCGCGCAGGTGCATGCCATCGGCAGCGCCAGCGCCCGGCGCGATTCGTCCGATGCCGATTGGCTGGCCCTGGCAGGCCGCGTGTGCGCCGTCAGCGGCGCCGGCAGCGGCATCGGCGCCGCCACCGCCGAAAGCCTGGCACGGGCCGGCGCCCGCGTCGCGTTGCTGGACCGCGACCTCGCCGCGGCCGAAGCCGTGGCCGCACGCATCACGGCGGCCGGTGGCCAGGCGCTGGCGGTGGGTTGCGACATCGGTGTGGAGGCGCAAGTGGCGGCAGCCGCGGCCCGCGTCGCGGAAGTCTTCGGCCCTTGCACCGGCCTGGTCAACAACGCCGGCCTGCTGCGCCCCGCCAGCCTGGACAGCGTGGACATCGCCGAGTGGAACGCCGTGCTCGCCGTGAACCTCACTGGCTACCTGCTGTGCGCCCGCGCCTTCGCGCCGCAAATGCGCAGCGCCGGTGGCGGCAGCGTCGTGCACGTGGCCTCCATCGCCGCGCTGCACCCGCAGACGGGCAGCGGCGCCTACAGCCCCAGCAAGGCGGCGGTGCTGCTGCTGTCGCGCCAGATGGCGGCAGAGTGGGGCCCCGAGGGCATTCGCAGCAACGCGATCTGCCCCGGCATGATCCGCACCCCGCTGTCGGCCGCGTTCTACCGCGAGCCCGGTTTCGAGCAGCGGCGCGCCGCCGTCACAGCCAGCCGCCGCATCGGCGAGCCGGGCGACATCGCCGACGTCGCGCTGTTCCTGCTGAGCGCGCGCGCCGGCTACGTGAACGGGGCCGAGATCGTGGTCGACGGCGGCATGGACAGCATGCTGATGGACCTGGTGCCGCGCCCTGGCTACAACAACGTCGCCCAGAAGGAGGCAGCATGACCGTGCAACACCTCCCCGCGCGCATCGACTGCGACCTGGTCGTCGTCGGCTCCGGTGCCGGTGGCCTCTCGACGGCGATCACGGCGCGCAAGGCCGGGCTCGACGTCGTCGTGCTGGAGAAGGCCGACGTGTTCGGCGGCACCACCGCGTTCTCGGGCGGCGTGCTGTGGATCCCTGGCAATGCCACGACCGGCGCGCCGGACAGCCGCGCCGCCGCCGAGCGCTACCTGCGGCACGAGACCGGTGCATTTCATGACGACGCGGCGGTGCAGGCTTTCCTGGACCACGCGCCGGCCATGGTCGAGTTTTTCGAGCGCGAGACCAGCGTGGCCTTCGTGCCCACGCTGTACCCCGACTACCACCCCGACGCGCCGGGCGGCGTGGACGTGGGCCGCTCCATCCTGGCCAAGCCCTTTGACATCCGTGGCCTCGGCAAGGACATGGCCCGGCTGCGCCCGCCGCTGCAGACCATCACCTTCATCGGCATGATGTTCAACTCGTCGAACGCCGACCTGAAGCACTTCTTCCAGGCCACGAAGTCGCTGCAGTCCTTCGTGTACGTGGCCAAGCGCCTGGCCGTGCACCTGAAGGAACTGGCGCTCTACCGGCGCGGCATCCAGGTCACCAGCGGCAACGCGCTGGCGGCGCGGCTGGCCAAGTCGGCGCTCGACCTCTCCATCCCCATCCACACCGGCACGCCCGCGCGTGAGCTGCTGACCGAAGGCAACCGCGTCGTGGGCGTGCGCGCCGAGGGCGCCGGTGGCGAGCTGCGCGTGCACGCCCGGCGTGGCGTGGTGCTGGCCAGCGGCGGCTTCTCGCACGATGTGGAGCGCCTGCGCCGCGCCTACCCGCACGTGGCACGCGGCGGCGAACACCTGTCGCCCGTGCCCGAGAGCAACACCGGCGACGGCGCCCGTCTGGCCGAAGCGGCAGGCGCCACGCCCGTCGAAGCACGCTACCCGCAGCCGGCGGCCTGGATGCCCGTCTCCAAGGTGCCGCTGGGCGGCGGGCGCTTCGGCGTGTTCCCGCACCTGCTGGACCGCTACAAGCCCGGCGTGATCGGCGTCACACGCAAGGGCCGGCGCTTCACCAACGAATCGAACTCCTACCACGACGTGGGCGCCGCGATGATCGAAGCCTGCCGCGGCGAGCGCGAGACCGCCATGTGGCTCGTCTGCGACCAGGCCACCATGGCCAAGTACGGCCTGGGCTATGCCAAGCCCGCGCCGATTCCGCTGGGCGGGCTGATCAAGAGCGGCTACTTGATCAAGGGCCGGACGCTGGCCGAGCTGGCAGGCCAGACCGGCATCGACGCCGCCGCGCTGCAGGCCACGGTGGCCGACTACAACCAGGGCGCGGTGCACGGCGAAGACCGCCAGTTCGGCCGCGGCACGACCAGCTTCAACCGCTACCTGGCCGACGCGGCGCACCAGCCCAACCCCTGCGTGGCGCCGGTGGGCGAGGGGCCGTACTACGCGGTCAAGGTGCTGATGGGCGACCTGGGCACCTTCGACGGCATCCGCACCAGCGTGGTGGGCGAGGTGCTGGACACGCAGGGTGGGGCGATCGACGGGCTGTACGCCGTGGGCAACGACCGCGCCAGCATCATGGGCGGCAACTACCCCGGCGCCGGCATCACGCTGGGGCCGATCATGACCTTCGGCTACCTCACCGGCCGGCACATCGCCGGTCTGCAGACGGTGCCCGCTGCGGTGGAGGTGCGCCATGCCGCATGACACCGCAAGGCCGCTGGTCGACCACCGCATCTACACCATCCGCCTGCGCAAGATGGGCGAGTTCATCAAGGTCTTCGAGCAGCTGGCCATGCCCATCCTGCGCGAGACGCTGGGCCACCCGCTGGGCTTCTGGCAAAGCCAGGTTGGCCCACTGAACCAGTTCGTGCACCTGTGGGCGTACGAAAGCCTGGCCGACTATGAACTGCGCTGCCAGCGGCGCGACGCGCACCCCGGTTTCCCGGCCTACCTGCAGGCCTCCGAGCACCTGATCGTCGCGCAGGAAAGCCGGCTGATCCGCCAAGTGGCCTTCACGCCGCACTGACATTTTTTTGACAACCCCCACGGAGACTTCACCATGACCAAGACATTCGCACGCCGCGCCCTGCTGGCAGCCCTGCCCGCCCTGCTGACCTGTGCCGCCACGCTGGCCCACGCCGACGACGCCTGGCCCACCAAGCCGGTGCGGCTGGTGGTCGGCTTCTCGGCCGGCGGCACCACCGACGTGATGGCCCGCGCCGTCGCCCAGCCGCTGGCCGAGGCGCTGCGCCAGCCCGTCATCATCGACAACAAGCCCGGCGCCAGCGGCAACCTGGCGGCTGCCGACGCCATCGCCGCGCGGCCCGACGGCAGCACCTGGATGGTGGCGCCCACCACGGTGCAAAGCGCCAACCCCACGCTGTTCAAGTCGAACATCGACCCGGCCAAAGGCCTGATTCCGGTGGCCGCAATCGGCCGCAGCCAGCTTTACCTGGTGGCCCGCAACGGCCTGGCGCAAGACGGCAAGGAACTGGTCGCCAAGGCCAAGGCCCAGCCCGGCAAGCTGGCGTTTGCCTCGGGCGGCCCCGGCACGTCCATGCACCTGGTGGCCGAGATGTTCAAACGGCAGGCCAAGATCGACACCATCCACGTGCCCTACCGCGGCGTGGCCCCGGCGCTGCAGGACGTGATGGCCAGCCAGGTCGACTATGTGTTCGACACCGGCACCTCGTTCCAGCATGTGCGCGCCGGCAAGGCCCGCATGCTGGCCGTGGCCAGCGCCAAGCGCTCGTCCTTCGTGCCCGACGTGCCGACGCTGGGCGAGCTGGGCATCCCGGGCGTGGAGCTGGACATCTGGTTCGGCGTCTGGGCACCGGCCGGCACGCCGCAGGCCGTGATCGACCGCATGGCCGCCGAGCTGGCCAAGGCGGTGGCGCTGCCCGTGGTCAAGCAGCGCTTCCATGACCTGGGCGCCGATGCCACGTCGGTCGGGCCGGCCGAGTTCCGCACCATCATCGCCAACGAGACGCAGCTGCTGACGGGCCTGATCCGGGACGCGAAGATCGCCGTCGACTGAAGCCGCGGCCGCAACCCGGTTTCACGATGTCTGGCGGAACATCGTGAGCTGCCGAGCTTCTCAAGAGTGAACGGTCGGACTGTTATATTTTTCAGGACATAGCGCCGGAGGGTGGCCGGGCGTAGTGTCGTTCTGCCGCCCCTTGTGTGTCCTGGAGTGTTTCGCATGCAGCTGTCGCCCCTTGCATCACTTGTGCTGGCCCTGGCGCTGGCACTGCCGCTGTCCGCCTGGTCGCAGCAACTGACCATTTCCGCCGCCGCCAGTCTGACCGAAGCGTTCAAGGAGCTGGGCCCCAAGTTCGAGGCCGCCAAGCCCGGCGCGACCGTGCGCATGAACTTCGCCGCCTCGGGCGTGCTGCTGCAGCAGATCCGCCAGGGCGCGCCGGTCGATGTGTTCGCCAGCGCGGACCAGGAGACCATGAACCGCGCCGACGCGCAGAAGCTCATCGACGCCGGTTCGCGCAGGAATTTCGTGCGCAACAGCCTGGTGCTGGTCGAGCCGGCGCAGGGCGGCGTCGGCGTGAAGAGCCTGCAGGATCTGGCGGGCGCTGCGATCCGGAAAATCGCCGTCGGCAAGCCGGCCACCGTGCCAGTGGGCCGCTACATCAAGGAAGTGCTGGAGGCAGCCCGGCTGTGGACCGTGCTGGAGCCCAAGTTCGTGCAGGCCGACAGCGTGCGCCAGGTGCTGGATTACGTGGCGCGCGGCGAGGTGGAGGCCGGCTTCGTCTACCGCACCGATGCGGCGCTGATGGGCGAGAAGGTGCGTGTCGTGGCCACGCCGCTGGGCGCGACGCCGGTGTCCTATCCGATTGCGGTGGTGGCCGAAAGCCGCCAGAAAGCGCTGGCGGCGGAGTTCATCGCGTTTGTGCAGTCCGAGGCGGGGCAGCGGGTGCTGGCGCGGTATGGGTTTGGTGGGCCTTGAGGGTTGAGATGCGTGGGTGGGTGGCCGGTATGCGCCCCGAGCCGACATCTGGTGTCCTGATCTCACCGCCCCGAAGCCGCCGGTCGGATCGCCTTCGGCTCACGCGCCAGCCAAAAGGTGCTGACGCTGCAAGGTGCAATGCCTCGGGAGACGGACTTCAAGCAGACCCTGTGCGCTGACATCGACGGCCGCAGCCTTCACGCTGCCATGCGCTGCGGGGCCGACGACCGGCAGGCGCTGGAACAACTGTGCCGCTACATCAAGCGCCAGGAGTTGACCAAAGAGCCGTGTACCGACCAACGCTGCGGGCCGAGTCCTGCTCAAGCCCAAGCCCCCCGGCACGACGGCACCACGAACCTGGTCATGTCGTCGCCGGAGTTCATGCAGCGGCTGACGGCGCTGGTGCTAAGGCCGAGACTGCACCTGATCCGCTTTCACGGCGTGTTCTGCCGTGTCCGGGATGCAGTCGGCAAGGAAAAGCTTATCCCCAAAAGCCTTTCGCCCGACCATAGGCGCGATCTACGCCGCCACCAGCCTGCTGGCGGGCACGCCGGCCGCTCAAAGAAGCTCGCTCAAGGTGCAGGCAGGCTGACCAGGCTGCCCGAACGAACGTCGACCAGCCACTCGCCGAGGGGCACGGGCCGCCTGAAGAAGTAGCCCTGCATCGTCTCACAGCCGCGGCTCTCCAGGAAGTTCGCCTGCTCGAGCGTCTCGACGCCTTCAGCCACCACGCGCAGCTTCAGCAGTTTGGCCAGTGAGATGACCATCTGCACGATCTCGGTGTCGTTGCGATCGTCCGGTATGCCGTCGACAAAGCTCTTGTCGACCTTCAGCTCATACAGCGGCAGGCGCTTGAGGTAAGACAGGCTGGAATAGCCGGTGCCGAAATCGTCGATCGAGAACCGGATGCCCACCGCGCGCAGCTCGTTCATGTGGATGATGGTGGCGTCCACCGGGCCTACCAACAGGCCTTCGGTGACCTCGAAGATCAGGCTGCTGCCCGGCACGTCGTGGGCCTGCAGCACTTCCTGCACGCGCGCGGTGAAGCCGGGGAAGCGGAACTGCCGCGGACTGATGTTCACCGACAGGGGGATGTCGTGTCCGGTCGTGCGCAGCTCCTTCACCAGCAGGCAGGCCTGGTTCAAGACCCAGTCGCCGATGCGCACGATCAAGCCGGTCTCTTCGGCCACCTCGATGAAGTGCAGCGGCGGGACCATGCCCTGCTCGGGGTGCCGCCAACGCAGCAACAACTCGGCACCAACCAGCCTGCCCTCTGCGTCCATCTGCGACTGCGCGTGCAGGCTCATCTGCTGGCGCTCGATGGCCTGCGCCAGATCATTTTCGACGGTGAGGCGCTGTTCGACTTCGGCTTGCATGCCGGCCTGGAAGAACCCAATCTGGTTGCGCCCGGCGCTCTTGGCGCGGTACATGGCGATGTCGGCCTCGCGCAGAAGGTCGTCGACGGTCTGGTTGTCCATCACGAGCAGGGCCACGCCGATGCTTGCGCTGGAGGTGAAGAACTGCTGGCCGATCTCGTAGGGCAGTTCCAGCGCCGCACGCATCTTCTCGGCAAGAAGGTGGGCCGAGCGCGCGGCGTCGTCGGCGTTGTCGGCCAGGCCAGTGGCTAGCAGGACGAACTCGTCGCCGCCCATGCGGGCGACCGTGTCGCCCGCGCGCGTCAGCGACTGCAGCCGCGCGGCCACGGTCTTGAGCAAGGCGTCGCCGGTGGCGTGGCCACGGGCGTCGTTGATGCTCTTGAAGCGGTCGAGGTCGATGAACATCAACGCGCCGAACTGGCGCGCCCGGCGCGCCCGGGCCAGCGCTTTCGTCACCTCCTGGGTCAACATGCGCCGGTTGGGCAGCGACGTCAGGGTGTCGAAGTGGGCCAGGCGGTGGATCTCGTCATCGCGATGGTGGCGTTCCGAGATATCGACGATGACCCCTAGCATCCGCGTGGCACGGCCTTCCGCGTCGCGCTCGCTGACACGGCCCTGGGTGGCCACCCAGAGCGTTTGGGCGGTGCGGGTCTTGAAGCGGTGTTCCGCCAGGAAGTCGTCCTCGCCCTGCCGCAGCACCTTTCTGAAGGCGGCGGTGACCAGTGTCCGGTCGGCGGTCGGGATCAGGCGCAGCAACCCGCGCAGCGACAACTGGGTGGCCACGTGAGGCCCGCCCAGCAACTCGGACCAGGTCTCTGACAGGTACACCGAACCGCTGCCGATCTCCAGGTCCCAGATCGCCATGTGCGAGCCTTCCAGCGCCAGCTCGAGCCGGGCCTGGCTGTGTTGCAGGCGTGCCTGCGTGTCGCCGATGGCGTCGAGCATGAGGTTGAACTCGCGCGCCACTTCGGCCAGTTCGCGCGGGCCGTCGGTGGGCACGCGCACGTCCAAGCCGCCGCCACCGGCACGCCGGGCGGCCGCGCTGACGGCGCGGATGGGCCGGGCAATCCGGCGGCTGAGCGCCACCGCGAGCAGCAGCACCAAGACGACGATGCCCGCCGCCGCCAGCGCGCTGGCCTGCGCGCTGTGCTCGACACCAGCCAGTGCGTAATCGGCATCGATGCCGACGAGCGCAATCCAGTCGGTGCCGGCGACGGGGGTGAAACCGTAGAAGCGCGGAATGCGCTCCACGCCCATCGACTGCGCCGTGCCGTGGCGCTGCTTCACCGCCACGCGCAGGATCTCCGACTTGTCCAGCAGGTTGGTGCCCACGAAGCGCTGCGCCTCGCGTGAACGAGCGACCACGTTGCCCTGGCTGTCGACGATGACGATGAAGATCTGTGGCGGCAGCCGCTCGGCGCCGGGCACCAGCCTGAACTTCAGCAGGTCGATCGGGGTCTGCAGGGCGCCGACCATCTTGCCGCTGCCGTCACGCACCGGTTCGGCCAGTACTGAGATCCAGTTCTTGTTAATGGGGCCGTAGACGATGGGGCCGACCACGAAGTCCTGCCGCTGGTAGACCTGCTGAAACCAGGCCATGTGGGCAACCGGCAAGGGCTGGTTGCCGGGCTGGGACAGCGACGAGCAGACCAGGAAGCCCTCGGGTGTCGACAAGCTCATGTTCGACAGCTGTGGATAGAAGTCCTTGAAGGTGGGGAAGATCTCGTCGCAGGGCTGCCCCGGGCTGGTGACCTTGGCCAGCATCTGCGGCCGCCGCGCCAGCGTGGTGAGCACGGCGCGGGCATCTTTGATGAAGGTCTCCGCCGTATCGGCCGTCAGTTGCGCCAGGCGCAGCGCCTCGGCCTGGGCCAGCGCACGCCCGTTCTCGTATTGCTGCCAAACGTTGTAGCTGAGCAGCATCGCCATCGGCGCAATCACGCCACCGGCCATCAGGTACAGCAGGCCGCGAACGGTCCAGGCGAGAGGAAGACGCAATGGGGGCTCCGAGTTCGGGACAGACACTCATGGACCTGCCAGTCTGGCACACCGGGTGGCCACCTTGTCGCCGAATCGGCCTGCTACGCCATGACATCAGTGATCGAGAAAAACAAGCGCAACCAGGATAGCAGGCGCCGGCACCGCCTCCGGTGCCGGCTCGCGACCAGGCGCTGTGAGCGGCCTGACGATTCCGATTCATCACCGTTTAGGTGATTTGAAAAGCCTATGCCCCTAAGGTTGGCAGCCGGTGGAGCTGGATCTGCCCGCGCCGCAGACTGCACACAGGCCCGGGCTGGCCGGGCCCGCGGGCACCGCAAATTACCGGTGGCCTTGAAGCAACCGATGGCCAGCTCGAGATTCTCGCGCTCTTCCCAGCCGCGCGAGACGCTGCCCTCAAGCTATCGCCGATGAGCGGCCCCTTGTGGCCGCCAGCGGCAGTCCATCCGTGTCACGGCCCCCACTCCCACACGCGCATTTCCATCCGTGCAACGCCCCGGTGGCCCAAGCCCTGCGCTTGACAGCTCTCCGCACAAGTACCCCACCGAGCAATCTCAGACTTTGATGCGCAAGGGCTTGCACATCCCTCCAGCGGCGGCCCCCGTCGCCACTCCCAGCAGCAGCCGACGCACGCCCAAAGTCTCTTCGCTCTGTGGCGGTCTCGCCAACATCCCAGCCGCTCGACCCACTACAGTGCGGCTCGCCATCCCGCCCACCCCACCATGTTCGACCGCCAAGCCACTGCCCTGATCCGCCCCGCCATCACGCGGCTGGCGCGCGCACTGGCGGCGGCTGGCGTCAGCGCCAATGCGCTCAGCTTCACCGGCTTTGCGATCGGCCTCGTGGGCGCGTTGCTGATCGCCAGCCAGCTCTACGCGTGGGCCATCGTCGCCATCGTGCTGTCGCGGCTCTGCGATGGGCTCGACGGCGCGGTCGCGCGGCTGTCGGCGCCAACCGACCGTGGCGGTTTTCTGGACATCACGCTGGACTTCCTGTTCTACGCCGCCATCCCCATGGCCTTTGCCGTGGCCGACCCGGCGCGCAACGCGCTGGCGGCGGCTGCCTTGCTGACGGCCTTCATCGGCACCGGGTCGAGCTTTCTCGCGTTCGCCGCCATCGCCGCCAAGCGCGGCATGGCTAGCACCGCCTACCCCGACAAATCGTTCTTCTTCCTCGGTGGCCTGGCCGAGGCCGGCGAGACGCTGGCGTTCTTCATCGCCATGTGTCTGTGGCCGCAGCATTTCGCGCTGCTGGCCTGGGTGTTCTGCGGCATCTGCGCGCTGACGGTGGCCACGCGCATCTACTGGGGCTGGCGCGCGTTCGGTTGATCTGCAGCCAGCCCGGTGCGCCGGCACCCCTGGCCATCACCGCCGCGCGGGCCAGGCGCTTCAGGGGCCGGCGGCCAGGCGCAGGTCGCCGAACCAGGTCTCCACCTGCTCGCCTGTGTTGTCGGTATCGGCGCCGATGCCCAAGCCGCTGACCTGCGGGATCGGCCCGCCGAAGGCTGCGTCCCAATCGCGGCGCAGGTCGCGCGCGTGGGGGCGCCAGGTGTTGGCCTCGGCATTGCCGCTGTCGACGACCAGCATGCGCACCCGGTCGGTGTACGGGTTCCAGGCCGTGCTGCCCACCGGCTGGGCCTGGCCCCAGACGTAGCACAGCGCGGCGGCGGGGATGTCGGCGCCCGACAGCGCGCGTGCCGTCCGCAGGGCCAACCGGTCGCCCAGCGACAGGCGGTCCAGCGGCAGATCGAAGAACACGTAGAGCCGCGCGGCGTAGTCGTCGCCCCCCTTGGTGCGCACGTCCGATCCGCCCAGCGCACGCGAGACCTTCCACTGCCACTGCAGCCAGGGCGTGCGCGCCGGGTCGGCTTCGGTTCGGCACACCAGCGACGAGGCCGATGCGGCCGAGCGCACGCGCAGCACGCGGCGGCCGGCTTCTTCCACGATGGCGTAGGCATTGGCGCGCTCTACCTTGGGCAGGCGCTGGTGCGTCCAGCCTGGGGGCAGGGCATCGCCGGGCGGGGCGGTGGACAGCAGGGGCGGCTGCGGCGCGGCCAGGGTGGGGGCCGGTGCTGGCGCTGGAGTTGGGGACGCGGACTGCGCGCCGGCGGTGCCCGTGGCGGCGCCCGTCGCTGCCAGGCCCAGCCGGGCCAGTGTCTGGCGGCGGTTCAGCGTGCTGTCGGTGTGCATCAGCGCATCTTCGCCGCTCGAGCGCGAACTGCGACCGCGTAAACGTCCCGCTGCCGCCCACTGCTGGGTCGTCGGGTCCTCGCTCGCCACGGCGCACTTTTCGGTTTTAGGAAACATATTTGCGCATCGATCCAACCAGAAGAGGAGCCGTATTGATCAGAACACCCGCAGTTCTTCTGGGATTTCGTTGGTGTTTTCCATGATCATTTCAGTCGAATTGGAGTTGCGCTGCAGATGGGCTTCCTTATAATAAGGCAACATGTTGTCGTAAACGGCACGGCCACAGAGTCGCAAACGACAGACCATGGCAAGCAAACCAACCAGGAGAGAGACCATGCAGAGATTCAAAGACAAGACCGTCATCGTCACCGGCGGCGGCGGCGGCATCGGCGGGGCCACGTGCCGCCGCTTCGCAGGAGAGGGCGCCAAGGTGGCGGTGTTCGACATGAACCTGGAAGCCGCCGACAAGGTGGCCGCGCAGATCCGTGCCGACGGCGGCCAGGCCCAGGCGTTCCGCTGCGACATCACCGACCGCGCCACCGTCGACCAGGCCGTGGCCGCCACGCTGGAGGCACTCGGCCCCATCGACGTGCTGGTCAACAACGCCGGCTGGGACGTGTTCAAGCCCTTCACCAAGACCGTGCCGGCGCAGTGGGACAAGCTCATCGCCATCAACCTCACCGGCGCGCTGCACATGCACCACGCCGTGCTGCCCGGCATGGCCGCGCGCAAGGCCGGCCGCATTGTGAACATCGCCTCCGACGCGGCGCGCGTGGGCTCCTCCGGCGAGGCGGTGTACGCGGCCTGCAAGGGCGGGCTGGTGGCGTTCTCCAAGACCATTGCACGCGAGCACGCCCGCCACGGCATCACCGTCAACGTGGTCTGCCCCGGCCCGACGGATACCGCCCTGTTCGCCGACTACAAGGAAGGCGCCGGCAACCCCGAGAAGCTGATGGAAGCCTTCACGCGCTCCATCCCGCTGGGCCGCATCGGCCAGCCGGACGACCTGCCGGGCGCCATCCTGTTCTTCGCCAGCGACGACGCGGGCTTCATCACCGGCCAGGTGCTGAGCGTCTCGGGCGGCCTGACGATGAACGGCTGATCCGACCCGTCGACACAACCCCTCACACCCCCCAAGGAGACACCATGGAATACGAAGACATCCTGTACGAAGTGCGCAACGGCGTGGCCTGGATCACCATCAACCGGCCCGAGAAGATGAACGCGTTTCGCGGCCAGACCTGCGACGAGATCATCCGCGCGCTGAACAAGGCCGGCTACGACCGCGCCGTGGGCTGCATCGTGCTGGCTGGCGCTGGTGAAAAGGCGTTCTGCACCGGCGGCGACCAGTCGGCCCACAACGGCAACTACGACGGGCGCGGCACCATCGGCCTGCCGATGGAAGAGCTGCACACCGCCATCCGCGACGTGCCCAAGCCCGTCATCGCCCGCGTGCAGGGCTTCGCCATCGGCGGCGGCAACGTGCTGTGCACCATCTGTGACCTGACCATCTGCTCCGAGAAGGCCATCTTCGGCCAGGTCGGCCCCAAGATGGGCTCGGTCGATCCGGGCTACGGCACGGCGTTCCTGGCGCGCGTCGTCGGCGAGAAGAAGGCACGCGAGATCTGGTACCTGAACAAGCGCTACAGCGGCGCCGAGGCCGTGGCCATGGGCCTGGCCAACATCTGCGTGCCGCACGACCAGCTGGACGCCACCGTGCAGGAGTGGGCCGAGACCATCTGCGAGCGCAGCCCCACGGCGATCGCCATTGCCAAGCGCAGCTTCAACGCCGACACGGCGCACCAGGCCGGCATCGCGGGCCTGGGCATGTACGCGCTGAAGCTGTACTACGACACCGAAGAGTCGCGCGAAGGCGTCAACGCGCTGGGCGAGCGGCGCAAGCCCGACTTCCGCAAGTACGCCAAATAAACCAACCCACCACGCGCAGCTGGAGACATCCCCATGAACCCCTACCTCGACGACGACCTGCTGGCCCTGGGCGAACACGCCCGCCGCTTTGCCCAGGGCCGCGTGGCCCCCGGCTTTCTGGAGCGCGACAAGACCCGCGTGCTGGACCGCACGCTGATGCGCGAGATGGGCGAGATGGGGTTCATCGCGCCCGAGCTGCCCGAGTCGGCCGGCGGCCTGGGCATGGGCTCGCTGGCGGCCGGCGTGATCCATGAGGAGATTGCGCGGGCCGACCTCAGCATTTCCTACATCAACCTGCTGGCCTCGCTGAACGGGCAGATCCTGGTGCAGCACGGTCAACCCGCCGTGGCCCAGCCGTGGCTGCAGAAACTCACGCGTGGCGAGGCGCTGCTGGCCATCGCGTTGACCGAGCCACGTGGCGGGTCGGATGCCGGCAACCTGCGGCTGCGTGTGGAGCGCATCGGCGACCACTACGTGCTGAACGGCGAGAAGACCTCGATCTCGGCCGCCGACCAGGCCGACGCGGCCGTGGTGTTCGGTCGCACGGGCAGCGTCGAATCGCAGGCGCACGGCGTCACCGCGCTGCTGGTGCCGATGGACACCCCGGGCGTGACGACGAACCGCTTCGACTGCCATGGCCAGCGCGCCATCGGCCGCGGCTCGATCTTCTTCGAGAACGTGCGCGTGCCTGTGGACCACCGGCTGGGCGACGAGAACAAGGGCTTCGTGCAGGTGATGCAGGGCTTTGACTTCTCGCGCGCGCTGATCGGCCTGCAGGTATTGGCCGTGGCCCGCGTGTCGCTGGAAGAGACCTGGGAGTACGTGGCCCAGCGTGAAGCCTTCGGCAAGCCGCTGTCGGCGTTCCAGGGCGTGTCGCATCCGCTGGCCGACTACGACACGCAGGTCGAAGCCGCGCGGCTGCTCTGCCTGCAGGCCCTGTGGCTCAAGGACAAGGGCGCGCCGCACAGCGCGGAGGCGGCCATGTGCAAGTGGTGGGCGCCCAAGCTGGCCTATGACGCCATCCACCAGTGCCTGCTGAGCTTTGGCCACGGCGGCTACGACCGCGGGCTGATGGAGCAGCGGCTGCGTGACGTGCTGGGCTTTCAGATCGGCGACGGCACGGCGCAGATCATGAAAACCATCATCGCGCGCACCCGTGCTGGCCGCAAAGCCGTGCCGGCCTGAACGCACCACGACAAGGAGACACCCCATGGAATTCGATGCCGTCCTCATCCCCCCACGCCGCGCCGCCATGGTGGCCCAGGGCCACTGGCGCGAGCGCACCATCAACGACGCGCTGGACGCCGCCGCCCTGGCCGTGCCCGACAAGACCGCGTTGACGGCCGTACAGGTCGAAGGTGGCGCCGTCACGCGCTTCACCTACCGCGAACTGGCGCGCATGGCCGACCGCATCGCCGTGGGCCTGGCGCGTCTGGGCGTGCAGAAGGGCGACATCGTCGCCGTGCAGTTACCCAACTGGTGGCAGTTCACGCTGGTCTACCTGGCCTGCTCGCGCATCGGTGCGGTGATGAACCCTCTCATGCACATTTTTCGCGAGCGCGAGTTGTCCTTCATGCTGCAGCACGGCGAGGCCAAGGTGGCCATCGTGCCGCAGAGCTTTCGCGGCTTCGACTTCGCGCAGATGCTCGAAGGCCTGCGCCCCAGCTTGCCGCACCTCGAGCACGTGGTGGTGGTCGGCGCCCTGCAGGGCAATGAACCTGCACCGCACAGTTTCGAAGCGCTGCTGAGCGGCCCGGCCTGGGAAGCCGCGCCGGATGCCGCCGAGATCCTGCGCGCG
Organism: Rhodoferax sp. RT4P68; assembly: GCF_056521305.1. Taxonomy (NCBI): domain Bacteria; kingdom Pseudomonadati; phylum Pseudomonadota; class Betaproteobacteria; order Burkholderiales; family Comamonadaceae; genus Rhodoferax; species Rhodoferax sp. RT4P68. Next base: position 496,067 of record NZ_JBWMBB010000002.1, read on the forward strand.
CACCGGCCGGGGCCGGACGATGTCACGCAGCTGATCTACACCTCGGGCACGACGGGCGAGCCCAAGGGCGTCATGCACTCGGCCAACACGGTGCTCGCCAACATCGTGCCCTATGCCGAGCGGCTGCATCTGGGTGCGGACGACGTGGTGCTGATGGCCTCACCGATGGCGCATCAGACGGGCTTCATGTATGGCCTGATCATGCCGATCTGGCTGCAGGCCAGCGCCGTGTTGCAGGACGTGTGGGAGCCGAAGAAAGCTGTCGAACTGATCCGCCAGGAGCGCGCCACGTTCACGATGGCGTCCACCCCGTTCCTGACCGACCTGGCCCGCACCGTCACCGAGATGGGTGGCGAGGGCGTGCCCAGCCTGCGCAGCTTTCTGTGTGCCGGTGCGCCGATTCCCGGCGCGCTGGTCGAGCAGGCGCGCGCGGCGCTGGGCGCCAAGATCGTCTCGGCCTGGGGCATGACCGAGAACGGCGCCGTCACGCTGACGCGGCTGGACGATGCGGACGAGCGCTCGTTCAACACCGACGGCCTGCCGCTGCCGGGCGTCGAGCTGAAGGTGGTCGACATCGATGGCAACGCGTTGCCGGCCGGCGAGCCCGGCAAGCTGCTGCTGCGCGCGTGTTCCAACTTCGGCGGCTACCTGCGCCGCCCGCACCTGAACGGCACCGACGCCGAGGGCTGGTTCGACACCGGCGATCTGGCGCGCATCGACGCACAAGGCTACGTGCGCATCACCGGCCGCAGCAAGGACGTGATCATCCGCGGCGGCGAGAACATCCCGGTGGTCGAGATCGAATCGCTGCTGTACCGCCACCCGGCGATTGCGCATGCGGCCATCGTGTCCTACCCCGACGAGCGCCTGGGCGAGCGCGCCTGCGCGGTGGTCGTGCCACGGCCGGGCCAGACCATCGACCTGCAGAGCATGGTCGAGTTCCTGAAGTCGCAGAAGGTGGCCGTCCAGTACATCCCCGAACGCCTGATCGTGCGCGACACGATGCCGTCCACACCGTCCGGAAAGATCCAGAAGTTCAAGCTGCGCGAGCTGCTGGCGGCTGGCTGAACGGCCCCGCCCTGACCCCGCCCGATCCCCACGAAAGAGACCCCACCATGCCAACCAGCTTCAAACCCCTGCGCCGCGCCATCGTGCTGGCCGCTGCCACCCTGTGCCTGGGCACGGTCCACGCCCAGACCACCTGGCCGACCAAGCCGATCCGCATCGTCGTCGGTTTCGCGCCCGGCGGCAGCACCGACGTGATGGCGCGCATCGTGGCGCAGCAACTCACCGAGACGCTGGGCCAGACCGTCATCATCGACAACAAGCCCGGCGCCAGCGGCAACATCGCTGCGTCCGAAGTCATCCGCGCCACGCCTGATGGCACCACCTTTCTGATCGCGCCGACCTCGGTCGAGACGGCCAACCCCTGGCTGTTCAAGTCCACCATCCTGCCCTCGCGCGACCTGATGCCCGTGGCCGCCATCGGCCGCACGCAGATGTACCTGGTCGCCAAGCCGCAGATGGAGGCCAAGAACGCCAAGGAACTCGTGGCGCTGGCCAAGGCCAAGCCCAACACGCTGTCGTATGCCTCGGCCGGCACCGGCACGCCGCCGCATCTGGCCTGCGAGCTGTTCAAGCTGGCCACCGGCACGGCCATTACGCATGTGCCCTATCGCGGCGCGGCCCCGGCGCTGCAGGACGTGCTGTCGGGCCAGGCCGACTTCGTGTGCGACCCGGGCATCGCGTTCCCGCACATCCGCACCGGCAAGGCCAAGCTGCTGGGCGTCGTCAGCGCCAAGCGCTCGCCGTTCTTCCCGGATGTGCCGACGGTCGGCGAGCAGGGCTTCGAAGGCGCGAACCTGGACATCTGGTTTGGCGCCTGGGCGCCCAAGGGCACCCCGCCGGAGATCGTCACGCGGCTGAGCGAGGCGGTGGCCAAGGCGGTGGCACAGGCCAGCGTGAAGAGCCGCTACGCCGAGTTGGGCGCAGAGCCGGTGCAGGTGGGTACGGCGGAATTCCGCAAGTTGCTGGCCGACGAAAGCGCGCTGCTGGAGAAGGTGATCCGCGAGCAGAAGATCGTGGTGGAGTGAGGGGGCTGGTCCTGGGTTCCCAGGCCATCGCCTGCCGATCCAGCCGCGGTTCCAGGTGGGCCCAGGCGCTCTCGCCATGATTGCAGTCGACCGTGAAAATGCTATCATTTCCCGATGAACGGGACGCACCGTAAGACGCTCGAAAAAGTTTTCGCCAGCCCCATCAATGGAAACATCGAATGGGCGCGGGTCGAGTCTTTGCTGAAGGCGCTGGGTTGCTGGGTCGTTGAGGGCGCGGGCTCTTCCGTCACGTTCGAGTTCAACGGTCGCAAGATGACGCTGCACCGGCCGCACCCCGGTAAGGAAGCGCTGCGTTACCGCGTTGCGGCGGTGCGGGAGTTCATCGAGAGAATGGGGAAGCAGCCATGACCAATTCCATGTCCTACAAGGGGTACGTGACCAGCATGGTCTTCGACACGGAAGACAAGGTCATCGTGGGCCGCGTTCAAGATATCGACGACATCATCTCGTTCCACGGCGAGTCCGTTGCCCAATTCGAGACCCATTTCCACGCCGCCATCGACGACTATCTGGCGGCGTCCCAGGAACTCGGTTCGGCTCCGGAGAAGCCTGCCAGCGGCAAGGTCATGCTGCGCATCGCGCCCGAGATCCATGCGGCCGCACTCAAGGCTGCTGCGAGAAGTGGCACCAGCCTGAACAAGTGGGCCGAGCAGGCGCTGGGCAAGGCGGCGCGCAAGCCAGCCGCACGGGTGACGGCGCGCAGCGTGGCCTGACGCTTATTGATCGCGGCTCTGGTCCGCGTTCCCACGCCGCCCCATGCGCCTGCACACGTAGCACGTGCCGCGCTCAGTGCATGCTGCCCCAGGGCGCCGTCGTTTTCCAGTAGTCGGTCAGCAGCTCCAGACCTTCCGAAGGCTGCTCAGTGCCATCGATGGCCGCTGCGGTCGCCTTCCACTCGGCCTGCGAGAGCTTGAGGATCGCCGACCGCGGAGTCTGGGCGAAACCCATCTGCCAGTTGGCGAAGACGCACTGCGCGATCGGCCCGCGGTACAGCTCGAAGATTGTGTGGTGGCATCTGGATCGGCGGATGCGGGCATAGACCTGCGCCACGGGGTCGTCCGGCCCTTCGAAGTACTGGAAGAAGCTGCCGTCGTGGTGCAGCAGCACGCCCGTGACGCCGACGCTGCGATTGAACGCGCGGGCCTGCAGCAGCAAGGCCTCCAGTTCGGGTTCAGAGAGCAGCGTGGCGGAAGTGCTGAGGTAAGCGACGGCTTTCAGGGCGGACATGGACGACCTCGTGGTGGGGACCGGCACACGATTGTGCAGCGGCCCCAAGGCCTCATACCGCCCCGTGCGCCTCCACGTACAGCGCGTACAGCGAATGGCAGCTCGCCATGTACAGCCGGTTGCGCTTGGGGCCGCCGAACTCCAGGTTGGCGCAGCGCTCGGGCAGGCGGATGAAGCCGATGGGCTTGCCGTCCTTGTTGAAGACCTTCACGCCATCCATCTCGTCCGATCTGGCGATCGGCAGGTGCGCCTTCATGCCGCCGCCGATGTCGGTGGCCTGCGGGGCGAAGGCGCCGGAAAAGCCCCAGCCGCACCACAGGTTGCCGTCGCGGTCCACGCGAAAGCCGTCGAACGCGCCCGGGCCGTCGGCGTCGATCAGCTTGGTCTTGTTCGAGAGCGTGGTGCCGTCGCTGGAGACGTCGAAGCTCCACATGCTGCGGTTCGGCGTGCCCTTCCACTCGACGACGTAGAGCTTCTTCTCGTCCGGCGAAAACGCCAGGCCGTTCGGGTTGAAGATGTCGGTGACCACCGCCGTGACCTTGCCGTCCTTGCCGATGCGGTAGACGTTCGTGGTGGCCTGCTCGGGCTTGGCGCGCGCGCCTTCCCATTCGCCGTTGATGCCGAACAGCGGGTCGGTGAACCAGATGCTGTCGTCCGACTTGACGACGATGTCGTTCGGCGCATTCAACCGCTTGCCCTCGAAGCTGTCGGCCAGCACGGTCATGCTGCCATCCTTCTCGGTGCGCACCACGCGGCGGGTGACGGAATGCTCGCAGGTGAGCAGTCTGCCCTGGCGGTCGCGCGTGTTGCCGTTGGCCCAGTTCACGCCTTCTTTGTGCACCGAGAACTTGCCGGTCTTCTCCTCGAACTTCATGAGCCGGTTGTTCGGGATGTCCGAGACGATCAGCGTGCCGGTCTCGGGGAAGTACGCCGGCCCCTCGGCCCAGCGCATGCCGGTGCCCACCTGCTCGATGGTGCTGCTGTAGATGCGGTACCTGGCAAAGCTCGGGTCCAGGATGTAGACCGACGGGTCGGGGTAGCGCTGGGCCGGCTTGAAATCGAAGGACTGCGCGCCGGCCAGGGTGGCGGCGGTGGTCAGGGCCGTGCCGGCGGCGGCTTTCAGGAAGTGGCGGCGGTCGCGCTGCGTTGCATGCTGCATGGGCTTGTCTCCTCTTTGTTGTTCGGTCAGTAGCCGCTGGCCGGCGCAGCCGATGGTTTGGCCCGCATGGCGGCCACGATCTGCTGCGCGCCAGCGGCCATCAGCCGCGCGTCGGAGCTGACCGTCATGAACTGGAAGCCCTGGGCGATGCGTGCCAGTGCGCCCTGCGCGTTGCCGTTGTGGATGCCGGCCACCACGCCGTGCGCCTTGGCGCGCGCGAGGATGTGGTCGATGGCCTGCTGCGCCTTCGGGTCCACATCGTCGAACACCGGGCGGCAGCCCAGCGACAGCGACAGGTCCGACGGGCCGATGTAGATCGCGTCCAGCCCTTCGACGGAGAGGATGTCGTCCAGGTTGTCCAGCGCCTGCGCGGTCTCGATCATGGCGAAGCGCACGATGTGGTCGTTGGCTTGCTCCGGGTAGGTGGCGCCGTGGATGAGCAGCGCGCGCACCGGGCCGAAGCTGCGCGTGCCGCGCGGTGCATAGCTGGTCCAGGCGATGAGCTTTTGCGCGTCCTCGCGCGTGTTGACCATCGGGCAGATGACGGCCGAGGCGCCGGCATCCAGCGTCTTCATCAGGATGCCGGGCTCCAGCCAGGGCACGCGCACCACGGGCACCGTCTCCGTGGTGGAGATGGCCTGCAGCATCGTCACCATGGCCTGGTAGTCGACCACGCCGTGCTGCAGGTCGATGGTCAGCGAATCCCAGCCCTGCTGGGCCATGGTCTCGGCCGAGAAGCTGTTCGGAATGGCCAGCCAGCCGTTGACGGCGGCGCCGCCAGACTTCCACAAAGTGCGCAGTCGGTTGTCTCTCATGGTGTGCTCCTGTTGTTGTACGGGGTGGGCGTGGGCCGCGCGCTCAGTCCGGCGCAACTTGGTGGTTGGCCATCAGCTCCAGCGATTTGACGAGTGCCGAATGGTCGAGCTGGTCCCAACCCTGTGCGGCGCAGGCCTGCATCAATTGCGCAGCACTCGCCGTCTGCGGCAGGGCCACGCCCATGGACTTGGCGCCGGCCAGCGCCAGGTTCAGATCCTTCTGGTGCAGAGCGATGCGAAAGCCGGGGTTGAAGGTGCGCTTGATCATGCGCTCGCCATGCACTTCGAGGATGCGGCTGGCCGCGAAGCCACCCATCAACGCCTGACGCACCTTGGCCGGGTCGGCACCGGCCTTGCTGGCGAACAGCAGGGCTTCGCCGACGGCGGCAATGTTCAGCGCCACGATGATCTGGTTGGCCACCTTGGTGGTCTGGCCGTCGCCCACACCGCCCACGTGCGTGATGTTCTTGCCCATCTTCTCGAACAGCGGCTTGGCCTTGGCGAAGGCTTCCTCGGTGCCGCCGACCATGATGGTCAGGCTGGCAGCCTTGGCGCCCACCTCGCCACCGCTGACGGGCGCATCCAGGTAGTCACAACCCAGCGCCGCGATCTTCTCGGCGAAGGCCTTGGTCTCGATGGGCGAGATGCTGCTCATGTCGATGACGGTCTTGCCTTTTGACAAGCCCTCGGCCACGCCGGCTTCGCCGAACAGCACGGCCTGCACGTCGGGCGTGTCGGGCAGCATGAGGATGATGACGTCTGCCGCTTGCGCGACTTCCTTGGCCGTAGCGACGCCCGTGGCGCTGCTGGCAGCGATCTCTGCGTTGGTCTTGCCGCGCTTGACATAGGTGACCTCGTGGCCGGCGTTGACGAGGTGCAGGGCCATGGGCGCGCCCATGATGCCCAGGCCGATGAATCCGATCTTCATGTGTTGCTCCTTGTGTGTGGGATGAGGGTTGGCTTGAACCGTGTCAGGTCACGGGTGCCGGGTTGAACAGCACCAGGGCGTTGTGCAGCTTCCACTGCTCGGCCCAGGTTTTCTTGCGGCCGCTGGCCACGTCCAGCATCAGCTGGAACATCTCCCAGCCGACGTCGGCAATGGTCTTCTCGCCGGTGGCAATGGTGCCGGCGTTGATGTCCATCAGGTCGTGCCAGCGGCGCGCCAGGTCGTCGCGCGTGGCCACCTTGATGACGGGCACTTCGGCCAGGCCGTAGGGCGTGCCGCGGCCGGTGGTGAAGACGTGCAGGTTCATGCCGGCGGCCAGTTGCAGCGTGCCGCAGATGAAATCGCTGGCCGGGGTGGCCGCGTAAATCAGGCCCTTTTGCTTCAACTTCTCGCCCGGCGCGATCACGCCCGAGATAGGGGAGCTGCCGCTCTTGACGATGGAGCCCATGGCCTTCTCGACGATGTTCGAGAGGCCACCCTTCTTGTTGCCCGGCGTGGTGTTGGCACTGCGGTCGACGCGGCCTTTGTCCAGGTAGGCGTCGTACCAGGCCATCTCGCGGATCATGGCATCGGCCACCTCGGGCGTGCTGGCGCGGGAGGTGAGCTGGTCGATGCCGTCGCGCACCTCGGTCACCTCGCTGAACATCACGCTGGCCCCGGCGCGCACCAGGAGGTCGGTGCAGAAACCGACGGCGGGATTGGCGGTGACGCCGCTGAACGCGTCGCTGCCGCCGCACTGCACGCCCACCACCAGCTCGGCAGCCGGCACCGTCACGCGGCGGCGTGTGTTCAGGCGCTCCAGATGTTCCTCGGCCTGGCGCATGACGGAGTCGATCATGGACATGAAGCCCACGTGCGCCTCGTCCTGCAGGCAGACCACGTCGAGCTTGGCCTCGGCGCTGACGCCCACGTCGGCGACGTTGCGTTCGTCCACGATGGGGATGGAACCAGGTGGCAGCAGGCGCTCGGGCTGCAGCTTCTCGCAGCCCAGGCTGACGACCATCACCTCGCCGCCGAAGTTCGGGTTCAGGCTGATGTTGCGCAGCGTGCGGATCGGAATCTCGGCGCCTGGCGCGTCGATGGCGACGCCGCAGCCGTAGGTGTGCGACAGGGCGACCACGTCGTCCACGTGGGGGTACTTGGGCAGCAGCTCAGCCTTGATGCGCTGCACCGCGAAATCGGTGACGCCGGCCACGCACTGCACGGTCTGCGTGATGGCCAGGATATTGCGCGTGCCGACCGAGCCGTCCAGATTGCGGTAGCCCTCGAAGGTGTAGCCCTCCAGCGGCGGCTGCGGCTCGGGCTTGATGGTGGCGATCGGCAGCCCGACCAGCTCGCGCGCGGCCGGCATCTTCAGCAGGCGTTCATGCACCCAGCTGCCGCGCGCCAGCGGCTGGTTGGCGTAGCCGATGGTCACGTTGTAGCGGCGCACGGCCCCGCCTTCGGGGATGTCCACCAGCGCGACCTTGTGCGCTTGCGGCACCTTGTCGACCAGCGTCAGGCCATCGGGGAACACGGTGCCTGCCGGCAGGCCGCCGTCGTTTGCCACGATGGCCACGTTGTCGGCCTCGTGCATGGTGATGTAGAGCGGGGCTTGGGTAGGCATCGGGGTCTCGGCTCGTGGTTCTGTGGGGCGGTGGCGGCGATCAGGTGCGCTGGCCGATCTCCACGGTCTCGCGCGTCCAGCTGCGGGCCTGCTCGGAGAGCGACAGCCCCAGGCCGGGCCGCGTGGGCACCAGCATGCGGCCGTTCTTCGTTTCCAGGCGCTCGTTGAACAGCGGCTCCAGCCAGTCGAAATGCTCGACCCAGGGCTCGGTGGCGTAGCAGGCGCCCAGGTGCACATGCAACTCCATTGCGAAGTGCGGGCCCAGGGCGATGCCGGCGTGCTCGGCCAGCGCGGCAATCTTGAGGAAGGGCGTGATGCCGCCCACGCGCGGCGCGTCGGGCATCAGGTAGTCGGCCGCGCGGTGGCGGATCAGGTCGTAGTGCTCGGACAGGCTGGTCAGCATCTCGCCGGTGGCAATCGGCGTGTCGAAGGTGGCGGCCAGCGCGGCGTGGCCTTCGTGGTCGTAGGCGTCCAGCGGCTCCTCGATCCACACCAGGTTGTACTGCTCGAAGATGCGGCACATGCGTTGGGCGGTGGGGCGGTCCCATTGCTGATTGGCGTCGACCATCAGGGGCACGTGATCGCCCAGGTGCTTGCGCACGGCCTCCACACGCTGGATATCGATCTTGCCGTCGGGCTGGCCGACCTTGAGCTTGATGCCGCCGATGCCGCGTTCGATGGACGCAGCGGCGTTGACACTGAGCTGGTCGATCGGCGTGTGCAGAAAGCCGCCCGAGGTGTTGTAGCAGCGCACCGAATCGCGGTGCGAGCCCAGAAGCTTGGAGAGTGACAGCCCGGCGCGCCGCGCCTTCAGGTCGTACAGCGCCACGTCGAACGCGCCATAGGCCTGCACCGCCAGCCCGCTGCGGCCCACCGACGCGCCGGCCCAGCACAGCTTGGTCCAGAGCTTGGCGATGTCGCTGGGGTCTTCGCCGATCAGGGCCGGTGCGACCTCCTTCGCATGCGCGAACTGGCCAGGGCCGCCCGCGCGCTTGCTGTAGCTGAACCCCAGCCCCTGGTGGCCGTCCTTCGTCTGAACTTCAGCGAACAGCATCGCGATCTCGGTCATCGGCTTTTGCCGGCCGGTCAGCACCTTGGCATCGCTGATCGGTGTGGCCAGCGGCAAGTAGCAGGACGAGAGGCGGATGTGGGCGATGCTGTCGCTGGGCATGGCGGCGTGGTCTCGGTGGGGCTTACTCAATCGAGATTTTTCCGGTCTCGATGACCTTCTTCCAACGCGCGTGTTCCTTCTGCTGGAATGCGGCGAACTCGGCCGGCGTGTTGGCCACCATCTCGAAGCCGATGCCGGTGAACTGGTCCTTGACCTTGGGGTTGTTCAGCGCCTCGACGAAGGCGGCATGGGCCTTCTCACGCACGGCCGGCGGCATGCCCTTGGGCGCGACGATGGCCTGCCAGGAGGTGACTTCCACGTTCGGCACGCCGGCCTCGGCCATGGTGGGTACATCGGGCAGCACGGCCGAGCGCTTCGTGCTGGTCACCGCCAGCGGGCGCATCTTGCCGCCCTTGATGTACTGCAGCACCGAGTTGACGTTCTGGAACGAGGCGTCGACCTGGCCGCCCATTAGGTCGGTGTGGGCCGGCGCGCCGCCCTTGTAGGGCACGTGGATGCCCTTGGCGCCGATCTGCTGCCAGAACAGCTCGGCCGTCAGGTGGTCACTGGAGCCGTTGCCGGCCGAGGCCAGCGTCATCTTGCCGGGGTTGGCCTTGTGGAAGGCGACCACGTCGGCCAGGGTCTTGTGCGGGGAGTTGGCAGGCACCACCAGCACGTTGGGCGACTGCACGGCCACGGTGATGTGGTCGAAATCCTTCAACGCGTCATACGGCATCGTCTTCAGCAGGTGCGGCACGATGACCAGCGGCCCCAGCGACGTGACGAGGAAGGTGTAGCCATCGGCCTGGGCGCGCGTGACGAAGGTGGCGCCGATGGTGCCGGTGGCGCCGGACTTGTTGTCGACCAGGAAGGATTGCTTGAGCTTCTCGGTCAGCAGCGGGGCGACGGCGCGGGCCACCTGGTCGGTGGAGCCGCCGGGCGGGAAGGGCACGACCAGCGTGACGTTCTTTTCGGGCCAGGCCTGGGCGGCGGCGGCAAAGGTGGCCAGGGCAAGGCCGGCAGCGGTCAGCAACTTCTTCATGGGCGTCTCCAGAACGTAAATGGTGCGAAATGACGACGGCGTCATCTCCGAGGATGTCAGACGTCTATTCGTCTTTTTGGGTAGATTTATGCTTGTTGTACGACGACTTCGACGAACCGAATGATATCGTTGTCATTTTCTGCGTCAAGCGGGTTGTTCAGACCCTGCGCAGATTGACCCAGCCTCCCATCGTTGCCCATGGACACGTCCTACACGTCGACCAAGCCCGCCACGCTGCACGACGTCGCGCGTGCCGCGGGGGTCTCGCTGATCACAGCGTCACGCGCGCTCAGCCGGCCCGGCGTGGTCTCGGCCAAAACGATTGCGCGCGTGCAGCAGGCGGTGCAGGCCACCGGCTACATCCCCAACCTGCTGGCCGGCAGCCTCAAGTCCAAGCGCAGCCGCATGGTGGCGGGCATCGTGCCGGCGCTGGCCGTGGCGCAGTTCCTGCCCTCGGTCCAGGCGTTGACCGAGACGCTGGCGGCCGCGGGCTACCAGCTGCTGCTGGGCCAGACCGGCTACGACCTGGCGCGCGAGGAGCTGGTGCTCCACACCATGGTCAGCCGCCAGCCCGACGGCATCGTGATGGTCGGTCTGGTGCAGGACGCCGCGGTGCGCGCACGGCTGCGGCGCACCGGCATTCCGGTGGTGGAGACCTGGGACATGACGGCCGACCCGGTGGACATGCTGGTCGGCTTCTCGCAAGGCCAGGTGGGCCGTGCGGTGGGCGCCTGGTTTCGCGCACGGGGCTGGCGGCATGTGGGCATCGCCTCGGCAGGCGACCAGCGCGCGCTGCAGCGCAAGGCCGGGTTCGAGGCCGCGTTTGGCAGTGTTGTGCCGACGGTTCTGGTGGAGGCGCCCAGCAGCCTGGCGCTTGGGCGCCATGCGTTGGCCGAATTGCTGGCGCAAACGCCGCGCCTGCGGGCTGTGGCCTGCAGTTCGGACCAGCTGGCGCAGGGTGTGCTGGTCGAGGCCCAGGCGCGTGGCCTGCGCGTGCCGCAGGATCTGGCGGTCTGCGGCTTCGGCAATGCGGACTTCGCGGCGCATGTGCTGCCATCGCTCAGTACGGTGCTGATCGACGGGCCGGCGATCGGGCGACTGGCCGCACAGATGGTGCTGGCACGGTGCCGGGGGGAGGAGGTGGCGCAGCCGGTTGTCGACGTGGGGTTCAGGATCGTGGAGCGGGGGTCGACGGCCTGAGCGCCGACAGCCTATAGCCACGTTCGTGCTGCGCGCAATCGCGCTAGCACCGATTGTTCAGATATGGTGCGGGTTGCATGCTTGCGCACAGTTTGCAGAAAAACCCTGGGCTGAAAGCGCGCTATCTGCGCAACTGACCCGCACAACGAGGAGCCAATCCATGACCACAACATCCTCTGGCATCGTCCGCGAGCAAGGTGAGTTCGACCAGGGGCCCGAAGACCGGCCGCCCGTACGGTCGACCGGTCGTGTCTGGATGCTGCGGGCGGTGGGGCTGGCCGTGGCGGGCGCGGTGTTCCTGCTGCTGGGTCAATCGGATCTGTCCGTCGATGGGCGCGTCGTCGCGGCCGTGGCCACGCTCATGGCCCTGTGGTGGATGACCGAGGCGATCCCGCTGTCGGTCACGGCGCTGCTGCCGATCATCCTGTTCCCGCTGATGACGGACCGCACGGTGGCGCAGGCCACGGCGCCGTATGCGAACCCCATCGTCTTCCTGTTCCTTGGTGGCTTCCTGATCGCCATCGCCATGCAGAAGGTCAACCTGCATCGGCGCATCGCCCTGGCGACCCTGCGCGCTGTGGGCACGCATCCGCGCCAGATCATTCTGGGCATGATGATTTCCACCGCCTTCCTGTCGATGTGGGTGTCCAACACCGCCACCACCTTGATGATGCTGCCGATCGCCCTGAGCATCCTGGCGCTGGTGGCCGAGAACAGCAACCGGGCCGCCCATGGCGCGCCCGATGTGCGGGCCGGCCTGGCAGCGGGGCGCAAGGTCAGCGACCTGATCAAGGACAAGGACGTGCGCACCTTCGGCGTGGGCCTGGTGCTGGCCATCGCCTGGTCGGCGTCGATCGGTGGCCTCGGCACGCTGCTAGGCAGCCCGCCCAACGCCATCGTCGCCGGGTACATCAGCAAGGAGCTCGGCAAGGACGTGGGATTTGCGCAGTGGATGATGCTCGGAGTGCCGATCGTGGTGTGCTTCATCGCGCTGGCCTGGCTGCTGATCACCCGCGTGATGTTTCGCTTCGACCTCGACGAGGTGCCCGGCGGCAAACAGATGATCGAGGCCGAAATCGCCGAGCTGGGCAGCCTGAGCCGCGGTGAGAAAAGCGTGCGCCTGGTGTTCATGCTGGCGGCGTTCTGCTGGATCGTGCCCAGCCTGCTCATCAGCCTTGGCGATCTGGGCACGCAATGGCCATGGCTGCGCCTGTTCAACGACACGGTGGTCGCGCTGGCCGCCGGCCTGCTGCTGTTCCTGCTGCCCGGCTCGCAGCCCGGCGGCGCCGTGCTGAACTGGAAGGACGCCGAGGAAGGCCTGCCCTGGGGCGTGCTGCTGCTGTTCGGTGGCGGCTTGTCGCTGGCGGCCTCGGTGGCGGCCAGCGGCCTGGACAAGTGGTTCGGCCAGCAGGTCATCGGCCTGGGCGTGTTGCCGATCGTGGCGTTGATCGCAGCCGTGACGCTGATCGTGCTGTTCCTCACCGAGATCACCAGCAACACGGCCACGGCCGCCACCTTCATTCCGATCCTGGGCGGTGTGGCCGTCGGCATCGGCACGGACCCGATGACGCTGCTGATCCCGGCCGCCCTGGCCGCGACCTGTGCCTTCATGTTGCCGGTCGGCACACCGCCGAACGCCATCGTGTTCGGCACCGGCGCCGTCAGCATCGGCGAGATGGCGCGCGGCGGGCTGGTGCTCAATCTCGTGGGCGTCGTGCTGATCACAATGTTCACCGTGATGCTCGGTCCCTGGGCGCTGGGCTTGGTGATCCGCTGAACGTTGGGCTGCGGCATCGCAGATTCGGTGTGGCTGGTGGGCCCTGCGGGGTCGCCCGGCGGGGCCGCCTCCGCTATGCTTTCGGGCGACAACAAAGGACTCACATGAGCGCTCATCTTCACCCCCTGGCCGGCCAGACGGCCCCCAGCGACATCCTCATCGATCTGGCCGCCGTGCGCGGCGCCTATGCCGACCTGCGGCCCGACCCGGGCGTGGCTGCGCAGCGCGTGGCCTTCGGCACCTCGGGCCACCGTGGCTCGGCGCTGGACCGCTCGTTCAACGACTGGCATGTGCTGGCGATCACGCAGGCCATCTGCGACTACCGCCAGGCGCAGGGCATCAGCGGGCCATTGTTCCTGGGGGCGGACACGCATGCGCTGTCCGAGCCGGCTGTGGCCAGCGCCATGCAGGTGCTGGCCGCCAATGGTGTCGAAGTGCAACTGTCTGCAGGTGATGAGTTCACGCCCACGCCGGCCGTCTCGCACGCCATCCTGGGCTACAACAAGGGCCGCACATCCGGCCTGGCCGATGGCATTTTGGTGACCCCCTCGCACAACCCGCCGAAGGATGGCGGCTTCAAGTACAACCCGACCAACGGCGGCCCAGCCGGCGGCGAGATCACCGGCCCGATCGAGGCGGCAGCCAACCAGTATCTGCAGGCCGGCCTGTCCGGCGTGCGCACCGTGCCGCTGGCGCAGGCACTGGCGGCCTCGACCACGCACCGCCATGATTTTCTGAACACCTACGTGGCCGACCTCGCCAGCGCGATCGATCTGGACTTGATCCGCGGCTCGGGTCTGCGCCTGGGTGTGGACCCGCTCGGCGGCGCCGGCGTGCATTACTGGGCCGCGATTGCAGAACGTTACAAGATCAACCTGACGGTGGTCAGCGAGACGGTGGACCCGCGCTTTGCGTTCATGACGCTGGACTGGGATGGCCAGATCCGCATGGACCCTTCCTCGCCGCACGCCATGCAGGGGTTGCTGAAGATGAAGGACCGTTTCGACGTGGCCTTCGCCTGCGACACCGACCACGACCGCCACGGCATCGTGACGCCGGGCACCGGCCTGCTGCCGCCCAACCACTACCTGGCGGTGTGCATCGACTACCTGTTCCGCAACCGCCCGCAGTGGAGCCCGAGCGCCGCCGTCGGCAAGACGGTGGTCAGCACCAGCGTGATCGACGGTGTGGCTGCACGGCTGGGCCGGCGTCTGCACGAGGTGCCGGTGGGGTTCAAGTGGTTTGCCGATGGCCTGTTCGACGGCTCGCTCGGGTTCGGCGGCGAAGAGAGCGCGGGCGCCAGCTTTCTGCGGCGCGACGGCACGGTGTGGACGACCGACAAGGACGGCATCACCGCCGCGCTACTGTCGGCCGAGATCACGGCGCGCGAGGGCCGCGACCCGGGCGCGCTCTACGCCGCACTGGCCGCCGATTTCGGCAACCCGGTGTTCAGCCGCAAGGACGCGCCCGCCACGCCCGCGCAGAAGAAGCTGCTGGGCAAGCTGACGCCGGCGCAGATCAGCTCGACCGAGCTGGCCGGCGACCCCATCACCCAGGTGCTGAGCAACGCACCGGGCAACGGCGCGGCCATCGGCGGCATCAAGGTCAGCACCGCTGGCGGCTGGTTCGCGGCGCGGCCTTCGGGCACCGAGAACGTCTACAAGATCTACGCCGAGAGCACGCGCGGCGATGCGCACCTGCAGCGCATCTTTGCCGAGGCCCAGGCCGTGGTGGACGGCGCCATCGCAGGCGCCTGATCCACGCCTGGGGGCCGGGCAAGACGCGCACCGCAGGCGCGGCCGAAGCGCTTCGCAGCGAACCTCAACGGCCCGCTGAGACGCACGCTCAGCGCAGAAAAAGTGGAGCCACACCTCGGCTACCCGTGCGTGCGCCAATGGGGCAGGCCGCGCCCTACAGGGGTGCGGCGCCCGGACCGATGGAAGCTGGCGCGCCAGGGGTCTTCAATCGTGGCACGCGCCTGCACCAGTCCGTGCAGCGCCATCCACTCGAAAGGAAGACACCATGAGCGAAGCCAACACACCCACGCAATCGCGCGAGCAACTGTGGGACTTGATCAAAGACATCCGCTTTGCAATGTTCACGACGCGTCACCCTTCCAACGGCCACCTGCACGCCCGCCCGATGACGACGCAGAACAAGCGCATGGACGAGGACGACAAGCTGTGGTTCTTCATGTCGCGCAAGGGCGATTCCGTGGAAGACCTGAGCGCCGAGCCGACCGTCAACGTGAGCTACGCCGACCCGGGCGCGGACAGCTATGTCTCGGTCTCCGGCACGGCCGTCGTCAGCCAGGACAAAGCCAAGGCGCGTGAGCTGTGGAACAAGATGACGGAAGCGTGGTTTCCCGGCGGCGTGGACGACCCCGATGTGGCCTTGATCGAGGTGACGATCACCCACGCCCACTACTGGGATGTCAAGGAAAACAAGCTGTTGCAGTTGTTCAAGATCGCCAAGGCGGCGGTGACGGGCAAGCCCCCCACCGGCATGGGTGAAAGCGGCGAGGTGCGCATGCACTCCGACACGCCGCACTGACCGCCCGCTGTCGGGGCAGGTTAGCGCGGTGGGTCATGGTGCTCTGGCCATCCCAGGCGACCTGCGGCCTCTGACCGCTGCGGTCCACCCGTCAAGTCAGATGATCACCTTGGGGTGCTGATCGGTGGTGCTTCAGCCGCCGTGCCGCAATGCGTCCGCAAGGCGCACGCCATAGCGCGCCTCGGCCGCCACCAACGTCGGTGCAATCGCCGGGTGCAACCGTAGCCCATCGCGCAGCGCGGCGTCACGTCGCGCCAGGCCGCTTTGGCCCGGCAGGCGCACAGGCCGCCGCGCGTCGATCGGCACGTTGTCACGGCATTGCGCGGCCACGTGGTCCATCTGGCGCACGAACGCGTCCTTGCCGCCGAAGGCCGCCAGGTCGTGCAGTGTGATGTAGACGGTGGCACCCCAGCCCTCGGGTGCATCGGCGCGGCCGTGGCCGGCCAGCCCAGCCGTCAGCGACTCGACCAGCAGCGCCATGCCGTAGCCCTTGTGCCCGTGGCCCATGCCGCCCACCGGCAGCAGCGTGCCCGGCGGCTTGGCAAACAGCACGGCCGGGTCGTTGGTGGGCTGGCCCTTCGCGTCGATCAGCACCTCGTCGGCAAAGCGCTCGCCGGCCGCATGCCTGCGGTTGCTCATGCCGTTGGTGGTGATGGAGGCGGAGATGTCCACCAGCACACCGCCTTGCGACAGCGGAAAGCCGAGTGCCAGCGGGTTGGGCGTGAACACGGCTTGCGTGCCGCCGTAAGGCGCAACGCTGGCCGCATTCGGGTCGGAACACGCCAAGAGCATCAGCATGCCTTCGTCCAGCGCGCGCAGCATGTACACGGCCAGGCAGGCGATGTGGTGGCTGCGGCGGATGGCCAGCGTGGCCGTGCCGAGCGTGCGGGCCCGCGGCAACAGCAGATCCAGCCCCTGGTGCACCAGCCAGGGGCCGGGCAGGCGCCGGCCATCCCACAGCACGGCGGCCGGGCGGTCGGAGAGCAGCTCGGGCGCGCCGCTGCGCGCCATGGCGCCGGTCTCGATTTCCTTCAGGTAGCCCGCCAGCAGGTTCAGGCCGTGCGTGTCGTGGCCCAGCAGATCGCCGTCGACCAGCGTCTGTGCCACGCTCTGCGCCATGGCGTCCTGCAGGCCGGCGCGCTGCAGCAGCGTGGCGGCGACGGTGGTCAGGGCGGCAGGGTCGTAGAGGGGGGCGGTGGTGTCGTTCATATGGCCATTTTCCTGCTGCGCCGCCGCCAGGCCAGCCAGCCGGAGCCGACCCACAGCAGCACCGTGAACAGCGCCAGCCCCCCGGCAATGGGCCGCTCGACGAAGGCGCCCCACTGGCCGTCGGACTTGATCATCGAGGTGATGAAGTTCTCCTCCAGCATCTTGCCCAGCAGCATCCCGAGGATGGCCGGTGCGATCGGAAAGCCGTTGTCCTCCAGCAGCCAGGCCGCCACGCCGAAGCCCAGCAGCACCCACAGATCGAACGCCGAGTTGTTGATCGCGAACGCGCCCACCAGGCAGAACAGCAAGATGATGGGCATCAGGATGTTGCGCGGCATGCGCAGCAGGCGTGATGAAGCCTTGATGCAGGCCCAGCCCAGCGGCAGCATCAGCAGATTGGCGGCGATGAAGACCAGAAACACGGCATACACGCTGGCCGCGTTGTTCATGAAAATCATCGGACCGGGGTTCATGTTCTTCATGTAGAGCACGCCGATCACGATGGCCGTGATCGAGTCACCCGGAATGCCGAAGACGAGTGCCGGCACCCAGGCACCGGCGATCGCACTGTTGTTGGCCGCGCCTGCCTCGACCAGGCCCTCGGGGTGGCCGGTGCCGAACTTCTCGGGCTCTTTCGAGAGCTTCTTGCTCATCGCAAACGACATCCACGCCGCGATGTCGGCGCCGGCACCGGGCAGGATGCCCACCGCCGTGCCCAGCACGCTGCCACGCAGCGTCTGCAGCGGGTACTTGCGGATCAGCCCACCCATGCCCTTGAACACCGAGCCCAGTTGCTGGTTGAAGCTGCCGATCTGCTCGGTCGTCAGCGTGAAGCGCAGGATCTCGGAAATCGCGAACATGCCGATCATGGCCGGGATCAGGCTCACGCCGCCCAGCAACTCCGTGCTGCCGAAGGTGAAGCGCGGGTGCGCGGCCGGGTTCTCCAGCCCCACGCAGCCGATCAGGAGGCCCAGGAACAGCGTGATCACGCCCTTCAGCGGTGCGCTGCTGGTGATGAAGACGGCGCACGTCAAACCGAGCGAGACCAGCCAGAAGTACTCGAACGAGCTGAACTTGATCGCGAATTCGGCCAGCGCCGGTGCGGCCACGATCAGCACCGCCGTGCCGAACAGGCCGCCGATGCACGAGAACACCAGGCCAATGCCCAGCGCCCTCTCGCCTTCGCCCTTGCGCGTCATCGCATAGGACTCGTCGGTGTACGCGGCCGAGGCCGGCGTGCCGGGGATGCGCAACAGCGCGCCGGGAATGTCGCCCGCGAAGATCGCCATCGCCGTGGCCGTGACGATGGCGGCAATCGCCGGCACCGGTGGCAGAAAGAACGTGATCGGCACCAGCAGCGCCGTGGCCATGGTGGCTGTCAGCCCCGGCACCGAGCCCACGAACATGCCGAACATGCCGGACAGCAGCATCACCACCGCCACCTGCGGTGTCGCGACGAGCTGAAAGGCTTGCAGAACCGCTTCCATCGACTTCCTTCGGAATGCCTACCAGGCGATGGGCTGCAGCCAGCCCCAGGGCAGCGGCACGCGCAACAGTTTGTAGAAGCAGGTGTGGATGACCAGGGTGGCCAGCAGCGCCACGCCCAGCGCAACGGGAATGCGCACGCCCAGCGCCACCTGCAGCGTGACCAGCACGAGCATGCTGCACAGGATGAAGCCCACCGCATCCACCGCGAGGATGTAGAGCGCCGAGCCGACCAGCGCCGTGATGAACGCCGCGAAGTGCCGCCCCGAGCGCAGGCCCTTGCCGGCCACCAGCAACGGGCCACCGGCACGCCAGCCTTGCCAGACCAGTGCGGCCGATGCCAGCGCCATGCCGGCCGCGATCAGGCCGGGGAACAGCGCCGGGCCATACGGCTGCCCGGGCGCAGGCGGGAAGCTCTGCACGTGCCAGAGCACCGCCAGCGAGAGCAGCAGCAGCACCGCCCCGATCAGGCTGTCGTGGATTCGCATGCGGCGTGGCTCAGCGCGTTGCCCGCATGCCGGTGCAGCATGCCCCGGGCTGCATCACTTGGCGATGCCCACGGCCTTCATCACCACGCCGAAGTCGTTGTCCTTCTCGGCCATGAACTTGGCGAACGCCGCCGGTTCGGCGTACAGCGCGCCAAAGCCGCGCGCTTTCAGAAAGTCCTGGTAACCCGGCCCTTCGAAGATCTTCTTGAGCGAGGCGGCGAGCCGGTCGCTGACTTCCTTGGGCAAGCCCTTGGGGCCGGCAATGCCGCGCCAGGCGCCGGCGTTCCAGGTCTTGCCGCTGGCATCGGTGTACAGAGGCACCTGCGGGAAGATGCTGTCGGGCTTGGAGGCCAGCAGCACCAGCGGGCGCACCTTGCCGCCTTCGATCAGCGCGCGCGCTTCGGGCAGTGAGCACGAGACCACGTCCACTCCGCCGGCCAGCAAGTCCTGCAGACCAGGCGCTGCGCCGTTGCTGGGCACCCAGCCGATGGCGTTGCCGCTGAGCTTGTTGTCCACCAGCCACTGCGCCATGCCCACATGCCAGATGCCGCCCTGGCCCGTGCCACTGGCCTTGTGCTTGCCGGGGTTGGCGCGCGCGCTGTCCAACAGGTCTTTGGCGGTCTTGATGGGCGAGTCGCTGCGCACCAGGATGGTGTTGGCGTCGAAGTTCATCAAAGCCAGCGGCGTGTAGTCGGTGCCCGAGAGCTGGGTCAGCCCGGCGTGGCGCATCATGCCGATTTCCACCGTGAGGATGCCGAGCGTGTAGCCGTCCGGCGCGGCCGAGGCGATGGCCTGGTGGCCCACCACGCCGCTGCCGCCGGTGCGGTTCACCACGTTGATGGGTTGCTTGAGGTCTTTCTCCAGCTCGGCGCCAATGATGCGGGCCACCGCATCGGTGCCGCCGCCCGCGCCCCAGGGCACGATCAACGTGATGGGGCGCTCCGGCCAGGCGGCCAGCGCGACAGAGGAGAAAGTGGTGGCGAGTGCTGCGCCCAGGGCAGCGAGGCAGTGGCGGCGTTGCATCAATCGAATCTCCTTTGGGGGATGGACGGGGCCGGTCCAGCGGCCACGCGATTGAAGCACCCGATGCGCACTGCGCGCATCAAGGATCACCCTAGTAGTAACCGGTTACAGAAACCGGTTACAGGGCTTGGTTAAAACTTCGGGATCCGCAAGGTCTTGCTGATCATCAGCGTGCCCGACAGTGCGAACAGCAACGACAGCGGATGCAGTTCCCACGGCCCCAACAGGAGGCTGCCGCCCCAGACCGCATCCCCGGTGCGGCCCAGCCAGCCCGCCGCCGCCAGCACTGCAGTGAGCACCACGCTGGTGGGAATGGGAGTGCCTTCGAAGTAGGCCACCTTGTCGCCGCCTTCGGACAGGTTCTCGGCCGTCACGTTGAAGCGCGCCAGCCGGCTCACGCCGCAGCACAGGAAATAGATCATGGCCGCCACATCCCAGCCGCCCTGCAGCCCGGCTGCAAAACCCAGCGCTGCCGGACCGACGCCGAAGGAGACGATGTCGGCCAGTGAATCCAGCTCGCGCCCGAGCGACGAGTGCTGCTGGCGCCATCGGGCGATGCGGCCGTCGAACACGTCGAACACCAGCGCGATCGGCGTCATCAGCGCCGACAGCAGGAAGTGCCGCAACTCGCCCGTTGCCATGTACTGCATGGCGAAGAAGACCGAGGCCATGCCGCAGGCGGCGTTGCCCAACGTGAAGAAGTCTGCCAGGTGAAACCCCCGCAGCATGGAGAAATGGCGGGGTGGTCGGCGTTCGGGCAAGGCGCTCATCGGTGGTCTCCCAGGGGTCATCGGATCTTGCGCAGATTGTGCAGGCCTGCGGGCGCAGGCCGTGTCCGCAGAGGCAGCCGCTGGCTGTAGGCGCGGTGCCCTTGCAGACTGGCCGCCACGCTACAGAATGTCGCTCGTTCGCACCGCGCTCGATCGCCCCGCATGCCGCGCGCCGGCCGACGATGCCTGCCGACACCCCAAGGAGCAACATGACCACCCTCGCGCTCGACACCTTCTCCGTCAACGGCATCCGCATGCGCGCCGCCATCCAGGGCACTGGCCCGCTGGTGCTGCTGTGCCATGGCTTTCCGGAATCCTGGGTCTCATGGCGCGCGCAGCTGGCCGCGCTGGCACAGGCCGGCTTCCGCGCCGTGGCGCCCGACATGCGCGGCTACGGCGGCACCGACGCGCCGGCCGACCCCGACCAATACACCCTGCTGCACCACGTGGGCGACCTGACCGAGCTGGTGCGCGCGCTGGGCGAGCGCGAGGCCGTGGTCGTCGGCCACGACTGGGGCGCACCGGCCGCCTGGCATGCCGCCCTGCTGAGGCCCGACGTGTTCCGTGCTGTGGTCGGCATGAGCGTGCCCTACCAACCGCCTGCGGCCATGGACATGCTGAGCGCGCTGGAGCGCAAGGGCGTGCGCGATTTCTACATCCAGTACTTCCAGGCGCCCGGCGTGGCCGAGGCGGAACTGCAGGCCGACGTGGCTGCGACGATGCGCCGCGTCACCTTCAGCATGTCGGGGGAGGGTGGGGCCGACACGGCCGGCATGCTGACACCGGGCACGGGCTTCCTGCACCACATGCAGGACCCGCCGCAGATGCCCGCCTGGGTCAACGCAGACGATCTGGCCTACGCCATCGCCGAGTACCAGCGCACCGGCTTTCGTGGCGGGCTGAACTGGTACCGCGCGGTGCGCCGCTCGTGGGAGCTGCTGATGCCGTGGCGCGACGCGCCGATCCGCCAGCCCTCGCTGTTCATCGGCGGCGAGCGCGACGATGTGCTGCGCTTTGCGGGCAAGGCCATCGAGCGATTCCCGCAGACCCTGCCGGGCCTGCGCGGCTGCCATGTGCTGGAGGGTGCAGGCCACTGGGTGCAGCGCGAGCGGGCGGACCAGGTCAACGCACTGCTGGTGGACTTTCTGCGCGGGCTGTGACCGCTTGACGCACATCTACCTCCCAAGCGTCGGCCGGCGGTACAGTGGCTGCGCCGCCGGGGCGCTCTCGGCGCCTGACCCAGGAGCCGC
Organism: Rhodoferax sp. RT4P68; assembly: GCF_056521305.1. Classification (NCBI taxonomy): domain Bacteria; kingdom Pseudomonadati; phylum Pseudomonadota; class Betaproteobacteria; order Burkholderiales; family Comamonadaceae; genus Rhodoferax; species Rhodoferax sp. RT4P68. The sequence continues at coordinate 517,842 of NZ_JBWMBB010000002.1, forward strand.
CATGTTCCCTGAATACCGTGATCTGATCACCCAGCTCAAGTCCAGCGACCACCATTTCATGCGCCTGTTCGAGCGGCACAACACGCTGGACCAAAAGATCAAGAACATGGAATCCCACATCGAGCCCGGCACCGGGCTGGAGATCGAGGTGCTCAAGAAAGAAAAACTGGGGCTGAAGGACCAGATCTACCTGATCTTGCGCAAGGCGGCCAGCGACCCTGCGTGACCGGGATGACGGGCGCGCGCGGCCATCAAGGCCCGCGCTGTGCCAGCACCCACGCCGCCAGCAGGCGCGCTTCGGCCTCTGTCACCTTCGGCTGTCGCGGCATGATGACGCGGCCCCATGCGCCCACGGCGCCATGGCGAATCTTGCCCGCCAGCCGCAGCGCGGCCCCCTCCTCAGCCCGGTAGCGTTCTGCGATCTGTGCGAAGCCCGGACCGACGGCCTTGCGCACCAGGCCGTGGCACGTCATGCAGCCACGCTCGCGTGCCACCTGTGCGGCTTCGAGGCCGTCTTGCGCGCGCGCCGCGCCCATGGTCAGCACAAGGACGACGGACAGAAAGTTCTTTGGGTGCATGGCGATCGATTCTGAGCGGAGTTGGGTGGGCACTACCATGTCGAAAATGGTTTCGCTACTGTTCTGAAACAATAAGCGACGTTATAGGTGCAAAATCTAGTTTGAATACTTGTCTGAGGGCATGCGAAATGCGCCCCTTCCATGTCGTAGACCCGCTGCAAAGCCATTTTCCCGACGCTGTCATCCTGACCAGCGCGACGGGCACGGTGAGCTACTGGAGCGCCAGCGCCCAGAATGTTTTCGGCTATGGCGAATCCGAGGTTGCGACGCGCAATCTTGCCGAGCTGATCGTCCCCCCCACCTGTGTGCGCGAGCATGCCGTCCACATGCAGAACGCACTGCGCGAGGGCCAGGTCACCTTCGAATCGGTGCGGCGCCGCAAGGATGGCTCGCTGCTGTATGCCGATGTGACAGCCAAGCGCGTGACCTTGCCGGACATGGCGGAGCCATCGATCCTGCTGGTCGAGAAGGACGTCACGCCCATCAAGGTGACGCGCGACGCCAGACTGATGGAGGCACGATTCCGCGACCTGCTGGAATCGACGCCCGACGGGATCGTCATCGCCAACCCGACAGGACACATCGTCATCGCCAACAGCGAGGCGGAGCGGCTGTTCGGCTACGCGTCCGGTGACCTGGTGGGCCGCTCGGTCGACCAACTGCTGCCCGAGCGCCACCGCATGGCGCACGTGGGGCACCGCGCCAACTACCTGTTCCAGCCGCGCAAGCGGGCCATGGGTTCCGGCCTGGACCTGGCCGGCCGCCGCAGCGACGGCAGCGAGTTTCCGATCGAGATCAGCCTGTCCCCGCTGCACACCGACGAGAGCGCGTTCGTCATGAGCGCCATCCGCGACATCAGCGAGCGCAAGAATTTCGAGCTGGCGCTGCAGGCCAAAAACCTGGAGCTGGCCAACGCCAACCAGGCCAAGGACCGTTTCCTCGCCAGCATGAGCCACGAGCTGCGCACGCCGCTGAACGCCATCATCGGCTTCACCGGCACCTTGCTGATGAAGCTGCCAGGCCCACTGACCGGCGACCAGGACAAGCAACTGCGCACGGTGCAGGGCAGCGCCCGGCATTTGCTGGCATTGATCAACGACCTGCTGGACGTGGCGAAGGTCGAAGCCGGCAAGGTGGAGTTGCGTCTGGAGCCTCTGGACGGCCGCGCGGTGCTGGAGGAAATCACCACCACGCTGCGCCCGCAGGCCGAGCGCAAGGGCTTGTGCCTGGAACTGACGCTCCCTGCGGCTGCTTGCCCGTTGCTGACCGACCGACGCGCGCTGAGCCAGATCGTCATCAACCTGGCCGCCAACGCCATCAAATTCACAAACGCAGGCTTCGTGCGGGTCTCTCTGTCGCAAACAGCCGCCGCCTCGGGCGGGCGTACGGACATCGTGATCGAAGACACCGGTCCCGGCATGACGACGGCCGACCAGACCAAGCTGTTCGGTGCGTTCAGCCGCATCGAGCAGAGCGACGGCACCGATCCTGAAGGCACCGGCCTCGGCTTGCACCTCAGCCTCAAGCTGGCCAGGCTGCTGGGCGGCGACATCCTCGTGCACAGCGAGGCAGGCCGCGGCAGCCGCTTCACGCTCACGCTGCCGGGGGCATGACGATGCAGCCCCGCATCCTGATCGTCGAAGACAACGCCGCCAATCTTGAATTGGTGCGCTACCTGCTGGTCAGCGCAGGCTACGCGGTGCTGCTGGCCCGCAATGGCGTGGAGGGGCTGGACATCGCGCTGCGCGAGCGGCCCGATCTCATCATCAGCGATCTGCAGATGCCGTTGATGGACGGCTACGCGTTGCTTGCAGCATTGCGGCGCGCACCGGCGTGCGAGCGCATTCCCGTGCTGGCGCTGACGGCGTTCTCCATGCCCGGCGACCGCGAGAACGTCATGCGTGCCGGGTTCGTCGGCTACTTGTCCAAGCCCATCGAGCCGGAGCTCTTCGTCGGTCAGATCGCCGCGTTCCTGACCGGCGGTGGTGCCGCTGGCGTTCTGCGCGACGACAACGCTGCAGGGGGCGGCGGCTGACATGGCACGCGTATTGGTGGTCGACGATGTTGCGCTGAACCGCGAACTCGTCACCATGCTGCTGACCTATGCCGGCCACGACTTGACCGAGGCCGAGGACGGCGAAGACGCTCTGACCCAGACGCGTGCGCTGCGGCCCGACCTCGTGGTCTGCGACATCCTGATGCCGAAGATGGACGGCTTCGAGTTCGTACGGCGCCTGCGCGCCGAGCCCGCCATCGCCGGCACCGCTGTCGTGTTTTACACCGCCAGCTTTTTGGAACACGAGGCCCGCGTCCTGGCGCGTGCCTGCGGGGTGCTGCATGTGCTCACCAAGCCCTGCGAGCCGGAGGAAATCCTGTCCGCCGTCGCGGCCGCACTGACGCGCGACAGCGCGAACGCTCTGGCCCCGCAGGCCGTTCCGGAGTTCGACCGCGACCATTTGCGCCTGGTCACCGACAAGCTGGCGCAGAAGGCGCAGGAACTCGAACAGGCCAACGACCGGCTGGCGGCCCTGATCGATCTGGGCGTTCGCCTGGCGTCCGAACGCGAGGCGAGCGCGCTGCTGGACCACTTCTGCGAGGGCGTGCGCAGGTTGTTTCGTGCGCGCCTGGTGATGCTGTCCGCACGGGACCCCGGCGGACTGGACGACAGGCGCCTGGTCGTGTGCGGCGATGCAGACGGCCTGGCCGATGCGATCTCGCGGCTGCAGGCCGACCCGGATCTGGAGAGCGAAGCGACGCGCGCCTGCCGTTTCGACGCGGGCGGCGGCAGCGACGCCCTGCGCGGCATGGTGCTGCGGCACTGTCCGGCTGCGCGCTGCGCCCTGCTGGTGCCGATGGTGTCGCTGCGCAGCCACTACGGCTGGGTCCTGCTCGTGGACCAGCTGGAGTCCGGCCGCTTCAACGACCACGATCTGCGCACGCTGACGGTGCAAGCGGCGCAGGTCGGGCGCTTCTATGAGAACGGCAACCTGTACGCCCAGGTGCAGCAACAGGTCGGTCTTCTGCAGAACCAGGCCGAGGCGCGCGAACGTGAGGGCACGTTGCTGCGGCTGGAGCACAACGTGGCGCGCGCACTCGTCGCGGCCGACACCATGGACAGCGCGCTGAGCGTCGTCCTGCAAGCCATCTGCGAGTCGCAGCTCTGGGATGTGGGCCGCTTCTGGCAGGTCGACGAAGCCGCCGACGTGCTGCGGCTGGCCGTGCAGTGGCATGCGCCAGGGGTGGACTTGCCGGCGATCGGCGTTGCCGGCGGCCCGGTGCTGAAGGCCGGCGAAGGCCTGGCCGGCCGCGTATGGCGCACCGGTGAACCCTTGTGGGTGGCCGACCTGAATGACGAACCCAGGCTGGTCGACCGGGCCGTTCTGAAGCTCGATGGTCTGGCCTGCGCGACCCTGTTCCCCCTGGGCAGCGGCGGACGCGTCTTTGGCGTGCTGAGTTTCCTGGGACGGCACACGCACGCGCCCGACCAGCGGCTGCAGGCGTCGGCGCGCGTGATCGGCGACCAGATTGGCCAGTTTCTGCAGCGCCGGGATGCCCAGGACGCGGCGGATGCCTCCAAGAAGTTCATCCGCTCGACCCTGGATTCGCTGCTGGAACACGTGTGCGTGATCGACAGCGAGGGCGTCATCCTGACCGTCAACAGCGCCTGGCGCGCGTTCGCGCAGACGCAGGAAGAACAGGCTGCCCGCACGCTGGAAGGCTCGAACTACCTGGACGCTTGCGCCAGTGCGCATGGCGAGGCGGCGCACGAGGCCCGTGCGATGGCGGCAGGCATCCGGCGCGTCATCCTCGGTCAGCAGCCGACCTTCACGATGGAGTATGCGTGCGACATGCCTGGGCAGACAGCCTGGTTCGTGGGGCGCGCGTCGCGCTTCGCCGGCGATGGCCCGGTGCGCGTCGTGGTGGCGCACGAGAACATTACCAAACGCAAGCAGGCCGAGCAGCGCGTCGAACGCCTGCGCCGGGTCTCCACCGTGATGAGTGACATCAACGCACTCATCCTGCGCGTCAAAGAGCGCGATGAACTCTTCAAGGGTGCCTGCCGCATCGCCATCGACACGGGCAGCTTCAAGATGGCGTGGGTGGGCGTGCTGTGCGAACACCCCATGCGTGTCGAGGTGGTGGCGGGTGAGCACGACGGCACCACCAGCGACTATTTCGACCAGCTGCGCGCCGAGTTGCTGACGCGTGTGGGCCGGAGCAGCCCGCAGTTCCATCAACTGGTCGTGCTGCAGCAGCCCATCGTGGTCAATGACATTGCCACCTCGGCGTGGATGGCGCTGCGTGAGGCGGCGCTGCTGGCCGGAGCGCGGTCCGCCGTCGCCTTGCCCCTGGTGGTCGGCACAGTGACGCGCGGCCTGATCATGCTGTATGCCGACGATGTGGACTTCTTCGACGACGACGAGATCAAGCTCTTGCGTGAGCTGGCCGCCGACCTGTCGTTCGCGATGGACCATTTGCGCCAGGCCGAGCAACTGAACCACCTGGCCTACTACGACGCGGTGACCGGCCATGCCAACAGCATGCTGTTCAACGAGCGCGTGACCCAGTTCCTGGACGCGGCCAGCGACGCTGGCACCCGGCTGGCCATCGGCGTGGTGGACATCGAGCGCTTCAAGTCCATCAACGATGTCTGGGGCCGCCATGCGGGGGACGACCTGCTGCGCCAAGTGGCCGGCCGTCTGCTGGCCACCGTGGGCGAGCGCATCCGGCTGGCCCGTGTGGGGCCCGATCAGTACGGGGTGGTGATCCAGAACGCGCCCTATGGCATCGAGCTGTTGAGGACGCTGGACGACCTGTACAAGGCCTGCTTTGCAGAGGCGTTCGCCTGTGGCGGCACCACCATCCACATCGCTGCGCACGTGGGCGTGGCCCTGTACCCCGAAGACGGTGCCGACGCCGAGACGCTGTTTCGCAGCGCCGAGGCGGCCGTCAAGCGTGCCAAGCGCTCATCCGAGCGGGTGTTGCTCTATGACGCCCAGGTCGGCAAAGCCATCGCTGAGAAGCTCGCGCTGGAGACGCGCCTGCGCGACGCGCTGGAACGCCAGCAGTTCGTTCTGCACTACCAACCCAAGGTGGACGCCCGCACCCGCCGCATCGTCGGCGCCGAGGCCTTGATCCGCTGGCAGGACCCGGATGTCGGACTGGTGCCGCCGTTGAAGTTCATCCCCTTGATGGAGGAGACCGGTCTGATCGTGGAGGTCGGCTCGTGGGCGCTGCGCCAGGCCGTCGCGGACCGTCGGCGCTGGATCGAACGCGGCCTGGCGGCGCCCAACGTGGCGGTCAACGTCTCGGCCGTCCAGCTGCGCAAAAGCGACTTCGTCGACAGCGTGCTTGCGGTGCTGGGCGATGCGGCCGGCGAGGCCGGGATCGACCTGGAGATCACCGAAAGCGCGGCGATGGAAGATGTGGACGACACGATCGCCAAGCTCAAGCGACTGCGGGCGCATGGGATCGTGCTGGCCATCGATGACTTCGGCACCGGCTACTCGTCGCTCGCCTACCTGAGCAAGCTGCCGGCGCAGGTGCTGAAGATCGACCGCGCGTTCATCATCACGATGAACACCGACCACAACGCGATGACGCTGGTCTCCACGATGGTCTCGCTGGCGCACGCGATGCACATGGAGGTGGTGGCCGAGGGGGTGGAAACCCAGGAGCAGGCCGACACCTTGGGCGTGTTGCGGTGCGACCAGCTGCAGGGCTACCTGGTCAGCCGGCCCCTGGCGGAGCCGGCCTTCGCTCTGCTGCTGGGCGCAGCGCCCAGCCCGTAGCACCGGCGCGCGCACGCGCTCGGCCAGCAGCGTGCCTGCTGACGGTCATGTTGGATCAGCGCTTGGAACTTCGTGCCCTCCCTGTGCGGATGCGGGCGACGCCGACAGTGCGCGCAGGTGCCCGCTGACGCGCCCGTGCGCAGGGCGCCGCCACGATCCGGCACATGGACGCCCATGCCGCCCTGACAACCTACCGCGCCAAGCGCAACTTTGCGATCACCGCCGAGCCTGCAGACGGCGGTGACGCGGCCAACGCCGGCGCGCTGCGCTTCGTCGTGCAGAAGCACTGGGCCAGCAGCCTGCACTATGACTTCCGCCTGGAGGTGGCCGGCACGATGAAAAGTTGGGCCGTACCCAAGGGCCCCAGCTTCGACCCTGCGGACAAGCGCCTGGCCGTGCAGGTGGAGGACCACCTGATCTCGTACGCCAGCTTCGAAGGCACGCCGTGAAGGGCCGCGAGCCGCCGGCTGCAGCCCCCACCGGCACGACGCCGCCCAAGGCCGCGCTGCCGGCGACGCTGTCGCCGCAGCTGGCCACGCTGGTCGCCAAGCCACCGGCCGACCCGCACGCGTGGGTCTACGAGATCAAGTTCGACGGCTACCGGATGCTCGCGCGCGTGCAGGGCACATCGGTGCAGCTGTTCACCCGCAACGGCAACGACTGGACGCCCAAGCTCAAGGCCTTGCACACCGAGCTGCTGCGCCTGCAACTGCCCGACGGCTGGTACGACGGCGAGATCGTGGTGCTCGACGCGCAGGGCGTGCCGGATTTCGGCGCACTGCAGCAGTCGTTCGACGCGGCCAGGACCAGCGCCATCGTCTACTACGTGTTCGACGTGCCCTACTGCGCCGGGCACGATCTGCGCGCGCAACCACTGGTGGAACGCCGTGCGCTGCTGCAACGGGTGCTGCAAGAACATGGCTCCGAGCAGGTGCGCTTCTCCGAGGTGTTCGATGCCCCGCCCGGCGACGTCGTGCTCTCGGCCTGCAAGCTGGGGCTGGAGGGCGTGATCGCCAAGCGCAAGGATTCCGCCTACGTGTCGCGCCGCGCCGACAGCTGGATCAAGCTCAAGTGCAGCCAGCGGCAGGAGTTCGTGATCGCAGGCTTCACCGAGCCGCAGGGCACACGCACCGGGCTGGGCTCGCTGCTGCTGGCCGTGCACGACAGGAAGGGGCAGCTGGTCTACGCCGGCAACGTTGGCACCGGGTTCAGCCAGGCCGTGTTGAAGCAGCTGACGCGCCAGCTGACGGCATTGAAGGCTGAGCAGAGCCCGCTGGCCGACACGGCCACAGTCGAGGGCCGGCCGCATTGGGTGCAGCCCACGCTGATCGCCGAGGTCAGCTTCGGTGAATGGACGCGCAGTGGCCGCATTCGCCATGCGGTGTTCCATGGACTGCGCACCGACAAACCGCCGGCCAGCATCGTGCGTGAGCGGCCTGCCGCCACGCCCAGGGCACCGAGTACGTCGACCACATCGGCGGCGCCGGCCAAGCGCCCGGTGGCCGCGCCGTCACATGCCTTGTCGACGCGGCTCAAGGTCACCAACCCCGAGCGCGTCATCGACGCGTCCACCGGCGCCACCAAGATCGAGCTGGTGCGCTACTACGCGCTGGTCGGCGAGCTGATGATGGCGCATCTGCAGCATCGCCCCGTGTCGCTGGTGCGCGCGCCGGGCGGGATCGGCAAGCAGCTGTTCTTCCAGAAGCATGCGGAGGTGGAAAAGCTGCCCGGCGTGCGCCAGCTCGACCCCGCGCTCGACCCGGAGTACCCGCCCATGCTGGAAATTGCGGCTGCCCAGGGCCTGCTCTCGGCCGCGCAATGGAACGTGGTGGAGGTGCACACCATGAACGCGCGGGCCAGCCACTTCGATCAGCCCGACCGCATGGTGTTCGACCTGGACCCAGGCGAGGGCGCGACCTGGCGCGAGATGCAGGAGGGCACGGAGCTGCTCCACGCCTTCCTGCAGCAGCTCAAGCTGCCGGCGTTTCTCAAGACCAGTGGCGGCAAAGGACTGCATGTGGTCGTGCCGCTGCGCCGGCAACACGACTGGGCGGTGGTCAAGGGCTTCGCCCAGGCCATCGTGCAGCACCTGTCGCGCGCCATCCCCGAGCGCTTTGTCGCCAAGAGCGGGCCGCGCAACCGGGTCGGCAAGATCTTCATCGACTACCTGCGCAATGGCGAGGGCGCCACCACCGTCTGTGCCTGGTCGGCGCGCGCACGGCCGGGGCTGGGCATCTCGGTGCCGCTGGGCTGGGACGAGCTGGCGGGCCTGGCCGGCAGCGACCAGTGGAACATTCGCAACGTGCACGAGCGGCTGGACGCAGGCAACACGCCGTGGGACGGCTATGCCCGCGCCGCGAAAACGTTGACTGCTGCGATCAAGGCCCTGGGATCTGTGGGCTGAGCGGCTGGTTGAAATGCCATCGGAGTGATTGCTCGTTCCTCCTACAGCGGCCGGCATTGCCGTCCGACGGGGGGCACGCGGGGCACTGTAAACAATGGGCGCGTCACCCCAACACAGGAGAACACGTGGCAGCTTCCCCCTTGGCCATCGAGCCCTACGACACCGCAATCGCCGACCAACCTGCCAGTGCAGTCTCCTGGGCCGCCATCCTGGCCGGCGCTGCGGCGGCAGCGGCGCTGTCACTGATTCTGCTGGTGCTGGGCACTGGGCTGGGCCTGACATCGCTGTCGCCCTACGCGGGCAGTGGCGCCGGCGCGATGGCGCTGGGCTTGTCCGCCATCGTCTGGGTCATGGTGACGCAGGCGCTGGCCTCCGGCATGGGCGGCTATCTGGCGGGCCGGCTGCGCACGCGCTGGACGGCCACGCACTCTGACGAGGTGTACTTTCGCGACACGGCCCACGGCTTTCTGTCCTGGGCGATCGCATCGCTGGTGACGGCCGCGCTGCTGACCTCGGCCATCGGCGCCATCGTCGGCGGTGCTGTGAAGGCCGGCGCCACTGTGGCTGGCGGCGCCGCCACGTCGGCGGTTGCGACGGCGACCAAGACCGGCGATGCCGACAGCGGCGGCCCCATGGCTTACTTCATCGACACGATGTTCCGCCGCCAGCCGGTGGTGGCTGACGCTGCATCGGCCACACCGGGCGCAGCGCCCGTGGCGAGCGACGAGGCCACGCCCGTGGCTGAAGTCACACGCATCCTGATGCAGGCAGGTGTCGACCAGCCGCTGGCTGCTGAGGACCAACGCTACCTGGGGCAGCTGGTGGCAGAGCGCACCGGTCTGGCGCAAGCCGACGCCGAAAAGCGGGTCGGCGACACCGTCACCGCGATGCAGACCAAGGCGCGCGAGGCCGAGGCTGCTGCGCGCGCGGCGGCCGACAAGGCCCGCAAGGCCGGCATCACCGCCACGCTGTGGTTATTCGTCTCGTTGCTGCTGGGGGCGTTCTGCGCCAGCCTGGCTGCGACCTGGGGCGGCCGCCAGCGTGACGCCTGAGCTTGGCCCTGCTTTTTCAACCCCACCAACCCACGGAGATCCACCATGCCTTCATTGCTTTTGTTCTTCCTCGGCGTGCCCATTCCTCTCATCATCCTCATCGCGTTGATGTTCTGAGCGCTTCCAGCCTTGTCGTTTTTTCGCGCCGCGGCCCGGCGTTTGCTTTGGTGAATTCATGACTGACTCTTGCGAACCGGGCCACCCTTGGCCCATGGGCATGCACTTGCGCGACGGCGGGGCGAACTTTGCCCTGTACTCCAGCGTGGCGCATGCCGTTGATCTTTGCTTGTTCGATGCCGAAGGCGTGCACGAAGTCCAGCGCATCCGCTTGCCGCGGCGCACCGAAGACATTTGGCACGGCTTCATCCCCGGCGTCAGCGCCGGCACGCGCTATGGCGTGCGCGTGCATGGCCCCTACGATCCTGCCAATGGCCAGCGCTGCAACCCCAACATGTTGCTGCTGGACCCGTACACCCGCGCCATCGATCGGCCGCTGCGGGGCGACGCCGTCACCTTCGCCTACACGCTGGGCAGCGAAGACGAAGACCTGACCATGGACGAGACGGACAGCGGCGGCGTGGCCGCCAAGTCCGTCGTGATCGAACCCGAGTTCGACTGGGAGGGCGACACGCCGCCCAACACGCCCATGGTGGACACGGTGTTCTACGAGATGAACGTGCGCGGCTTCACCAAGGACATGGAGGCCGTGCCCGAGGAGCTGCGCGGCACGTTTGCCGGTCTGGCCAACCCGCCGGCCATCGAACACCTGAAGCAGCTCGGCGTCACGGCCGTGCAGCTGCTGCCGGTGCAGGCCTTCAACGACGAAGGGCGCCTGGTGGAATCCGGGCTGGCGAACTTCTGGGGCTACAACACCATCGGCTTCTTCGCGCCCGAGCCGCGTTACTGCTTTCGCGGCACGGACGGCGGGGTCGCCGAGTTCCGTGGCATGGTCAAGGCGCTGCACCGCGCCGGCATCGAAGTCATCCTGGACGTGGTCTACAACCACACCTGCGAGGGCAACCACATGGGGCCCACGATGTCGTTCAAGGGCATCGACAACGACGCCTACTACCGGTTGATGGAAGACCGGCGCTTCTACAACGATTTCAGCGGCACCGGCAACACGCTGGACGTGAGTGCGCCGCCCGTGTTGCGCATGGTCATGGACAGCCTGCGCTACTGGGTCGAGGAAATGCACGTCGATGGCTTTCGCTTCGACCTGGCGCCCGCCATTGCGCGCGATGAGGCCGGTGCTTTCGAGAACCGCACGCCGTTTCTCTCGGCCGTTGCGCAAGACCCGGTGCTGCGCCGCGTCAAGATGATCGCCGAGCCGTGGGACCTGGGCGACTACGGCTACCAGGTGGGCGGCTTTCCGGTGGGCTGGTCGGAATGGAACGGCAGCTACCGCGACGTGGTGCGTGACTTTTGGCGCAGCGATGACGGCAGCCTGCCGGTGTTCGCGGCGCGGCTGTCGGGCTCGCAGGAGATCTTCGCCCCTTCGCGCCGGCCACCCTCCGCCAGCATCAACATCATCACCGTGCACGACGGCTTCACGCTGCGCGACCTCGTCAGCTACAACGAGAAGCACAACGAGGCCAACGGCGAAGACAGCCGCGATGGCGAGAGCCACAACCGCAGCTGGAACTGCGGCGCCGAGGGCGACACCGACGACGAGGCCGTGCTGGCCTTGCGCGCGCGCCAGCAGCGCAACTTTCTGACGACGCTGTTCATGTCGCGCGGCGTGCCGCTGCTGCTGGGCGGCGACGAGATCGGCCGCACGCAGCAGGGCAACAACAACGCCTATTGCCAGGACAACGCGGTCAGCTGGTTCGACTGGCGCGACGGAGCGCGCGACGACGCGCTGGCTGCGTTCACGGCGGGCCTGATCCGCTTGCGCATGGAGCTACCGGTGTTGCGCAGCGACCACTGGCCGGTGGGCGAGGGCGAGCGGCCCGACGCCGTGTGGTTCAGCGTCTGGGGCTTGCCCATGACGCAGGACGAGTGGGACCATCCGGCCGCGCGCTGTCTTTCTGTGGTGTTTGACGGCGGCGCCGATGGTGCCGCTGAGCATGGCCCCTCCGTGCTGCTGATGTTCAACGCCGCGCCCGAGGCCCACACGTTCACGTTGCCGCAGGATGAATCGTTCGGCACGGCCTGGCGCTTGCGCGTGGCCACGGAACGCCTGGATCTGCCCGGTGACGAGGCCGAAGTGTTCGAGCCTGGCGCCGAGATCATCATCGAGGCCCACGGCATGCTGGTGCTGACGCAGGACGCCCAACGCTGACCCAACGCGCGGTGTGCATGCGGCGTGGCCGATGGATGCTTTCCTACGCCGCGTCGGCACACCAGCCGATCAGGGCCGGGCGGGCGACGTTCTACGCTGCGTGGAGCCTGTCCACCGACGGGCCCCGACCCTGATGGAGATTGGCCATGACGCAGACCCGGCGCAGCACGGCGGACAGATTGGACGAGCGCGCCGACGCGGGCCTGTATCTGGCGACCCTGGGCGCGTGCGTGGCCTCTGCCGTGATGTTGTTTGCGCCGCCTGAGCGGGCCGACGGTTTCATGGCACTGGCGTGGAGTTGCATGGCCGCCTCGGCCGTGTGCCTTGCGGTCAAGCTGTGCATCCGCCTGGCCGGTGCACGTGCTGACGTTCGACGCGCGGGCCGGCAGGACGCCTAAGCGGGGTGGGTGCCATGGAGTGCCGGCTCCTGACATCGCCGATCGTGCTGCCGCCCTGTTCGTCGCCTCTGGAGAAACCATGAACCATCTGAAATTCGCTCTGTTGCCCATCGCTGCCATGGCAATCTGCGCAAGCGCGCAAACCACCACGGCCCCCAGTGGCGCACCGCCTCGCGCCGCCGCCGGCGCCATCGTCAAGCTGATGACGGCCAAGGGCGAGCCTGCGGGCCAGGCCGTGCTGACGGCCGTGCCGGACGGCGTGCAGATCGTGCTGAATGTCGAGAAGCTGACGCCTGGGCCGCATGGCTTTCATGTCCACGCCAACGGCAAGTGCGAACCTGGCCCGGATGCCGCTGGCAAGACGGTCGATTTCGGCGCAGCCGGTGGGCACTTCGATCCGGAGGCCACGGGCCGCCATGGCCATCCGGAGCACGACGTCATGCGCCACGCAGGCGACGCGCCGAACCTGTCGGCCAGCGCGCAGGGCACCGCCACGCTGCGCTTCACCAATACCAAGATCACGCTGGTGCCCGGCAAGAACTCGGTGATGGGCAAGGCACTGGTCGTGCACGCCGATGCCGACGACTACAAGACCAACCCGGCTGGCAACAGTGGTGCCCGCGTGTTGTGCGGCGTCATCGAGCCTGCGCGCATGGACGCGGTGGTGGGCAGCGCGACTCCCCATTCCGCCCCGGGCACGCTGCGCTGACGCATCGGGCGCGCGCGCGCCCCGGCCGCCCACCCATCCCATCTACCCCAAGGAGATCACCATGAACGAGAAGAAGGCCACTGTGCATTGGCAGGGCGCCGGCAAGACCGGCAAGGGCAGCATCAGCACCGAGACCGGTGCGCTGAAGGACTACCCGTATGGGTTCGGCAGCCGCTTCGAAGACGACCGGCGCGGCACCAACCCCGAGGAGATCGTGGGCGCTGCGCACGCGGCCTGCTTCACGATGGCGTTCGCGTTCGCCTGCGAAAAGGCCGGCGTGGCGCTGGAGCAGGCCGACACGCAGGCCAGCGTGCGCCTGGTCAAGGACGGCGACGGGTTCAAGATCGACCGTATCGCACTGACGCTGACGGCGAAGGCCGACGGGCTGGCCGAGGAGAAGTTCCAGGAACTGGCGCAGGGCGCCAAGGCCGGTTGCCCGCTCTCGAAGGCGCTGGCCGCCGTGCCCGAGATCACGCTCTCGGCGACGCTGCAGCCCTGAGCGTCAGGGCAGGCGCGGCTCGACTGCGGCGCCTGGGTCCTCTTCGCCAGCGACCGAACTGGGATCGGCCTTGGGCGCGGCCATCTGGGCCAATGCTGCGGCAGCGCCCGGCAGCGGCTCCTGCAGTTGCGCCGCCAGCGCGGTCATGCCGGCAGCGCCGTCCTGCATCAGGCGCGCGATGGCCTGACCGGCATCCTTGGGCGCGGCGAACCCGTGGCTTTGCAGCAGCAGGGTGCCGTCCGCATCCACCAGCTTGAAATAGAACTGCCCGTCCGACTCGCGGTACTGCTTGAAGGCCGGCGCGTTGGCGCGGGCCTTCTTCGTGGCCTTGGTGGCTGCGGTGGCACTCTCCAGCCGGCGCAGGCCGACGGCAGTGCGCAACCGGGCCGTGAACGGGGCCGACAGCGCGCGCGCCTTCTCGGCGCCCGCCAGCAACACGCGCTCGACCTGGGCCGGGTCGTCGATGTAGCGCTGGTAGACCTCGCGCATGGGCGCGATCTCGCGGTCCACGCGCTCGAACAACGCCTGCTTGGCATCGGCCCAGGCGATGCCGTCGGCAAACGCCTGGCGCAGCTTGGCGGTCTCGTCGGCGTCGGCGAAGGCCTGGTAGATCTGGAACAGTGCCGAGCCGTCGGTGCTCTTGGGCTCGCCCGGGCCACGCGAGTCCGTCACGATGCCGGCGATCAGCTTGCGCAACTGCTCGCGCGGCGTGAACAGCGGGATCGTGTTGTCGTAACTCTTGCTCATCTTGCGGCCGTCCAGACCGGGCAAGAGGGCGACTGATTCTTCGATGGCCGCCTCGGGCAGCGTGAAGTGCTCGCCGTACAGATGGTTGAAGCGCTGCGCAATGTCGCGCGCCATCTCGATGTGCTGCACCTGGTCGCGGCCCACCGGCACCTGGTGGGCATTGAACATCAGGATGTCGGCCGCCATCAGCACCGGGTACATGAACAGCCCGGCCGTCACGTCGGCGTCCACGTCCACACCGGCGGCGTGGTTGCGGTCGACGGCGGCCTTGTAGGCATGGGCGCGGTTCAGCATGCCCTTGCCCGTCACGCAGGTCAGCAACCAGGTGAGTTCGGGGATCTCGGGAATGTCGGACTGGCGGTAGAAGGTCACGCGCTCCGGGTCCAGCCCCGCGGCCAGCCAGGTGGCGGCGATCTCCAGCGTGGAGCGCTGGATGCGCTGCGGGTCGTCGATCTTGATCAGCGCGTGGTAGTCGGCCAGGAAGTAGAAGCTCTCGGCCCCGTCTGCCAGGCTGGCGCGCACCGAGGGCCGCACCGCGCCCACGTAGTTGCCCAGGTGGGGCGTGCCCGAGGTGGTGATGCCGGTCAATACGCGCAGCGTGGTCATGGGAAGGGTCTCTAGCGGATCAGAAAGGTCAGCGGGGTCAGCAGCACGTCCAGCAGCCCGAAGGTCAGGGCCATGATGGGGCGCAGCCACAGCGTGCCGACCACGCCGGCCAGCACCAGACCCATGACGATGAAAAAGCCCCAGGGCTCCACGCGCGACACCATCACGGCCTGCTTGTGGGGCAACAGGCCCACCAGCACGCGCCCGCCATCGAGCGGGGGCAGCGGGAACAGGTTGAATGCGAACATCACCACGTTGACCAGCATGCCGGCCTGGCACATCTTGACGAAGAAGGGCTCGGACACGCCCATCGCCACCAGCACGTAGAACACGATGCCCCACAGCAGCGCCTGCACCAGGTTGGCGCCGGGGCCGGCCAGGGCCACCCAGACCATGTCGCGTTTTGGATTGTTCAGCCGGCCGAACTGCACCGGCACCGGCTTGGCATAGCCGAAGACGAAGGCACCCGAGGTGGCCAGGTACAGCATGATGGGCATCGCGATGGTGCCCAGCGGGTCGATGTGCTTGATGGGGTTGAGGCTGACGCGGCCCAGCATGTAGGCCGTGTTGTCACCGAAGTGCCGCGCCGCGTAACCGTGGGCCGCCTCGTGCACGGTGATGGCAAAGATCACCGGGATCGCGTAGGTCAGCAGGGTTTGGATCAGTTGGTCGAAATTCACCGGCGCGATTGTGTCAGAGGGGCCGGCGCGACGATGCCGCCGCTGGCGCTAGAGCCCGAGCGCCGCCAGGTCGCCGCGGCCCTGCCGCAACACCACCGGGTCACCGCCCTGGCCCATGGCGGTGACATCGATCACCGTGGTCGGCTCGGACGGGCAGGCGCCGGCGTCCAGCACGGCGGCGATCTGGTGCTCGAAGCGGTCGCGGATCTCGTGCGCATCGTTCATCGGCTCGGTCTCGCCGGGGACGATCAGCGTGGTGGCCAAGAGCGGCGCACCGTGCAGGGCCAGCAGTTCCTGCAGCGCCTTGTGGTCGGGTACGCGCAGACCGATGGTCTTGCGCGAAGGGTGGCTCACGCGGCGCGGCACTTCCTTGCTGGCCTCCAGGATGAAGGTGTAGGCCCCGGGCGTGGCGGATTTGAGCAGGCGGTACTGCTTGTTGTCCACGCGTGCGTAGTTGGCCAGCTCAGAGAGGTCGCGGCACAGCAGCGTCAGGTGGTGCCGGTCGTCCACACCGCGCAGCCGGCGCATGCGGTCGACCGCCGCCTTGTCGTCCAGATGGCATACCAGCGCATAGCTCGAATCGGTGGGCACGGCGATGATTTCGCCTTTGGCCAGCAGCGCAACCGCCTGCTTCAGCAGCCGCGGCTGTGGGTTGTCGGGGTGGAGTTCGAAGTACTGGGCCATGGCAGATCCTAGGGGGTGGGCGTCAACCGCCGGTCATGGGCGTCAGCCGGCTCTCGCGCACGCTGAGCCAGGCCCCGGCTGCGCCACAGAAAGCGATCAGCACCATGCCCACCATGGACCAGCCGTCCGGCACATGCGAGAACACCAACCAGCCGCCGAGCATGGCAAAGCCGATCTGGCCGTAGAGGTAGGGCGTGAGCGTGGCGGCCGGCGCACGCGTGTAGCCGACGATCAGCATGAAGTGGCCGACGGTGGCCATCAGTCCCATCAGCAGCAGGCCGGCCCACAGATGCCAGTGCTCCAGGTGCACCCAGACAAAGGGCAGCGGCAGCGAGGCCAGCAGCGTGCCCACCCAGCCGGTGTACAGGTGCGTCGTCAGCGGCGCTTCGGTCCTGGCCAGCTTGCTGGTCAGCACCTGAAAACTGGCGTTCGTGGCCACCAGGCACAGCGGCAGCAACAGCCGCCAGTCGAACGCCTCGCTGCCGGGGCGGATGATGACCAGCGTGCCGATGAAGCCGCCCAGCACCAGCGCCCAGCGCTGCGGCGATACACGCTCGCCCAGGGTGCGTGCAGCCAGCAGCGTGATGACCAGCGGCGTGATCATGACGATGGCCGTGAACTCGCCGACCGGCATGAAGCGCAGGCTGTAGAACGCCAGCAGGCTGCTGGCCAGCAGCAGCAGCCCGCGCAGCACCTGGAAGCCCGGTTGCGCGGTGCGCAGCATCGCCAGGCCCTGGCGCGGCAGCACGACGAGCGTGGTGGCAATCGCCTGGAAGGCATAGCGGAACCACAGACCCATCAGCAAGGGCACGCTGACGCTGACGGCCTTGGTGGTGGTGTCCAGCACAGAGAAGCACGCCACAGCGCCCAGTACCAGCCCGATGCCGGCCAGTGGCGAGGCGTGCGGATTCACTGAATGCGATCCGCCAGCAGCTCCCAGACCGGCGTCAGGTCGCCCGGCAGGTAGGGCAGAGCGCCCAGGTCGGTGTGGCTCTCGTCCGGGCTGTGAAAATCACTGCCGCGCGAGGCGGCCAGGCCGAAGTCGCGTGCCACGGCCGCGTATTCCACGTACTCGGCCGCCGAGTGGCTGCCGGTTACCACCTCGACCGCGCGCCCACCGTGGGCCTTGAACTCGCTGAACAGCGCGAACTCTTCGTTGGCGGTGAACTTGTAGCGGCCCGGGTGTGCAATGACGGCGACGCCGCCGCTCTGCGTGATCCAGGCCACCGCATCCTTGAGCGAGGCCCAGCGGTGCGGCACATAGCCGGGCTTGCCTTCGGTGAGGTATTTGCGAAACACCTCGGACGTGTCCTTGCAGTGGCCGGCTTCGACCAGGAAGCGCGCGAAGTGCGTGCGTGAGACCAGCGCCGGGTTGCCGACGAATTGCAAGGCGCCCTCGTAGGCACCGTGGATGCCGACCTTGGCCAGGCCCTCGGCCATGTCGCGCGCACGCGGCCCACGGCCATCGCGCGTGTCGGCCAGGCCCTGCTGCATGCGCGGGTCTTGTGCATCGAAGCCCAGGCCCACGATGTGCACGGTTTCGCCAGCGAAGGTGACGGAGATTTCCACGCCGGTCAAATAGCGCAACCCGTGGGCCTGCGCCGCTGCCGCTGCGCGCAGCTGACCACCGATCTCGTCGTGGTCGGTCAGCGACCACAGCTCGACTCCGTTGGCTTTGGCCCGCTCTGCCAGTTGCTCCGGCATCAGCGTGCCGTCGGAGACAACCGAGTGGCAGTGCAGGTCGGCGTTGAGGATGGAGGGCACGGCGTTCATTCTAGGCATCGATGGCATCTCGCGTGCGCGCCGGGGCGACAGCGCCAAGGCGCTCGGGAAAAAAGAAAACCCGCTGCAAAGAGCGGGTTTCGCGGTGCCGGGCTTGCGCCCATCTGGCATCACTTCAGCTTGATTTCCTTGTACGCGACATGCTTGCGCGCCTTGGGATCGAACTTGGTGATGAGCATCTTCTCGGGCATCGTCTTCTTGTTCTTGGTCGTGGTGTAGAAGTGACCGGTGCCGGCAGTGGATTCCAGCTTGATCTTCTCGCGTCCGCCTTTGGTAGCCATGGTGGTGTCCTCTTAAGCTTGGCCGCGTGCACGCAGGTCTGCGAGCACGGCATCGATGCCGTTTTTGTCGATCAGGCGCAGGCCGGCGTTGGAGATGCGCAGGCGCACCCAACGGTTTTCGGTCTCGACCCAGAAGCGGCGGTACTGCAGGTTCGGCAAGAACCGGCGCTTCGTTTTGTTGTTGGCGTGGGAAACATTGTTCCCGGTGATCGGGCCTTTGCCCGTGACTTCGCAAACGCGTGACATGGTCACTCTTTCTCAAACAGCTGGCACTGCCTGTGGTGCTGCGCGGGGCGCGCACCGGGGCGGTGTTCTACAGCTTGACCTCGCCAAGGTGCAGGTGGCGGTTTCCTGTCTTTGCCCTGCCCAGCCCGATTGCACCTTGAAGGTGCGCCGAACTTACTGGGCAAAGCCGGCGATTATAGCCAGATTGTGGGCTGCCTCGGCAGCGGCGCACCCGAGGGCGACGCCGCCGACGCTCACTCCTGTTCCAGGAAGCGCTGCGCGTCCAGGGCCGCCATGCAGCCGGTGCCGGCGCTGGTGATGGCCTGGCGGTAGATGTGGTCCTGCACGTCACCGGCGGCGAACACACCGGGCACGCTGGTCATGGTGGCCATGCCCGCCAGGCCTGACTGCGTGACGATGTAGCCGTCCTTCATGTCCAGCTGGCCTTCGAAGATGTCGGTGTTGGGCTTGTGGCCGATGGCGATGAAGCAGCCCTTCAGGTCAATGTCACGGGTGCTGCCGTCGCGGGTGTCGCGCAGACGCACGCCGGTCACACCCGTCGCGTCGCCCTTGACTTCGTCAAGCGTGTGAAACAGTTGCAACTCAATCTTGCCGGCCGCCACCTTTTCCATGACCCTGTCGACCAGGATCGGCTCGGCCCGGAACTTGTCGCGCCGGTGTACCAGCGTCACCTTGCTGGCGATGTTGGACAGGTACAGCGCCTCTTCGACCGCCGTATTGCCGCCGCCGATGACGCAGACCTCCTGCTCGCGGTAGAAGAAGCCATCGCAGGTTGCGCAGCCGGACACGCCCCGGCCCATGAACGCGGTCTCTGATGGCAAACCCAGGTATTGGGCCGATGCGCCGGTGCAGATGATCAGCGTGTCGCAGGTGTAAGTGTTGCTGTCGCCGATCAGCGTGAACGGGCGCTTGGCCAGGTCGACGGTGTTGATGTGGTCGAACACGATTTCGGTCTTGAAGCGCTCGGCGTGCTCCAAAAAGCGCTGCATCAACTCGGGGCCTTGCACGCCGTGTACATCGGCAGGCCAGTTGTCGACCTCGGTCGTGGTCATCAGCTGTCCACCCTGGGCGATGCCGGTGATCAGCACCGGATTCAGGTTGGCACGCGCTGCGTACACCGCAGCCGTGTACCCGGCCGGGCCGGAGCCAAGAATCAGAACCTTTGTGTGTTTGACAGTCGACATGGGAGTACTTTCGAAGCAGTAGGGCGCGGTCTCTCTGTGTACAGCTTGAGACTTTTCACACAGAATCAATGGCAGGCCCGAAGGCGCGCAACGCGGGGGCCGGATTTTGCCTCGGATCAGAAAAGCAAAAGCCCCAGGTGAAAGAAGCCGGGACCACCAAGGAGTATTGGTCGATGTCGATGTTGTCGAATCTCGAACTGTTGATGCGCGTGCCGTTGTTCTTCATGCTGACAGGTGAGCAGGCCAATGCCGTGGCGCAGGCTGTCAGCAAAAAACGGTTCAAGCGGGGGGAAATGGTCGTCGAGCAGGGCCGCAAGTCAAACGCTCTGTTCATCATTCTGAGTGGACGCTGTCGCGTGCTGACCACCGACAACCGGGGGCGCGAAGTCATCATTGCCACGCTGCGGCCGGCCGACTGCGTCGGCGAAATGAGCCTGATCGACAACGAGCCGCATTCGGCCACCGTGCTGGCCGAGGTGCAGACCGACGTGTTGGTGCTGGGCCGCGCCGAGTTCGACCGCTGCGTCGCCGACAACATCCAGATGGCGCGCGCCGTCATGACCGGGCTGGTCAAACGGCTGCGCCGCGCCGACCAGAAGATCGAATCCCTGGCACTGATGGACGTCTACGGCCGCGTGGCCCATGCGCTGCTGGAGCAGGCCAGCCCCGACGTGCAGGGCCAGCTGGTGATCCGCGACAAGATCTCGCGCCAAGACATCGCCAAGATGGTGGGCGCCTCGCGCGAGATGGTCAGCCGCGTCATGAAGGACCTGGAAGAGCGTGGCTACATCGAGAGCCAGGAAGGCGGCGCCATCCTCATCAAGGACCGCCTGACGACACTGGCCTGAGGCCGGTCGCAGCCCCTGGGCTGCAGGGGCCTTGGGGTAAGCTTGGGCGCAGATTTCTGCACCCATGACCTATTCGCTCAATACCCTCAATACCGCTAATGGCGCGGCGCTGCCGCCACGTTCGGGCATCGTGCGCTTCGCCCGCGAATTCGGCCTGCTGCTGGGCCTCCTGGCGCTGTCGTTCTGGTTCATCGCGCTGATCAGTTACTCGCTGCAGGATGCGGCGTGGTCGACGTCCGGCGGGGCCGGCGCCACGCGCAACTGGGCGGGGCGGCTGGGCGCCTGGGTGGCCGACATCAGCTACTTCAGCCTGGGCTTTTCCGTCTGGTGGTGTGTGGCCGCCGGGGTGCGCGCCTGGCTGTCCAGCCTGGCGCTGTGGATGCGCGGGCCGCAGGCGCCGCGCCTGCCGGAATCGCGCGTGGCCGGCGGGCCTGTGGTGTTCGTGTGCGGCCTGGTGTTGCTGCTGCTGGCCAGCTGTGCGCTGGAGTGGTCGCGCCTGTACCGGCTGGAGCCGCAGCTGCCCGGCCAGGCCGGCGGGGTCGTCGGCTATGTGGTCGGCCCGTTCGCGCTGAAATGGCTGGGGTTTGCCGGCTCGGGCCTGGTGGCCATCGTCGCCGGGATCATCGGCGTGGCCGCGGTCTTTCGCTTCTCATGGACCCAGGTGGCCGAGCGGGTCGGCGCCCGCATGGTGTCGCTGATCGAGTCGCGCCGCGAAAAGCGCGAGGTCGCCGAAGACCTCGCATTGGGCAAACAGGCCGTGCGTGAGCGCCAGGAGGGCACGTTCGACGACCGCTTCGAGCCGGTCGAAGAGGCCTCGGGCAAACCGGCCCGCGCGGCCAAGGCGCCCAAGCCGCTGGTGGTGATCGAAGCCGCGCCGGCCGAGCCGCCGCAGAGCACCCGCGTCGCCAAGGAACGGCAAAAGCCGCTGTTCAAGGAACTGCCCGATTCCAAACTGCCGCTGGTCGACCTGCTGGACGCCGCGCTGGTGCGCCAGGAGACCGTCTCGAACGACACGCTGGAGATGACCAGCCGCATGATCGAGAAGAAGCTCAAGGACTTCGGCGTCGAGGTGCGGGTTGTGCTGGCGTCGCCCGGCCCGGTCATCACGCGCTACGAGATCGAGCCGGCCACGGGCGTCAAGGGCTCGCAGATCGTGGGCCTGGCCAAGGACCTGGCGCGCAGCCTGAGCCTGGTGTCGATCCGCGTGGTCGAGACCATTCCCGGCAAGAACTACATGGCGCTGGAGTTGCCCAACGCGAAGCGCCAATCGATCAAGCTGTCGGAAATTCTGGGCTCGCAGGTCTACCACGAGGCCAAGTCCATGCTGACCATGGGCCTGGGCAAGGACATCGTGGGCAACCCCATCGTGGCCGATCTGGCCAAGATGCCGCATGTGCTCGTGGCCGGCACCACAGGCTCGGGCAAGTCGGTCGGCATCAACGCGATGATCCTCTCGCTGCTCTACAAGGCCGAGGCACGCGACGTGCGGCTGTTGATGATCGACCCCAAGATGCTGGAAATGTCGGTCTACGAAGGCATTCCGCACCTGCTGGCACCGGTCGTCACCGACATGCGGCAGGCCGCCCACGGGCTGAACTGGTGCGTGGCCGAGATGGAGCGCCGCTACAAGCTCATGAGCAAGCTGGGCGTGCGCAATCTGGCCGGCTACAACGTCAAGATCGACGAGGCCAAGGCGCGCGAGGAGTTCATCTACAACCCCTTCAGCCTGACGCCGGACGACCCCGAGCCGCTGCGGCGAGAACCGCACATCGTGGTCATCATCGACGAGCTGGCAGACCTGATGATGGTGGTCGGCAAGAAGATCGAAGAGCTGATCGCCCGCCTGGCGCAGAAGGCCCGCGCGGCCGGCATCCACCTGATTCTGGCGACGCAGCGGCCCAGCGTGGACGTGATCACCGGCCTCATCAAGGCCAACATCCCCACGCGGATTGCGTTCTCGGTCGGCTCCAAGATCGACAGCCGCACCATCCTCGACCAGATGGGCGCCGAAGCGCTGTTGGGCATGGGCGACATGCTCTACATGGCCAGCGGCAGCGGGCTGCCGATCCGCGTGCACGGCGCCTTCGTCAGCGACGAGGAGGTGCATCGCGTCGTGGCCTACCTTAAGAGCCAGGGCGAGCCCGACTACATCGAAGGTGTGCTCGAAGGCGGCACGGTCGACGGCGAGAGCACGGACTTCCCGGGCGAGGGCGGCTCCGACGCCGAGAAGGACCCGATGTACGACCAGGCGGTCGAAGTCGTGCTCAAGCACAGGAAGCCCAGCATCTCGCTCGTGCAGCGCCATCTGAAGATCGGCTACAACCGCGCCGCGCGGCTGGTCGAAGACATGGAGAAGGCCGGCCTCGTCAGCTCCATGAGCGGCAGCGGCCAGCGCGAGATTCTGGTGCCAGAGCGCGCCGAGTGAACCCGAATGAACGATCCGGCCCAGGCCGGCTCTCAAGCACATGAACCTTCGATCTTTGCCGCGCCGAGCCTTGGCGCCCCTGTTGCTCGGCACGCTGTTGGCGGCTGGCCTGGGCAGTGCCCGCGCCGATGCGCTGGACAGCCTGGAAACCTTCGTCAAGAACGTCAAGAGCGGGCGCGCCGAGTTCGCGCAGACCGTGACCTCGCCCCCGCGTGAAGGCCAGACCGCGCGCAGCCGCAACTCGACCGGCACCTTCGAGTTCCAGCGGCCCAGCCGCTTCCGTTTCGTCTACAGCAAGCCGTTCGAGCAGACCATCGTCGCCGATGGCCAGACGCTGTGGATGCACGATGTCGATTTGAACCAGGTCACGTCGCGCCCGCAGGCGCAGGTGTTGGGCTCGACACCGGCTGCGCTGGTCGCAGCGGCGCCTGACCTGAGCGCGCTGCGTGCCGACTTCGACCTCAAGGCCGCGCCCGACCAGGACGGCCTGCAGTGGGTGGACGCCACGCCCAAGTCCAAGGACGGCCAGCTGGCCAGCGTGCGGGTGGGCCTGAAGGCCGGCGAGAAGGCGCCTGAGCTTGCGGTGCTGGAGATTCTGGACAGCTTCGGCCAGCGCTCCACGCTGCGCTTCAGCCAGTTCCAGGTCAACCCTGCGCTGCCGGCGTCGACCTTCCAGTTCAAGCCGCCGGCCGGGGCGGACGTGCTGCGGCAGTAGGCCGGTGGTGCGCGCTGCCGCCCTGTGCCTGGCGCTGGCAGCGGCCTTGCTGCTGGTGGCCTGTGGCAGCGTGCCGCCAGGCGCGGCCGGTGGCTACGGGCCGGCTGGCCGCCTTGCCGCCCAGGACGCACGCGATGTGGCGGTGCACGCGCTGGGCCTGGTGGGCACGCCGTACCGCTACGGCGGCAACACGCCCGAGGGCGGTTTCGATTGCAGCGGCCTGATCGGTTATGTGTACCGCCACGGCAGCACGCCGGTGCTGGCGCCGCGCACCGTCGCGCAGCTGAGCGGCTGGGGCCAGCCGGTGCCCGCTGCTGCACTGCGCACCGGTGACCTGGTCATCGTCGGGCGCCGCGCTTCGACGCCCACGCACGCCGGCATCTACGTGGGTGAAGGCCGTTTCGTGCATGCGCCGTCCACGGGGGGCGAGGTGCGGCTGGACCGGCTCGATGGCCATTACTGGTCGCGCCAGAACGTCTCGTTCCGCCGGCCTTGACGCGCGCCGGGCCGGCCTCGGCTGCGTCCGGCCGACAATGCAGTTCTTCCATCGCCGCCGATCCGCACCCATGGCCGAAGCCACCATCACCACGCCGACCTACAAGCTGTACCCCTCGCCCCGCAACCGCGACCGCGAGGTGTTTCTGCACGAAGTCTTCGTGCCGCACATGTACACGCTGATCGATCCGCCGAGCTACAACCCGCAAGGCCGCTGGAGCCTGTTTGCCGCGTACCGTCTGGCCGATCGCAAGAATGGCCAGCTGGTGACCTACGAACTGCAGGCGGACGCCGAGCGTTTCAGGGCGCGGTTCGTGGCGGACTGAGGCCCCAGGCCGCTCACCGGATCACCCCCAACTTCCGCGCAATCGCTACCGCCTGCGTGCGGCTCTTCGCGTCCAGCTTCATGTTGATGTTGCGCAGGTGCGTGCGCACCGTGCTGTCCGAGACGAACAGCTTCTCGGCCATGGCGCTGTTGGAATAGCCCTCGGCCAGCAGCTGCAGCACGCGGATCTCCTTGCGTGTCAGCGGCTCTTCGTCGCCGCCTGCCGCAGGCGCATCGATCTCCGGCGGGGCCTGCGGGCCGGCGGCGTGCAGCAGGCGCTGCAGGTACTCGGCCAGGATGGGGTCGCCGCGCGCGGCGCTTGCCTCCTGCGCTGCGGCAAAGCGTTGCAGCAGGCGGCCAACTGCGGGGCCTTCGTCCAGGATCAGCCGGATGAAGCCTTCCTGGCTGGCTGCGTGCACCACCTCGCCGATGCCGGTCAGCGCGTTGGCTTGGTCGCCGGCGCGCTGCCATGCCAGCGCGCGCAGCAGCTTGAGCTTGAGCACGCGGCGCTCGCGCGCGGCGGCCGTCGCCGCGTGGATTTCGGCGTCGAGCGTGGTCAGCGCGGCGCGGGCGTCGCCGAACGTCAGCTCCCAGCGCGCGCGGGCCAGGGCCAGGTAGTCCAGATCGTGCGCGGGCAAGCGCTGTCGGCGTTCGCGCTCCCACAGGGCCGGATCGTCGGCACGCAGCAGCTCATCGCGCGACGCCGGCCCATTGCCCTGCAGCAGCAGCATGCGCGAGCGTTCCAGCTTGGCACCGGCCACCACGCGCGGCAGCTGGCGCGCGTGGCCCAGGTATTCGAGTTCGGTCAGCGCCAGTAGCGCCGCGTCGATGTCGCCGCTGTGGAAAGCGATGCGCGAGCGCATCACGTGCGAGAGGATCATGTGGTCCGGCAGGCCCACGTCGCGCGCCAGCGGCAGGTACACATTCAGCAGATGCTCGGCCTGCAGCAGCTGGTTGGCCTCATACACCACGCCGGCGTACAGCACGCCGGCCCAGGCGTTGCCGTGGCTGTGGTGGTAGCTCGCCGCGTGGGTGGAATCGACCGCGATCCGAAAGCGCGCCGTGGCCTGGCGCAGCCGGCCGGCCTGCAGGTCCAGGATGCCCTCGCACGATTCCGTGTACATGCGGTTGAACGTGGCGTTGCCCCTGCCCTGGCCCTGTTGGCTGCGGGCGGCGTCCAGCAGGCGCTGCGAGGCGTGCCGGTCGCCCATCACCGACAGGATGTTGGCCATGGCGTTGAGCAGCGTGCTGTCGGCAAAGGCCAGGCCGGTGGGCAGGCGGCCCAGGGCCGCGCGGCCGGCTTCGTAGGCCTCGTCGTAGCGGTCCTGCATGGCCCACAGCAGCGGCACCAGCGTGTGGGCGCAGGCGCGCACCTGGGGCACCGTGCTGTGCAGGCAGCCTGAAGCCCCCAGCCGCGCCATCGCCTCCCAGGGGCCGTGCGTGAAGCACTCCGCCCACAGCGCGATCAGCTGCAGCAGCGGGCGCTGGCGCAGCTGCGGCTCGGGGATGGCGCCGAACCAGCGCGAGAGCAGGCGCATGCGCCCCTGCTCCAGAAACGATTCGGCCTGCAGCTCCAGCAGCGTCAGCGCGTAGGGGTGGTCGCCGCCCTCGATCGCGTGGTCGATCGCCGGCACAGGTCGGCCCTGCGATTCGTACCAGCCCGACGCGGCCAGGTGCAGCCGCGCCAACTCGTCGGGGTGTTCGCGCGCCAGTTGCGCGCGCAGGAAGTCGGCAAACAGGCTGTGGTAGCGCCACGCCGTCGCCGGGCCGCTGCTGTCGCCGGTGACCGGGGTCAGGAACAGGTTGGACGCGGCCAGCTGATCCAGGATGGCGGCGCTGTCGCCGCGCGGGTTCAATGCCTGGCAGACCGAGGCGTCCAGCTGGCGCAGGATGCTGGTGCGCAGCAGGAAGTCGCGGATGGCGCTGGGCTGGTGCGCCAGCACATCTTCGGCCAGATAGTCGGCGACGGCACGGTCCGATCCCGAGAAGCGCTCGACGAAATCGGCGGCCACGCCAGGCCGCTCCAGTGCCATCGCCGCCAGCCAGATCGCCGCTACCCATCCCTCGGTCTTGCGGTGCAACTGGTCCAGCCGCGGGGCCGACAGCGCAGCGCGGGCGCGCGGGCCGAGAAAGGCGCTGGTCTCCTCCAGACTGAAGCGCAGGCGGTCGGTGTCGATCTCCAGCAGCTGGCCGCGCGCGCGCAACCGGCCCAGGCCCAGGTCGGGCAGGCTGCGCGAGCCGATCACCAGCCGGCTGCCGCGCGGCAGGTGTTCCACGATCTCGCGCACCAGGCCCAGCACGGCGGGTTCGTGCACCACCTCGAACTCGTCCAGGAACAAGGTGAACGGCGCATCGTGCGCCGCCAGCGCAGCCACTGCGTCGAACGCGGCGTTGCCATGCGTCTCGTCCAGCCCCAGGCGCAGCACCACCTCACCCAGCCCGCCGACGAAGCGCGACATGTCGTTGTCGGCGCGGTCCAGCGTCAGCCAGGCTGTGGCCATGCCCTGCGCGGCCATGCGCTGCAGCGCCTGCGCCATGGCGGTCGTCTTGCCGAAGCCGGCCGGCGCGCGCACCAGCACCAGCCGTGCAGCGGTGCCGGCGATCTCGTCGCTGATCGCCGCGCGCAGCACTTCGGTGTGGGCGACCGAGGGCGGGTGGAGCTTGGCTTGCAGGATGCGGGGGGCGGTGGAAGGCATCGCGTCGGGCGTTCGGGGCTGTGCGCCAGGCGGGCACGGTGTGGGTGGGCGGCGCGCGAGGCGGCGGTGCCAGTGTCGCCGTATCGAGAGGTGGTCCATGTCTCCTGCGGCGCAGCGCCGCAGGCCTGACACCAGCGAGACAGGCCCGGCGGCCCCCGTCGGTTCCGACGATGGAGGCGACGAATTCTGCTGCGTACACTGCCCAGCCACAAGCCCGGCCGGCGCCAGCGCCGGTACGGTCCGCGTCCCGCTTTGGCGGCCACGCCCGTTTCAACCGAGGAGCACCCGACATGACCCGCATGAAGACCCGCGTCACCGAACAGCTGGGCATCCAGTTCCCCATCATCCAGGGTGGCATGCAGTGGGTGGGCCTGGCCGAGCTGGCCTCGGC
This sequence comes from Rhodoferax sp. RT4P68, assembly GCF_056521305.1. NCBI lineage: Bacteria > Pseudomonadati > Pseudomonadota > Betaproteobacteria > Burkholderiales > Comamonadaceae > Rhodoferax > Rhodoferax sp. RT4P68. The sequence goes on from NZ_JBWMBB010000002.1 coordinate 545,663, forward strand.
CGTCTCGAACGCCGGCGGCCTGGGCGTGCTGACGGCACTGACGCAGCCGACGCCCGACGCCCTGCGCGCCGAGATCGAGCGCACGCGCGCGATGACCGACCAGCCCTTCGGCGTGAACCTCACCATCCTGCCGACCATCAAGCCGCCGCCCTACGCCGAGTACGTGGACGTCATCATCGACAGCGGCATCAAGATCGTGGAGACAGCGGGCAACAGCCCCAAGGACTTCATCGCGCGCTTCAAGGCCGCAGGCGTGACCATCGTGCACAAGTGCACCACGGTGCGGCACGCGCTGTCGGCCGAGCGCAATGGCGTGGACATCGTCTCCATCGATGGCCTCGAATGCGCCGGCCACCCGGGCGAGGACGATGTCGGCGGCCTGGTGCTGATCCCGGCCGCGGCGCGCGCGCTGAAGATTCCCATCGTGGCCTCGGGCGGCATCGCCGACGGCCGCGGCATGGCAGCCGCGCTGGTACTGGGCGCCGAGGGCGTGAACATGGGCACGCGCTTCTATGTGACGCAAGAGGCGCCGGTGCACCAGAACATCAAAGAGGCCATGGTGCAGGCCAGCGAGCGCGACACGGCGCTGCTGTTCCGCACGCTGAAGAACACTGCGCGCGTCTACCGCAACGCCATTGCCGAGGAAGTCGTGGGCATGGAGCGGCGCCCCGGCGGCTGCACCTTCGAAGAGATCCGCCCGCTGGTCGCCGGCGTGCGGGGCCGCGCGACGCTGCAGTCCGGCGAGGTCGACAACGGCGTGGTATCGGCCGGCCAGTGCATCGGCCTGATCGACGACATCCCCACCTGCGCCGCGCTCATCACGCGCATGGTGGCCGAGTGCCGCGAGCGGCTGGACGCAGGCAGGAGCTACTTTGTTTGACGCGGCCGGGCGCAGGCGCGAAGCCCTGCACGCGCTGGTCGAGCAGCTGCGCCTGGAGCAGCTGGAGAAGAACCTGTTTCGCGGCACCAGCAGCGACATCGGCGCACCGGCCGTGTTCGGCGGCCAGGTGCTGGGCCAGGCGCTGATGGCCGCCGCCCGCACGGTGGACGCGCACGCCGCGCATTCGCTGCACGGCTACTTCCTGCGGCCGGGCGACAAGGCCGCGCCGATCGTCTATGACGTCGACCGCATCCGCGACGGTGGCAGCTTCACGACGCGGCGTGTGGTCGCCATCCAGCATGGCGAGGCGATCTTTCACATGTCCGCCTCGTTCCACCGGCGCGAGGAGGGCATGGAACACCAGCGCGCCATGCCCGCGGTGCCGGCGCCCGACACGCTGCACGAGCAGACGCACCAGCCGCTCTCGCTGCCGATCGACTTTCGGTGTGCCGATGGCCGCCCGCCGCTGGGCTGCGGCACCTGGGCGCCGCAGGGCCAGACCTGGATGCGCACCGTCGACCGGTTGCCGGACGACCCGCTGCTGCACCAGGCCCTGCTGGCCTATGCATCGGACTACAGCCTGCTGGGCGTGGCCTTGCAACCCCACGGGCTGGACTTTCGCAAGCCCGGCGTGCAAAGCGTGAGCCTGGACCATGCGATGTGGTTCCACCGCGACTTCCGCGTCGACGAATGGCTGCTGTACGACACCGATTCGCCCACTGCGGCGGGTGCGCGCGGCTTCTGCCGAGGCAGCCTGTACAGCGAGGACGGGCGGCTGGTCGCCTCGGTCGCACAGGAAGGGTTGGTGCGGGTCAGAGCTTGAGCGGCAAGCGATTGCCACTCAAGCGCTCACAGCATTGCCAGCGGCACGCGCCCGTTCGGCGGCGCGAACACTGCGTCCAACGCGGCCAGCTCGTCCGCCGTCAGGCGTCTTGCCAGCGCGGCCGCGTTCTGCTCCAGGCGTTGCGGGCTGCCGGTCTTGGGGATGGCGATCACACCGTCTTGCGCGAGCAGCCAGGCGATGGCCAGAGCGCCGGGCGCCATGTCGAACTGCCGGGCCAATGCGGCCAGCCCCTTGTGCCGCAGCAGCCGGCCCTGGTCCAGCGGCGAATAGGCCATCACCGGCACGCCATGGCGGCGCTGCCAGGGCAGCACATCCCATTCGATGCCGCGCTCGCCCAGGTGGTAGAGCACCTGGTTGGTCTGCGCGGCGCTGCCGCCTGGCACATCCCACAATTCCTGCAGGCCATCGGCGTCGAAGTTGCTCACACCCCAATGGCGGATCTTGCCGGCCCGCTGCAGCGCCTCGAAGGCCTGCACCGTCTCGGCCAGCGGCACGGCGCCCGGCCAATGCAGCAGATACAGGTCGATGGTCTCGACCCCCAGGCGCCGCAGGCTGGCCTCGCATGAGCGCGGCATCGCCGTGCGCGAGGCGTTGTGCGGGTAGACCTTGCTGACGACGAACACCTCGTCGCGCCGCCCGGCAATGGCCTCGCCGACCAGGGCTTCCGATCGCCCATCGCCATACATCTCGGCGGTGTCGATCAGCGTGTGGCCCAGGTCAATGCCGCGGCGCAGGGCGGCGATCTCGTCGGCGCGCCGACGCGGGTCATCGCCGATGTTCCAGGTGCCTTGGCCAAGTGCGGCGATGTGTTCGCCGCAGGGGAGCATGCGTTGCATGCGGCCAGTATGCACGCGCAGACGGTTGCAAGCTTGTCGCCGCCATCTGGGCTGTGTTCCAATTCGGCCCGCGAATGGGAGTCGCGTCGACCCTGTCTTTCACTGAGGAGCATATGGATTTTCTAACATCACCGGCATTCTGGGTCGCGCTCGGCCAGATCATCATCATTGACATCCTGCTCGGCGGTGACAACGCGGTCGTGATCGCGCTGGCCTGCCGCAAGCTGCCGCCCGCGCAGCGCACCAAAGGCATCATCTGGGGCACCGCTGGCGCCATCATCTTGCGCGTGATCCTGATCGCGTTCGCGATGACGCTGCTGAACGTGCCGTTCCTCAAGCTGATCGGCGCCATCTTGCTGGTCTGGATCGGTGTGAAGCTGCTGGCCCCCGATGGTGAAGGGCACGGCGACATGCAAGCCAGCGACAAGCTGTTCGCCGCCATCAAGACCATCATCGTGGCCGATCTGGTCATGAGCGTGGACAACGTCATCGCCATCGCCGGCGCCGCGCAGAACGCCGGCGAGCACTCGATGCTGCTGGTGGTGCTGGGCCTGTTGATCTCCATCCCGATCATCGTCTGGGGCAGCCAGCTGGTCATCAAGCTGATGGAACGCTACCCCATGATCATCACCGCCGGCGGCATGCTGCTCGGCTGGATCGCAGGCGGCATGCTGGTCTCCGACCCGGCGCTGGCCAACCCCGACAAATGGCAGTGGATGCTGAAGGTGCCTCAGAACAGCACGATCCACTACGCAGCCGCTGTGGCAGGCGCTTTGCTGGTGCTGGCGCTCGGCAAGGCATTGGCGGCCCGCAAGGGCCCGGCCGCGGCCCACTGACCCCGGGCGCACGCAGCGCCTGCCGTCTCTTCGAAACCGCCAGCGGCGCCCACAGCGCCGCTGGCGGTTTTTTTGTGCCCGCCTGGCGCACGGCGGGGCGCCTGTGCCTGCGTCGGCGCGCTCCCGTGCACGGTGACGGTTTCGCTCCGCGAACTCGTCCCTTCGGACGATGGCCTGCATGCCGATGCGGCGCCAGCATGTGGCTCCTGATCACACCGAGGAGAACTGTTCATGCCGATTGCAAGGCGCAGCATTGCGGCGCTCGTCCTGGCGGCCTGCCTGCCCATGGCCCCGCTGACCACGTTTGCCAACACCTATCCCGACAAGCCCGTGCGGCTCGTCATGCCTTTTCCGGCTGGCGGCATGGGCGACATCGTGGCGCGCATGCTGGCCACGGATCTGGCCCGGCTGTGGGGCCAGCCCGTCGTCGTGGAAAACCGCGCGGGCGCCTCCGGCATGATCGGCAACGAGCATGTGGCGCGTTCGGCGCCCGACGGCTACACCTTGCTACTGGCCATCAGCCAGGTGGCCCTGGCGCCCAGCCTTTATCCCAAGCTGGCCTACGACGTGGAGAAGGACTTCGTGCCGCTGGCGCGCGTCGCCGACGCCGTCTCGGTGTTCATCACCAACGACCCCGGCATCCGCTCGATGAAGGACTACGTCGCGCTGGCCACCCAATCGCCAGGCAAGTACAGCTACGGCACCTACGGCGCGGGCACCACCGCCCACATCTACGCCGAGATGTTCAACCGTGAGAACCGCATCCGCACCGTGCACGTGCCTTACAAAGGCGCCGCACCCATGATGACCGACCTGCTGGCCGGCCACGTTTCGCTGTCGTTCAGCGACCTGGCTACGCCGCTGCCCTATGTGCAGGCCGGCAAGGTACGGGCTTACGCCGTCACGGGCAGCCGACGCGCGCCGCTGTTGCCGGACGTGCCCACGTTTGCCGAACTGGGCTACAAGGGCTTCGATGTGCCGGGCTGGTACGCACTGTTCGCGCCGGCCCGGACACCCCCCGAGGTCGTGCGCCGCATCCGCGACGGCGTGGACCAGGTGCTCAAGACGCCCGAGATGCAGGCGCGCTTGACCCAGCTGGGCCTGCTGCCGTCCACCGACGCACCAGCCGCGTTCGAACAGAGGTTGCGCGACGACCTGGCGTACTGGAAGAAGGCCATTGCCGAGACCGGCATCCGGATCGAGCCGTGAGGCCGTGTGCTGCAGGCGCCATCGGCAAGGGCGAGCGCGGCGGCTCCGGCCCCCTCTGACGGGCGCTGATTCGTCTGTTCGGACGATGCCGCCCAAGCCCTTGCGTCCGTAGACTTTTCACCGCATTCCGACGGGCTGCGGCCCTGCGCGCCGACGCTGGATTTCGCCGCCGCGCCGTGCACGCGAGGGTGGCCCCAACCGGCGCCTTGCTGTGCCGCTGTCTGATTCTTCACCTCTTGGTTGTTCGCAAAGAAGGATTTCCCATGCAACTCGATTCCAGCATTGCCGCCGTCGTCACCGGCGGCGCCTCCGGCCTCGGCGCGGCCACCGCCCGCCGGCTGGCCAAGTCCGGCGTCAAGGTCGCCCTGTTCGACTTCAACGAAGAAAAGGGCGAAGCCCTGGCCAAGGAGATCGGCGGCGTGTTCTGCAAGGTCGATGTGACCAGCGAAGAGCAGGTCGACGCCGGCTTCGCCAAGGCACGCGCGGCCCACGGGCAGGAGCGCATCCTCGTCAACTGCGCCGGCACCGGCGGCGCGGTCAAGACCGCCAGCCGCGACAAGACCACGGGCGAGATCCGCCACTTCCCGCTGGCCAACTTCGACCGCGTCATCCAGATCAACCTGGTCGGCACCTTTCGCTGCATCGCCAAGAGCGCGGCCGGCATGCTGACGCTGGCGCCGCTGCAGGATGCCGACAACTCCGGCGAGCGCGGCGCCATCGTCAACACCGCCTCGGTGGCGGCCGTGGACGGGCAGATGGGCCAGGCCAGCTACTCGGCCAGCAAGGGCGGCATCGTCGGCATGACGCTGCCGATCGCGCGCGACCTGATGGGCGAGGGCATCCGCGTGAACACCATCCTGCCGGGCATCTTCAACACGCCGCTGCTGCAGGGCGCGCCCGAGAACGTGAAGGCCGGGCTGGCCGCGTCCGTGCCGTTCCCCAAGCGCCTGGGCAACCCCGACGAATACGCGCAGCTGGCCGAGACCATGATCACCAACGGTTACTTCAACGGTGAGTGCGTGCGGCTGGATGGGGCCATCCGCATGGCGCCGCGCTGAAGCCTGCTCAGGCGCCGCGCAGCACTTCCCCAAACCGGCGGATGCTGTGCTGCACCAGGGCCTGCGCCGCTGGCGACCAGCGGCCCATGTCGAAGAAGCCGTGGATCATGCCGGGGCCGGCAATGTGCTCGGCCTGGTTGCCTGCGTCGCTGAGCGCCTTGGCATAGGCCGCGCCGCTGTCGCGCAGCGGATCGAACTCGGCCGTCACCACGATGGCTGGCGGCAGCTCGCCCAGCCAGGGGTTCTGCAGCGGCGCCAGGCGTGGGTCCATCGGGTCGCTGCAGTTGCCCGCGTAGTGCTGGTGGAACCAGCGCATGTTCGGCGCTTCGAGGAAGTAGCCCGTGGCGTTCTCATCCATGCTGAGGTCGCGCGCGTCCGCGTGGTCCACGGCCGGGTAGATGAGGAACTGCGCCGCCAGCGCGATGCCCGCGTCGCGCAACTGCTGCGCCACCACGGCCGAAAAATTACCGCCCGCGCTGTCGCCGGCCACGCCCACGGTGGCGTTACCGCCCAGTTCTGCGGCATGCGCCACGACCCAGCGGGTGGCAGCCACCGCGTCTTCGATGCCGGCGGGAAAGGGGTGCTCCGGCGCCAGGCGGTAGTCCACCGCCACCACCACCGCCTGCGCGCCGCGGCAGATGTCGCGGCACATGTTGTCGTGCGTCTCCAGGTCGCCGATGACCCAGCCGCCGCCGTGGAAGAACGCGACGGTGGGAACCGGCCCCGGGCCCTCGGGCCGGTAGATGCGTGCCTTCAACGGGCCGGCGGCGCCGGGGACGGTGGTGTCCTGCACGCTGGCCACGGGCACGACTTCGGCGGGCTGCCGTGTGCCCACGGTCAGCGCCAGATAGCCGGCGCGGCCCTCGTCCGGCGTTCCCTCGTAGAGAGGTTTCTTGTCTGAATCGGCCATGTTCTGCAGGACGACGGCGAGGTGGGGATCAAGAGGCATGGATGCAATCTCCGGGGGTTGTTTGCGCTCAACGGTACTGGAGCGCGCTTTCGTCGGGCCGCACGGCCGGCAGCGTGATGCGCTCCTCGTGGAATTCCATGGCATGCCGCCAGGGATGGCGGTCGCCCTGGCGGAACATGCGGTGTTGCGCGCGCTGGATGTAGCCGGCGTTGAAGTTGTCCGGCTCCATCCACGGCAGGCGCGGCATGCCGGCGTCCTCGGCGCGCAGCGCGGGCATCACCACCGCGCGGCCGTGCGCGCGCATGTGCTCGATCACGCGCCCCACCAGGTCGCAAACCAGGTCCAGCCGCAGCGTCCAGCTCGACCTGAAGTAGCCCATGGCGTAGGCCATGTTCGGCACGCCCTCGATCATCACGCCGCGCCAGGTGACGCGCTGGGTGAAGTCCACCGGCGCACCATCGACCTCGAACGGCACGCCGCCCAGCACCTGCAGGTCGAACCCGGTCGCGGTGACGACGATGTCGGCCGGCAGATGCGTGCCGCTGACCAATTGGATGCCGGTCGCGTCGAAGCACTCGATGGTGTCGGTGACCACCGACGCCTGGCCGCTGCGGATGGCGGCAAACAGGTCGCCATCGGGCACCAGAGCCACGCGCTGCTGCCAGGGGCGGTAGCGCGGGTTGAAGTGCCGGTCGATGTCGAAGCCCTCGGGTAGCTGAGCGCGGGCCTGCTCGATCAGCAGGGCGCGCAGCGCATCGGGTTGCTCGAAGGACATGCGCACCACCTCGGCGCTGCGGGCCAGGTGCGCGCGGCGCAGGATTTCGTGCGTCCACGCCTCGGGAATGTTCAACGCACGCAGCGGGGCCTCCAGCGCGTGGGCCCGGGGCTGGGTCGAAAAGAAGGTGGGCGAGCGCTGCAGCATGGTCACATGCGCCACCGATTCGGCCAGCGCCGGGATCAGCGTGGCCGCCGTCGCGCCTGAGCCAATCACCACCACGCGCTGGCCCGCGCAGTCCAGGTCCTGCGGCCAATGCTGCGGATGCACCACCCGGCCCTGGAATTCGTCCAGCCCCGGCCAGGACGGCGTGTAGCCCTGGCCGTGGTCGTAGTAGCCGGCGCACATCCACAAGAAGCGGGCGGTGAGCGTCAGCGGCTCCGCTTTGGCCGTGCGCGCGACCTCCAGCATCCAGCGCTGCTCCTGCGACGACCAGCGGGCGGCCGTGACCCGGTGGCCGTAGTGGATGTGCGGCCCCAGATCGTTCTCGTCGATCGCTTCGGCGAGGTAGTTGCGGATCTCGTCGGCCGTGGCGATGGCCTGGCCCGTCCAGGGCTTGAAGCCGTAGCCGTAGGTGTACAGGTCACTGTCCGAGCGCGCGCCGGGGTAGCGGTGCGTCCACCAGGTGCCGCCAAAGCCATCCATCGCATCGAGCACGGCAACGCGGCTCTCGGGGAAACGCTGGCGCATGTGGACCGCAGCGCCGATGCCGGAGATGCCGGCGCCGAGGATCAGGAAGTCCAAGTGCGCGCCTGCCAGGGGCGACGCCATGTACTGGCAACTGGTCATGGTGCTCGTCTCCGTGTGACTGGCCACATTGTTCGTTGCATCTTAGGTTTGGACCCTGGACGGAGCAGTCTCTGGGGGGACCGGCCAGCAACGTGGCGCACCGCAATGAGACGGCCTGCGCGCGAGCGACTGCCCTGAGAGGAAACGTTACGTGACAGGTGTATTGTTTTGTATACCTCATGCAATCAAATAACAAAGGCATGCATGGGGGCGATCAGGTACCCTCAGGCTGGTACCCCGGGGCAGACGAGCCCAACAATGCCACAGAGTCGGGCCCGTTGAGATCACGCATGACATGCGACGGTCATGCAGCGCTCTGATGCTGGTCGACTGGTCAGTGGCACATCGCGGTTTTTGGCCACCTACAACATCTATATATGGTCGCTTGGAAAAAGTATTTGACGATCGGTGCGCTGGCCGCTTTTTGCATTCCGCTGGCCGATCGCTTCGGTGCACGCGACATTCTGTATTTCGGACTTGTTTTATACAGCATTGTCGGAATGTGCTGGGGAGTGGTTTCCAACAAGCCCGAGGTCATGGCACCATGGATCTACTTGGTGTTGGCGATCGTCGCGCAGTTCACAGGGGCGCTGATTCAGGCCAATACAGATGCCGATGGCATATTTGGCGCGGGTCTGTCCCCAGCGGATGGGTTTCTTCTCGTGGGCCACATCTGCATGTTCATTGCACTGTGGAAATTCGCCTGCTCACTGCACCCGGAGTTTCCAAGGCAAGGTTTTTTTCAGGGCTGGATTCTGGCAACCAGCTGTTTGCTCATCGGCTGGCAGTTTCTCTTTCTGCCGACAATTCTTGAACATGGCTTTTCCATCGACCGTCCCCAAGTCTTCAGGATGGTGTATCCCACGCTGTCTTATGTAGAAATCGGCATGCTGCTGTGGATATGGTCGAGCAACGAAGTTTACAAGTCGAAGGCATTCCTCTTGCTTTGCACGGCGACGGCGCTGTTTGCCGCCGGCGAGTCGATTTTCCACGGCACCAGCAACAGTTTGGAGGTACCGCATAACGCCAACCTCGTCTTCTGGCTGCTGGGTTATGTCACCTATGGTGCAGTGGCGATGCATCCAGACATGCGCAAGCTGTGCACGCCCCGGTTCAGCCCCGAAAGTCGGCACGTCAAGAACGTGTTGGACCTTCTGCTGCCGCTCGTGTTGGTGCTGCCTGTCACGCTGCTGATCATTTACTTCAAGGAGCTGCATCCGGCCACCATCGGTATTTTGGTCGGCTTCTTCACGGTGATGCTGCTCGGGTGGTATGAGCTGCGCATGTCCATCAAAAATATCGTGCGCGGCAACCAGTTGCTGGAGCGGCAAAGTCGGACGGACTATCTCACGGGCATTCCGAATCGAAGCCATATCGAATACATCGTGGGGACCAGCACCTACCAGATGGACCGGCGCAACGCGCTGCTGTTGATCGACATCGACGGCTTCAAGTCGCTCAACAACCAGCTGGGCTTTCATATGGGTGATCTGATCATCAAGGCGATCGCGGGCCGCTTTTACGCCGAGAGTCTGAAAAACGGCCACCACTTTGCGCGGGTGGATGGCGATGAATTCGCGCTGTTGATCCTCAACAGTGAAAGCCGGCGGGCCATCGAGGCGCAGGCGTGGCAGATTCACCGGCTGCTGGATCACCCGATCGTTGCCAATGGCGTGGCGATCAAGGTCACGTGCAGCATCGGTGTGTCGATCTGCTATGCCTTCGAGAAGGTCGAGTTCTCTTCGATGTTGAAAGAGAGCGAGCGCGCACTCATCTGGGCCAAGGAAAAGCAATCCCAGGTGGAGGTGTACGGCAAAACCAGAGACGTCGTCGACGACAAGAGCTGGGTCTTGACCGAGTTTCGCGACGCCATCGCCGCGCATCAGTTTCAGGTGTACTACCAGCCCAAGGTACATACGGCCACCAAAAGGGTGCTGGGCGTGGAGGCGCTGGTCCGGTGGCACCACCCCGAGCGGGGCGTCGTGATGCCGCACGAGTTCATCTCGAAGATCGAGGCGACGGACCTCGTGCACCAGCTCTTCACGATGGTGATCGACGATGCTGCCCGGCAGTGGAACATCTGGCGCGAGCAGGGTCTGGTCATCGGCATCGCGGTCAACGCGGCGGCCAGAGACATCACCAACTTTGACCTGGTCGACGAAATCAAGACGGTGCTGCACAAGCACCGGATGCCGGCGCGCTACCTGGAGGTGGAGATCACGGAATCCAGCGCGCTGTCCGACCCTTCACACGTCAAGAGCGTCCTGAGAACCCTGATGGATCTGGGCGTCAAGATCAGCATCGACGACTACGGAACGGGCTACAGCTCGCTGCTCTATCTGCAGCAACTGCCGCTGCATTTCCTGAAGATCGACCAGCAGTTCATCCGGCACATGCGCAGCCACCCATCGAGTGCCTTGATCGTGAGATCCACCATGGACCTGGCCAGGAGCTTGAACGTCGAGGTCATCGCCGAGGGTGTGGAGGACGACTGGATTTTTCAGAAGCTCAAGTCGCTGGGGTGCTACGGCGTCCAGGGCTTTCTGTTTTCCGAAGCCGTGGTCGCCGAGACCATCGTCGCGCTGGTCCGCAGCATCGAATCGACGCCGGTCGCCGTGCTGGACGTCAGCGTCCCGAAAACCTGAGCGTACGGCCCTGCGCACCCGGGGCGCACACCGCCATTCGGCGCATTCAGCGCAGCGGACGCAGCCGGCGTCCCAGCGCTGCTCCCGCCGCCACAAGCCTTGCGAGCGGGTGCAGCGCCAGTCGCTCAACGCACCTGCACGTCGATGCGCCGGGGCTGCGCGTGTGCGGCCTTGGGAATGCGCAGCTTCAGCACGCCCTGCGTGAGTTCGGCCGACACCTTCTCGGTGTCCAGCTCCTTGCTCAGGGTGAACACCCGGCGAAAGCGCGCCAGGCCCACTTCGGTGTGGCTGGAGACCAGGCCTTCGGGCACCGGCAGATCGGCCTCGGCCTCGATCGTCAGCGTGTCGGCCTCCACCTGCAGGTGCAGCTTGTCGCGCGTCACGCCCGGCAGGTCAGCGAACAACAGGATGCCGCTGTTGTCCTCGATCACGTCCACCGGGGGTGTCAACGCCGCGTCGCTGTGGCGAGTGTCCTGCTGGCGCCCGGCAGCGGGGTTGGCGGTCTGGATGTCACGGGTTGGCATGGCAGTGCTCCTTTCTGCAGTGGCGGTCATTGGACTTGGATGCGGCGCGGCTGCGCCGAGGCGCGGCGCTGCACGGTGATGTGCAGCACACCGTCGCGCAGTTTCGCCTCGACGCTTTCCGGGTCGGCGTCGTCGGGCATGCTCAGCGCGCGGCGGAACCGGCCGTCGAACCGCTCATGGATGTGGACGGCGGCCTTGGCGTCGGCGCTGGGCAGGCTGCTCTTGCGTTCGCCTGCGATGCTGAGCAGGCCGCGCTCCAGGTGCACCTCCAGTGAGGCCGGGTCCACGCCCGGCGCGAAGGCGTAGATCTCGATGGTGGCGGGCGTGCCGCCCACGTTCAGGGCCGGAAAGCCGTTGCGGGCAAAGCCGCGGATGCTGGGCGACAGATCGAAGGCCTGCTGCATGTCACGCTGCAGGCGATCCATCTCGGCGAACATGTCGCGCGGAAACAGGGATCGAGCCATGGTGAAGACCTCCATTCAGGGTTGAACGGAGCGCCGGATGCGTTGCCGGCGCTTCCGGTGCCACACCTAGGGACGGGGCCAAAAGATTTCAAGAGGCCGCTGCGTGCGGCCACTGGCGCGGGGCCGGCGTGCGTTCAGACCCGCTCGATGATGATCGCCGGCGCCATGCCGCCGGCCGCGCACATCGTCACCAGCCCGCGCTTCAGATCGCGCCGCTCCAGCTCGTCCAGCAGCGTGCCGATCAACAGCGAGCCTGTTGCGCCGATGGGGTGCCCCAGCGCCATCGCGCCGCCGTTCACGTTCACCTTGCTGCGGTCCAGCCGCAGGTCGCGGATGAACTTCTCGGCCACCACGGCGAAGGCTTCGTTGATCTCCCACAGGTCGATGTCGTCCACCGTCAGCCCGGCCTTGGCCAGCACCTTGCGCGCGGCCGGCACCGGGGCGTTCAGCATCAGCGTGGCGCTGTCGCCCACGTTGGCCATGGCGACGATGCGTGCACGGGGCTTGAGTCCGCGCTTGTGGATGTAGGCGCCGGAGGCCAGCAGCAGCGCGCCGGCACCATCGACCACGCCGCTGCTGTTGCCGGCGTGGTGCACGTAGTTGATCTTCAGGTCAGGGTGCACCTGCCGGATCAGGCCGGCGTAGGTGTTGCCCAGCGCGTCGATCGGGCGCTCGGCCATCACCTCGAACGCAGGCTTCAACGAAGCCAACCCCTCGCGTGTGGTCTGCGGCCGCGGGAACTCCTCGCAGTCCAGCGCGATGCTGCCGTCTTCGCGCAGCACTGGCACCAGGCTGCGCTTGAAGTGGCCGCCCTCGATGGCGGCCGCCGCGCGCTGCTGGCTCAGCAGCGCCAGGTCGTCCAGCGCCTCGCGGCCGATGCCCTCCAGCGTGGCGATGGCGTCGGCGCACACGCCCTGGTGCGATTGCGGCACATTGCGGCGCAGGCGCAGGTTGCCGGCGTCCATCATGTTGGGCGATGCCGGGTCGGCCAGCGTGGCGGTGTAGCTCATCATCTCGCAGCCACCGGCGATCACCAGGTCTTCGAAGCCGGCGGCAATCGTGGCGGCCGCCAAGTTCACGGAGGTGATGCCCGAGCCGCAGAAGCGGTCCAGCGTCACGCCACTGGCCAGCGGGCTGAAGCCTGCATCCAGCAGCGCCATGCGGGCCATGTCCATGCTCTGCTTGCCGCGTTGGGTCGAGGTGCCCCAGATCACATCGTCCACCTCGCGCGTGTCGAGCTGGTTGCGCTCGGCCAGCGCCTTCAGCACGGTGGCCGCCAGGTGCTGCGGGTGCAGGTCGGCCAGGGCACCTTTGCCCACCTTGCCGATGCCGCGCGGCGTGCGGCAGGTGTCGATGATGAATGCGTCGGACATGCTGTTTGTCTCCAGTGGAACGTGGTGCAAGCTTAGGCGTGGTGCCGCGCGGCGTCATCGTCCGATGCGACGAGTCATGGATTGCGGCGGTACAGCGCCTTGCGATGCGGGCGTGCAGGGCGGCCGATGTGCCTTGATTTGAAAGAGAAGTCAACGAATCCAGACGTTAAGTCCCGCTGAAATGTTCTGAAATTTGCAACCAGCGGTGTTCACGAGACGGTACTCCGTGACCATAATCGGCCCCCGCCCGATCCCGGGGCGCACAAACCGGAAGACAAACACCGAGGAGTGGCCGATGCGAACACATGCCGTGCCCAGGCCCGGGCCGCAGCGCGCACGCAGCCCGCTGCGCACGCTGGCCTACCAGATCACCGTGGCCGAGGTGCGCGAGCGCGAGCGCATCGCGATCGGCCTGCACGACGAGATCGGCCAGTTCCTCACCGTGGCACGGCTCAAGCTCGGTGAGCTGCGCCAGTTCGCCAGCGCCGAGCCGGCCAGCGCCTTGCTCGACGATGTCGGCGCGCTGCTGGCCCAGGCCTCGCATGCCACCCGTTCGGCCACCTTCGATCTCAGCAGCCCGGTGCTGCGGCTGGGGCTGGAGCAGGCCCTGCGCAGCCTGGCCGAACGCCTGGCGCGCGACAGCCCGCTCGATGTCTCCTTCGAATGCGCCGCTGTGCCGTCGGCGCTGCCTGAAGCCGTGCTGGCCGTCGTCTTTCGCAGCGTGCGTGAGCTGTGCCTGAATGTGCAGAAGCATGCGGGGGCAGGCGAGGTCGACATCCGCGCGCAGTGGGACGGGCGCAACCTGAGCGTCAGCGTGGCGGACGATGGCGTCGGCTTCGACGCGGCGGCCTGCGGCAGCTTCAGCCGCACCGGCGGCTTCGGCCTGGCCAGCACCCAGTGGCAGATGCGGGCCATCGGCGGGCGGCTCGACCTGCTCTCCGAGCCCGGCCAGGGCACCCGCGCCACGCTCGTGCTGCCAGTGCCCGTCTAGATCCTTCCACCTTCAGGGGCGCGCCATGTCCATCCGCATCGTGTTGGCCGACGACCACCGCATCGTGCGCCAGGGCCTGTGCGCGCTGCTGGCACGCGAGGCCGACATCGAACTCGTCGGCCAGGCCGACGACGGGCTGGGTGCCGTGCGGCTGGCGCGCGAGCTGCAGCCCGATGTCGTCGTCACCGATGTCTCCATGCCCGGCCTGAACGGCGTGGAGGCGACGCGCCGCATCCGCGCCGATGCGCCCGCCGTGCGCGTGCTGTGCCTGTCGGTGCATGCCGAAAGCCGCATGGTGCTGGCCGTGCTGGACGCGGGCGCCAGCGGCTATGTGCTCAAGGACGATTCCTACGACGACCTGGCGCTGGCCATCCGCAAGACCATGGCCGACCAGGTGCACCTGAGCGCCGATCTGGTGGGCCTGGTCGTCAAGGCGGCGCGCAGCCGGGGGCAGCCGCAACCGGCCGGCAATGCGGCCGGCAGTGCGGCGGTGCTGACGCCGCGCGAGCGCGAGATGGTGCAGCTGCTGTCCGAAGGTTTGTCGACGCAGCAGATCGCCGAGCGCCTGCACGTCAGCATTAAGACCGTGGCCACGCACCGCGAACACGTGATGCACAAGCTGGAAATCACCAGCCTGGCCGAGCTCACGCGCTATGCGCTGCAGGAGGGCCTGAGCTCGCTGGACCAGCCGTGGCGCAATTCGGGGCGGGCGTTGATGTGAGCTGAAGGGGCGCCAGCCGCCGCCCACCCGGGTCAGCAATTTGCCCGCGCCGTATCAGGCCCTGTCCGATGGCGCCGCCCGTGTGACTGCCTCACGCTGCGCAGCACCATGGGCGTACCTGCGGCCCCGCTCACCCTCGTGCTGGTCGACGACCATGCGGCGTACCGCGCCTGCCTGGGCGGCCTGCTGTGCCAGCGCGGCATGGCCGTGGTCGGCGAGGCCGGCGACACGGCGGCGCTGCTGCACTGGCTGGCGGCGGCGCCCGCGCGGCCCGATCTCGTGCTGATGGACGTGCAGATGCCCGGCGGCGGCCCGGCCGGGGTGCAGGCCCTCTTGCACGCCCACCCCGGCCTGCGGGTGCTGGTGCTGTCCATGCACGACGACCCGGCCATTGCCAGCGCCATGCTGGCCGCCGGTGCCGGTGGCTACCTGCTCAAGGACGACCCGCTGGACGAACTGGCCGAGGCCATCGCCGCGGTGGCTGCCGGCGCGCAGCGCATCAGCCGCGCGCTGCCGCCATCTCAGCATTGACGACGCGCTGATTCAGACATTGACCGATGGCCGCGCGCCACCGGCCTGCCTATCGTGGAACCCTTGCCCACCACAGCGCGACCATGATCCACCAGGCCATCGCCCACACCGCCAGCGCGCTGAACCATGCGCTGGGGCGTGCGTTCGCGCTGTCCGAAGAGCTGGTCGTCGTCTCCAGCCTGTACGAGCCCGATGGCAGCGTTGCCGCCAACGTGCACAACAAGCTGGCCGTGTTCCTGGTCAACATCGAGCGTGACACCATGCCCGGCCAGCGGCCGCGGCAAGATGTGCCCAGCGGCCGCCAGCCGCGGCTGCCGGCGCCCGTCACGCTGAACCTGATGCTGATGTTCGCGGCCAACTTCGGCGCCACCAACTACGCGGAGGCGCTGAAGTTCGTGGCCGGCACCATCGCGTTCTTCCAGTCCCGCCCGGTGCTGGACCACGACAACACGCCCGGGCTCGACCCGCGCATCGACCGGCTGGCGCTGGACATCGAGAACCTGGGCTTGTCCGACCTCAGCAACCTGTGGGGCACCTTCGGCGGGCGCTATCTGCCCTCGGTGCTGTACCGCATGCGGCTGGTCACGCTGGATGGCGGGCAGCTGGACGCCCAACTGCCCGTGGTGCGCGAGCCTATCGCCAGCGTCGGCGTCTGAAGACGGCCATGGCACGCTACCAGCCCCTGCTGCGCATCGACGTCGGGCACGGCTTCTATGCCGACGGGCGCTGCCGTGGTTTGCGTTGGGTGCCGACGCCAGAGACCGCCGCGTGGCTGCGCGCCAGCGACGCGGTGGCGCGCGAGGGCGAGAGCGCGCTGGCGCTCTACGGCACGGCGCAGACCTTGGCCACCGACCCGGCCGCCGTGCTGGTCTGGCAGATCCATGTGGTGGATGACGACTTCGCCACCGCCACCGAC
Source organism: Rhodoferax sp. RT4P68 (assembly GCF_056521305.1). NCBI lineage: Bacteria > Pseudomonadati > Pseudomonadota > Betaproteobacteria > Burkholderiales > Comamonadaceae > Rhodoferax > Rhodoferax sp. RT4P68. The sequence goes on from NZ_JBWMBB010000002.1 coordinate 561,965, forward strand.
GACCCCGCGCAGCGCCCGGGCGAGCTGTTGGTCTTCGACGCCGCCGATGCCGTCTCCGAATCCAGTGCCGGTTGGCGCCTGCACGCCGGCACCCATGTGGCGGCGGCCGATGTGCGCCCGCTGACCTGGCCGCTGGTCGCGCAGGCACTGCAGGCCAGCCAACGCCGCATGCCACCGCTGGCGCTGCTGCGCGTGCCGCTGGCCACACTGCCAGCGCCGCCCGTGGCCTTTCGGCTGCAGCTGGCTGCTCGCGCCACCGTGTGGAAGTACTGCCTGCACGGCGACTGGCCCGAGCCGCAGCTGCAGGTGGTCGACCTGGCGCAAGAGGCCCAGTTCGACGCGCCCGAGCCCGACCGGCTGGACAACGGCCGCGCGCTCGTGGCGATCCGCTCGCGCGCGCCCATCGCGCTGGCGCAGCGCAGTGCGCAGCGGTTCCAGTTGCGCAGCCGCCAGCGCAGCGGCGACAAGGTGCTGGTGCAGTGCCTGCCGGTGGCGGCGGCGCAATTCCTGGCCCGAGAGCAGATCGGTGGCGCGAGCCGGCTGGTCTCCGAGATCCATGTACATCGTTAACAGGAGGCCGCAATGGCTATGAAGACTCCCGGCGTCTACATCGTCGAGAAGAACGCATTCCCGAACTCGGTGGTCGAAGTCGCCACGGCGGTACCGGCCTTCATCGGCTACACCGCGCGTGCCGACAACAGCGGCAAGTCGCTGCTGGCCAGGCCCTGGCGCATCAGCTCCATGGCCGAGTTCCACCAGTACTTCGGCTTCGGGCCGGAGCCGCGCTTCAGCATCAGCCTGAAGACCGATCCCAACGTCGAGGCCGCCTTCAACGACGGCGAGAAGGACTACCTGCTCGGCCAGGCCGATGGTGCGGCGGGCGGGCGCTTCCTGCTGTACTTCAGCATGCTGCACTTCTTCCAGAACGGCGGCGGGCCCTGCTACATCGTCTCGGTCGGCGACTACAGGGGCAGCGTCGAGGCCGACAAGCTCATGGAAGGCATCGAGCCCCTGGTCAAGGAGCAGGAGCCGACCATGGTGGTCATCCCCGATGCCGTGCTGCTCAGCGCTGCCAACTGCATCTCTGTGCAGCAGGCCATGCTGCAGCACTGCGGCGGCAAGATGAGGAGCCGCATCGCGGTGCTCGACGTGTGGGGCGGCGACCGCGACCGCAAAGACCCGGCGGGCGACCCGATCGAGGGCTTTCGCGGTGCGCTGGGCATCAACTTCCTGGACTTCGCGGCGGCCTACTACCCCTGGGTCAACACCACCATCGTGCAGGACAAGGACCTGAACTACACCCACATCGCCAATGGCGACCTGCTGGTGCAGCTGCTGATGGCCGACCTGGCCCTGCCCGATGCCGTGACCGACAAGACCCCGGTGCGCACCGCCCAGCAATGGCAGGCCGTGCAGGACATCCTGAAGACCGATGCGCAGTGGACCGACAAGCTCACCGCCGAGATCAACGCCTCGGACAAGACCGAAGACCAGAAGAAAAAGCTGCTCGAGCCGGCGGCGCTGAAGATGGCGGTGGAGACCCACAAGGCGCTCTTGAACAAGAGCCTGGCCGCGTCCAGCAGCCTGTTCACCACCATCCTCGGCGAGGTCAAGAACCGGCTCAACCTGCTGCCGCCGGCCGCCGCCATGGCCGGCATCTACACCATGGTGGACAACACGCGCGGCGTGTGGAAGGCGCCGGCCAACGTCAGCATGAACGGCGTGGTGTCGCCGGCCGTGAACATCTCGCACGACGACCAGGAAGACCTGAACGTCACCACCCAGGGCAAGTCGATCAACGCCATCCGCTCGTTCATTGGCGAGGGCGTGCTGGTCTGGGGCGCGCGCACGCTGGACGGCAACAGCCTGGACTGGCGCTACATCAACGTGCGCCGCACCATGATCATGCTGGAGGAGTCGTGCCGCCTGGCCTCCAAGGCCATGGTGTTCGAGCCCAACGTGGCCAACACCTGGGTCACCATCAAAAGCATGATTTCCAACTTCCTGACCGGCATCTGGAAGCGCGGTGGGCTGGCCGGCGCGGTGCCGGACGACGCCTTCAGCGTGCATGTCGGGCTGGGCGAGACCATGACGCCGGAGGACATCCTCGAAGGCATCCTGCGCGTCACGGTGCTGGTGGCCATCAGCCGCCCGGCCGAGTTCATCGAGATCACCTTCCAGCAGCAGATGCAGAAGTCCTGATTCGATTCCCCTGAAACCCTTCAACACCCCGGAGGCCGCTCATGGCAGACGATGGTTCCGCGCAATCGACCACGGTATGGCCGATGCCCAAGTTTCGGTTCGAAGTCAAGTGGGACTCGGCCGTCATGTCCTTCCAGGAGGTCTCAGGCCTTGACGTGGAGGCCCAGCCCATCGAGTACCGCCACGGCGACAGCCCGGCGTTCTCGGTCCTCAAGATGCCGGGCATGAAAAAGTACAGCGACGTGACCATGAAAAAGGGCGTCTTCAAATCCGACAACAAGCTATGGGACTGGTTCAACGAGATCAAGATGAACACCCTCAAGCGAAAGCCGGTGACCATCAGCCTGCTCGACGAGGCCGGCAAGCCCACCATGGTCTGGACGCTGGCCAACGCCTGGCCGACCAAGATCACCGGCACGGACCTGAAGGCGCAAGGCAACGAGGTGGCGGTGGAGACCATCGTGATCGCGCACGAGGGGCTGACCATCGCCAACGCCTGATGCCGGGCATCACCGCGCAGGCGCTGCAGGCCGGCAAGGCCGGGCTGCGGGCCACCAAGCCGCCGGAGTTCTACCCGCCGACCGCGTTCCATTTCGCGGTGACGTTCGGATCGAGCCCCAAGGATGCCGATGGCGCGTTCCGCGAGGTCAGCGGCATCGGCCCGGAGGTGGAGACCGAGACGGTGAACGAGGGCGGGTTGAACGGCTTCGCCCATGTGCTGCCCAAGGCCATCAAGCACCCGCGGCTGGCGCTCAAGCGCGGCATCGCGGTCAGCGATTCACGGCTGGTGCAGTGGTGCCAGGCGGTGCTGGACGGCGGCTTCGTCAAGCCCATCTACCCCAAGCTGGTCCATGTGTTCCTGCTCGACGGCAACGGCGATCCGCTGCGCGGCTGGTCGGTCGAGAACGCCTGGCCCGTCAAGTGGGAGATCGATGGCTTCCAGTCCGTCCGCAACGAGGTGGCGATGGAAAAGATCGAGCTGGCTTACGCACGCTCCAACCGCATTTTCTGAAAGTCGGCCATGGGCATCGAAGTGCGCCAGCTGCTGATCCGCTCGCAGGTCAACGTCGCGCCGGTGGCGCCGGCGCGCCCGGTGCTGTCCTCGGCCGACCTGTTGCGGCTGCGCGAGCAACTGATGGCGGAATGCCGGCACCTGATCACGGCCCAGTTGCGCGACCAGCGCGAGCGTTGAAAGAGCGGCACCGACATGGACGCCGGCCAGCTCACCCATCTGCAGATGATGCGCTACAGCGTGCTGCGCGGCGGCACGATCAAGCTGGACACGGCGGCCACCTTCGACGTGCAGATCAACCCGGCCGACTTCAAGCACCACTGCGGCGTGCGCTACGACGAGAAGAAGTCGCAGGGTCAGACCGCCAACACGCCGCGCTACGCCAGCGTGGGCGACGAGCGGGTCTCGTTCTCGCTGGTGCTGGACGGCACCGGCATCGTGCCGCCGCCGGCCAACGGCCAGCGCGAGGACGTCAAGTCGCTGATCCAGAAGCTCAACGCCGTCGTCTACCAGTACCTGCCGATGACCAAGGAGCCACCCTATGTGCGGCTGCTGTGGGGCACGCTGATCTTCTTCAGCCGGCTCGAATCGATGGCCACGCAGTACACGCTGTTCAAGCCCAGCGGCGAGCCGCTGCGCGCCAAGGTCGATCTGTCCTTCGTGGGCGCGGCGAGCAAGAAGGAGGCCGAGCTGGTCTCCAACCGCGAGCCCGACACGGCCCCCAGCGTGGCCTTCCTGCGCGATGGGCAGACGCTGGGCGAGCTGTGTCAGGAGCAGTACGGCGACCCGAACTACATGCTGACGGTGGCGCGCTACAACAAGCTGCCCAACATGCTCAAGCTGCGGCCCGGCCAGCGCATCCTGCTGCCGCCCAAGGGCTAGGACACTGGCCATGCCCGCACCGTCCCCCATCGACAACACCGAAGGCGTGGTCCGCCTGACGATCAGCGCCGACGGCGTGGCGTTGCCGGCGTCGGCGCAGGTGGTGTCGGTCAGCGTGCGCCGTGCCGTCAACACCGTGCCCTCGGCCCGCATCGAACTGGTGGATGGCGACATGCCGGAGGACAGCTTTCCGCTCAGCGACTCGGCCACCTTCAAGCCCGGCGTGGCGCTCTCCATCCAGGCCGGCTACGGCGACGACGAGACCCTGGTGTTCGAAGGCATCGTGGTGCGCCACGGCGTGCAGATCCGGGGCGAGAACGATGCGCGGCTGATCGTCGAGTGCCGCGACAAATCGGTGCTGATGACGGTGGGCCGGCGCAACGCCAACCACATCGACAAGACCGACAGCGACGTGATCTCCGCGCTGGCCCAGGCCCACGGCCTGGCCATGGACGCCGACAGCACCGACCTCAGCTACGGCGAGCTCGTGCAGCACTACTGCAGCGACTGGGATTTCATGCTGTCGCGGGCCGAGGCCAACGGCTTCCTGGTGGTGGCCACCGACGGCAAGCTGGCGGTGAAGGCGCCCAAGGCCGACGGCGCGCCCGACCTCACGGTTCGTTACGGCCAGGACCTGATCGAGTTCCAGGCCGACCTGGACGCGCGCGGCCAGTACGCCAGCGCCCAGGCCTACTCCTGGGACATGAAGAACCAGGCCGCGCTGGAGGGCAGCGCCAGCCAGCCGGCCAGCCTGCCGAAGCAGGGCGACCTGGACTCGGCCACGTTGGCCAAGGTGGTGGGGCTGGCCACCTACCGGCTGCAGAGTGGCGCCCCGCAGCCGGCCCAGGCGCTGACGCAGTGGGCCAAGGCGCTGCAGCTCAAGGCGGCGCTGGCGCGGCTGCGCGGGCGCATGCGCTTTCAGGGTTCGGCGCTGGCCAAGGTGGGCGGGCTGATCACGCTGGAGGGCGTGGGCACGCGCTTTTCGGGCACGGTGTTCGTGACCGGCCTGGTGCATGAGATCGCCGACGGCAACTGGACCACCGAGGCCGAGTTCGGCCTGGCGCCGGACTGGTTCGTCGAGCGCAGCGACGTGGTCGCGCCGCCCGGCGCCGGCCTGCTACCGGGCGTGCACGGCCTGCAGGTGGGCATCGTCATGAAGCTGGACGCAGACCCGGCCGGCGAGGCCCGCGTGCAGGTCAAGGTGCCGGTGCTGCAGGCCAGCGACGAGGGCGTGTGGGCGCGGCTGCTGCAGCTGCACGCCAGCAACGGGTTTGGCAGCTTCTTTCTGCCCGAGGTGGGCGACGAAGTGGTGCTGGGCTATTTTGCCGACGACCCATCGCACCCGGTCGTGCTGGGGAGCCTGTACAGCAGCAAGCAGGCCACGCCGTATGCGCTGGAGGCCACCAACGACATCAAGGCCATCGTCACGCGCTGCAAGCACAAGATCGAGTTCAACGAGGCCGACAAGATCATCACCATCCTCACGCCGGCCGGCAACAAGATCGTGCTGAGCGACAAGGACAAGTCCATCTTGCTGCAGGACCAGAACGGCAACAAGGTCGAGCTGGCCCCCGGCGGCATCACCCTGGACAGCCCGAAGGACATCGTGCTCAAGGCCCAGGGCAAGGTCACGGTGACGGCCGGCATGTCGATCGCGCTGAAGGCGCAGGCCGACGTGACGGTGGACGGGCTGAACATTGCCTGCAGTGCGCAGATGGGGTTCACCGGCAAGGGCAACGCCAGCGCCGAGCTGTCCGCCGCTGGGACGACCACCGTCAAGGGCGCCATGGTGCTTATTAACTGAAATGAAACTCCCCCCAGTCTCCGCGCTGCGCGCTCCGCCAACCCCCCTCCGCTGCGCGAGGGGGGCGCACCCAGCGGCCTGGCAGAGCCAGTTCCGCGGGTGCCCTGGCATGGCCTGCTCCGCGGCCTTCGGATCGATCCATGCTGTGTGGCCCGAAGGTCGTTGTCCTCACCGGTCTTGAATCGAGTCTGTCATGCCACCCGCCGCCCGCATCACCGACCTGCACGCCTGCCCGATGGTCACGCCCGGCCTTCCGCCGGTGCCGCACGTGGGCGGGCCGGTCATCGGCCCCGGCGTGCCCACGGTGCTGATCGGCAAGCTGGTGGCCTCCGTGGTGGGTGACAACTGCACCTGCGTCGGCCCGCCGGACGTGATCGTCAAGGGCTCGGCCACGGTGATGATCGGCAGCCGGCCTGCGGCCCGCGTGGGCGACACCACGGCCCACGGCGGCAGCATCGCGCTGGGCTGCTTCACCGTCATCGTGGGGGGGTGACGTGATGCCGGCCGAACGCAACTTCCTCGGCACCGGCTGGGCCTTTCCGCCGGCCTTCGACGGGCGCACGCTGCAGGCGGTGATGGTGTCGGACGAGCAGGACGTGCGCGAGAGCCTGCGCATCCTGCTGTCCACCGTGCCGGGCGAGCGCGTGATGCACCCCACCTACGGCTGCGGGCTGCGCCGCATGGTGTTCGAGCAGGTCACCGAAAGCCTGCTGACCGAAATCCGCAGCCTGGTCGAAAAGGCCGTGCTGTTCTTCGAACAGCGCATCCTGCTGGAGCGCATCGATTTCGACACCAGCGCGCTGTTCGACGGCGAGCTCAAGCTGTGCCTGTTCTACACGCTGCGCAGCACCAACGCGCAGGGCAACATGGTGTTCCCGCTCTACCTGAACGGGGGGCCGCCATGACCACGGGCACGGCGCAGCACGAGCGCTTTCCGCCGCGCCTGGCGCCGGGCTGGTTCGCGCCGGACGAGTTGCGCTTCGAGCAGCGCGTGGCGATGACGGCCGCGCTGGCCCGCCATCTGCGCTTCGTTGCGCTGGACCACCCGGACGGTGGCGACTGGCGCCGCCTGTTCGCCAGCGACGTGGCGCTGGTGCTGGCCCGCATCGCCGCCATCGACCTGCGCGCGCTGCAGCATGACTTCCTGCGCGATGCCGACGCCGGCCCGGTCGAGCACCTGGCACGCCAGGTGGTGCAGCTGGCGCAGTGGATCGACCTGTGGTTCAAGTCGCTGGACCGCCAGGGCGACCCGGTGGCGCTGGCGTTTCGCGCACGCATCCGCCAACTGGTCGAGCAGCAGCTGGGCGAAGACCTGCGCTGGGTCTATGCGCAGTTCGGCCCCAGCCAGTGCGACGACCGGCGCATCGACCACCGCGCCGGCAGGCTGGCCGAGATCTGGGACCAGGGCCGGCCCCTGCTGGGCGCCGACCTGGTGGGGCGCAGCAAGCGCGAGCTGCTGCGCGAGCGCTACTTCGCCTTTCTGAGCGCCATCGAGGCGCTACAGGATCTGGCGCGCGAGCTGCTGCCCAGCACGCTCAAGGCCGGCACGCACGCGCCGGCCGAGGCGCTGCTGATCGCCTTCCTCAAGCTGTGGGAGACGGTGCAGCAGGAGCTGAACCAGTTCACCGCGCGCCATGTGGACTTCTACTACCGCGACTGCCTGGGCCTGGCCGTGGCCGGCGCCCAGCCCGACGACGTGCACCTGGCCTGCGCGCGCGACGCCCGGGCCGGCGGCCTCTTGAGCGTGCCGCAGGGCACGGTGTTCGAGGCGGGCAAAGGGCCTGACGGCCTGCCGATGGTGTTCCACAGCGCCGCGCCGCTGGTGGTGACCGATGCGGCCGTGGCCGCGCTGTGCACGCTGCGGCTGGAGCGCGACGCGATGATCTCGCCGGAGCGCTCGTTCGGCTACGCCACGCGCGCCAAGGCCACGCGGCTGCCGCCCCTGGGCGAGCTGCCGGTGCCGCTGTTCGGCGGCGGGCGCGGCTTCGGCGCCGAGGACGCGCGGCTGGGCCTGGCCATCGCCTCGCCGCTGCTGCTGCTGCGCGAGGGTGAGCGCAGCATCCACATCGATCTGCCGGCCCGCGCCCCGTTGGCGGCCAGTGCCGATGCGGCCGAGCTGGCCGCCCTGGTCGACGCAGTGGCCGCCACCAACGAAGCCGGCCCGCTGCAGGAGGCGCTGAGCCGCTTGTTCGGCCACTGGCTGCTGGTCGGCCACAGCGAGTTGAGCGATGCGCAGCTGCAGCGCCTGCGCAGCACGGCAGCCCGGGTGCTGGGCGGCCGGCTGCCGCACGCCACCAGCGGCGGCGACCCGCTGAGCCTGTTGGCCGGCAACCGGCCGCCGGTGCGCGCGCTGGTGTTCGACCGGCTGTTCCAGGGCCTGCTGCGGCTGCGGCTCAGCGCGGCCAACGGCTGGCTGGAGGTCATTGATGCGCAGGTGGGCCGCGCGGCCGAGGGCGGCCTGTCCATCAGCCTGCGGCTGCGGCCCGAGGCGCCGCCCATCGTCGGCTGCGACCCGCTGCTGCATGGCGAGGGCTGGGGCACGCGGTTGCCGCTGCTGCGCATCGAGCTGGCCACGCAGGGGCGGGTGTACGGCTACTCGCTGCTGGCCGATCTGCCGCTGGCCGAGGCGCGCGTGCGCGTCACGGCGCGCGGCGTGCGCGACATCGTGCTGCACAACAACCTGGGCCGGCTCGACCCGACCAAGGCCTTCAACCCGTTCGGCCCGCTGCCCACGCTGTCGTCCTACCTGGTGGTGGGCGCGCAGGAGATCTCGGGCAAGCAGCTGCAGCGCTTGTCGCTACAGGTCGAGTGGGGCGCGCTGCCGGCCGATGCGGGCGGCTTCGACCGTTATTGCCGGGGCTACCCGGACGCGCAGCGCAGCGGCGACTACACGGTGGCCCTGGCCATCCTGCGCGACGGGGCCTGGCAGCCCTGCGCCGGTGACTCGGCGCGTCAGCCACTGTTCGCACCGCCGGACCGGGGCGGCTGCCTGCTGCCGCGCATGGAGATCGCGTTCGACCCCGACTCGGTGCGCAAGCACAGCCGTGCCAGCGATCCGGCCGAGTGGGGCGTGCCCTGGCCGCGCAACGGCCTGTACCGGCTGCAGTTGAACAGCCCGCGCGGCGCGTTCGGCCATGCCGCCTACCCGATGGTGCTGGCCGAGACCGTGGGCGCGAACGCGCGCACGCGCAGCGCCCGGCGCCAGCAGCCGTTGCCCTGTCCGCCCTACACGCCGCTGATCGAGACGCTGGCGCTGAGCTACGAGGCCGCAGGCGTGATCCGGCTCGACGCCGAACACCACCCCAGCCGGCGCGACGAGGCGCCCGGTGCGCAGGACGACGAGCGGCTGCTGCACCTGCACCCGTTCGGCATCGAACGGCTGCACTCGGACGCTGCCGGCAAGTCCCATGGGCTGATGCCGCAGGTGGAGGACGACGGCAACCTGTACATCGGCCTGTCGGCCAGCGAGCCCGGCGGCACGCTGACGCTGCTGTTCCAGCTCAGCGAATCGGCCGCCGATGCGCGCTCATCGCAGGCCAGGCGCGGCCGCGTGCGCTGGGCCACCCTGGCCGACGACCACTGGCACCCGCTGTCGCCCACGCGGGTGCTGAGCGACAGCACCGAGGGCTTTCTCAGCTCGGGCATCGTCACGCTGGATCTGCCGGGCGAGGACATGGGCTGCGACAACGACGTGATGCCGGCCGGCCTGTACTGGCTGCGCGCCTCGGCCGACGAGGGCTTCGAGGGGTTTGCCGCGCTGCTGGGCGTGCAGGCCCATGCGCTGCGCGCGCGCCGCGTGCTGGTCCCCGGTGCGGCGGCGCTGGCCGTCGTGCCGCACGCCAGCATCACCAAGCCCAGCGCGTCGGTGCCGGGGCTGGCCGGGGTGCGGCAGGTCGGCCCCTCGTTCGGCCTGCGCGCGCCGGAAGACCCGCAGGGCCTGTACACGCGCGCTGGCGAAAGGCTGCGCCACAAGCAGCGCGCCAGCACCGCCTGGGATGCCGAGCGGCTGCTGCTGGCTGCCTTCCCCGAGGTGTTCAAGGCGCGCTGCCTGTCGGGCGACGAGATCGTGGCCGCCGGCCAGCCGCGTCCGCCGGCCGGCCAGGTGCTGGTGGTGGTGGTGCCGCAGGTGCCGCGCAACGACCCGGCCCACGCGCTGGAGGCGCCGCGCTTCAACGCCAACGAACTGCAGAGCATGCAGAAGTACCTGCAGGCGCGCGCCTCGCCGTTCGCGCAGGTGGTGGTCCGCAACCCGGTGTACGACCGCATCCAGCTGCGCTGCAGCGTGGGCCTGGCGCCCGGCGCGCACGAGGGCGAGGTGCTGCAGCGGCTGAACGCCACCACCGTGCGGTTGCTGTCGCCCTGGTTCGACGAAGGCTATCCGCCTGACTTCGACTGGGTGGTGCGCAGCGAAGACCTGGAGGCTCGCCTGCGCGAGCTGGAGGGCGTGGCGTATGTGACCCGGCTGTCGCTGCTGCACGTGGGCTGCACGGACGACGGCATCTACACGCTGGGCGACACCGCACGCGATGGCGCCGGTGCCGAAAGCCGCCCCGGCGGCGCCGCGCCGCGCGGCCATGCCATGGCGCACGTGCCCTGGAGCCTGGCGCTGCCGCTGGCCACCCACATCGTCGAGGCCGAGCCCGTGCCCGACACCCCGCACACCACGCCCCTGCCCACCGGCATCGCGCGGCTGGCCATTGGCAGCACGTTCGTCATCGCGGGTGCGGACGGAGTGGACGCATGACCATCCGCAGCCGCCAAACGCTGCGCCAGTTCTTCGACGAAGGCCGGCTGCCCACGCGCGACCACTTCGGCGACATGATCGACTCGATGCTCAACATGAGCGACGAGGGCTTCCACAAGTCGGCCGAGAACGGGCTGGAAGTCACCACGCCGGCCGGCTACGACGCCTTGGTCAGCTTCTACCGGGCGCAGAACGCACGCGAGCCCCTGTGGTCGGTGGGCTATGGCGGCGAGCGCGACCAGCTGCAGTTCCACCATGCGGGCATCACCGCTTCGCGCGACCAGCCGCCGGTGCTGGCGCTGGACGCGCGCGAGCGCGTGGGCATCGGCACGGCCACGCCGCGCGAGACGCTGGACGTGGCCGGCAACGTGGCCTCGCAGGGCCGCGTGGGCAGTTGCAGCTGGCCCGGCCTGGCGCCGGCGCTCGCCGATGGCGAATGGCACGACCTCACCGGCGAGCTGACCGGTTGCCAGGCCTTCGAGGTGATGGCCGGTACCGGCGTGCCGGGCGGTGGACGTTACGCGTTGCTGCACGCGGTGGCGCTGAACGCGTTCAACCCGGCGTCCAGCTGGCTGGATTTTTTCTCGCGTAAGAAGCGCATCCGCGCCAGCGAGGCCTGGTACGGCAAGCGCTGCGACCGGCTGGAACTGCGCTGGGAGGGCAGCAGCGGCCTGCACGCCAGCTACCGGCTGCAGGCGCGCACCAAGTGCGACTACGGCGCCGGCGTGCGCATCCAGGCCACGCTCACGCGGCTGTGGTTCGACCCGGCGATGGACGGCCGCAGCAGCGCCAGCGCGCCGGTGCCGCCGCTGCGCCGAAAGGGGAGTAGATGAGCCAAAATCCGCCCTACCTTGCGTCGCCGATTCCGCGCGTGACGCGAGATGCTGGCCCGACCAGCTTCGAGGCCCTGCGCGCGCAGGGCTTGCACCTGCTGCAGGACCTCGCCGGCCATACCTGGACCGACCACAACCTGCACGACCCCGGCATCACGCTGCTCGAGCAGTTGTGCTTTGCGCTGACCGACGTGGGCTACCGGGCCGGCTTCCCGGTGGCCGACCACCTGACCGATGCCGACGGCCTGCTTGACTTCGACGCCCTGTCGCTGCATCCGCCAGCGCTCGTGCTGCCCTGCCGCGCCACCACGGCGGCCGACTACCGCCGCGTGCTGCTCGACGCCGTGCCGGGGCTGGACGACGCCACCGTGCTGCCCGGCCCCGGCGGCGTGGTGCAACTGGTGCTCAAGCTGTCGCAAGGCGCGCTCGAGAGCGAGGGCGCGCGCATCGTGGCCGCGCGGGCTGCCTTCCTGGCGCAGCGCAACCTGGGCGAAGACCTGGACCCGCTGGTGGTGCACACCGCCGACCGGCTGTGCGCGCTGCACGGCCAGATCGACATCGGCGGCCCGCGTGATGCGGCCGACGTGCTGGCAGAGGTCTACCAGTGCTGCGACCAGTTCGTCGCACGCCGCGCCAGCTGCCGCAGCCTGGACGAACGGCTGCGCGGTGGCGAGACGATGGAGCAGATCTACACCGGCCCGGTGCAGCAGTACGGCTTTGTCGACCCGTTGCCGCAGACGCAGGACGGCCCGCAGCGGCTGTACCTGTCGGACCTGTCCAAGCTGGTGCAGCAGGTGCCGGGCGTCGAGCAGGCGCGGCTGACCGCGCTGTGCCCGGTCGACGACGCCGGCCAGCCCCTGGCCGACGCGCCGGCCAGCAGCGGATCGGTGGCCTGGCGCGGCCCCGGCTGGGCGCTGCGGTTGGTGCTGCCGGGTGAGGAGCAGCCCGGCACGCTCACCGTCACCCGCCGCGGCAACGTAGTGCCAGTGGTGCCCAACGACCTGTGCCGCCGCCTGGACGACCTGCGCGCGGCCGAGCGCGCCAGCCGCGCACGCCAGCAGACCGACCAGGCCCTGCGCGCTGCCGCAGCCCTGCCGCGTGGCGAGCACACCGCGCTGGACGACTACCACTCGGTGCAGCACCTGCTGCCGGCCATCTACGGCGTGGGCCGCCACGGCGTGCCGGCCTCCGCGCCGCCGCAGGACCGGGCGCACGCGCAGCAGCTACAGACCTACCTGCTGATGATGGAGCAGGTCATCGCGCAGGGCCTGGCCCAACTGCATCAGCTGCGCGCGCTGTTCTCGGTGGACGGTGGTGCGCGGCGCACGCTCTGGTCGCAGATGATCGGCCCGGATGCGCTGCCCGGTGCCGAACGCATGTGGCTGGGCAACCCGGCCCAGATCGAGCCGTCTTTGGACGCTGGCGCACCGCGCAAGAGCCATGCGCTCGACCACCTGCTGGCCCACATCGAGCAGGCCGTCTACCCCGCCTTCGACGCCGGTGCGCCGCGCAAGAGCCGCGCGCTCGACCACCTGTTGGCGCTGCACGGCGAGACCTACACGCAGAACTCGATGCGCCAGTTCGGCGGCCACCACGACCCGCAGGAGCTGGAGCTGCTGCTGCTGGAGAACAAGGCCAACTACCTGCACTTGATCATCGAGCTGGGCCGCGATCGCGCCAGCGGCTTCGACCCCGGCCAGCCGCTGCGCGACCGGCCGGCGCCCATCGGCCCGGCAGCCGGCATCGTCGGCCCGCACCAGCCGGCCAACTGCAGCGGCCTGCAGCGCCGCGTGGCGCTGCTGCTGGGCTTTCGCATCCGCACGCCGCGCGCGCTGACGCAGGCGCTGCTGCAGCACAAGCTCACCCTGGTGGCCGAGCCCGACGAGCGCCACGAGCCGCTGCGCGTGCTGGCCCGGCAAGTGCAGGGCAGCCAGGCCGCGGGCCGGCCGGAACCGGTGGAGGACCACGCGGGCCCGCCCCCCATGCGGCTGCTGCAGTTGCCGTTGCCGCAGGCCGTCTTCTGCGCCGGCCTGTGGCGCGAGCGCTACCGCCTGATCCCGCAGGCAGACCGGGCCGATGCGCCGCAGCGCCTGGTGCTCGGCCCCGACGACGCAGGCCGCTTCTGGCACCTGGGGATGTACCTCCACGCCGACCTGGCGCGCCGCGCCGCCGCGCAGATGCGGCAGTACCTGCTGTGGCTGACCGCCGAGAGCGAGGGCCTGCACGTGGTCGAGCATGTGCTGCTGCGCGCGCTGGGCGACGGCCGGGCCCATGCGCCGCTGGGGCTGGCCAGCCGCTTCTTCACGCTGCGCGTGACCGTGCTGCTGCCGGCCTGGACGCTGCGGACCGCGCAGCCCGCCTTCCAGACCCTGGCGCAGGAGACGCTGCGCATCAACTGCCCGTCGCACCTGTCGCTGCGCTGCCTGTGGCTGGACTTCGCGGCCATGCGCGCGTTCGAGCAGGACTGGGAGCCCTGGCTGGCCGCGCGCCGCGCGCTGGCCACGGCGCCGCTGGACAAGCATCTGGCGGCCGAGGCCGACGCTGCAGCCGTCCGCGTGATCGCGCACCTGCGCCAGCCCGGCGATGACGACGGCGAGGGCGACGAACCCTGGCTGCAAGGCCATGCGTAGACCAACCACCCCGTTGGGCCCACGCACTGCGTGCAGCCGTCCCGTCTCCCTCGAGGGACGCCGCGAGCGGCCGGGCAGCGCCCGTTGCGCCGCGTGTGCTGGCATGGCCTGCTCCGCGGCTTTCGGCCCAGTGGTGTGCGATCCGACTGTGTGGACTGCGGATGCCCCGCAGTGCAAGCCATGACGCAAGAACATTTCATCGAGCACCTGACGCTGGAGGTCGGCTTCGCCGGCGAGCAGCCGCTGGCCGACGCCGAGACACGGCTGGCCGCGTTCATGCAGGGGCCGGCGCTGGTGATCGTCGATGCCGTGTTCGACGAGGCCTGTGCCGATGACGAGGTCTGGCGCATCGACGATCTCTGCCTGGACCTGGGCGAGGTGCCGGCCGAGCGCATGGAAGAGATCTGGGCCCAGCGCCTGCGCGAGCAACTGGCCGCGCAGTTGGCCGGCCTGCGCGGGCCTGCCGGCGCGCGTGGCGCAGGGGCTGCGGCGGGCGGCGTGCAGCGCAGCCGCGCACAGGCCCGGCTGGAGGCACTGCTGTACTTCCTGGTACACGGCCACCTGCCCTGGCACGCGCAGGGCGAGGACCCGGCCCGCGTGGCCGACGAGACGCTGCGGCAGGCGCCTGACGCCCTGGCCGCCGCCTTGCGCGCGTTGGGCGACCGGCCGCGTCTGCTGCGCCGGCTGGTGGCGCAGTTCGAGCCAGGCTGGCTGGCCGCGCTGGTGCAGGCGCTGCTGCCCCGGCAGCCGGCCGCCGCGCAGCGCCTGGTGCTGGCCGCGCGCGGCGTGCCGAGCCCGGGCTTGCCCTGGGAGGCCGTGCTCGCGCAGGCGCTGGATGCCACCGCCGCGCCGGATGGCCGGCTGCCCGCAGCGGATGCCGCTGCGCACGACAGCCTGCCGGACCAGGGCGCCCAAGCTGCGCCGGCCGACCCGTTGCACCTGGACGGCCTTCAGGCGCTGCTGCACTACCTGCGGCACGGCCACCTGCCCTGGCAGGCCCGGGGCGAAGACCCGCAGCGGCTGGCCACGGTCGTGCTGCAGCAGAACAGCACCGCGCTGGCCGCCGCGCTGCGCGCCATGGACGACCGGCCCCAACTGCTGCGCCGGCTGGCCGCCCACTTCGACGCCGACGGCCTGGGCGCGCTGGTGCAGGCGCTGCTGCCGGGCGAGCCGGGCGCCGCCGCGCGTCTGCTGCGGGCGGCGGCTGCCGCCGGCGCTGGCCGGCGCAGCCGCAGTGGCGCGCTGCTGTGGGAGGCCGTGCTGGCGCAGGCGCTGGCCCACCCCGCCACGCCGCACGCGCTGGCCATCGCGCTGTTGCGCGCGCAACTGCGCGTGGCGTTGGAGACCGGCGAGGGCGCGCCCGAGGGCGGCGACCCGCTGCTGGCGCTGGCCCCCGTCTGGGCGCCACTGCTGCAGGACGACAGTGCCTGGCTGCAGGCCACGCTGCAGCGCCTGGGCAACGGCGAGGCCGTGCGGCAACGCCTGGCGCGGGCCGTGCCGCACGGGCTGCTGCAGCCCCTGCTGGCCCTGTGGCTGGGCGCCGACCCCGCCGCAGCCCTGGGCGCCAGCAGCGGCGCCGCAGCGGCCACGGCAACCGACGCCTTGGCCGGGCCGAGCACCGCCTCCACTGCCCATGCCACCAGCGGGCTGGCAGCGTTGCTGCACTACCTGCGGCACGGCCAGCTACCCGCGCAGGCCGGTGGCACCGACCCCCAGCGCCTGGCCACCGCCGTGCTGGGGCGCGATGGCGCGGCGCTGGCGGCGGCGCTGCGCGCCATGGACGCGCAGCCGCAACTGCTGCGCCGGCTGGTCGCGCAGTTCGACGCCGACTGGCTGGCCGCGCTGGTGCAGGCCTTGCTGCCGGGTGAGCCGGCGCTGGCCACGCGGCTGCTGCAGGCCGCAGCCCCAGCCCGGGGCAGCCCGCGCAGCGCCAGTGCCGCGCTGCTGTGGGAGGCCGTGCTGGCCCAGGCCCTGGCACCGGCCGCAGCGGGGCAGGGTGCGCCGCTGGCGCTCTTGCGCGCGCAACTGCGCTTGGCGATGGAGGCCGGCGACGTGCGCCCTTCCAGTCGCGACCCGCTGCTGGCCCTGGCGCCGGCCTGGGCGCCGGTGCTGCAGGACGACCGCGCCTGGCTACAGGCCACGCTGCAGCGCCTGGGGGATGGCGAGGCCGTGCGGCAACGGTTGGTGCAGGCGCTGCCGCCAGCGCTGCGCCAGGCCGTCATGGCGTTGTGGCGCGGCGCCGACCCACTCGACGCCGATGCGACCGAAGCCGATGCGGTCGATAGCGCTGCAGCCACCGCCCATGCAGCCAATGGTGCAGCCGACACCGATGCGGGCGACACCACTGCAGCCCGCACCGATGCTATCGACGCTGACGCGGCCGCCTCTAGTGCGGCCGATACCGATGCAGCCGAGGTCGAAGCCGATGCCGATGCCAAAGTCGATGCCGGTGCCAATGCCGATGCCGATGCCGATGCGGATGCGGATGCCGATGCCGATGCCGATGCAGCCGACGCCGAATCCGCGCATGACCGACAGCGAGACACGAGGGCTGGCTCGCAGCCAAACACGCGTGGGGGCCTGGCGCAAGACCGGCAGCAAGACCCGCGACGAGAGGCGCAGGCAAACGCGCAAGACGACCTACAGGCCGACCGACAGGCCGACCTGCAGGCCGACCCACTGGCCCACCGCTCCCCGTCACCCGCCGTCGCCGCCCCGGCCCCCGCGCCAGCCCCTGCCGCCGCCACGCCGCCCGCCGACGCGCTGGTCCAGTTGCTGCGCTACCTGCGCCACGGCCATCTGCCGTCGAACCACCGCGCCGACCCGCAACAGTGGGCCGACCAGGCGCTGCAGCACGACGGCGCGGCCTTGGCCGCAGGGCTGCGCGCGCACGCCGACCGGCCGCAGTTGCTGCTCCGGCTGGTCGCGCAGTTCGACCCGCGCTGGCTGGCCGCGCTGGTGCCGGTGCTGTTGCCGCAGCAGCCGGCCACCGTGGCCCGTTTGCTGCAGGCGACGGCCTTGCCGGCCCATGGCAGCACGCAGGCCGCGCGGGCGTGGGAGGCCGTACTCGACCAGTCCTTGGCCGATGGCGGTGCGCCGATCCAGCAGCATCAGCAGCCCGAGCCGTCCGAGCAGCCAGAGCAGCCAGTGCAGCCCGAGCAGTCGACGCAGTCCAAGCAGCCCCAACAGTCCGAACAGTCCGAGCAGTCCCAACAGTCCGAGCAGCCACCCGACCAGGACCCACTGCGCGCCCTGCTGCACTACCTGCAGCACGGCCAGCTGCCGCCGCACCATGGCCACCGCGACCCACAACGCCTGGCGTTGCAGGTGCTGCAACAGCGCGGCGCAGCCCTGGCCAGCGGCCTGCGCGCCATCGACGACCGGCCGCCATTGCTGCAGCGCCTGGCCACGCAGTTCGACGCCGACTGGATGGCAGCCCTGGTGCACGCCCTGCTGCCGGGAGAGCCGGCAGCGGCGGCGCGACTCGTGCAGTCCGCCACCGTCGCCGCAGGCCATCAGGCGCGGCTGTGGCAGGCCGTGCTGGGCCAGGCGCTGGGCCACGGCAGCGGCGCCACCGGTGCCGGCCTGCCGGTGCAGCGCGCGCAGTTGCTGGCCGTGCTGGAGGGCGACCCGCCCGCCCCATCCGCCCCATCGGCCCCACCGGCGCTGGCGCGCGCCTGGCCGCCGCTGTGGCAGGGCGACCGCGCCTGGCTGCAGGCCACGCTGCAGCAGCGCGCCGTCAGCCCGGCCGTGCAGCGGCGCATCGTGCAGGCCCTGCCGCCCGAGCACCTGCCGCAGTTGCTGGCGCTGTGGCGCGGCCACGGGCTGGCGGGCGCGCTGCAGACCTGGATCACCCATGTGGCCACGGCCGCGCCGGCCCCGGCCACCGAGCTCTGCGCGCGCAGCCAGCAACTGTGGCAGGCCACGCTGCAGCATGCGGTGCAGGGCGGGGCGCAGCCGTTCGACGCCGAGGACTACGCGCAGCAGGTGCGCAAACAGGTTGTCGGCGCGCCCGCAGCGGCAGCGACGAGCGCAGGCTGGTTCGACCGCGCCGTGCGGGCCGCCACGGCGCTGCTGGCCAGTGCCGCAGCGGCCCTGGGCTGGCCCGGCCGCAAGCCTGCCGCCATCGCCGCCGCGCCGGCCGAGCCCGCCTTCACCTTCACGCTGCCACCACCCGAACTGCCGGCCGAGTTGCCGGTGGGCAACGCCGGCCTGGTGCTGCTGGCGCCCTACCACCCGCGCCTGTTCATGATGCTGGGCCTGGCCGACGAGCGCGCCTTCACCGGCCCCGAGGCGGCCGAGCGCGCGGTGCAGTTGCTGCAACTGCTGGTGACCGGCGAGGCCGACGCGCCCGAGCCGGCGCTGGTGCTGAACAAGCTGCTGTGCGGGCTGGACCAGGCCACGCCGGTGGCGCGCCGCTTCGAGCCGACCGATGCCGAACGCAGCGCCATCGATGGCCTGCTGGGCGCCGTCGTCCAGCATTGGAAGGTGCTGGGCAGCACCACGCCGGCCGGCCTGCGCGAGACCTTTCTGCGCCGCGCCGGGCGGCTGCAGCACAAGGACGAAGCCTGGCGGCTGCAGGTAGCGCAAGGGCCGTTCGACATGCTGATCGACCAGCTGCCCTGGGGCTACGCGACGATCCGCCACCCATGGATGGAAGAAGTCCTGCATGTCGACTGGCGCTGACACCACTGCCGCCGCCCTGGAGCGCGAACTGGCCTGGCTGGAGCAGGTGCTGCAGGCCCGCATCAGCCTGCACTTCGGCCAGGCCGAGGATGCCGGCGCGCTGCAGCGCATCGAAGCGCCCGCGCTGGACGATGGCGGCGAGTACGAACGACTGGTGGCCGAGGCCGGCCTCTCGCCCGACGAGCGCCTGGTGCTGGCCCTCGCGCTGGCGCCGCACCTGCGCCCGCAATTGCTCGACCTGCTGTGCGTGCGCAACCGCAACCTGGACCGCGGCTTTGCCGAGTTTGGCGGCACGAAGGGCCGCGCCCACGCCGGCTTTTTGCCGACCGGCGAGACAGCGGCCTTTGTGCTGGCCGGCGAACAGCT
Organism: Rhodoferax sp. RT4P68; assembly: GCF_056521305.1. Taxonomy (NCBI): domain Bacteria; kingdom Pseudomonadati; phylum Pseudomonadota; class Betaproteobacteria; order Burkholderiales; family Comamonadaceae; genus Rhodoferax; species Rhodoferax sp. RT4P68. The sequence goes on from NZ_JBWMBB010000002.1 coordinate 581,124, forward strand.
CGCGCGCCGCTTCGCCGTGCTGCAACTGCTGCACGAAGACGCCCCGCTGCGCCGCCATGGCCTGCTGCAGCTGCACCACGACGCGCCTGGCGAGCCCTGGCTCACCGCCGCGCTGCAGATCGGCGGTGACCTGCTGGAACGGCTGGCCACCGGCCAGGCACGCCAGCCGGACTACGGCAGCGGCTTCCCGGCGCGGCGCATCACCACCCGGCTGGGCTGGGACGACCTGGTGCTGGACGCCGATGTGATGGAGGAGGTGCAGGCCATCGTCGCCTGGCACCGCCACGGCCAGCGGCTGCTGGGCGACTGGCAGCTGGACAAGGCGCTCAAGCCCGGCTATCGCAGCCTGTTCTACGGCCCGCCCGGCACCGGCAAGACGCTGACCGCCACGCTGGTCGGCCAGGCGGTGCAGGCCGACGTCTACCGCATCGACCTGTCGATGGTCGTCAGCAAATACATCGGCGAGACCGAGAAGAACCTGGCCAACGTGTTCGACCAGGCCCAGTCGCGCCGCTGGATTCTGTTCTTCGACGAGGCCGACGCGCTGTTCGGCAAGCGCACCGCCACCAGCAGCGCCAACGACCGTTATGCCAACCAGGAAGTGGCCTACCTGCTGCAACGCGTGGAGGACTTTCCGGGCACCGTGATCCTGGCCACCAACCTCAAGGCCAACATCGACGAGGCGTTTGCGCGGCGCTTCCAGTCGCTGGTGCCGTTCGGCATGCCCGACGCCGGCCAGCGCCTGCGGCTGTGGGAGGGCATGCTGCGGCATACCGGCCGGCTCGGCGCCGAGGTCGACCTGCCGGCGCTGGCCGAGCAGCACGCACTGTCGGGCGGCGCCATCGCCAACGTGGTGCGCTACGGTGCGCTGGCGGCCTTGCAAGACGGGCGCGACCAGATTGCCGCGCCCGACCTGCGGCGCGGTGTGGTCAAGGAACTGCGCAAGGAAGGGAGGACGGCATGAGCATGGCCCAGCCGCCCGCAGGGGGTCGCACCGCTGCCGATCGCGAAGGTTCCAGGGCACAGCACCGCTGCCCCACCTGCGCCCGGCTGCGCCAGCTGCTGGCCGGCACGCTGCTGGTGGCAGCCGCCTGCCTGGGGCTGCGCGCGGCGTCCCTGCCGGGGGCCACGGCGTTTGCGGCGCCGGCACCTGCGGCGCCACCGGCTGCAACGACGGTATTGGCGCAGACGCCGGCAGCGGTGGCACCCGCACCTGCACCCGCACCAACACCAACACCAACGCCAACGCCAACGCCAACGCCAACGCCAACGCCAACGCCAGCACCGGCACCGACACCTGCACCTGCACCTGCACCGGCACCGGCACCGGCACCGGCACCGGCATTGAGCGCCATCACCGCCCCCGCATCCGCGCCCGCCTCGGCGCCTGTCCCCGCCCGAGTCCCTGCGCCCGTCCCTGCGTCGCCCGCGCCCATGCCGGCGGCTTCGCTGCCGGCCGCCCCGGTGGCAGGGCCGCCACCGCCGCAGCCGGCCGCCTCCGAGCCCGACATGCAGCTGGTCTTTCGCACCGTCACGCTCCCTTCAGGCCGGCGCGGCCAGGCCTACGGGCCGCACCAGGTGGTGCGCGGCGGCGTCCCGCCGTACCGTGTGCTGTTCAACGGCAGGCTGCCGCCGGGGCTGGAGCTGGGCAGCGACGGCATGCTGCGCGGCACGCCCACCGCGACCGGCGGCTACCGCTTCACGCTGCTGGTGCTCGACACCGCGCACCCCACGCAGGGCATCGAGCAGCGCTATGTGCTGTATGTGAACCCGCCGGCGGGCCAGGCCGCGCGGGCCGCCTCGGCGCCGGCCTCGGCCGTGCCGCCGCCACGCCCTGTGATGACCGGCCTGACGGCGCAGGATGTCGACACCACGGCCAGCCAGCACGTGGGCCAGCCGGCCAGCTACAAGCTCACGCCGGCCGACCTGGCCAAGCTGGTGCCGATCGAAACGGCCGGCGGTGCCGCGCTGGAACTGGCGCCCGTTGCCGCCACCGAGCTGGCCCGGGCCGCCCCCACACTGGAGCAGCTGCAGGCCATCGTCAAGCCGTTGACCGACGTGGAATACCCCACGCTGGCCGCGTTCCGCGACGCGCTGGACCAGGGCCGCTGCGCCTACTACCAGGCGCATGTGCAGCAGATCGCGCTGCAGCGCGGCATGGTGGCCGACAGCCACTGCCCGCCCGCGCCGCCGACTGTCACGCGCCGGGGCGCCGCAGCTGGCGAACTGCCGTTCCTGCAGTTCTACAACGGCTTGCTGGCGCCCGACACGGTCGACGAGATCGTGCGCCTGGCCGAAAAGCGGCACCCCTTCGGCCAGGCCAGGCCGATGAACCTGGACGGCCAGGGCTGCGGCTGCTCGCCGTACCGGCACGAGGACGAGGTGATCGGCTTGCTGCCCTACTGGCTGCCCACCGACGCGCCGCTGCCGGTCGATTTCAGCCTGTTCACGCGCTTGAGCTACATGGGCGTGGTGTTGGGCGACAACGGCGCCTGGGCGCGCCCACCGGGCTGGGACGGCACGGGCGGCAACTTCGCCCGCGAGACGCGGCGCCACGGCACGCGGGCCGACCTGGTGCTGTACCGGCGCGACTGGACGTCCCTGCTGACCCGGCCGCAGGTGCAGCTCGACGAGCTGGCCAGGACCGCCGCGCTGAACGCCGTGGTGGCGGCCGACGTGCGCCACGACGACCTGGGCGCGCGGCTGAACCGCTTCCTGCTGCCGGGCTGGCGCGAGTCGGAACACGTGTACGACGGCGTCACCGTGTTCTTCGAGGACGCGCCCACCGAACCGACGCTCAAGCCCCAGTTCGCGCGCTTCCTCACACAGTTCCTGGAGCACCTGGTTAAGGCCATGCAGAAGACCGGCCGCAGCTACCAGATCAACATCGCGGTGCCGGGCGCGCAGCTCGGCGACACCGGCGCCTACAGCTTCACCAACCTGATGCATGTGCTGGAAAGCGCCGAGCCCAAGGACCGCGCCACCAAGGGCATGGACAGCAACGCCAAGGACTACTACACCGGCACGACCGACCTGAGCGTGGCCTTCTTCCTGCTGCTCGACGGCCCGCTGGACAAGGCCACCGCCACGCTGCGCGCCCGCATCGACCAGTCCAGCCTGGACGGCTACCGCCGCATCGCCTTTTTGCAAAGCGTGATGCCCATGCTCTACCACGAGCGCGCTGCCGCGTCGGCGCCGCTGCCGCCCGACCAGGCCGACGCGTTGGGCCGCAGCCTGGCCTACATCAAGTGGACCTATGGCGGCGTGGCGCTGTGGCCGGCGCCGAACCAGGGCATCGGCGTGGGCAGCTCGGTGCACGACCAGCTGCGCGAACACTACAGCCTGCCGTCAGAGGCCATGGGACCGCTGTGCGACTGGGCCTGCCCGAACCGGCTGCCCCTGCGGCTGGTCTACCAGGCCATGATGCTGGCGCTCTTGATCGGCGTGGCGCTGTACGTGTGGAACTGCCGCGTGCGCCGGCTCGGCCGCCTGTTCCTGCTGGCGCTGTGGGCCGGTGCGCTGCTCACGCTGGCCACGGCCTTCGTCGTCTTCAACTGCGACCCGGTGCTGGCCCAGGCGCGCGACCAGGGCTACGGGCTGTATGCGCTGATCCTGCTGCTGATCGCGGCGGCGGGGTATGTGGTCTTTAAACCGCGGGTGGGGGTGCCATGAAAGAAGCTGTTCGTGCAGAGCGCTACGGCGCGCGGGTGGTGCAGGAGCGTGCGGGCGCGTCGCATGGCGTGGCCGACCCATGGCACGACACCCCGCGCATGGTGGCGCAGCGTGCGCACATCGCTGCGGCGTTTGGGCCGGTGGCGCAGCGCGAGGGCGGTTTGGAGGACGAGGATCCGCTGCAGGCGCGCGCCGCAGGCCCGGCACGGAATGCGTCTGTCACAGCGGAGCTGAACGAAACCGGCATGCCGAACCAACTCAAAGCCGGCATCGAGGCGCTGTCCGGCATGGACATGTCGGCTGTGCGCGTGCACCGCAACTCCGACAAGCCGGCCCAGCTGAACGCGTTGGCGTATGCGCAGGGCAGCGACATCCACCTGGGGCCGGGGCAAGAGCAGCATTTGCCACACGAGGCCTGGCATGTGGTGCAGCAAAGGCAGGGGCGGGTACAGGCGACGGTGCAGATGGCGGGCATGGGCGTGAATGACGATGTGGCGTTGGAGGGGGAGGCCGATGTGATGGGGGAAAGGGCTGCGAGCGAGCCGGTGCAGTTGCGGGGGGGTGGTAAGAGGCAAGACCTGACCCCTGCATCGGGAGCCGCGACGATCCAGTTGCGACGTGGAAGACTCGACGCGGCAAAGGTCCCGAGAGACGGTCAGGTTCCCTTGGACGATGGCCATTTCGGCGGCTTGGTTGCGCCGTACCGAGGCCTGCACATCACCCTGCTGCCTGGGCGGCCCGGTGGCAACACCGTGCACATCACGGCTTACGAACTGCCGAATCCGGGAGCCGGCGGCGCCAGGTCGTACAACTGGTTCAACCCCGTCACGGGGGTGTGGGAAGGGTGGACCAGCGGGAACCCGTTGGCGACGCCCGGCAATGGGGCTGCGATGCTGACATTCGTCGAAAGCGTCGTCGACCACTACCTGGAAGACGCGGTCGTCGTCCAGGCTCCGTTGCAGCCCAGCGCTGCGATGCCCTCGCTGGGCGCCAAGACACCGGAGGAGATCGCGAAAGAGACAAGGGCTGCCGAACGGGAGTTGAAGCGGCTAGCCGACGCCGCCGAGAAGCGGGCGGCGCGTGAGAAGGAGCGGCTGCTGAAGCAGCAGGCCCAGATCGAGTTGAAGGAGAAGTTGGCCGCGCAAGCCAGGGCCGCCGAAGCAAAGGCGGCCGCTGAACGCGAGGCGCAGCGAGCACGCGAGGAGCAGGAACGGCTGGCGCAGCTACGCGCGCAGCAGCTGGTCGAATATGCCGAAGACATTGCCCTGGGCATGAATCTGGCGGACATGTATGGATGGAACGAGGCCACGGTGTTCGAAATGGCCATCCATGGCGATTTTCGCGAGCAGGTGAAGGCCCGGAACAGCGTCGGCGAGACGCCGTCGTATATCTCGTGAGGTGGCTCCGTGTGCATCGATTGCTGTGCTTCGAGACGATCTACCAGCACTTCATGCGTTCCGATTGAGACGCGCACAGCGAGGGCGTTGCGATGAGAACAGGTGTGCAAGCTGCAGCGGCGGCGGACCGGACCGATGTGGCGCCCACGCCGGGCGCCGCCGATCCCCTGCACGCCAGCCCGCGCCAGGTGGCGCAGCGCGCGCGCATTGCGGCCAGCTTTGGTGCGGTCGCGCAGGCCCAGAGCGCAGCGCCCGGTGACGCTCTGCCCGGGGCTTTGCGCGCCGGCATCGAATCGCTGTCGGGCCTGGACATGTCGGGCGTGCGCGTGCACCGCAACTCCGACCAGCCCGCGCAGCTCAACGCGCTGGCCTATGCCCAGGGCAACGACATCCACCTGGCACCGGGGCAGGAGCAGCACCTGCCGCACGAGGCCTGGCATGTGGTGCAGCAGGCGCAGGGGCGGGTGGCATCGACGATGCAGCTGCGCGAGACGGTGCCGGTCAACGACGACGCGGGCCTGGAGCATGAGGCGGACGTGATGGGCGAGCGGGCGCAGGCGCAGACGCCGCAGGGCGCGCCACCGCTGCAGGCGCGCAGCCCGGCGGTGGCGTCCGCGTTGCAGATGAAGGGCGGTCTGACGACGGAACTGGTGGGCAGCCTTGGAGGCCTCTACCTGAAAATGGGCGACCACATCACCTACGACGAGTCCGGCTCCGGCTGGAAGCTGAAGCTCACCATCACGGCACTCAACGGCGTCCGGCTGCAGCCACCGCTGGTGTTGGACAGCGCTGACGCCGGCAAGCTTAAGGAGAAACTGCAGGACGCTGCAGACGAGCCCGTGCGCGAGGAGGCCCTGTCGACCGACAAAGTGGCCAAGGTCAGCGATGAGGATCGCGTGCTGGCCAGCCGTCTGAAGAGCGCCGAGAAGAACTCCGTCAACCTCGACAGGGACGGGGGCATCGACAACTCCCTGTTCTCCAAGCCCAAAGCTTTGTCCATCGACGCGGACACCGGCGACATCCATGTCGAGATGACGCTCTACACACAAAACCGCTGGGACCGCGTGGCCTGGAAGTGCCATGTCGGCGCGCGTGGCGCGGGCGTCCTGCTGCCCGAGGACACGAGATGGTGGAGCAACCCGGGCTGGGACGCCTCGCAGATGTACAGCGGCTACCAGTTCCGCCCTGGCTGCAATGTGTCGGCCCTGACTGCACAGGGCAGTGGTGAGGGCGGGGTGCGGCGCGTGATCCAGACGACGGTGCCCGGCGCGTACGTGAAGCAGGTCTATGGCCAGAAGCTGGAGCGGCTGAAGAAGTCCAGCATCATCTGCTTCGGCATGGAGGTGGTGTACGGCGGTGCCGGGCCGACCACCGCGACCAAGGCGGAGTTTGCGCAGGTCTACACCTCCAATGTGCAGACCGCCCACCAGTACGGCCTGAACGCCACCAGCACGCCGGAGTCCTATGGCTACGTCGATCTGTCGGGGATCAAGATCCCCGAGGGCGACTGGCTCAGTGACGCGGAGGTATGGGACCTGGACATCGGGCCCAACCCGAGCCCGAACATCAAGCTGCCGCTGCCGCTGGAGTATGCGAACGCGCACCTGATCGAAGGGCTGGTGCCCAAGGGCGGCATGCAGATGGCCACACGGATCGAGAACGAGGCGACGCTGCGGGTGTCGTCGCTGCCCCGCCTGAACAACATCATTGCGCAGCTGAAGGTGCTGGCGCTAAACCCGGATCTGGTGGGCAAGATCATGCAGGGCGACCCCACGCTGTCGCAGTTCGAGTGGGCCATCCATACCGACGACAACTCGGACATCTTCACCGACGTCTACCTGGACGATCTCAAGCACACGGCCCTGCGCGCCGGCATCGGCATCCGCAAGCGCTGGACCGACAAGGCTACCAAGCTGAACGTGAAGACCGGCCCCGGCTACCAGGTCGGCACGCTGGGCAAGGACGGCCAGGAGTCGACCACGGTCAAGTCGGATATCTACCGCCGCCATGAGATCGGCTACGACCTCGATCCCAAGGCCCGACTCGAGGACATTGCGACCTTTCTGGCGGGTGGCCTCGAACAGGACGACCCCTGGAATCTGGGGGGGCACCAGGTGAACCAGGCTCTGCCGAAGGGCGAGGCGCTCGACTTCAAGGCGCTGCGCGGGACCATGGTGCTCAAGGGCAACCGCAAGAAGTTCAACCTGAAGGCGGTGCACAAGCAGACGCACGGGGCGATCAACATCGAGATCTCGTGCGACCACACGGTGGGACGCACCTTCGAGGACTACGAGAAGGTGCAGGACGTGGCGGACCTGTTCGACGGCGCTGCCACGTACGCGCAGGTATTCAACGTCGAGATGGAGCTGGAACACCTGGGGGCCGGTGCCAAGCCCGCCGCGCAGGAATCGTCCGGCCCGCCGAGCACGGCGAGCCCGCAGGACCAGGCCACGCAAGGCAGCGGGCCGGTGCCCGAGCAGGGGCTGCAGGACCAGCCCAGGCGCCCGCGTGAGGACCACCCCGGCCGCATCTACCTGCGCAACGACACCGCGCGTCCGAACTTCAACACGCCCAGCTTCCAGGTCTTTGCCATCGCGCACCAGTACATGATCCAGCACCTGCAGCAGCATTTGCACGACAGCACGGAACTGGGCGAAGACCGGCAGAAGCTGGAGTCGCTGTTCGCGCAGCTGTTCCACGATGAACCGCAAGCCTACGGCCCGGCGGTGGAGCGCGGCGCCACGACCAGGCCGTGGTGAAGGACCGAGGTTTTGAGAGGCTGAAGCCGGCAGAACAGAGGAGCTACACCATGCCGATCCGTCAACCCCGGTCCACCACGCCGCAGCGCACACCCGCCGATGGCCGCGGCCCCCGCCAGGCCGTGGCCGACCCTTTGCAGCGCAGCCCGCGCCAGGTGGCCCAGCGCGCGCGCATCGCTGCGGCCTTTGGACCGGCGGCGCCCGTGGTCCAGCGCACCAAGTGGCTGTACACCGACGGTGAGCTGGAAGACACCGCGAACCGCACGAACCGGCGCAAGCCCGACGAGACGACGCCGCACCTGAGCGAGGGCGACACCTGGGACGACCAGACCCATGTGGTCACGCACGCCAGGTCGCGGCTCGACGCGATCTTCTCCGGCCAGGAGGTCTATCCCGAAATTCGGCCCAAGGAGCTGCCTTCGGTCAAGGACTTCTCCAGAACCGTGGGCGGTGGTGCGGTGCCGCAGAGCATCGACTACGAAGACGTGCGCGACAAGGTGCGCGAGGTGTTCAGCGTGCCCGAGAACCGCATCAAGCTGTCGGGCACGATCAAGAAGTCGGCCACCATCGAAGGCGTGCGCGCCTTGCTGATGGAGATGCTGCCGCCGCAGCTGCGCAAGGCCGCGCTGAACGATGGCAGGTTTGCCTGGCACCTGATGCGCGTGGTCAACGAGCTGGCCTTCGGCGTGCAGGTGCCGCTGATCAACACGGACATCGGCGGCGTGCGCCACGGCGGCGAAGACGACATTGCGCAGACGCCGGCCTACCAGCAGATCGAGTCGTTCCGCTGGTCGGTGCGCCACTACACCGACAACCCGCGCTACACCGACCTCAAGGCCTCTGTCGAGCTGGAGGTGATGGACAACATCAAGGGCAAGAACACGCGCGACAAGGACTGGAACAAGCTGGGCAACACCGCCTTCGGCTTCTTCCTGCTGGCCATCGAGGGGGCCGTGGGGCAGCGCGGGTTCCTGAACAACATGACGCACTACGCCGAGTTCGCGATGGATGCGCTGCCGGGCCGCATCTTCGTGTCCGGCGACCTGCTGCAGATCGACGACCAGACCATCCACCACGTGCAGGCCTATGCCGGTGCGGGCGCCAGTGTGCGGCGCGAGCTGGTGCGCGTGCTGGCGCATCAATTCAAGTTGGGCGGCGAGACGGGACTGCCCACACCGCAGTGGTGCATCGCCACGCTGGAAAGCCAGATGCACATGCTCGAAGTCAAGGTGCCGCAGGCGCTGCAGGTGGCGCAGTGGAACCCCAGGTGAGCACATGGGCCGCCCCGCAGGTGGCGCGTGATGCCGGCCACGCAGCGCACGCGGACCGGGCGGCGCAGCCGGTCGCGGCCGACCCGCTGCATGCCAGCCCGCGCCAGGCGGCGCAACGCGCACGCATCGCTGCGGCCTTCGGCCCCGCCGCGCAGCTGCAGGGCGGGCCGCAGGATGACGACACCGCCCCCGTGCACGCGCGCCGCGCACCGCGCAGCGACGGCCTGCCGGCGCAGCTGCGCGCAGGGGCCGAAGCGTTGTCCGGCCTGGATCTGTCCGACGTGCGCGTACACCGCAACTCCGACAAGCCCGCGCAACTGCAGGCGTTGGCTTATGCGCAGGGCAGCGACATCCACCTGGGCCCGGGCCAGGATCAACACCTGCCGCACGAGACCTGGCACGTGGTGCAGCAGCGCCAGGGCCGCGTGGCGCCAACGCGGCAGCTCAAGCAGGGGGTGCCGGTCAACGACGACGCCGGGCTGGAGAGCGAGGCCGATGCGATGGGCGCGCAGGCGCTGCACGCGGGCGCGGCGCCGCCGGTGCGGGTGCGCCCGGTGGCGCGGGCGGCGGCCATGGCGGGCCAGGCGCCGATCCAGGGCCGCTTCGGCTTCGAGGTCGAGCTGCCCATGCTGTTCGTGGACCTGCACAACCGCTACGTGCCGTCGCTCAACGGGGGCCCGCCGCTGCCGATGTATGACGTGCCGCGCGACGCCACCGGTGCGGTCGGCGCCACCGACGTGCACAACGGGCCCGAATGCCACGTGAACGTGGACCACAGCTCCCCGCTGGACGCTCTGTTCACCGCCGAGCTGCAGCAGTACGCCATCGACAACGGCTTGAACGCCAACGAGACGGCCAGCCTGCTGGCGCTGCAGAACACGCTGATGCCGCACAAGGCCAGCATCGTCGAAGTGGTGACCGATGCCTGGGACGAAAGCACGCTGACGCGCCAGGCCGCGCTGACCAAGATCCGCGCCGTCATCGCCTGGGTCAGGGGGTTGTTCGACGCCATTCAAGGCAACCAGCAGGCTGCGCTGGGCCCGGCCTGGATCGGCTCGGCAGCGCAGCAGGCCGACATGTTCCAGCCGCGCCTGGGCTACTTCCATGCGACCTATGGCGTCAAGCTGAGCCAGGTGCCGCGCCTGTTCGAGGAAACCTCGCGCGAGCGCAAGCGGCTGGCCAGCTACGTCAAGCGCAACGCGCCGCAAAAGGAGCATGCCGACAACGTGGCGCGCACGCACGACGCGGCGGGCGTGGCGCGCACCGCGCTCAAGGGCATCAAGCAGGCCTGGCCGCGCGTGCACGGCAGCAAGGGCTGGACCACACCGGACGCCGAGGCCAGGTTCCTCGGCTTCCTCACGCTGCTGTGCAACTATGTGCTGGCCGTTGCGGCCAACAACGTGGGCAACCTGGCCAAGCAGCAGGTGGGCATGCACTACTACAAGAGCGACCTGTACGACGTGGCACAGGCGCTGCCCCCCGAGATCATCACCGCGCTGCAGGCCAACGGGCCACTGCGCAGCGCCACCATCAACGCCATCGGCGCGGCCACCGGCACGGCTGTCAATGTCGACCTGGGCGGCCCGCTGGCCGGCATCACGCTGGACGAATACCTGCTGCAGATCCTGACCGGCAACCAGGGGGTGCTGCGCCAGCAGCTGGGCGACGATCTGCGCGACCCGCTGCTGGAGGGCAGCATCAACCCCTACTCACACAAGCTGGGGCCAGATGCGCTCGGGCCGGCCGCCCACCAGGAGCAGGGCGTGGTGGTGGAGAACCGCCACCTCGAATACATGGACCCGCGCTATGGCGCGCTGCTGGACGCGTCGGAACAGCAGTTTCACCAGGAAGCGGCCCAGTACCCCCCGCCCTCGGGTGGTAACCCCGACCCGCGCACGGCCCATGAGAAAGCCATCTACGACTCGATGGGCGCCCGCGACGAAGGCCCGGCGCGCCGGCCCATCGGCGAGTGGGAGGCGATCATGATCGGCATCTACGACATGATCGAGGGCATCAACCGGTAGTGATCGCGCGGTGCCTGCGCTACGGCGCACGACCGCGCGCGATGCCGATCAGCCGCAGGGCCTTGGACAAGGCGTTCATGGCGTGGGCGGTGGAGCGTCAGGCAGACGCGGCCGGAGGGCGGGGGTGGAGAGCTGCAGCAGATCGTCGGCTGTGGTCATGCGGGCAGTGTGGGGGAGACGGCTGCGGCTGGCGTCGTCGCTTGCGACGAATGGAGCGGATGCGCGAAGCGATTCAGCGCGGCTGGGCTGACCCGGGATAGATCGCCATCGATGCGTCCGGCTCGGCGGCCATCAGCCGCAACATCCAAATCGGCATGAGGGAGCGACCCCGGCAGGAACCGCTCGATCGCGTCCCCTGCCTCTGTCCAGCCGGGCGAGCCGTCGTCAATCTGGAAGACCCGATCACCCGCACCGAGGACCGCCAGACAAAGGCAATCGCCCGGTCGACATTGTGACCGTGTGCAAGGCGCTACGCTGCACCGGGCCACAAGGATGAGAGGGCGGCGTCGAGCGCTATGCCCTTACTTGTTTGAGCTCGTGCGGCAATGCGAGGTCCACGACGAGCGGGCAGTGATCACTGAACTTGATCCAAGCATCGTAGGTGCCGACTTCGACAGCTCTGATGTGCGGAGCCCAGGACTCCGGGACAAAGCAGTAGTCGATGTGATAAGGCCGCATTCGCTTCTTCAGCATGTGAAGAGTTGGCCGCGTCTCGACCCCTTGTCCCTCGTTGTGGAAATGGTGGTAGGCGCTCACGAGACCGAGCTGTGCGAGATTCCGAACCAAAGCTGAGTGATTCAGGTGATCGGGACGCTTGTTGTCCCAAATCTTGTTGGAGTTGAAGTCTCCCGCCACGACGGTCGGCTGGCTGGTCATCAGATCGGCGTAGCACTCGACGGCGCGAATGACGGCTTTGACGTATCGGAAGTTGAGGTCTGCCTTGGCCCAAACTGCCAACAGCAGGAATGACGTCGGGCCGGTGACTTGGATCGGGATCGTGTACCGCGGCACCTCCCTCGCGGTGAGCGTGGAAAGTTGGTAACCAGCGGACGCCTGCACTGCGATGCCTTGCCGCGGGTTGTCCCCGAACCACAGCGTCGCCGGATCATCCTCGCTCGGCCGAGCGACTTCTTGGAAGATGCTGATCGTCGGCTCAAGCGAGGAGACAAGCGGGATCTTGGTGGCTGCACGCCCCCTATTGCAGTTCCAAGTCAGTATGCGCATGCGACATGATGATCAGTGGTTCGCGGCCCGATGGAAAGCGATGGCCTGATGCCGAGGCCAAGTCCAGGCGATCAGGGTCGGCATCTGCGACAGGGCCGCGTGGATAGACCGAAGGTAAGCGCGTGGCCCGGCGTGTTCGCGCGCGTGGCATGGTCACAGCGGTTTGTCGTGCAATTGGTTGACGAGTTCAAGCGTGACCGGTGCCGAGCCGCCACAGCTTGGCAGCAAGGGCGCGCCGTTGCGCTTACCCCGCGTGGACCGGGTGCGCGCGACCAGCCCTGGCGTGCCAGCGCCGACACGATCTCTCCGAGGCTTTTACGTCGCGCTCGGCAAGATGCTTGGCTGCGGCGAGAACGTCGTCAATCGCAAGGGTGGTTCGCATCACGGAGCTCCTGCTGCGTTTCAGCATGCATCACGCATCCATTGGGTGTGCGATGGCACGCGGTCTGCTTGGTTGCTCGCGCTCAGAGCAGCCGGGTGGCGAGGCCCTGTTCCGCCAGCAGCCGCACGGCCTTCTTGTCGAATGACACGAAGGTCTCGCCACCCAACCATGTGCCTTCGTAGGCGATCACGCCATCGGCGAAATCACCGCCCGCTTCCAGCGTCAACAGGCCGGCTTCCGCAGCGGGGCGATCTACCTGGACGTTGGCGGTCGCAATCAATGCACGGACTGCGGCGGCGGTGTCGGCGGCGGCGAATCCGTAGACCCGCACGATTGATGGTTACACTGGCGCAACCATGAGAGTCGTTCTGGATACGTCGGTGCTGGTTGCGGCTGTGCGCTCTCGCAATGGCGCCAGCCATCTGTTGTTGATGCAGCTGCCGTCGCCCAGATTCCAGTTCGCCCTGTCGGTCGCGTTGTACATGGAATGGCTGGCTGTGTTGTCGCGGCCGGAGCACCTGCCTGCTGGGGCTACGCCGGAGGACGCCCTGGCCTTTGCGCGGTATTTGGCCTCCCTGGCCCATCTGCAAGATATCCACTTTCTGTGGCGACCTTTCCTGCGCGATCCTGACGACGACATGGTGCTGGAATGTGCCGTGGCATCCGGTAGCCCGTTCATCGTGACCCACAACGTCAAAGACTTCGCGCGCGCGGCCGAGCTCGGTGTGCAGGCGCTTCGACCTGGCGAGTTTCTTCACCATCTGGAGACCATTCCATGACTGCATTGACCATCCGGCTGCCGAACTCCGTGCATCAGAAAATCAAGGAACTGGCCGCGCGCGACCAGATTTCCGTCAACCAGTTCATCGCCAGTGCCGCGGCGGAAAAGATGTCGGCCGTGCTGACGTTGGACTACTTGCGCAACGAGGCCGCGCAGGGGCATCGCGATGCGTTTTTGCGCTACCTGGACATGGCCCCTGACACGCCAGCGGTGGACGGGGATGCGTTGCCGCAGACCTGAGCGGTGGTCGTCGCTGGCGACAAAATAGCCAGCGGCGCGCGAGAAAATTCAGTGCGCAGGGCCTGCCCGGCGACAACAATTGGGCCTACACGCCGCCCTCGCGCTATCTCGCCGCTTTAAGGCGCGATGTGTCCATGACGACAGACTCGGGGAACTCGGCGTGGAGAAACAGCCGATACCGGCCGATGCGGCCGTCCACCAGATCGAAAAGGCTGAAGACGGTACCCCGCAGCGGCTTGCCGGTAGGCGGCCTCCCAAGCCAGGGCCCGGTGTGAACGCCAGCAAAACTCCACCATGCCATCACTGCGTCGTCGCTGGCAACGATGCGATCGACCGTGACCTGCAGGTTGTCAATATTGCGACGGAAACCCCGCACGTGGGCGACCAGCCCGGCCCGACCCGGCGGACCGCCGAACGCCTGATTGGCCTCGTCCACCATGTCGACGTTGGAAAGTTGCTCGACCAGTTCCATCCGGCCCTGGGCGACAACCTCCTCAAGGTACGTTCGCATCAATTGTGTCGGTGTCATCTCAGCTCACCCCGCCCCTCAGGGCCGCAGCATCACCCGCCCCACCACCTTCCCATGCTCCAGATCATTCAGCGCCGCCTCCGCCTGGTCCAGCGGCCGCACCTCGATCGGCAGCGGCGTCAGCTTGCCGGCCTTCGCCAGGTCGATCAGCGCCTGCAGCTCCCCCAAATTCCCCACGTACGAGCCCTGGTAGCTCATCGCGCGCATCGGCATCGAGGGCGTGGAGATCTCGATCTTGCCGCCGAACAAACCCACCTGCACCAGCTGCCCGCCCTTGGTCAGCATGGCCATGGCGGTGCCCACGGTCTGTTCGGTGTCCACGCAGTCCAGCGCGGCCCACTCGGCGCCGCCGGCTGCGGCCTTGGCCTGCTTGCCCACGTCGGGCGCGGCTGTCGATGGCGTGCGCGGCGCCGACGCCATGTCGCCCGGCGTCGTGCCCACCACCTGTACAGGTCCCAGTCGCCCTTCGATTCTGCCGGCGTCTTGACCTGGTAGAGGTGCATGTCGCGGTAGCCATGAGGCGACGGTTCTTTGAAGGGCCATTGCATCGACTTTCTTGGCGTAGACGGGAAAGACGCCACTACCTGCCAACGACAACGCCCAGATACCCCCGGAAACTTCGACACTTCGGAGCAGGCGACAGAGGACGCAAGAACGATGGCGGGGAATCTTCATATCTTCTCCGAGGCCCAGGCAGAAAGCGCATATCTGACGTCGAGACCAAAGCCAGCGACGACGAGCATGATTGATGGCGTCAGATAGACCTCGTTGGGCGTTTGCGACGGTCCATTTTCCGCTCAACCAGGCGCCGGATTTGTGGTCGTGCCAGCGCGCTTGTCAGCGAGCTGATGTACAACTGTCTCGCAGGCTCCACAAGCCGAGCCTACGGAGTTGCACCATGACCACCCTGCACATCAATCTGCCTGACGCGTTGGCGCAGCGCGCGCGCAGCGAGGGATTTTTGACCGATGCCGCCATCCAGCAGTTGCTGGAAGACGCGATGCGGCGCAAGGCTGGGCGCCGGCTGATGCAGGTTGCCGAACATCTGCACGCGGCCCATGTGCCGCCCATGAGTGACGACGAGATCCAGCGAGAGGTCGAAGCAGTGCGTGTCCAGCGCCGTGGATAGTTGCTGAATGATCGTGTGATGAAGCTGGTCCTGGACACCAATGTCGTCGTGTCCGCATTGATCTGGGGCGGCGAGTCATACCGATTGGTTCGGTTGGCTGCGGAAGGCGACATCCTGTTGCACACGTCGGCCGCGTTGCTGGAAGAGTTGCGTGAAGTGCTTGCGCGGCCTCATCTGGCTTCACGATTGACGAACCGGCGCTCTTCGGTCGAACAGGCCATGAGCCTCTATGCTGAGCTAGCCCTCGTTGTGGTGCCGGCCAGCAGGCCTCGCGTGGTGCCGGGCGATGCTGACGACGACCACGTCGTGGCGGCAGCGGTGGCAGCAGGTGCGGATTTGATCGTCAGCGGCGACCGCCATTTGCTCAGCATGGGCCTTCATCAGCGCATCGCGATGATGACTGTGCGCGATGCGCTGGAACGCATCGCAGCCGCGTAGACGCATGCGTCGGGCCAGGTACTTCCGCCCTCAACCCCCCGGCCGCAGCATCACCCGCCCCACCACCTTCCCATCCTCCAGATCCTTGAGCGCCGCCTCCGCCTGGTCCAGCGGCCTGACCTCGATCGGCAGCGGCGTCAGCTTGCCGGCCTTCGCCAGATCAATCAGCGCCTGCAGCTCCCCCAGATTCCCCACATACGAGCCCTGGTAGCTCATCGCGCGCATCGGCATCGAGGGCGTGGAGATCTCGATCTTGCCGCCGAACAATCCCACCTGCACCAGCTGGCCGCCCTTGGTCAGCATGGCCATGGCGGTGCCCACGGTCTGTTCGGTGCCCACGCAGTCCAGCGCGGCCCACACTGCGCCGCCGGCTGCGGCCTTGGCCTGCTTGCCCACGTCGGGCGCGGCGCTGTCGATGGCGTGCGCGGCGCCGGCCTTCAGCGCAGCTGCGCGCTTGGCGGCATCGGGCTCGATGACGATGGCGCCCGGGTTGCCCAGCGCCTTCAGTAGGCCCACGGCCATCAGGCCCAATCCACCCGCGCCGAACACGACGACGTGCTCGTCCTTCAACACCGCCGGGTTGATCTTGCCGATGGCGCTGTACATCGTCAGGCCCGAGCAGGCGCAGGGCGCGGCTTGTTCCGGCGCCATGTCGCCGATGTCGATCAAATAGCGCCCGTGCGGAACGACGATGTGGTCGGCGTACCCGCCCGGTGCGAACACGCCCAGGGCCTTGCCGGCCATGCACAGATTCTCTTGCCCGCGCGCGCAGACCTTGCAGTGGCCGCAGCCCAGCCAGGGGAAGACCACGACGCGTTGGCCGATCTTCACGTCTTGGGCATCAGGCCCGGCGGCCACGATCTCGCCGGCCGTCTCGTGGCCCATGGTCAGCGGCAGCACGGCGCCGCGCTCGCCCATGTTCAGGCGTTTGCCGTTGCCCATGTCGTAGTAGCCGTGGCGGATGTGGATGTCGCTGTGGCACACACCGGCCGCCAGCACGCGCACCAGCACCTCGCTGCCTTTGGGCTCTGGTGTGGGCTGCTCGTTGCGTGCCAGGGGGGCGCCGAATTGCGTGAGGTCGTAGCTGATCATGTCGCGGTCTCCATGGCGCGGTGCGCCGGATGTGTCGAAAAAATGCGGGTCTGCCTGCCGTGCGGCATCAGGGCTTGGCGAGGCGGCATTCGCTTTGCGCGAGCGGGCGGAACGCCATGTCGCCCGGCGTCGTGCCCACCACCTTGTACAGGTCCCAGTCGCCCTTCGATTCTGCCGGCGTCTTGACCTGGTAGAGGTGCATGTCGCGCACCACGCGGCCGTCCACGCGCAGCTTGCCGTTGACGGTCATGAAGTCGTTGATCGGCGTGGCGCGCATCTGCGCCATCACCTTGTCGCTGTCGCGCGTGTCGGCTGCCTTCACGGCATTCAGATAGTGCGTGACGGCGCCGTACGTGCCGGCCTGCGTCATCGTCGGCATCACGCCGTTGCGCTTGAAGAAGCGCTGCGACCAGGCGCGGGTCTTGTCGTCCTGGTCCCAGTAGAAGGCTTCGGTCAGCATCAGACCCTGCGCCTGCTTCAGGCCGATAGCCTTCACGTCCGTCAGAAAGGCCAGCAGCGCGGCGAGCTTCTGCCCGTCCTTGCCGATGCCGAATTGACTCGCCGCCTTGATGCTGTTGATGGTGTCGCCACCGCCGTTGGCCAGGCCGATGATCTTGGCCTTGGAGCCCTGCGCCTGGATCAGGAACGATGCGAAATCGGACGCGCCCAGCGGGTGTTTCGAACTGCCCACGACCTTGCCGCCCAGCTCGGCAATGACGTCGCTGGTGTCCTTCTGCAGCGCTTGGCCGAAGGCGTAGTCGGCCGTCAAAAAGTACCAGCTGTCACCGCCCGCCTTGACCACCGCCGCGCCGGTGCTGCGGGCCAGCGCATACGTGTCATACGTCCAGTGCACGGTGTAGGGTGTGCAGCTCTTGCCCGTCAGCTCCGAGGTGGCGGCGCTGGTCACCATGATGATCTTCTTCTTCTCCTCGCCCAGCTTGGCAACCGCCAGCGCCAGGCCGGAGGAGGGCAGGTCCGTCACCATGTCCACGCCCTGCGTGTCGAACCACTCGCGCGCCTTCGAGGCGGCCACGTCGGGCTTGTTCTGCGTGTCGGCGAAGACCAGCTCGATGGGGCTGCCCAGCAGCGGCCCGCCGAAGTCTTCCACCGCCATACGCGCGGCATCGACCAGGCCCTTGCCGCCGATGGCCGAGTACAGCGAGGTCATGTCGGCCAGCACGCCGATCTTGACCGGCGCGGGTTTGGTCTGTGCCTGGGCGTGGCCGCCGGCCGTGAGGGCCAGGCAGGCCAGCGCCAGGGCTGTCAGTGGTGTTCTTTTCATGCGTGTCTCCTTGAATTTCGGGGTGAGCGCCTGCGTCGGCAGGCCGCACAGAACGGGTGCGTCGGCGCCGATGGACGTCAGGCTACTTGCCCGTCACCAGCGGGCACTTGCTCTTGGACAGCGGCTGGAAGGCCTGCTCGCCGGGGATCGTGGACAGCACGTTGTAGTAGTCCCACGGCGCTTTGGATTCCGATGGCTTCTTGATCTGCACCAGATACATGTCGTGCACCATGCGGCCGTCGGCGCGGATCTTGCCGCCCTGCGCGAAGAAGTCGTTGATGGGCAGCTCCTTCATCTTCGCGGCCACCTTGGCGCCGTCGTCGGTGCCGGCGGCCTGCACGGCCTTCAGGTAGTGCATGACGGCCGAGTAGCCGCCGGCCTGGATCATCGAGGGCATCTTCTTCATCTTCTCGAAGTAGCGGCGCGACCAGGCGCGCGTCTCGGGTGTTCGGTCCCAGTAGAACGCCGTGGCCAGCACCATGCCCTGGCCCAGGTTCAGGCCCAGCGCGTGCACGTCGTTGATGAACATCAGCTGCGGCACGATGGTCTGCTTGGGCGAGATGCCGAACTGCTGCGCCGTCTTGATCGCGTTCACCGTGTCGCTGGTGGCATTGGCCAGCGCGATCACCGAGGCCTTGGACGCCTGGGCCTGCAGCAGGAACGACGAAAAATCGCTGGCGTTGAGGGGGTGGAACACCGTGCCCACAATCTTGCCGCCGCCCTCGGTGACGAACTCGTTCAGCGAATTGGACATCGCCTTGCCGAAAGCGTAGTCGACCGCCACCACGTACCAGTCTTTTTTTCCCTGGGCCATTACGCCTTTGACGGCGCCGTTGGCCAGCGCATAGGTGTCGTAGACGTAGTGCACGCCGGTGGGGCTGCACTGCTCGTTGGTGATGCCGACCGAGGCCGTGCCTGTCATCAGCAGCACCTTGTTGCGCTCGCGGGCCAGGTTGATGACGGCGCCGGCGACCGACGAGTTGTTCAGGTCCACGATGGCGTCCACGCCGTCGCGGTCGAACCAGCCGCGCGCTGCGGTCGCGCCGATGTCCGCCTTGTTCTGGTGGTCGGCCGTGACGAGTTCGATGGGCTTGCCCAGCACCTGGCCGCCAAAGTCCGCAATCGCCATGCGCGCCGCCTCGACCGAGCCCGCGCCGGCCGTGTCGGCATACAGGCCCGACATGTCGCTCAACACGCCGATCTTGATCTTGCCGTCCAGGGCTTGTGCCCAGGCGCCAGAGAAGGCCGAGGTGGCCAGGGCCAGACCCAGCAAGGTGTGTCGGCTGCGGTGTGTCGAGGGCGCGCGGTGCGAAAGGGTCATGCGTATTCCATGTCGTGATGAGGGGCCGCCGATGGTGCGCCAACCACCGGGATTGCGAATCGTCGGTTCCGACGACCAGCGCTGCGCGTCCTACGCGGGTATTCCCGGTCGGGCGTGCGGTGGCGCTTTGTGTTCCAGCCAATGGGGTTGGACAGTCGGCGCCCCGGTCGACCGCGTCTGCTACAACGGCTCCAGCGCCGCGCAGCTGATGTGCATGTGCTCAAGCCGTGCGGCGATGTGATCGGCTTTTGATGCGGCGAACCACTGAAAGGATTTGGCAATGGCAGGACCCCTGGAAGGCATCCGCGTTCTCGACCTCTCGGCCGTGCTGTCCGGCCCGATTGCCGGCGGCATGCTGGCCGACCAGGGCGCGGACGTGGTCAAGATCGAATCGCCGGGCGGCGACACCTCGCGCCACATCGGCCCGCGCAAGGCCGACATCTCGGCCATGTTCCTGGCGGCCAATCGCGGCAAGCGGTCCATCGTGCTGGACTTGAAGCAGCCCGGTGCGCAGCAGATCGTGCGCGAGCTGGCACAGCGGGCCGACGTGCTGATCGAGAACTTTCGCCCCGGCGCCATGGACCGGCTGGGCCTGGGGCACGCGGCCTTGCTGGCGCTGAACCCGCAGCTGGTGTACCTGTCGATCAGTGGCTTCGGCCAGACCGGGCCGCAGGCCGGCGAGCGGGCCTATGACGCGGTGATCCAGGCTGTCTCTGGCATCAGCGCCTCGCACCGCAACCAGATCAGCGGCGACCCGCAGGTGCTGGCCGCCGCACTGTGCGACAAGCTCACCGCGTTGACGGCGGCGCAGGCCATCTGCGCGGCGTTGCTGGCGCGCACGCGCACCGGCTTGGGCCAGTGGGTGGAGCTGGCCATGCTGGACGCGGCGCTGTCGTTCCAGTGGCCCGACGCCATGTACAACCATGCCTTCCTGGACGATGCGCCGGCGCCATCGCCCGAGTTCGGCGTGAGCCAAAAGCCGTGGAAGACAGCCGACGGTTATGTGGTGGCGTCCGGCCCGCAGCCGGTGGAGTTCGCCGCCGTGTGCGCCGGCTTCGGCAAGCCCGAGCTGGCGCTGGACCCGCGCTTTGCCAGCGTGGACGGGCGCTTTCGCCACGCCGCTGCGCTGCGTGAGGCATTGGACCCGCAGGCTGCCGGCATGGACACCGCCACCATGCTGGCGCGCATGCGCGAACGCAACGCGCCCGTGGGCCGCGTCAACGAACGCCACGAGGTGCTGGTCGACCCGCAGGTGCTGCACAACGGCACGCTGGTCGAGGTGGACCATGGCGACCTGGGCCGTGTGCGGCTGCCACGCACGCCGGCGCGCTTCAACGGCACGCCGGCAGCCAAGCCCGGCCCGGCGCCGCACCTGGGCCAGCACGCGGCCGACGTGCTGGGCGAGTTGGGCCACGGCGCCGCGCAGCAGCAGGCCTGGCGTGAGGCGGGCGTGCTGGGCCCTGTGGCCCCTGCACAGGCGTTTGCAAAATCGTCCGTTCCGACGACGCCCGGCTGAAGCGCCGCCGCGACCATTCCACCGACCCCGATTCCTTGAGGAGACACGCGCATGGCAGAAGCATTCATCGTCGCCGCCGCCCGCACGGCAGGTGGTCGCCGCGGCGGCCGGTTGGCCGGCTGGCACCCGGCCGATCTGGCCGCCCAGGTGCTGGACGCACTCGTGGCGCGCACCGGCGCCGACCCGGCCTCGGTGGAAGACGTGATCCTGGGATGCGTCGGCCAGGCCGGCGAGCAATCCACCAACATCGCGCGCAACGCGGTGCTGGCCTCGCGCCTGCCCGAGTCCGTGCCCGGCACTTCGGTCGACCGGCAGTGCGGCTCGTCGCAGCAGGCGCTGCATTTCGCGGCGCAGGCCGTGATGGCCGGCAGCATGGACATCGTGATCGCCGCCGGTGTCGAGAGCATGACCCGCGTGCCCATGGGCACGCCGGGCAGCCTCGCGGCCAAGGCCGGCCTGGGCACCTACATGAGCCCGGGCATGCAGCAGCGCTACCCCGGCGTGCAGTTCAGCCAGTTCACCGGCGCCGAGATGATCGCTGAGAGCTACGGCTTGTCGCGCGAGCAGCTCGACGCCTTCGCGCTGCTCAGCCACCAGCGCGCCATCGCCGCCACGCAGGCCGGCCACTTCCGGGACGAGATCATTCCCGTGGCCGTGCGCATGGCCGACGGCACCGAGCCCGGCGAGCAGCACCTGGCCGACGAAGGCATCCGCTACGAGGCCACGTTGGAGAGCATCGCCGCCGTCAAGCTGATCGCCGAGGGTGGCCGCTGCACGGCGGCCAGCGCCAGCCAGATCTGTGATGGCGCCAGCGGCGTCATGGTGGTCAATGAGCGCGGGCTGAAGGCGCTGGGCGTGAAGCCCCTCGCGCGCATCCACCACATGAGCGTGCTGGGACACGACCCCATCGTCATGCTGGAGGCGCCGATCCCCGCCACGCTGCGCGCCTTGAAGAAGGCCGGCATGTCGATCGGCGACATCGATTTGTTCGAAGTCAACGAAGCCTTCGCGCCGATCCCGCTGGCCTGGCTGCAGGCCACGGGGGCCGACCCGGCGCGGCTCAACGTGCATGGCGGCGCCATCGCGCTGGGCCACCCGCTGGGGGCACCGGGCACCAAGCTGATGACCACGCTGGTGCATGCGCTGGGCCTGCACGGCAAGCGCTATGGGCTGCAGACCATGTGCGAAGGCGGCGGCATGGCCAACGTCACGATCATCGAGCGGCTGTAACGCATGGCCACCGACAAACCCCTGCTGCACACCGAAGGCGTGTCGGTGCGCTTCGCAGGGGCGTGCTGACCGCTGGCGAGAAGGCGCCCTCGCGCAGGCCACCGAAATGAACAAGGAATCCACATGACCAATGAAAACGTGCTGCTGGAGGCGCGCCATGGCGACGTGCTGGTGCTGTCGCTGAACATCCCCGAGCGGCTGAACCCGATCGCGCGCGAGCTGCAGCATGCCTTGCGTGCGCGGCTGGCCGCGCTGCGCGAAGACCGCAGCATCGCCGCGCTGGTGCTGACCGGGGCCGGCCGCGCCTTCTGCGTCGGGGCCGACCTGTCCAGCATGGGCGGTGCGACGGACGCCGAGGGTTCGCTGGGCGAGCGCAGCTACGCGTCGATGGAGTCCCTGTCCAACCGCATCATCGAAGACCTGCGCACGCTGCCCATGCCGGTGGTCAGTGCCGTCAACGGTCCGGCAGCCGGCGCCGGCGTGGGCATCGCGCTGGCGGCCGACATCGTGCTGGCCGCGCGCACGGCCTACTTCTACCTGCCCTTCATGCCGAAGCTGGGCATCGTGCCCGACCTGGGCACCACCTGGTTCCTGGAGCGCTTTGTCGGCCGCGCGCGCGCCGTCGGCATGTCACTGTTGGGCGAGAAGCTGTCGGCCGAGCAGGCCGCCCAGTGGGGCCTGGTCTGGGCCTGCGTGGACGATGCGGAGCTGCAGACGCAGGCCCTGGCCCTGGCGCAGCGGCTGGCCCGGCTGCCGGCCCACGCAGCGCGCGAGGTGCGGGCGGCTTATGAATCGGCGGGGCGCAGCACGCTGGTCGAGCAGATGCGCTATGAGGCCGAGCGCCAGCGCGAGCTGCTGGACGGCGCTGCGTTCGCAGAAGGCGTGAAAGCGTTCCGCGAGAAGCGCGAGCCGGTGTTTCCGCGCGGCTGACGCGGCCAACAGCCCACTGCGCGTGCGTTGTCGCCGTGCTGCGGCTGAACCTTGGCGGTTGTGGTCTTGACGCTGCGCAAACTCTGGCGGCGGCGCGTGCGGTGATTTGATCCGTCCTCCAGGTCAATGTTGCGTCAGAATCGATCGGGCAATGATCAGACGTATCGAGGTCCGTGAGTTGACCGTCGGCATGTACATCCACCGTTTCGAAGGCGCGTGGATGGATCACCCGTTTTGGCGCGACGGCTTCATGCTGAAGACGGTAGAGGACCTGGCCAAGGTGCGCGATTCCAAGGTGCAGGGCGTGTGGATCGACACCGACCGTGGCCTGGCCCCAGCCGAGGCCGCCACCCCCACAGTGCCCGCGCCCGCGCCTGCCGCCGACGATCCAGCCCCTGCGCAGAGCGAGTCGCCGGCATTGCCTGCGCGACGGCGCGCCGCGACCGGCATGCAGGACGAGCTGCGCAGCGCGGCCTTGTTGTGCCGCGTCGCCCAGGAATCCATCACCTCGGTGTTCGAGGAAGCCCGCATGGGCCGGCTGGGCGACTCCAGCGCTGCGCGCGGGCTGGTCGAGGAGATCAGCGATTCCGTCATCCGCAATCCCGGCGCGCTGGTCAGCCTGGTGCGGTTGAGAACCGCGGACACCTACACCTACATGCACTCGGTGGCGGTCTGCGCGCTGATGGTCGCGCTGGCGCGCCAGCTGGGGCTGATCGAGGAGCAGGCGCGCGCCGCCGGCATGGCCGGGCTGATGCACGACATCGGCAAGGCCGCCGTGCCGCTGGACGTGCTGAACAAGCCCGGCCGGTTGACGGCGGCGGAATTCGCCCTCGTGCAGCGCCACCCCGAGCAAGGCCACGCCATGCTGCTGGCCAGCGGTGACGTTGAGGACGAGGCGCTGGACAGCTGCCTGCACCACCACGAGAAGATCGACGGCAGCGGCTACCCGCACCGGTTGGCGGGCGAGCAGATCGGCCTGATGGCGCGCATGGCGGCGATCTGTGACGTGTACGACGCCGTCAGCTCGGACCGACCCTACAAGAAGGCGTGGGACCCGTCCGAGGCGATCCGGCGCATGGCGGAATGGAGCGGCACGCATTTCGACACGGCGCTCTTCCAGGCCTTCGTCAAGAGCATCGGCATCTACCCGGTGGGCTCGCTGGTGCGCCTGTCGTCGGGCCGGCTGGGCGTGGTGATGGAGCAATCCGATTCGCTGGTGGCGCCGTGTGTGAAGGTCTTTTTCTCGACCAGATCGCAGCTGCGCATCGTCCCCGAGGTGCTGGACCTGGCCCGCATGGCCAACGAGAAGATCGTGGCCCGCGAAGACCCGCAGAAGTGGGGCTTCGGCGATCTGAACGAACTGTGGAGCGGCTTCGCAACGCAGCCCTGGTAGGGTCGGGATCTGACACGCCCGTTCTCACCTCTTTTTCCCTTACCCACACGCTCACCGCACCTTGCCGACCATGACCCCGCTGCCCCCCTCATTGATCCGCGACTGGCATGCCCATGTCTACTTTGACGCGCTGACGCGGGCCATTGCATGGACGCTGCGCGAGACCATCCTCGTCGAACTGGCCGGCCACATGGAGATGGGCCGCTTCCACGAGCGCCCGGTCGGCCCGCACCCGATGTGGAGCTACCAGCTGGCCATCACCGCGGCCGATTTTCCGCACGTGCTGGGCTGGCTCACGCTGAACCACGGCACGCTGGACGTGTTCATCCACCCCAATACCGGCGAAGAGCTGCGCGACCACCGCGACCGCGCGCTGTGGCTGGGGTCCTCGCACGGGTTGAAGCTGGCGGGGTTCACGCCGACCGCCATTCTTCCTTGACCATGGACTGGTCAGCCTGCGACGCTGTTGAGCAGCTGGTTGCACATCAAGCCTCGACTGCGCACGAACGCGGTTGGTCCACGCTCACGAACGGCGAGCTTCTTCAAGCTGCCGTCGGTCTGGCTGTGACGGGCAGCTATGCAGAGCTTCTGATCGCTTGGCGCGCAGGCCCGAGAAGTCCAAGCGCGTTTAGCCTGCTGTCGCATGCTTCCTGAGCGCGTCTTCCATTTCGCCAAAGGCAGACCCTGGCAGCTGGTGGTCGTTGGCGTTTCGATCCTCGGCTTTGTGGGTATCGCAGTTCAGCGCACCATCGAACAGGGGAGTGCCAGTTCGGCCAGCCTTTTGCCTCTTGTCGTGCTTGTACCCATGGCTGCCGTCGCGTTTCGCGGCCACTACATCCGCCGGCCGAAGCTGCGAATTTCTGCAGATGGCGTTTGGTATGCAGGATGGGACGAGACGGTCCCCCTGCGTTGGGATTCAGTAACAAGCATCAGAGAGGTTGTCGCTGGCCCTGGCGAGCCGTTCATCGTGTTGGAGACTGGGGCGGATAGGTCGCTACCCAAAGACCGCTTGCCCAAGCATTCGCTTCGCGTTTCGGACTTGGATATTCGACACAGGGACGCGGTGAGACTTATCGAGGAGTACTGGCGGGCCGCCCAGCAGGGGCCACACGGACGTGCCTTGGAAGGGGCCGACAAGGGCGAGACTTGACCTCACACCCCCTGCGGCAACGCCAGCGGCGCCAGCGTGACGCGCAGCTTGTCCAGCGCCTGCGGCTCGGGCAGCTCGGTCTGCAGGGCTTCTTCCACGTTGCCGATGTGATCCAGCATGCGGGCGCGCGCGGTGGCCATGTCGCCGGCTTCCAGTGCTTCGACGATGGCCTCGTGGTCGGCGCAGGACTGGCTGGCGTCGTGCCGCGACTGGTAGAGCGTGGCGGCCAGCGTGGTGCGGGCCGTCAGGTCGCGCAGCACATCGCTCAGCAGCCGGTGGCCCATGTGCTGGGCCAGGCAGACGTGGAAATCAGCCAGCAGGAATGAACGGGTGGCGGCGTCGGCGTCGTCGATGGCGCGGCGCTCCTGTGCGATGTGCTGGCGCAGCGCGACGATGGTTTGGGCCAGCGGGCGGCCCTGGTCGGTGAGGATGCCAGCCTCGACGACGCGGCGAGCGGCGAAGGCGTCGCGCGCCTCCTCGGTGGAGGGCTGCACCACGTACCAGCCGCGCTTGGTCTGCACCGCCACGAAGCCACGCGCCTGCAGCTGCATCAGCGCCTCGCGCACCATGGTGCGGCTGACGCCGAAGTGATCGGCCAGCGCCTGCTCACCCAAGCGCTCGCCCGGTGCCAGCTTTTGCGCCAGGATGGACTCGACCACGCGCTCGGCGATGGCGGTGGGGCTGATGTCGGCCAACGCCCCCGCGCGGGCGGGAGGGGCGGGAACGGGGGCAGGATCGGGGGCGATGAGCATCCTCTCAGTGTGCACCAGCGCCGCTGGGCTGGCCCACCAGTGCGGGGGAGGCGTCCAGTGCATCGTCGGCCACGGCGTCGCCATTGAGCACGGCGTGGGCGCGCTCACGGTCGATGTCGCCCTCCCAGGCGGCCACGGCCACGGTGGCCACGCAGTTGCCGATCAGGTTGCCCAGCGCGCGGGCGATGCCCATGAACCAGTCGACCGACAGCACCAGCACCAGGCCGATGGCCGGGATCGCGGGGATGGCCTGCAGCGTGGCGGCCAGCACCACGATGGCCGAGCCCGGCACACCGTGCGCGCCCTTGGAGGTGACCAGCGCGATCGCCAGGATGGCCAGCAGGTCGGACATGCTGACCGGTGTGTTCGTGGCCTGCGCGATGAACACGGCGGCCAGCGTGATGTAGATCGAGAACGCGTCCAGGTTGAACGAGTAGCCGGTGGGGATCACCAGGCCGACCGTGCTGTCGCGGATGCCCATGCGGCGCAGCTTGGCCATGATCTGCGGCAGCACGCTGTCCGACGACGTGGTGGCGAACACGATGGCCAGCTCTTCGCGCAGGTAGCGCAGCAGCTTCCACAGGCTGAAGCCGGACATGCGCATCACCAGGCCGAGCACCACGAACACGAAGATCAGCACGGCGACGTAGAACAGCCCGACCAGCATGCCCAGCTGCTTGAGCGAGCCGATGCCGTACTGGCCGACCGTGAAGGCGATGGCGCCCAGCACGCCCAGCGGCGCAAGCTTGATGATGATGCCCATGATCTTGAACAGCACCAGCGACAGTGTGTCGACCAGTTGCGCGACCGGCTTGCCGATGTCGCCCAGCAGCGCCAGTGCGCAGCCGAACAGCAGCGCGAACAGCAGCACCTGCAGCACGTCGCCGGTGGCGAACGCGGCGACCACAGTGGTGGGGATCAGCTTCATCAGGAACTCGACCGTGCCACCGCTGGTGAGCTTGTCGGCATTGCTGGCGTAGGCGGCCATGGCGGCCGGGTCCAGCGCCTTGGGGTCGACGTTCATGCCCACGCCAGGCTCGAACACGTAGGCCAGCACCAGGCCCAGTGCCAGGGCCAGTGTGGTCAGCACCTCGAAGTAGATCAGCGCCTTGATGCCGACGCGGCCCACGCGCTTCAGGTCGCCCGCGCCGGCGATGCCGTGCACCACCACGCAGAACACCAGCACCGGAATGATCATCTTGATCAGCTTGATGAAGGCGTCGCCCAGCGGTTTGAGCTTGACAGCGAAATCGGGGACCAACAGGCCCAATGTCGCGCCGAGCAGCAGCGCGATCACGACCTGACCGAAGAGGGAACGGAAAAAGCGCATGGCGGCTCCTGGTTGCATGCAAGCGTGAAAAATCTTGCATGCAAGAAATATAGACAAGATTTTCGGCTAGATGGACAGGGTATTCCCGGTAAGGCGTGGCGTGGTGCGGGAGGCGTGCCCGTGCGCCGGCGGGCTTTGGCCAGGCCTATGCAACTGCTGTGCCCGAAGCAGCGGGCCGTCGCAGCTGCCGCCGTCGGGGACGACGCTGCTGCACACGCCCACGGCGGTGGGATACGCGCTGGCGGGCGAGCGCGAAGCGCCGCAGCGCTCAGCGGCGGTGGTCAGCAGCCGTGAACGGGCCGCGAGCGGTTTGTTCGAAAGTCTGGGGCTGGTGCGGTGTCGCTCAGATGCCGTGGAATTCGGCCACCGCGTCCAGCGGCGCGCGCTCGGTCACCAGTGTGTCGATCGGCCCGTCGCGCTTCGCATAGCCGATCGCCATGCCGGTGAACAGCATGCGTTCGGGCGGGATGTTCACGAAGCTGCCGATGGTCTGCGGGTACAGGGCCCAGCATTCCTGCGCGCAGCTGTCCAACCCCTCGGCGCGCAGCAGCAGCATGATGGTTTGCAGCAGCATGCCCAGGTCGGACCACTGAGGCGGGCCCATGCGCCGGTCCACGCTGCAGAACAGCGCCAGCGGTGCGCCGAAGAACTGGTAGTTGCGCGCGAACCAGGCGCGGCGCGCGGCTTTGTCTTCGCGCGGGATGCCCAGGCGTGCGTACATGGCCTCGCCCACGGCGAAGCGGCGGTCGCGGTAGGGGGCGACCAGCTCCTGGGGGTAGACGTCGTACTCGCTGCCCTCGCCTGTGGGCGCCTCGACCACGCGCGTGCGCATGATGGCCTTGAGCGCCTCCATGCGCTCACCGCCCACGATGTGCAGGTGCCAGGGCTGCAGGTTGCCGCCCGAGGGCGCGCGCAGCGCCTGCGCCAGCACGCGGCGGATCACATCGCCGGGCACCGGTGTCGGCAAGAAGTCGCGCACCGAACGGCGGCTGTCGACAGCCTCCACCACGTTCATGCCGCGCTCGCTTTGCGTGGCGCGACCGTGACACCCAGTTCGCGGGCCACCTCGTCGTTGTGCTGGCCCGGCGTGGCGGCGTGCGCCAGTTCGGGGCTTTCGTAGGCCGAGAAGCGCACCGGCGGGCGCAGCTCCAGATACTCGCCCTCGGTCGGGTGGCTGCGCTGGCGGAACAGGCCGCTGGCCTGCAGCTGCGGGTCGTGCAGCAGGTCTTCCACCTCGTTCACGCGCATCGCCGGCACGTTGGCCTTCTGCAGCAGCGCAAGCCACTCGTCCGTGCTGCGCTCGGGCATGATGCGCGCAGCCGCCTCGTACATCAGGTTCATGTTCTTGCGCCGCAGCAGCTTGTCGGCCAGCTCGGGCCGGTTCAGCTCTTCGGGGTGGCCACTGGCATCGAAGAAGCGCAGCCAGCGGTCGTCCATGTACGGCGCGATGGCGATGTAACCGTCCTTTGTGCGCATCGGCTGGCGGCTGGGGTCGATCTGGCGCGGGTACAGCGCTGGCCCCGTGGGCGGCACGAAGGTGGCGTCGCACAGGTGCTCCAGCAGGTTGAAGCTGACCAGCGACTCGAACATCGGCACCTCCACCATCTGCCCTTCACCGGTGCGCAGCCGGTGGATCACGGCGGCCAGCACGGCATAGGCCGCGTGCAGGCCCGAGACTTTGTCGGCCATCGTCATCGGCACATAGCGCGGCGCCGGGTTGCCATCGACCTTGGGCGGCAGCGAGGCCACGCCAGATGCGGCCTGGATGATGTCGTCATAGGCCTGCAACCCGGCATACGGCCCGCGCTGGTCGAAGCCGGTGCAGTGCACGTAGAGGATGTCCGGGCGGATCGCCTTCACCTGGTCATACGACAGGCCGGCCCGCGCGATGGCCTCGCCGCGCACGTTGTGGATGAAGATGTCGGCCGTGGCGATCAGCGCGTGCATGGCGGCCAGGCCATCGGGCGTCTTCAGGTCCCAGTCCACCGAGCGCTTGCCGCGGTTCAGCCGCAGGTGCACCGGGCTCATGCCGGGCGTCTTCACGGGGTTGCCAATGATGCGGATGTGGTCGCCGTCGGCCGGCTCCAGCTTGATGACCTCGGCGCCCAGGTCGGCCAGGATCTGGGTGCAATAGGGGCCGAAGATCACGGTCGTCAGGTCGACGACGCGCAGGCCTTCGAGCATGCGGGGGGAAGCGGTCATGGGTCTCCTCGGAATGTGGGGGGCAGGGCGGCATCATCGCAGCCGGCCGGCGCGGGCTGTGTCGCAGTGGCTGAATCCTAGGGACGACCCGCGCCACCTCTCAATCGTCCGAACCGACGATGTTCCCGCCACGGGGCGTGCCTACGATGCCCCGGTTGGCCGGCATCGTGCCCGCGCGCCAGTTGCCCCAGCTGCAGGAGACAAGACACCATGCCGCTTGGCGTTCGCGGGCTTCGTACCGCACGACGTTGGCGCTCACGCTGGGCCTTGCGGCCGCTGACGGTGCGCTGGGCCAGAAGAATTGCGCCATGGGCGCCACCGGCACCGACACCGACCCCAAGATCGGCTCAAGTACATCTTTAGGAATCGCCATGGCCCAACCTCTGTTCGGATTGATGCAGGACCGCCCCCTGCTGATCTCGTCGCTGATCGAGCACGCGGCGCGCTTTCACCCCAGGGCCGAGATCGTCTCGCGCCTGCCCGAAGGCGGCATCCACCGCACCGATTGGGCCGGCATCCGCAGCGAGGCTTGCCGCGTGGCGAATGCCTTGAAGCAGCTGGGCGTCCAGCCCGGTGAGCGCGTAGGCACGCTGGCGTGGAACAGCTACCGCCACCTGGCGCTGTACTTCGGCGTGTCGGGCAGCGGCGCGGTGCTGCACACGGTCAACCCGCGCCTGTTCCCCGAGCAGATCGACTACATCGTCAACCACGCCGAAGACCAGGTCATGTTCTTCGACACCAGCTTTGCGCCGTTGGTCGAGAAGCTGGCGCCGCTGTTCAAGACCGTCCGGGCCTTCGTCTGCATGTGCACGCAGGGCGCGATGCCCAAGATCGACGTGCCCAACCTGCACTGCTGGGACGACCTGATCGGCGACGCCAGCGACCAATACACCTGGCCTGACTTCGACGAGCGCACGGCCTCGTCGCTGTGCTACACGTCGGGCACCACCGGCAACCCCAAGGGCGTGCTGTATTCGCACCGCTCCACCATGCTGCACACGCTGATGGAGCTGGCGCCCGACACCTTCGGCGTCAGCTCACGCGAGACAGTGATGCTGATCGTGCCGATGTTCCACGCCAACGCCTGGGGCACGCCGTATGCCGCGGCAATGGTCGGCTGCCGTCTCGTGCTGCCAGGCCCGCACCTGGACGGGCAGAGCGTCTACACGCTGATGCGCGATGAGAAAGTCACCTTCTCGCAAGGTGTGCCGACGGTGTGGCTGATGCTGTTCCAGTACCTGGACGCGCACCCCGAGATCGACCCGCGCCCGCTGGGCATCAAGCGCATCGGCATTGGCGGCGCCGCCGTGCCGCGCGCGATGCTGGAGCGCTTCGAGAACCAGTTCGGCGCCGAGGTCACGCAGGGCTGGGGCATGACCGAGACCAGCCCCATCGGCGTCATCAGCAAGCTCTTGCCCAAGCACGACGGCATGGACCCGGAAGAGCTGGTCAAGGTCAAGCTCAAGCAGGGCCGTGGTGTGTGGGGCGTGGATTTGAAGATCGTCAACGACGAGGGCCAGGTGCAGCCCTGGGACGGCGAAGCCTTCGGCCATCTGCGCGTGCGCGGCCCGTGGATTGCGAGCGGCTATTTCAAGGGCGAGGGCGGCTCACCGATCGACGAGGAAGGCTTCTTCACGACGGGTGACGTGGCGACCATCGACCCGGATGGGTTCCTGCAACTGGTGGACCGCGCCAAGGACGTCATCAAGTCCGGCGGCGAATGGATCTCGTCCATCGACGTGGAGAACGCCGCCATGAGCCACCCTGGCGTGGCCGAGGCGGCGGTCATCGGCCTGCCGCACCCGAAGTGGCAGGAGCGGCCGCTGCTGGTGGTGGTCAAGCGGCCGGGGGCCGAGGTCGACAAGCAGAGCGTGCTGGACCACCTGGCTGCGCGCATCGTCAAGTGGTGGCTGCCGGACGACGTGGTGTTCGTGGAGAGCCTGCCGCATACGGCGACGGGGAAGTTGCTGAAGACGCAGTTGAGGAAGCAGTTTCAGGATTACGTGTTGGGGGGGTGAGCCGGGCGCGTGGCTTTGTGGTGACCACCGGTGTGTAGCGACTGTGTAGCGGCTGCCTAGCGAAGTTGGGTCTCCCACCCACGTGGGGTGGCAAGCGCCGTTTCGATTATTGCGATTTTCGTTTGTTTCGAATAAAATGGCGGCATTGACGTAGAGGCCCACATGACTCAGTTCCACACATTTGAAGCTTCGCTTCCGGTCGCGGGTGAAGTTGCGGCTGCCATACAAGGGCAAAGAGCGCTGGCTGCGTTCTTGTCAACTCAGTTTGAGACGCAGCAGATTCAGATTTTCGATGAGAAGAACGAAGCCCACGCGGTGGAGTTGCCAACGTCGGCGTTACGGCTGCTGGTCGACATCCTCTCCGAATTGGCAGACGGCAATGCGGTAAAGGTGGTTCCGATCCATGCCGAGCTCACCACTCAGGAGGCGGCAGACCTGCTCAATGTGTCGAGGCCGCATCTGGTCAAACTGCTGGAGACGGGTGATCTGCCGTTTCACAAGACCGGAAAGCATCGGCGCGTCCGATTCTCTGACCTGATGGCGTACAAGACTGCGCAAGAACGGGCCAGCGCTGCAGCAATGGAGGAACTTGCCGCTCAGTCTCAGGCTCTGCAGATGGGCTATGAATGAAGAGTTCCCCGTTCACGGCTGTCTTTGACGCCTGCGTCCTTTATCCGGCGCCGCTTCGCGACTTGTTGATGTGGCTGGCACTCTCCGGGCTTTTTCGCGCGCGTTGGACGGCCCTGATTCATGACGAGTGGGTGCGCAACCTATTGAAGAATCGCCCTGACCTGGACCCCGGCCAAGTACAGCGAACGGTGGATCTCATGAACAAGGCCGTCCCGAACGCGCTGGTCACCGGCCACGAAGACTTGATCGGCGGTTTGAAGTTGCCAGATCCCGACGATCGCCATGTCCTCGCGGCTGCTATCCGGTGCACCGCAAGCGTGATCGTCACATTCAATGAGCGCGACTTTCCTGCCGAGGCCATCTCAACTTTCGGCGTCGAAGTTCAGCACCCCGATGAGTTCATCGACAACCTCTTCGATCTGGATCAAGCCGCGGTTGTGGCCGCAGCTCGGAGGCAGCGCAGCGCCCTGAGAAGCCCGCCGATCGACGTGGATCGCTACCTGGTGTTGCTGAAGCAAGGCCTGTCACGAACGGTTCGAGACCTGTCTGGCTTCAGGTCGGTCTTGTGAAGTCTGCTGCGCGGGGCGGCGCTCTGGGTTTAGCCCTTGGCCCCTGCCACCGCCATCCCTACCACCCGCGGCGCCGTCAGCGTCATCAAAATATCCGCATACCAGGCCGAATTCAGCCCCAGCGATTCATCCAGCACCAGATCGCGCCCGCCCATGTCCATGCGGGCCGAGTGCACGCCCAGCAGCCGCCAGGGGAGAGCAGCGCCCATGCTGTCGTCGCGCCGCACCACACACGCGCCACTCGTGCCACGGTGGGTGCGGGCGTCGGTCAAAAACAGGCCCTGGCCCTGAAAACGGATGCCGAACGATGAGGCGATGACGGCGTGGCGCACCACGGGCAGGTGGTGCGTGATGTCGTGAAACCCCAGCGGGAAGCCGACGATGAGCAGCTTGCTGCCGACCTCCACCACGTCGGAGGACGCCTGCAGATGCGCCGGTGTGAAACAGCGGATGACCGCACCCGGCGGCATCAGCTCGCGCGGGATTTCGATCGCCGCCACGTCGATCTCGCCGCTCGAATCGCTGCCCTGGCGCCATACGCTCTTGCCGTCCAGGTAGAGCGGCACGGTGACGTGGGTGGATTTCGTCAGGTTCACGGCGTCGGTGTGCACCTCGATGGCGATGTGGCTGGGGTAGTGGCCGCTGGGCGCGTCGATGACCACATGCCGGCTCGTCACGTAGAACAGCTGCGCGTCCCGCTCGAAGAAGAAGCCGCTGGCCCCGGTCAGCAACATGCCACCGTCGAAGGTGGTCACCGGCGCGCTTGTCAGAAGAATGGATTCGGCCATGGGGCGGATTGGGGAAGTGATGGTGGCCCAATGTAGGCGCAAACGGGCCGGAAACGGGCGCCGACGCCGCAAGGCGGTCCGACTGTGACCCGCCTCATCCGCGCGCATCGTCAGCGCTTCGTCAGCGCTTCGAAACCGGCCTCGGCCGAAGACAGCGCATGGTCGATGTCCTCGGCCTGGTGCGCGGCCGACAGGAACATGTTGTGGCGCGGGTGGAAATACGTGCCGGCGCGCAGCGCGGCGGCGCAGAAGGTGCGGCCCTTGGCGCCGTCGGCATCGTCGTCGAACATCACGGTGGGCATCTGCACCGGCCCGGTCTGGCGCAGGCCCATGCCGGCCTGGCGCGCCAGCTTGTCCAGCCCGTCGCGCAGGCGCTGGCCCATGGCCACTAGGTGCGCCACCACATCGCCTTCGCGCATGGCGCGTTGCGTGGCCAAGGCCGCCGCCATCGGCGGGGCCTCGCACCAGAACGAGCCCGTCACATACAGCTTGGAGGCCGCTTCGCGAAAACGGTCGTTGCCGGTCACCGCCGCCAGCGGGTAGCCGTTGGCGATCGCCTTGCTGAAGGCGCTGAGGTCGGGCCGCACGCCCAGCAGTTCCCAGCTGCCGCCGGCATGCAGCCGAAAGCCCGCGCGCACGTCGTCCACGATCAGCGCGGCGTCAGCGGCCGTGGCGGCCGCGCGCAGGGCCTGGGCGAAGGCCAGCGTCGGCAACTCCTGGTCGCGCCCCATGTCGTGCCGAAAGGCCGTGACCACGATGGCTGCCAGGTCGTTGCCGGCCTGCTGCACGGCGGCCTGCACGCTGGCCACATCGTTGTAGTCGTAGGTGATGATGTGGGTGCGGTCTTCCGCCGTCACGCCGACGAGCGAGGGCGAGCACCAGGGCACGGCCCCGTGGTAGGAGCCGCGCGCCACCAGCACCTTGCGCCGGCCGGTGCCGGCGCGCGCGGTGGTCACGCAGGTGGTGGTGGCGTCGCTGCCGTTCTTCTGGAACAGCGCCCAGTCGGCATGCGGGATCTGCTCGACCAGGGTTTCGGCCAACTCCACCAGCACCGGCGCCGGGCCGTTCATGCAGGCACCCTCAGCCGCCTGACGCTGGTAGGCCGCGTCGACGCCCGCATGGTGGTGGCCCAGCAGGATCGGGCCCCAGCTGCACATCAAATCCACATACTCACGGCCGTCCACGTCCCACAGCCGGCAGCCCTCGGAGCGGGCGAAGAACTGCGGATAGCCCGGCGGCAGCGGGGCGGCGTTCAGGTGCCCCCACATGCCACCAGGGATGACCTGGCGCGCGCGCGCGCGCAGCGCCGTGTCGATGGGTCCGTCAGCCTGTGCCGTCATGGCGGGCTCTTTGGCAGTGTGTGTTGACATATATGATATATCTCAAAAATGCACGAATGTGGGCGTGAAATCGCGTTGCGCTGCGGTCAGCCCGGTGGGGCGGTCGCGACTGCGGGATAGAGGTGGCAGGCCACCTGGTGGACGGGCGAGAGCGGCTGCAGCGCCGGCGATTCGCTGCGGCAGCGGTCGAACGCGTGGGGGCAGCGTGTGTGGAACATGCAGCCCGAGGGCGGGCTCAGCAGGCTGGGCAGCTCGCCACGCACGCTGGCGGCCACGCGGTGACGCGGGTCGGGGCGCGGCACGGCGTCCAGCAGCGTCTGCGTGTACGGGTGCTTGGGCGCCGCGTACAGCGCGTCGCGCGGTGCGATCTCGACGATGGCGCCCGCATACATCACGGCTACGCGGTGCGAGATGTTGCGCACCACGGCCAGGTCGTGCGCGATGAACAAATAGCTCAGGCCGAAGGCCTCCTGCAGGTCCTGCAGCAGGTTCACCACCTGCGCCTGCAGCGACACGTCCAGTGCCGACACCGGCTCGTCGCAGACGATGAACTCGGGCTTGAGCGCCAACGCGCGTGCGATGCCGATGCGTTGGCGCTGCCCGCCCGAGAACTCGTGCGGAAAGCGCTCGCCGCAGGTGCGGGGCAGGCCCACGGTGTCCAGCAACTCCGCGATGCGCTTGCGCCGGTCGTGCCGGCTGGTGCCGCCGGCCACGTCGATCGGCTCGGCGATGGCGTCGCCCACCCGCATGCGCGGGTTCAGCGAGCCGTGCGGGTCCTGGAAGACGAACTGCACGCGCTGGCGCAGGCGCTGCACCGTGCGCGCCGGGCGTCGGCCGGTCAGCTCCTCGCCGAACAGGTGCACGCTGCCCGACGTCTCGGGGATCAGCCCCACCAGCAGACGGCCGGTGGTCGATTTGCCCGAGCCCGATTCGCCCACCAGGCCCAGCGTTTCACCGCGGCCGATGTCGAAGCTGACATCGCGCACGGCACGCAGTGGCCGCGCCGGCACGCCGGCCCGGCGCTTGAGCGTGAAGGTCTTGGCCAGGTCGCGCACCGAGACGATGGCGTCCGGCGCGGTGACCAGGGGCGTAGCGTCTTGCGTCATGGTGCGGTGGCAGTGAGTGCGGTGGCGGCGGCGACGCGGGGCGGGCAGCGGCTCCAGCGCGCAGGGCCGGCGGCCAGCAGTTCGGGTGGGTTCTGGCGGCAGGCCGGCAGGGCTTCGGGGCAACGCGGGCTGAAGCGGCAGCCGGCGATCTGCACCGACGGGTCGGGGATGCTGCCGGGGATTGAACTCAGCCGGCCGGGCGCGCCTTCCAGCCGCGGAATGGCGGCCAGCAGGCCGTCGGTGTAGGGGTGCATGGGCCGGTCGAACAGCGGCACGACGGGCGACGATTCGATCACCTGGCCGGCATACATCACGACCACCCGGTCGGCGAATTGCGCAATGACGCCCAGGTCATGCGTGATCAGCGCCACCGACATGTCGAGCTCGGCCTGCAGCTCCTTGAGCAGCTGCAGGATCTGCGACTGGATCGTCACGTCCAGCGCCGTGGTGGGCTCGTCGGCGATCAGCAGCTTGGGCTGGCAGGCAATCGCAATCGCGATCACCACGCGCTGGCGCATGCCGCCCGACAGTCGGTGCGGGTATTCGTCGACCCGGCGCGCAGCATCGGGAATGCGCACCAGATCCAGCAGCTCGATGGCGCGCTTGCGGGCGGCGGCGGCGTTCAGGCCCTGGTGCAAGCGCAGCGGCTCCATGATCTGGTCGGCGATCGTCAGCACCGGGTTCAGTGACGACATCGGGTCCTGGAAGATCATGGCGATCTCGGCCCCGCGGATGCGCCGCAGCTCGCCCTCGGGCAGCGTCAGCAGGTCGCGCCCGCCGAACAGGATGCGCCCGGTCGGCATGCGGCTGGTGGCGCGTGCATGCAACCGCAGGATCGACAGCGCCGTGACGCTCTTGCCGCTGCCCGATTCGCCGACGATGCCCAGGCACTCGCGCCGGCCGATGTCGAAGCTCACGTTGCGCACGGCGGTCAGCCAGCCGCTGTCGCCGCGGAACTCGACCGTCAGGTCCTGCACCGACAGCACGGGTGTTTCTGATGTCGTCATGTCTCCACCTTCAAACGTGGATCCAGCACATCGCGCAACCCGTCGCCCAGCAGGTTCATGCCGAGCGCCGCCAGGCTGATCGCCAGGCCCGGGAACAGCATGATCCACCAGGCTTCGACCGAGTAGTCGCGCCCCTCGGCAATGATGTTGCCCCAGCTGGGCGCGGGCGGCGGCGGGCCGATGCCCAGGAAGCTCAGCGCCGCTTCGGCCAGGATGGCGTAGGCGAACACGAAGGTCAGCTGCACCACCAGCGGCCCCATGCAGTTGGGCAGGATGTGCTTGAACAGCATGCGAAAGTGGCCGGCGCCGGACAGGCGGGCCGCCTCCACATATTCCATCTCGCGGATCACCAGGGTGGAGGCACGGGTGATGCGTGCGGTGCGCGGCACATAGGCCACGCTCAGCGCCACGATCACGCTGGTGGTCTGCGGCCCCAGCGCGGCGCTGATGCCGATGGCCAGCAGGATGGCGGGGAAGGCCAGCAGCGCATCCATGCAGCGCATCAACAGCGAATCGAGCTTGCGAAAGTAGCCCGCGCAGATGCCGATCAGCGTGCCCACGAAGCCGGAGAGCAGCGCCACCGACAGCCCGATGAACAGCGACAGACGCGCGCCGTGCAGCACGCGCGTCAGCACGTCGCGGCCGAACTGGTCGGCGCCGAACCACAGCCCCGCCATGGGCGCCTTGAAGCGGTTGCGCATGCGCATGGCGGTCGGGTCCATCCCCGTGAGCCAGGGGCCGACGATGGCGGCCAGCACCAGCAGGCTGACGATGACCAGGCCGATCACGAAGGAGCGGTGCTTGAACAGCTTGCGCGCCAGCGGGAAGCGGCGCTGCGGTGCCAGCTGCTGCTCGGCCTCGGCGCGCAGCGGCAGGGCGCTTGCGAGTGCGGCGGCGTCAGTCATAGCGCACCCTCGGGTCGACCAGCGTGTAGGCCAGGTCGACCAGCACGTTGACGATCACGAACGCAAAGCCCAGCAACAGCATCGTGCCCTGGATCAGCGGGTAGTCGCGGGCCATGATGCCCTGCACCACCAGCCGCCCGATGCCCGGCAGCGCGAACACCTGCTCGATGACGACGGAGCCGCCGATCAACAACGACAGGATGATGCCGCTGACCGTGACCACCGACATCAGCGAATTGCGAAACGCGTGCTTGCTGACGGTGGTCCATTCGTTCATGCCCTTGGCGCGCGCCGTGCGGATGTAGTCCTGATCCAGTACATCGAGCATGCTGGAGCGCGTCATGCGCGCCAGATAGCCGATCTGAAACAGGGCCAGGATGACGGCCGGCTGCAGGATCGAGCGCAGCCAGGGCACGAACCCTTCGGACAGCGGCGTGTAGCCAGACGACGGCAGCCAGCGCAGCTCGACCGAAAAGACGATGACCGCGATGATCGCGATCCAGAAACTGGGGATGGACACGCCGATCAGCGCCACGCCCATCACCACGGAATCGACCCAGGTGTTGCGGTAGTACGCGGCAGTGACGCCCAGCGCCACGCCGACCGGGATGGTGATGATGAACGCCAGCAGTGCCAGCGAGAGCGTGACGGGCAGGCGGTCGAGCACGGCCGAGAACACGCCCTGGTTCAGCATCAGCGACTGCCCGAAATCGCCACGCACCAGGTTGCCCAGCCAGCTCACCAGCTGTTCCCAGACCGGGCGGTTCAGGCCCAGCTGCTGGCGCAGGCGGTCGATGGCCTCGGGCGTGGCGTCCGGCCCGGCGATGACCACCGCCGGATCGCCTGGCAGCATGTGCATCAGCACGAAGGCCAGCACCGCCACCAGCAAGAGGACAGGGACCGCCTGCAGCAGACGGATGGCAACGCTGCGCAGCACGTTCGGGCTTCCCTCTTACTTCAGGCTCACGTTCCAGAAGCGCGGCAGATAGAAGGTGCCGAAGTTCTCCACGCGCTTCTTGTTGATCGCGTTGATGGTGCCCACGTCGACGATCTTGATCATGTAGGCCTGCTCGAGCACCTGCTTCTCGATGGTGTCCCAGGCCGCCCGGCGGCTGGCGTCGTCCAGCGAGGTGTAGAACTTGTCGTACGCGGTGTCCATCACCGTGTCGTTCTTGACCTGCGGGAAGGTGTAGAACATGGTGCGCCACTGCTGCGGGCCCAGCAGCGGGTTGGAGCAGAAGCTGGTGGTCGACACATTCCAGGTGCCGGTGCCGCGCTGCATGTTGCTGGCGTTGGTCGTCCAGTCCACCACGTCCACCTTCACGTTCATGCCGGCGCTCTTCATGAGCTCGGACAACACCAGGATCGAGGTGCGGAAGTTCGGGTAGTTCGAGGTGGTCTGCAGCGTGATGGTCTCGCCCTTGTAGCCAGCCTCGGCCAGCAGCTTCTTGGCCTTCTCGGGGCTCTTCTGGTCGTAGTAGGCCTTCATCTTGTCGCCCTGGTAGTACGGGCTCTTGGGGTAGACCAGCGAATGGTTCACCTTGCTGACCGCGCCGGTCGCGGTGGCGATCTCTTCGACATCGACCACGGCGTTGATGGCCTGGCGGATCTTGGGGTTGGCCGTCAGCCCCTGCGAACTGTTGACGATGAAGACCTGCATGCAGTACGGGAACACCGTCTGCGTTTCGATGTCCGGGTCGCTGGCGAAGCGCTTGGCCAACTCGGGCGGGATGCTGGCCACCACGTCCACATCTCCCGACTGCAGCGCGGCGATGCGGGCATTGGCCTCGGGGATGAAGCGGTAGCGCACCGAATCGAGGTAGGCGATGCGGCGGCCGGCGTAGCCGTCCAGGCCCTTGAAGCTTTCGTTGACCGTGTAGTCGTTGAAGCGCTCCAGGATCAGGTGGCTGTCCTTGGCCCATTCGCCCAGCTTGAACGGGCCGGTGCCGATGACATCGGCGCCGCGCGCAGGCTTGTCTTTCTGCGAGGCGGGCAGGATGACGAAGGGGTAGACCGGGCTCTTCAGAATGTCGACGAACACCGAATTCGTCTTGTTCAGCTTGACGATGAAGGTCTCCGCATCCGGCGCCTCGACGCTGGCCACGTCGTTGAAGATCACCGCGTTGGGGCTGATCTTGCGGTAGCGCTCGAACGAGGCCAGCACGTCGGCCGAGGTCAGCACGCTGCCGTCGTGGAACTTCACACCCTTGCGGATCTTGAAGGTGAAGGTCTTGGCTTCGTCCGCGATGGTGTAGGAGGACGCGATCATCGGCCGCGTCTCGTAGTTCTCGCCGACGGTGATCAGCGAGTCGTACAGGTGGTGGATGACTTCGAGCTCCACCGCGCTGCTGGACACATACGGGTCCAGCGTGCCGGGGCCCGAGACATAGGCGTAGCGCAGCTGGCCGCCCTTTTTCTGCTGGGCCTGGGCCGGTGCGACTGCCACCGCGCTGAAGACTGCGGCGATGGCCGCTGCGCTGACCAACTTTTTGAAAGTACTACCGGTCTCGAACATGGCTGCTCCTTTGCTGATGGCATGGGATCGCCGCACGGCGGCGAGGTGGCATATATATGATATATCGCAGATGCAGGCTGGAAATGGCCTACGTTTCGCGGGTGAATCGCTGCAGCACGTTGCGCGTGATCTGCTGGGTGAAGAAGTCGTCGCGCTTGAGGCCCATGATCCATTCGCAGGTGCCGGCGGTCAGCACCTCGCCCTTGCCGCGCGGCATGTGGACCATCATCCCGGAGCCGTAGCGCGCCTTGGCCAGCGACTCGGGCGACTGGTCGCCATACAGCGAGACGCAGGCGCCGCGCATGTCGCTCTCGCCCAGGTAGTAGCGGTAGCCTTCCTCGGCGAACATGGTCTCGACCTTGAGCGCCGGCGACATCGCGAGGATCGACACGCTGGCCGGCGCACCGTCTTCGCCGGTGGGGTAGGGCAGGCCGTAGCGGAAGGTGTAGTCCAGCCCGTCGACCTCGTACGAGAAGATGTTGGCCGCGTTGCCGAACACATCGCCATAGCCCAGCTGCGTGCCGTCGAACACCCAGTGCTCTTCGCGGTACACCGTGAAGCCCTTGGAGCCGCGCGGCGCAAAGCCACCCCACGACGCGTAGATGCCTTGCAGGCCGTTCACGCCCACCGTGGTGGCGCCGGGCCAGTTGACGGCTTTGCTCTCCCACGCGCCGGTGAGCAGGTGGGCCTGGTCGGTGCCGCGCACCGGGTCTTCGGCGCCGGCGCGCGACTTGTAGCAGACCTGGCGGCGGCCGTCGTCTTCCAGCCGCACCTGCCACATGAAGTTGCCGCCGAAGCGCGCCAGCTTGCCGCCCTCGTCGACGAAGCGGTCGATGCGCGTGCGCATGTCGTGCGACCAGTACTCGTCGTGGCCGACGATGACGACCGCCTTGTAGCGGTCCAGGATCTCCGGGTGGTAGTGCAGATCGGTCTGCGTGATCATGTCGAAGGCGATGCCCTCGCGCTCGGCCCAGCACACGAAATGGCGGTCGTACTGCGCCCAGCCGGAGGCCGCGAAGAAGTAGCCGAAGCCGTGGCTCCAGGCCCAGTCCTTGGGGTGGTAGCGCGGCATGGTCAGCGGGTCGGGCACGGGCTCGGCGCAGATGCGCGGCGCGCCTTCGGGCAGCCAGACCATGCCGCGCGTCCAGGGGCGCAGCAGGCTCAGCACCGGCGTGGCGGAGTTGCCGTCTGCACCCGCAATGCCGATGTAGCTGCTGGCGCCGCCCCAGTCGTTGTAGGCCATCCAGGTGGAGGTCGGCAGGATCATCAGCAGCTTGGCGGTCTGCGTCGTGGCGGTCGGCCGCACGACGAAGAAATGGTGCTGCACATAGCGCCCGCCGTCGGGGCGGATGCAGGTGGACAACACCTTGTAGAA
The DNA here is from genome assembly GCF_056521305.1 of Rhodoferax sp. RT4P68. Lineage (NCBI taxonomy): Bacteria > Pseudomonadati > Pseudomonadota > Betaproteobacteria > Burkholderiales > Comamonadaceae > Rhodoferax > Rhodoferax sp. RT4P68. The sequence continues at coordinate 623,421 of NZ_JBWMBB010000002.1, forward strand.
GCCCGAGCGCGCATCGGCCGGGATCGTCCAGCGCAGGGCTTCGGGCCAGTTGCAGCCAGCCGCGTAGGCGTCTGTTGGCACGGCGTGGTGCGCGCCGGGCAGCTCGCCGCTCTGGAACACGGTCTCGGGCTTGAGGCCGTCCAGCACGATCTCCAGCGTCCACTGCGCGGCTTGTGTGCTGCTGTGGAAGGCCACCGTGTCGCCCGGGTCGTAGGAGATCGCGTCGGTGTAGGTGTGCACCTCGGGCCAGGCCGGGTCGTTGCGCGGTGCGTCGTACCAGCGGCGGTCGGGCCAGCCGCTGTCGGCGTGCATGGGGCCGATGCTTGGCGGGCCGACGTTGATGGCGCGCACACTGCGCAGGTCGCCTGCGGTGCGCTGGCCGAAGGAGTTGACCTTGGCCGGCTGGGCGCCGGATGGCACGGGCGGGGTGGGCTGGGTGTCGCTCAAGCTGGGACTCCTGGCAGGGTGAATGTCAGTTATATGATATATCGCGTTTCGTGCGAGCGTCCAGCGTTTTCATACGCCGCTTTCATGCGCGGTTTCAGGCGCCGCTGCCATGCGCCGACTGGGGTTGCAGCAGGGTCGTGCTGCCCTGCGCCGCAATCGCATTCCAGTCGTACAGCATGGGCACCAGCTGGCCTTGCGCCCACGTGGCGTGCTGGTCGGCGTAGTGCGGGCTGGCGGGGTCGCCCGAGACGCCTGCGAACACGACCCAGCGCGAGTTCTCCCAAGCGCCCACATCGAACACATAGCGCGCGACGGCGCCGTACACGGCCTGCAGGCCAGCGCTGGACAGGCAGCCGTTGGCCAGCACCGTGTCGTTGTCGCCGCCCAGGCCCGCGCCCACCGGGTTCAGCTGCGCGGCAGCCTGCGGAAACTGCGCCGCCAGTGGGTGCACGAGCGCTGCGCGGTGGTGCGCTGCCCACGGGCGGCCGTCGATGCGCGGCGCTGCGCGTTCGAGTGCGAGCGCGAAGGCCTGGTCCCAGTCGAGCCCGCCGAGCAGTGCAGTGTCGTTGGCGCGCACAAGCTGCGGCAACGCCCACCAGAGCTGGTTGAGCGGCACGACGCCGGGTGGCAGCTGCGTCAGCGGGTCCGTGCGCGTGGCGGCCAGGCCCGAGCGCTCCAGCAGCACGGCGGCCAGTTCCCAACGCCACACGGCATAGGCCGCGGCGGCGGGCGAGGCCGCGTCCATGCGGGCGTCCCAGCCGGCGATCAGGGCCTGCAGCCGGCCGGCCTCGCCGCTCTGCGGCGCCAGCGTGCGCAGGCGCTGCTGGAACACCGGGGCCGTGAGGCTTTCGACATCGCTGTGGATGTGCGCCATGTCCTCCACGGTGGCGGCCGGCAGCGCGGCCAGGCGTGATTCGACGCGGCGCGCGCGGTAGGGCGGGTGGCAATCGGTGCAGAAGTACAGCGGGTCGCCGGGCTGTTCCGCCACGAACCGGTTGTTGGCGGTGGCGAGGTAGCCGCGCGGCGGGTCGAAGCTGCGCGGCATGTCCTCCCAGGCGATCTCGCCGGCCCAGTCGTAGTCACCCGTCCAGCCCGGCACCGGCAGCCAGCCATTCAGGCGCGGGCGGTGCGGCACGACGGCGCGCACCAGGTGGCCGATGCGGCCCTGTGTGTCGGCGGCAACGAGGTTGTGGTCGATCAGGCCCCAGCCGCGCGTCGCGGCGAACAGTGCATCCACGGTCCGGGCCATCAGCATGCGCGGCAGGCAGTCGAAGGAGAGGTCGGTCTCAGCAAATTGCACCGAGCGCAGCACGATCGCGCTGCCTGCGGCCGGCGCGCCGACGACCACCGGGCCGTGCCGCGTCTCCACGATGTCGATGGTCACGGGGGCTGCGCCGCGCACCTGCAGGGTCTCGTGGCGCACGTGGGCGTCCTGCCAGCCATCGGGTGTGCGGTAGCGCGTGCCACCGTCGTCGAACTGCTCGACGAACAGGTCGTGGATGTCCGCGAATGCATGGGTCACGCACCAGGCCACGTGCCCGTTGTGCGCGAAATGCGGGAAGCCCGGCACGCCGGGGACGGACAGGCCGATGACATCGAACTGGTCGCTGGCCAGGTGGTTCTGGATGTACATGCCCGGCATCTCGAACTGCCGGTGCGGGTCGCCCGCCAGCAGCGGCCGGCCGGTGGCCGTGCGCGTGGGCCCGACCACCCAGTTGTTGCTGCCGCCGCCGGTCGCGTCCGGCGCGCCCAGGCCGGCCAGGGCTTCGATGGCGGGCGCCAGGTCCTGCAGCGTGGCGATCCAGCGCTCGGCCTCGACGCCGGGCGGGATGCACAACAGGTCGCCGCCGCCGTCGTCGTAGCGCAGCTTGGCGATCTGCTCCGGGCCGATCGCGTTCAGCGCTGCGGCGCGCCAGAGCTTGAACCAGACCGAGCCCATCAGAAAGCCGCGCCAGCGCATGACCGCGATGCAGTGCCAGGGCTCCCAAGCCTCGGGCGCGGTGCCGAGCAACGCGTATTCCATCGGCAGCGGCCGGCCTTCGGCCAGGAAGGCGTTCACGCCGTCGGTGTAGGCCTGCAGCATCTGCCGCGCTGCATCGCCAAGGGCTGCGTGGTCGCGCTGCGAGGCCGCGCTGCCGCCCAGGCGCCGTGCGAGCGTGTCGCCGGCCACGGCCGAGGGGCCTGCCCACTCGGCCCAGCGGCCCGCCATGCGCAGGCGGCAGGCATCCATCTGCCACAGACGGTCTTGCGCATGCACATAGCCCTGGGCGAAAAACGCGTCATGGTCGCTGCGCGCGCGCAGGTGCGGGATGCCCCAGGCATCGCGGTGCACGGTCACCACATGCTGCAGGCCGGCCACGGTCAAATCGGCTTGGCTCGCAGGCGATGCAGAGTCTGAAAACGCTTTGGCTTGATGCATGATATATCTCCCATTTGGACAACAACAACGGACCGCCGCCATGGCAACTTCTCCCGGCCTGTCGTCACCGCAGGTTCGCTCGATCGGGCGCGAGAGCCTGACGACCAAGGTCTACGACGAACTGCGTGCAGGTCTCATGGAGGGCCGCTACTGGCCCGGCTACCGCTTCAAGATCCGCGACCTGGCGGCCGCGATGAACGTCTCGGAAACGCCGTGCCGCGAGGCGCTGATGCAGCTCGTGCGCGAACGTGTGCTGGACATGGACGCAGGCCGCTCGATCTCGGCCGCGCCCTTGAGCCTGGCCCAGTACCTGGAGCTGCGCGGCATCCGCCTGCAGCTCGAGGGCATGGCCGCCGAGGCCGCGGCCAAGCACATCACGCCGGCCCAGCTGCGCCGGCTCGAAGAGCTGCACAAGGCGCTGATGAAAGCCACGGCGCAGGCCGACTGGCCGGCTGCGGTGCGGGTCAACTGGCAGTTCCACCACGGGGTCTACTCGGCCGCGCGCATGCCCGAACTGCTGGCGCTGATCGAAGGCATCTGGCTGCGCAACGGCCCCATGCTGAACCTGCAGTACCCCGATGCCGCGCCGAGCTACGACGGCGAGCACCAGCACCTGGCCGTGATCGAAGGGCTGCGCCAACGCGACCCGGCCAAGGTGCGCCAGGCGATCCAGGACGACACCATCGAAGGCGGCCGCAGCTTCGTCGCGCTGCTCGAGCGCATCGACCGCGGCGAGGTGCCGTACCCTGAGCACGGGGTCGAGCCCGCCGCGCCCACCCCGGCGGCGGCGGCGCGCAAGCGCAGCGCGGCGCCACGCCGCTGACACTGGCTCAGCCGCGCCGCGCATGCGCGCGGTGAAAGGCCGCCACGATGGCCGGCACATCGAGCCCGTATCGTGCCAGCAGGTAGGGCGTGGAGCCGCCTTCGGCAAACACATCCCGCACGCCCACGCGCTCGAAACCCACGCGCACGCCGGCCTCCAGCAGGCATTCCGCCACGGCCGATCCCAGCCCGCCGATCACCGAATGGTTCTCGGCCGTGACCACGGTGCCGCAGCGTGCGGCCAGTGCCTTGACGCCGGCCTCGTCCAGCGGCTTGAGCGTGGACACGTTGGCCACGGCGACCGACAGGCCCTGCCCGGCCAACTGCTGCGCCGCAGCCTGGGCGGCGGCGCACATCAGCCCGCACGCGAAGATCACGCCGTCCTGCCCGCCCTGCAGCAGGTCGAGCTGGCCCCGCACAAGCGGCGTGGGCTGCAGCGGCTCGGGCGGCGGGCCCTCGGGCCGGCGCAGGCGCAGGTAGACCGGGCCGTCGTGCGCGGCAGCGGCCTGCACGGCAGCCGGCACCTGGCGTATGTCCGCCGGCTCGATGATGGTCATGTTGGGCAGCGCGCGCATGAGCGCGATGTCGTCGATGGCCTGGTGGCTCGCGCCCAGCATGGTGGTCAGGCCCGGGATGAAGCCGACGATCTTGACGTTGCTGCGCGGGTAGGCCAGCTGCATCGCGATCTGGTCGTAGCAGCGGCGCGTAGCGAAGACGCTGAACGTGTGCACGAAGGGAATGTCGCCCTGGCGTGCCATGCCGCCGGCGATGCCGATCATGTTGGCCTCCGCGATGCCGACCTGGAAGAAGCGCGCGGGCAGTGTGTCGCGGAACAGATCGGTCTCGGTGGCGGCCGTGAGGTCGGCGCTGAGCACGACGATGCGCGCGTCGTCGCGGGCGGCCTGCAGCAGGGCCTCGCCGTAGACGCGGCGGATCGGGCCGGGGGCGTTGCGGGTGTTGAAGTCGCCGACCTTCAGGTCCTGGGCGGTGGTGGTCATCTCAAGCATCTCCCTGCAGTTCGGCCAGTGCGCGCTCGGCCATGGCCGGCGGCAGCTTCATGGTGTGGCCCAGCACGCCCTCCAGGCTGGGTGCGCCCTTGCCGGCCAGCGTGCGGGCGATGATGCAGGTGGGCTTGTCGGTGGTGGCGCGCGCCCGGTCCAGCGCGGCGAGCAGGGCGTCCATGTCGTTGCCGTCGATGGTCTCGACATGCCAGTGGAAGGCCCGCCATTTCGCGTCGACCGGCTCCATGGCCAGCACCTGGTCCACATGGCCCTCGACCTGCATGGCGTTCCAGTCGATCAGCATGCACAGATTGGAGAGGCCATAGCTGCCGGCGGCCAGCGCGGCTTCCCAGACCTGGCCCTCTTGCAGCTCGCCATCGCCGAGCACCACGTAGACGCGCGACGCGCGCCCGTGCCGCCGTGCGGCCAGCGCCATGCCGACGCCCACCGACAGGCCCTGGCCCAGCGAGCCGCAAGTGGCCTCGACCATGGGGCCGACGCGCTCGGACGCGTTGATCTCCAGCACCGAGCCGTCGTGGCAGTAGGTGGCCAGCAGCGCCGGGTCGATCAGGCCGCGCGCCGCCAGCGTGGCGTAGAAGATCGCCGTGTTGTGGGCCGTGGACAGCAGGAAGCGGTCGCGCGCCAGCCAGCGCGGGTCGGCAGGGTCGAGCCGCATCTCGGCGAAGTACAGCGCCGTGAACAGGTCGGCCGCGCCCAGGCCTTGCTGCACATAGCCCTGGCCGGTGGGCGCCACCAAGCGGATGACCTGGCGGCGCAGTTCGCGTGCGATGCGGCGCAGCTCGGCCACATCGCGTATGCGCGGTGCGGCCTGGTCGGCAAGAGGGGGCGTGACGGGGTGTGACATCGTGGGGAACTCCTTCATCCGGCCATGCGCGCGCGGCCGTAGTGCTGGTAGCGGGTGGCGACCTCTTGCATCTCTACGTCGGACAGCAGCACGGGCGGGCCGAGCTGCCGCGTCATCCAGTAGTGGCGGGCCAGGGTTTCGAGCTTGATGGCCGTGAGCACGGCTGCGGGCAGGTCGCGCCCGCGGGCCAGCATGCCGTGGTTGGCCAGCAGGCAGGCGCTGCGGTCCTGCAATGCTTGCGCTGCCGCATGGGCCAGCGCGGCCGTGCCGAAGGTGGCGTAGGGCGCGCAGCGGATGTCGTTGCCACCGTACCCCGCCACCATGTAGTGGAAGGCCGGGATGCCCTCGCGCTGGCAGGACACGGCCACGCAGGCGTCGGCATGCGTGTGGACCACGGCGTGGGTTTCCGGAAAGCGGCGGTAGATCTCGGCATGCATCTGCCATTCGCTGGAGGGGATGCCATCGCCGCGCGCGCTGCCGTCCAGGCCGAGCTCGACGATGCTCTCGGCCGTGATGCGCGCAGCGTCGATGCCGGTCGGCGAGATCAACAGCCCGTCCGCGCCACTGCGCACGCTGACGTTGCCGCTGCTGCCGCGGTTCAGGCCCTCGCGGTCCAGCCGCGTGTAGGCGTCGACGATTTGTTCGCGGGGCGTCATGGCCGAGCGCCCGGGCCTGGGGCCGGCGGGCTGCCGGTGGCCATGCGGTCCAGCGCCACGGCGAACGCGTCCAGGCCGGCAAGCTTGCCCGACTTGAGGCACAGCACCAGCGGGTCGGACGGGTCGCGCGTGTCCAGCGCCAGTGGCAGCGAGGGGCCGGCGAACGGCCCCACCTGCAGCCGCGTGACGCCCAGGTGCGACAGCACGGCGCCGGAGGTTTCGCCGCCTGCGACCACGAAGCGCCGCACACCGGCTTCTCGCAGTCCGTTGGCGATGCGGCCGAGCAGCTCCTCGGCCAGCGCGGCGACGCCGCCCACGCCCAGGCGCGACTGGATCTGGGCCACCTCGTCCGGTGTGGCGGCGGTCGACAGCGCGACGGGCCCTGTGTAGATGCGCGAGCGTGCCCAGTCCAGCGCCATGGCCACCACGTCGTCACCGCGTGCATAGGCTTGCACGTCGAGCGCCATCACGGGGTGGGTGCGTCCGAATTCGGCGAGTTGTCGGCGCGTTTGCTCGGCACAGCTGCCGACCAGCACCACGCCGGGGCCGCACACGGGCCGCAGCGCTGCCGGGGCTGTGCCGTGGCCAAGCCAGCCGCGCGCGCGCCACAAGGGCGGGTAGTGCGCTGCCAGCGACGAGCCACCGGTCATGAGCGGCCAGTCCACTGTGGCGTCGGCCAGGTGCGCCAGGTCCTCGTGCACGGCGGCATCGGCGATTGCGCACTGCACGCCCTCGGCCGCCAGGGCCGCGACGCGCCGGACGATCGCGGCGGCACCGGCCCGCACATCGGCCTGAGCGATGAGGCCGACCCGCTGCGTCGTCTGCCGCTGCAGCACGCGCACGAGGTCGGGGTCGCGCATGGGCGTGACCGGGTCGTCGCGCTTGGGCGATTCGCTGACGAGCCGGTCGCCGACGAACAGATGGCCCTGGAACACGGCGCGCTGGTATTCGGGGAATGTCGGGCAGCAGGCCGTGAACGTGCTGCCGGTGCGTGCGGACAGCACCTCGATGCAGGGGCCGATGTTGCCGGCGTCGGTGGAATCGAAGGTGGCGCAGTACTTGAAGAACAGCTGGCGCGCGCCGTGGGCCAGCAGCACGGCTGCGCCCGCATCGAAGCAGGCGCGCGCTTCGGCCGAAGGCGCGATGCGCGTCTTCTGCGCAATGACGACGGCGGCGGCACCGCCGACTGCATCCGCCGCGTCGGCCGATGTCGCCAACAGGGTCGGCACGCCTTCGGCCACGAGCATGGCGGCCAGCTCCAGCCCGCCCGTCAGGTCGTCGGCAAGTCCTCCAAGGATCATGGCTCTGCTCCAGTCGGTGACGGCGCGCAGCGAAGAGATCGCCTGCGGTCCGTGCTGAAAGACTATATATCATATAACGTGAATCGGGACGAAAGCGGGCCTGCTTGCGCTGTGCGGCCCGTCCTCGCGCTGAGGCAGCGGCGCTGCCGGCTGGCACCCGATCAGCGTCCGGCCGACGGCGCCGTGGTCAGCCAGGCAGCGTGCCGCTCAGGCGATGGCGCCGGTCACGGGGGTGTGCGGGGCGGGGTCAGACGGCGGCGCCGTCGCGGCCACTCAGAGCTCCAGCACCACCCGCTGCCCGCGCGCACGCGAGCAGCAGCTCATCATGCGCTGGCCGGCATCGCGCTCGCTGCGCGTGAGCACCATGTCGCGGTGGTCCACGGCGCCGTCCAGCACCCGTACCTCGCACGAGCCACACAGGCCTTCTTCGCAGTCGCTCTGGATGTCGATGTTGGCGGCGCGCAGTGCGGCCAGCAGGGTCTGGTCGGCGCGCACCGCAATGAGCAGGCCGGAGTCCTTCAGCTCGGCCTCGAAGGCATGCTCCTTGGCCGGGTCCAGCGTGCCCAGCGTGGACTCGAAGTGCTCCACGCGCAGCGTGTCGTCGGGCCAGTGGGCGCAGGCCGATTCCAGCGCCTGCAGCATGCGCAGCGGGCCGCAGGCGTAGACCTGGGTGCCGGCCTCGGGCTGGGCCAGCAGGGCCGGCACGTCCAGCCGAGTTCCCTCGTCGCTCAGGTGCAGGTGCAGGCGCTCGTCGTGCCGGGCCTGCAGCTCGTCGACCAACGCCAGCGCGGCGCGGCTGCGGCCGCAGTAGTGCAGCTGGTAGTCGATGCCCAGTTCGCGTGCGCGGCGGGCCATGGCCGCGATCGGCGTGATGCCGATGCCGCCGGCCACGAAGATCACCTTGCCCGCGTCCTCGTCCAGCCGGAAGTGGTTGCGCGGGCCGCGGATGCGCAACCGCTCGCCGGCCCGCAGGTGGTCGTGCAGCCAGGCCGAGCCGCCGCGGCTGTGCGGGTCGCGCAGGACGGCGATCTCCAGCACCGAGGCCTCGGCCGGGTCGCCGCACAGCGAATACTGGCGCGACAGGCCGGTGTCGCCGCATTCGACGTCGATGTGCGCGCCCGGCGCCCAGCGCGGCGCGGGCTGGCCGTCGGGCGTGGCCAGGCGCACGCGCACGATGCCCTGCGCGACGGGCGTGACGCTCTGCACCACCATGGGTCGCGTGATGGCGTGCGCCGAGGGCTCGCCGATGCGCACGGCGGCACGGGCCTCGCTGCGCAGCGCCGGGGTGTGGCGCTCGGGATTCAGGGCCGGGTCCCACTGCACCCACAGGTGCTCGGGCCCGCGGAACGAGGTGTTGGGCACGTAGCTGAAGGTCTGCGGCGCCAGCGTCATGTGCGGCAACCGGCGCGTGAACTCTTCCAGGAACACCTGCATCTCCATGCGCGCCAGGTTCTTGCCCATGCACTGGTGCGAGCCGTAGCCGAAGGTCAGGTGGTCGCTGGCGTTGTCGCGGCGGATGTCGAACAAGTCGGCATCGGCAAAGTGCCGCTCGTCGTGGTTGGCCGACGAGGTGACGATCAGGATCTTGCCGCCGGCCGGGATGGCGACACCGCCCACCGACACGTCGCGCGTGGCGATGCGCCGCCAGGCTGCCACCGAGCCGTTGTGGCGCAGGCATTCCTCCACGGCGTTGGGGATCAGGGCCGGGTCGTCGCAGATGTCGCGCCAGGCCGTGGGGTGCTGCAGCAGCAGCTTCATGGCGTTGGCCGTGGCGTTGGCCGTGGTCTCGTGCGCGGCCACGATGCCGGCCATCATCATCGAGTGCAGGTACGAATCGGTGACGACCTCGGGCAGCTCCTGCTGCTTGCGAATGCCGTATTGCATCCAGCCGGGTGCGTCCGGCTCCAGCCGCAACTTGGCCAGCACCTGGCCTGCGTACTGCCAGAAGTTGCCCACTGCATGCGCCACCGCCACCTGCTCGTCGGGCCGGGGCCGGCCCCAGGTGTTGACGGTGTGGGCAATGCTGTACTGGCGCAGCGTATCCATGTCTTCCTCGGGCACGCCGAGGAAGTGCAGGGCGACGGTGAGCGGCACCTCCCACAGCATCTGGTCGACCAGGTCGGCGCGGCCGTCGTCGATGAAGCGGTCCAGGTACTCGCGCGCCAGCTGGCGCACCAGCGGCTCGTGGTGCTTCAGCGCCTCGGGCGTGAAGGGCTCCATCAGCGCGCGGCGGCGCGGCATGTGGGCCGGCTCGTCCTCGTTGACCAGCGTGCGGTTCAGCGCGAAGCCGTAGGAGGCGAGCACCGCGTTCGCCTCGTCGCCGGTGGGCGTGATCTTCTCCAGCGCGATCGAGGGGCTGAAGGTGATGTTGTCGCGGAAGATGGCCTTGATGTCGGCAAAGCGCGTGACCACCCAGTAGCCCAGCTGCGGGCTGTAGAACACCGGCTCCTGCTCGCGCGCCCAGCGCACGTAGTCGGGCGGGTCTTGCTGGTAGCCGTCGCTGAAGGGGTCGAAGGCGGCGGCACCGGCGCTGATCGGGCAGCCGGTGGGCGACAGCGCAGCGGGTGGCCCGCCATGGGCGAACGGGCAACCGGCGGCGGTGGGCGGTGATGCAGTGGTCATGGGGTTCCTTCGGCTTCGCCTGCGGTGCGAGCGTCTTCGGGCGGCGGGCGCCACGTATGCGGGCGCCGGCCATGTGCGAGGGCCGGGCCCGCGCCGGGCCCGTTCGCAGGTCAGTCGAGCGTGATGTTCAGGTCGCGGATCAGCTTGTGCCAGCGCACGGTCTCGCTCCTCAGCAGTTCAGCGAACTGGGCCGGGCTGTTGCCCACGGGCTCGACGCCGAAGTCGACCAGCTTCTTGTGCACCTCGGGCGCGTGGATGGCGGCCACCACCTGCTTGTTCAGCGCGGCCACCACATCGGCCGGCGTGGCGGCGGGAACCACCATGCCCACGAGCGCGGCCGCTTCCACGTTCTTGATGCCCAGCTCGGCGAAGGTCGGCACGTCGGGCAGCTGCGGCAGGCGCCTGGCGTTGGCCACCGCCAGCGGGCGCACCTTGCCGCCCTTGATGAAGCCGGCCCCGGCCGCCATGTCGACCATCATGGCCGGCACCTGGCCGCCGGCCACGTCGGCCAGGGCGGGCGCCGCGCCACGGTAGGGCGCGTGCGTCATCTTCAGGCCGGCTTCGGTCTTGAGCAGTTCCATGGCCAGGTGGTGCGGGCTGCCGGCGCCGGCCGAGGCGTAGTTGATGCCATCCGCCATGGCCTTGACCTCGGCGATGAACTCGACGGCGCCCTTGGCCTTCACGGCCGGGCTGACCACCAGGATCATGGGGAAGCGGCCCATCAGCGTGACAGGCTTGAGGTCTTTGGTGGGGCTGTAGCTCAGGCTCTTGTAGAGCGCCGGGTTGAACACCATGGTGCCGTTGTCGGCCGAGAGCACGGTGGCCCCGTCGGCCGCAGCGCGCGCCACCTCGGACGCGGCGATGGCCGTGTTGCCACCGGGCTTGTTGTCCACAACGACCGGCTGGCCGATCTGGGTTGAGAGCTGCTGGCCGATGGTGCGGGCCAGGAAATCCGAGCCACCGCCGGCCGGATAGGGCACCAGCCAGCGCACCGGCTTGGCCTGCGTGGCCTGCGCGTGGGCCAGGGGCGCAGCGGCCAGCAGCGGCAGGGCAGCGATGCAGGCAGCGATCAACTTGTTCATCGTGGGTCCTTGCGTTAGATCAGAGGGAATTCATGCATTGCGTAAGTTTCATCCGCAATGCGTAATGCCAACATCCGGGCTAACCCGGCCACAATCCGCTGCATTTTTTGCGTCCTGCCCTGATGTCACCTGCCGACCACACCACCCCAAAGCCGCGCCCGCGCGAGCGCCGCCAGCGTGTGCAGGCGGCTGAAACCGGCATGGCCGTGCTCAAGGGGCTGGCCACCCTGGGCGGGCGTGCCAGCCTGACGGCGTTGTCGGCCCAGGTGGGCGAGGCGCCGGCCAAGGTCCATCGCTACCTGGCCAGCCTGAGCGAGCAGGGCCTGGTGGCGCAGGACGCCGGCTCGCAGCAGTACTTCCTGGGGCCGCAGGCCATCCGCATCGGCGTGGCCGCCATGCGCCAGGCCGACCCGATCCGCCAGGCCGAGCCGGCGCTGGTGCGCCTGCGCGAGGCGCTGGAGGTGACCTGCTTCATCGCCGTCATGGGCAACAAGGGCCCGACCATCGTGCGCTTCGAAGAGCCCGGCTTGCCGGTCACGGTCAACGTGCGCGTGGGCTCGGTGCTGTCGCTGCTGTGGTCGGCGACCGGCCAGGCCTTTCTGGCCTATCTGGACGACCGCGCCCTGCGGGCCATGGCAGAGCAAGAGCTGGCCGCGGCCTCGGCCGATCTGCGCGCGGTGCTGGCGCCACAGGACCCGATCGACACGCTGCGCCGCCAGGTGCGCGCGGCGCGCTGCGCCTGCGTGCGCGACACGAACCTGCGCGGCATCAGCGCCGTCTCGGCGCCGCTGTTCGACCACGCCGGCAAGGTGTGCGCCGTCATCACCGCCTTGGGCGCGACGGGTGGATTCGATGCCGACGTGGATGGCCCCATTGCGAAGGCGGTGCGGCGCGAGGCGGATGGGCTGAGCGCGGCGTTGGGGTTCGGCGGGGATAATGTCGCAACAAGGTGATTGACGATGCGGTGGCGCCTCCCGCTCAACGCGCCCCAGGCTGCGCCTCGATGAACGCCTGCACATCGTCCAGCACCGGTGCTACCCAGCGCAGCGGCCACGCGAACGCGCCGATCAAGGTGGTGTGCGAGGCGCCGCCGTAGAACTTCAGCGTCACCGGCACGCCCGCCGCCTGCAGCTTGCCGGCCAGTTGGCGGGTGCTGCGTTCAGGGCTGACCAGCGGGTCTTTCACCGGCGCGGCGAGAAAGCTGCGCGGTGCGTCTGGCGGCGTGAACTCGATGGGCTGCGCCTGCGCGGGGTAGTTCGGGTGGAAGAAAACAGGCTGCGCGTCGGGGTTGCCGGTCGGGAAGAAATCGTACGGCCCGGCCAGGCCGATCCAACCGGCCAGCTCGCGCGGTGCATGGCCGGTGGCCTGCAGCCAGCGTGGGTCCAGCGCCAGCATCGCCGCGTTGTAGCCGCCGGCACTGTGGCCCATGACGAACACACGCTGTGCATCGCCGCCCAGCCGCGTGGCGTGCGCAAGGCCGTAGGCCAGCGCCTGCGCGCTGTCGTGCAGGAAGTCGGGAAAGCGCACCTCGGGGTACAGCCGGTAGTCGGCCACCAGCGTCAGCACACCACGCGCGGCCAGCGCCTCGCCGACGAAGCGGTAGTCGCCGCGTGCGCCGGTGTTCCAGGAGCCGCCGTAGAAGAACACCACCACCGGCCAGCCCTTGGCGGGCGCGGCGGTGCCCGGGGTGTAGATGTCCAGCCGCTGGCGTGGCAGCGGGCCGTAGGCGATCCCGGTCGTCGCGGTGTTGCCGCTGGCGGCGCTCAAGACATTCAGCATGCCGGTGGCGGAACAGCCGGCCAGCAGCCCGGCCAGTGCCAGCACGGCGGCAAATGGGGTCAGACGGCGGAGCAGAAGAGGGATGGGCAAACGGACCTCGTGGAATCGCCCGCAGGCCCGGGCTGACGGCAGGCCACGGATACACGCCGCCTTGGGTGACTACGCAACCGGCGGCGTGTCGGATGCAGCCGCGCGCGAGGTGCCGTTCCTCGGGCGTCGGCCCTCAAGCGCCGGCGCGCACGCGTCTGCGCTCACGCGTCTGCGCTCAAGCGCCGGGGCGGGGTCGGGCCGATCCGTCGCTGTCGGTGCCGACCACTTCGAAACGGGCCTTCACGACGCCGGCGCCCAACATCTTCAGCCGCCGCGCGGCGGCATGCGACACGTCGGCCAGGCGGCTGCGGACGGCGGGGCCGCGGTCGTTCACGCGCACCACCACACTGCGCTGGTTGGCCAGGTTCGTCACCTTGACGAGAGTGCCGAAGGGCAGGGTCTTGTGCGCCATCGTCAAGTCGTCCGGATCGAAGCGCTCGCCACTGGCCGTCTTGCGGCCTCTGAAATTGGCACCGTAGTAGGCCAGCCGCCCCTCGGTGGATTTGGTGCTGGGCGCGTCCAGGGTCGGGGCGGGTGCAGGAGCTGCGGCAGCCGCCGCCGGCTCGGCGGGCGTGGGCGCCTCTTGCTGGGCCACGGCCGTCATGGCACAGGTCAGCAAGAAGATGGCGGCCGCGATGGTGCAACGGACGGACATGGTGTGCTCCAGAGGGTGTGTGTTGTTGGGCTGCAGGAACGGGCCGGGCGCCAAGCGCGGGGGCCGCGCGCATTGTGGCGCGCCAGGCCGGTCGGGTGCGTGCCCTTCAGGGCGGGGCGGCCGGGCGTTGGGCGGCGGCCTGTGCCAGCTGCGGCTGGCGCGCCAGCACGGCGTCGCGTGGGCCGGCGTCGCGCACGCGGCCGTCCTGCATCAGCACCACCGTGTCGAAGTGCGACAGCAACGCCATGCGGTGGATGGAGGCGACCACGCAGGCCTGTGGAAAACGCGCGGCGATGCGGTCCAGCACGCGGGCTTCGGTGGCCGGGTCCAGCGCGCTGGTGGGCTCGTCCAGCAGCAGCAGCGAGCTGCCTTGCGCGGCCAGCACGCCGCGCGCCAGGCACAGCCGCTGGCGCTGCCCGCCCGAGAGGTTGAAGCCGCGCTCGGCAAGGGGCGTGTCCAGGTCGCCCTGCATGGCGACCAGCACCTCGTCGAAGGCGCTGGCATGCACGGCGGCCAGCAGCGCGGCCTCGTCGTGCGGGCGGCCGAACGAAAGGTTCTCGCGCACGCTGGCCTCGAACACTTCGGTTTCCTGCGGGATCAGCGTGGCCAGCCGGCGCAGCGCAGCGGCGCTTTGGACCTGGCCGTCCAGCAGCACCTGGCCGCTGGCGGGCAGGTACAGCCCGGCCAGCACGCGCAAGAGCGTGCTCTTGCCGCCACCGCTGGGGCCGACGAGGGCCACGCGCTGGCCGCGCATCAGGCGCAACGTCACGTCGCGCAGGCCGCCGCCACGCGTGGTGTCGGCGTAGGCCCAGTGCAGATCGCGCAGCTCCAGTTGCTGCCAGCGGGCATCTGCATCCAGCGCCTCGGCCGCTTCGTCGGCGCGCTGTGGCGCGGCCAAGAGCGGCTCGGCGCTGCGGTAGTCGGTGTGCATGCGCGCAAAGCTCTGGAAATTGCCGGCCATGGAGCCGATCACAAGGGCCGTCTGCTGCGCGTACTGGTAGACCATGAACACGCCGCCCAGCATCACGGCCTGGCCGGGCGTGCGCGTCTGCCATACGTACAGCACCACCAGGCCCCAGGTCAGGCCCAGGCCCATGATGTCTACCGCAAACCACTTGCCTTCGCCCACCAGCGTGGCCCTCTTGAGCGGCAGCGACACGGCGCGCATGCGCCCGCGCATCAACGCACGCGAGGCCGAGGCCAGGCGCAGGCCGATCACGGTCGAGGCGTTGCCGATGAAGTCCACCAGCGCGGCCACATAGCGGCGGTCGGCGTCGTTCTCCTGGCGGGCCAGCAGCATCAGCGCGCGGTCGAAGCGCAGCACCACGATGGCGATCAGCACATAGCCGCCCAGCGCCAGCCCGCCGCTGGTGCGCGACAGCAGCGTCAGCGCGATCAGCGGGCCGAAGAAGTTGACGAAGTTCTGCAGGTAGACGAACTGGTTCTGCGCAAAGTCCGCCAGCGCGCGGCTGGCCTGGTGCACGCGGTGCTGCAACTCGCCGGAGTGGTGGCCGCCGTGCCAGGCCAGTGGCGCACCGGCGATGCGCGCGTACAGCCGGTCGGCCAGCGTCTCGCGCACGTGCACGGCGACGTTGCGCTCCAGGATGCGGCCCGGCCCGTGCATCAGCCAGGACACGAGGTAGACGCCCATCAGCGCCGCGATCCAACGGGCTGAGCCCTCGAGTTCTCCGCGCTGCAATGCGTTGATGGCCTGGGCCGCCAGCCAGGGCATGGAAAGGCGCACCAGCTGCGCGCCGCCGAGCAAGGCGATGGCCCCGGTGAGCTGGCCGCGCGCGCCCTCGGCATGGCGCCACAGGGCTGCGTACAGCTCGCGCGCGGCGTGGGCGGGGGTGCTGGGGGTGGGTGGGGGCGTCAACGCGCAGGGCCGGGCAGAGGGGGCGGCGCGCAGTATCGCGCAGGCGCGCACGCGTTTCGCCCGCCCCGTGCGCCGCTACGCTGCCGCGTCCGCGATCACCCAGGCGGCAGCCTTCTCGGCCATCATCAGCGTCGGGCTGTTGGTGTTGCCGCTGGTGATGGTGGGCATGGCGCCGGCATCGACCACGCGCAGGCCGGCAATCAGGCCGCCCTGGCCATCGCGCACGCGCAGCCGGCTGTCCAGCACCGCCTGCGGGTCGCCGTCGCGGCCCATCGCCGTGGTGCCCACGGGGTGGAAGATGGTGGTGGCGATGTCGCCTGCCAGGCGCGCCAGGTCTTCATCGGTCTGGTACTGCGGGCCCGGCTTGTATTCCTCGGGCCGGTAGGGCGCCAGGGCTGGCTGGGCGGCGATGCGGCGCGTCACCCGCAGTGAATCGGCGGCCACCTGCCGGTCCTCGGGCGTGCTGAGGTAGTTGGGCGCGATGGCCGGCGCATCGGCAAAGCGCGGGCTCTTGATGCGCACGCTGCCACGGCTGGTGGGGTTCAGGTTGCAGACGCTGGCGGTGAACGCCGGAAAGCTGTGCAGCGGCTCGCCGAACGCATCGAGCGACAGCGGCTGCACGTGGTATTCGATGTTGGCGTAGGGCTGGCCCGGGTCGCTGCGCGTGAAGGCGCCGAGCTGCGAGGGCGCCATGCTCATCGGCCCGCTGCGCGCGACCAGGTATTCCAGGCCGATGCGCGCCTTGCCGAACAGCGTGGAGGCCAGCACATTGAGCGTGGGGGCGCCGTCGATCTTGTAGACGGCGCGGATCTGCAGGTGGTCCTGCAGGTTGGCGCCCACGCCCGGCAGATCGGCCTGCACGGCGATGCCGTGCTGCTGCAGCAGCCCCGCCGGGCCGATGCCCGAGAGCTGCAGGATCTGCGGCGAGCCAATGGCGCCGGCGCACAGCAGCACCTCTTGCGCTGCTTGCACGGTGACCATTTCGCCGCCCGTCCAGACCTCGGCGCCGGTGCAGCGCAGGCTGCCGTCGGGCTGCCTCGCCAGCAGCAGCCGGGCAACCTGGGCGCCCGTCCACAGTTCGAAATTGGGCCGGCCGAAGCAGGTGGGCCGTAGAAAGGCCTTGGCCGTGTTCCAGCGCCAGCCGGCCTTCTGGTTGACCTGAAAGTAACCCACGCCCTCGTTGTCGCCACGGTTGAAGTCGGTGGAGTGCGGCACGCCGGCCTGCTGCGCGGCGGCGGCGAAGGCGTCCAGAATGTCCCAGCGCAGGCGCTGCTTTTCCACGCGCCATTCGCCGCCGGCGCCGTGCATGGCGTCGGCGCCCAGGTAGTAGTCCTCGTGCTGTTTGAAGGCGGGCAGCACGTGGTCCCACTGCCAGGTGTCATCGCCGGTGGCCTGCGCCCAGCTGGCGTAGTCGCGTGCCTGGCCGCGCATGTAGATCATGCCGTTAATGCTGGAGCAGCCGCCCAGCGTCTTGCCGCGCGGGTAGCGCAGCGTGCGGCCGTTCAGGCCGGCGTCGGGCTCGGTCTGGTAGAGCCAGTCGGTGCGCGGGTTGCCGATGCAATACAGGTAGCCCACCGGAATGTGAATCCAGTGGTAGTCGTCCTTGCCGCCGGCCTCGATCAGCAGCACGCGCTGGCGCGGGTCTTTGCTGAGCCGGTTGGCCATCAGGCTGCCGGCCGTGCCGGCGCCGATGACGATGTAGTCGAACCGGTGGTCTCTGCTCACTTGCGCCAATCTGGTCTCCTGGTGGTGTGCCAGACCTGCGGTCTGGTTGCGTGGACGCGAGTGTGCCGTGTGCCCGCAGCCACGACGCGATGCGCTTGTCTCAAGTACTCGCGTTGTCAGCCCAGCAGCGCAGGGTTCATCCGCCACAGCGCGGCGTTGAGCGCGGTGGCAAAGCTGACCCAGGCCAGGTAGGGCAGCAGCAGCACGGCAGCGCCCCGGTGCAGGCGCCAGAACGCGACGATGGTCGCGGCGATCAGCAGCCACATCAGCACCACGTCCACCAGCGCAGCGGCGCCCATCTGCCAGCCGAAGAACAGCCAGCTCCACAGCGCGTTGACGGCCAGCTGCACGCAGAACAG
This sequence comes from Rhodoferax sp. RT4P68, assembly GCF_056521305.1. Lineage (NCBI taxonomy): Bacteria > Pseudomonadati > Pseudomonadota > Betaproteobacteria > Burkholderiales > Comamonadaceae > Rhodoferax > Rhodoferax sp. RT4P68. The sequence goes on from NZ_JBWMBB010000002.1 coordinate 641,120, forward strand.
TGTCAGCGCCTTGCCGGCCCCGGCCCAGCCATGGCGGCGCCAGACCAGCCAGGCGGAGAGCGCCATCAGCGTGAAGAGCAGGGACCATGCGGGCCCGAACACCCAGGGCGGCGGCGCCCACGCAGGCTGCACCAGCTGACCATAAAACGACGGGGCGTTGACCGAGGCCAGCCCCCCCAGCGCTGCGGTGGCGTAACACAGCACCGCCCAGCCCAGCAGGCCGAGGACTTGTGCAAGAAGCGAGAGCGGGCGCGATCGAGGTAGTGAGGACATGGTGCGGGAGTATCGGCGCGCCGACCGTCGGCCGGCGCGCGGCTGGCCCTCAGCCGGCCGCCAACACCAGCTGCGTCTGCGTGACCTGGGCGCACAGCCGGCCCTCGGCGTTGCGAATGCTGGTCTGCCAGACCATGGTCGTGCGGCCGCGGTGCAAGGCCACGCTTTCGCCGGTGACCACGGTGTCGACCTTCGCGCCGGCCATGAACTTGGTGCTCGAATCCGTTGTCGTCGTGCGCTGGCCGGGCGCCAGCTGGATGAAGGTGCCGATGGCACCCAGCGTGTCCGCGAATGCCATGTAGGCGCCGCCGTGCAGGATGCTGCCGGCCGTGCACAGGTCGGGCCGCACACGCATCTCGGCGACCACGCGGTCGGGCGCTAGCGCTGTCAGGCGCACGCCCATCAGGCCGGGGAACAGGGGGTCGAGTCGGGCCTGGACGGCGGCGAGGTCGGGCATGGCTTAGTTCCTTCGCAACGTTGTTCAGCTGTTGGCCATGTGCCGCGCGTGCATCTTCTGCATGCCGCCCAGCCAGCGCTCGTAATCTTGTGCCTTGTTCAGGAAGTACTTCGCCACCTCGGGGTGCGGCAGCACCAGGAAGTGCCCGTCGTGCATGGCCTGCATCACGTCGCCAGCCACCTGGTCGGGCGAAAGAATGCCGTCGTGCGCGGCCGAGCTGTCCTGCTCGCCGGAGGTCATCGCCGTCTGCACCGACTGCGGGCACAGGCACGACACGCGGACGCCGCGCCGGCCGTAGGCAATGCGCAGCCATTCGGCAAAGGCCACGGCCGCATGCTTGGTGACGGCGTATGGCGCCGATTCGACGATGCTGAGCAGCCCGGCGGCCGAGGCCGTGACGAGGAAGAAGCCTTCGCCGCGCTCGACCATCTCGGGCACCACAGCGCGCGCAGCCCACACATGCGCCATGCCGTGGATCTGCCACATCGCGTCCCACAGCGGGTCTTCCAGCTCGATGCCGCCCTTGCGGCCCAGGATGCCGGCGTTGGAGAAGTAGGCGTCGACCTGGCCATGGCGTTCGCGCGCGGTGGCCACCAGGGCTTGGATGTCGGCCTCCTGGCTCACATCGCAGCGCATCGCCTGGCCGACGCCGCCGGGCAGCGCGCGCGCCACCTCTTCGGCCGCGGCCAGTTGCACGTCGGCGACCAGCACGGCGCGCGCGCCATCGGCTGCGCAACGCTGGGCCAGGCTGCGGCCGATGCCGCTGGCGCCGCCGGTGACGATGGCGACCTTGCCTTGGATGTCCATGGATCTTTCCTCCTTCGTGTCGGGTGTCGGAGCCGCGCTCTGCGGCGGTGCGGGCGACCATACGCGCAACGCGGCGCGCTGCGGGCGAGGGCTATCCCCAGGGCGACAAGGCGATGGCCTGCGAACGGCCCCTACGGTACCTAGGCCCCTACGGCACCGGCGCACCGCGCGCGGCGGTTAGCAGCGCATACCACTCCTCGCGCGACAACGCGACAGCGTCGGCCTGGCAGCAGGCCGCCAACCGCGCGGCATCGGTGGTGCCCACCACGGGCTGCAGGCCCGCCGGGTGGCGCAGCAGCCAGGCCAGCTGGATGGCTTCGGGCGCCACGCCTTTCGCGTCGGCCATCTGCTGCAGCAGCCGCGCGGTCTCCTGCACCGCCGGGCTGGCCGAAGCGGCAGGCGCGGCCAGGCGGCCACCGGCCAGCGGCGACCAGGCCTGCACGCGGATGTCGTGCAGGCGGCAATAGTCCAGCGTGCCGGCGTCGCCTCGGGCATCGTCCCGGTTGGCGGTGATACCGGCATCGATCAAGCCGTGGTGCAGCAGGCTCAGCTCGACTTGATTGGCCACCAGCGGCTGGCGCAGGTGGCGCTGCAGCAGCGCCATCTGCCCGGCCGTGTGGTTGCTGACGCCGAAGTGCCGCACCTTGCCGCTGCGCTGCAGCTGGTCGAACACCTCGGCCACCTGCTCGGGCTCGGCCAGCGGGTCGGGCCGGTGCAGCAGCAGGATGTCCAGGTAGTCCGTGCCCAGCCGGGTGAGGATGCCCTCCACCGCCGCCGTGAGGTGCGCGGGGCTGAAGTCGTAACGCGCCGGCACACCGGGCTGCGGATCACCGGCGAAACGGATGCCGCACTTGGACTGCAGGACCATGCGATCGCGCAGGCCGGGCGTTGCGCGCAGCAGGCCGCCGAACAGCCGCTCGGACTTGCCATGCGCATAGATGTCGGCATGGTCGAACAGCGTGATGCCGTGCGCCAGCGCGGTCTCCACCAGCCGATGCGTCTGGCGCTGCTCGGCATCGCTCGGCGGCGTGGCGTCCCAGGCCCGGCTCAGGTGCATGCAGCCGTAGGCGATGCGCGAGGCGGTCAGGCCGCCGGCTGCGGTCAGGGCGTAGGTCTGCACGGGTGCGCCTCAGCTCGGTGACGCGCCCTGTGTGGCGGTATAGACCGCGTAGACGGACTGGCTGGCGATCATGAACAGCCGGTTGCGCTTGGGCCCGCCGAAGGTCAGGTTGCCGCAGACCTCGGGCAGGCGGATGCGGCCGATCAGCTTGCCCTCGGGGTTCCAGACCGTTACGCCGTTGTAGCCCACGGCGCGGCCGGCGTTGCTGGCCGACCAGATGTTGCCGAACACGTCGGCACGCAGGCCGTCAGGCCCGCACTTCACGCCGTCGACCATGCAGTCGGTAAATACCTTCTGGTTGGACAAGCGGTTGTCTGCGCCCACGTCCAGCACATGGATGTCGCCCTTGCCCGCCGGGCCGGTGCTGGCGACGTAGAGCTTCTTGAAATCCGGCGAGAAGCACAGGCCGTTGGGGTTGGGGACTTTGTCATCCGGGATCACCACGTCCAGGCGGCCACTCGGGTCCCAGCGGTAGACCTGCGTGGGCAGCTCCTGCCGCGCATCGCTGACGCCCACAGGCTGGCCGACGCGGTTGTTCAGCTTGCCGGCGCGGTTGCTCTTGCCGCCGGCCGGGTCGGGCGTGCCCTCGTACAGCTGCGCGCCATAGGGCGGGTCGGTGAACCAGATGCTGCCGTCGGTGTGCGGCACGGCATCGTTCGGTGAGTTCAGGCGCTTGCCGTTCCAGCGGTCGGCCAGCACGGTGATGGAACCATCGAGCTCGTAGCGCACGACCCGCCGCGTCAGATGCTCGCAGGCGATCTGGCGACCCTGGAAGTCGAAGCAGTTGCCGTTGCTGTTGTTCGACGGCGAGCGGAACACCGTGACGCGGCCATCGTCCTCGATCCAGCGGTGCTGGCGGTCGGCCGGGATGTCGCTCCACAGCAGGAACTTGCCGACCGAATTCCAGGCCGGCCCCTCGGCCCAGGCGGCGCCGGTCCATAGCCGCTGGATCGAGGCGTTGGGCTGCGCCAGGTCATTGAACGATGGGTCCACGGCGATCACGTCCGGGTCCCAGAAATAGGTGGTGGGCGGCGCGCCGGGACCGAAGTCGCGCGGCGGCGTGGTGACGGTGCTGGGCGGCCCCGGCGTCTTGCCCTGCGCGTAGGCACCGGCCGTGGCCAGCGCCGTCAGGCCCGCGCCGGCCTGGGCGAGGAAGCGGCGCCGGGCGGGCGGCGCTGTGGATGGGGACGGGGCGTCGGCGTGCGGCTGCCAGGCGTGACGTTCAAGGCCATGCGATGTCTCCTCTTTGTTGGACTGCCTCGGTGCGAGGCACGACACGATAGGGGACGTCAGGTCATCACACAAGTCAGTGCGTACAGCGTTACAAACGGATGCGTGTCGTTGCGCCAGCGTTGGCCCACACGCTCCGGCGACCGGGGCTTGCACCGATGGACGGGCACATCGGCGGCGGTGAGCATCGCGGCACCGCCCCTGTGGCGCCATACGAGCCTGCCCCGTGACCGATACCCCCTCTCCCGCCGATGCCGCAGGCAACACCCGGCCACTGCCGCCACTCGATCTCGCGGGGCTGGGCTGGTCCTCGCCCTTCCATTGGCTGGCCGGGGGCCTGCGTGACCTGGGCGGCGCGTGGCGCCAGTCGCTGTTCTTCGGCGTGTGCTTCTGGGTCATGGGCGCGGTGCTGATGCGGGTGTTCATCGGCAGCCCCGAGTACACGATGACCATCATCTCGGGCTGTTTCCTGGTCGGGCCTTTTCTGGCGATGGGGCTCTACGACATCAGCCGGCGCCGCGCGCTGGGCCTGCCGCAGGACCTGGGTGCCTCGCTGATGTGCTGGGACCGCCACCTGGGCAGCATGGGCCTGCTGGTGCTGGTGCTGATCGTGCTGGAACTGTTGTGGGGCCGCGCCTCGCTGGTGGTCTTCGCGGTGTTCTTCGACACTGGCATGCCGTCTACGGCCGGCGTGGTCGATGCCATCTTCAACCCGCGCAACCGTGCCTTCGTGGGCGTCTATCTGGTGGTGGGCGGCGTGTTCGCGGCGCTGGTGTTCTCCACCTGCGTGATCTCCATCCCGATGATTCTGGACCGCGACACCGACGCCATCACCGCCGGGCTGCGCAGCATCCAGCTGGTGCTGGGCCGACCCGGCGTGTTGCTGCTGTGGGGCGCGCTGATCGTGCTGCTGACGCTGGCCGCCTTTGCCCTGCCGTGGGCGCTGGGCACGCTGATCGTCGTGCCCTGGCTGGGGCATGCGACCTGGCACGCGTACCGGCAGGCGATGCCCGGCGCGTGATGCCGGGGGGTGGATGCCCCGCTCGTGATGCACGGCTCATGATGCCGGGCGCCTGAAGCCGGGCGGCCGATCTCTGGCTGCGGGGAAGGGCGCGGCAGTCCCGTTGGACAATCTCCCCCATGCCCCGTGTCCCCCGCCCGCCCTCCGCCCCGCACCAGCCCCTGGCCGAGCGCCTGCGCCCCAAGACCTTGGGCGAGGTCGTCGGCCAGCAGCAGCTGCTCGGCCCTGGCATGGCGCTGCGCATCGCCTTCGAATCTGGCCAGCCGCATTCCTGCATCCTCTGGGGGCCGCCGGGCACCGGCAAGACCACCATCGCGCGGTTGATGGCCGACGCGTTCGAGGCACAGTTCATCGCCATCAGCGCGGTGCTGGGTGGTGTCAAGGAGATCCGCGAGGCGGTGGAACTGGCAACCGTCGCGCGCGATGGGCTGGAGCAGCGCGGCACCATCGTCTTCGTCGACGAGGTGCACCGCTTCAACAAGAGCCAGCAGGATGCGTTTCTGCCGCATGTGGAAAGTGGCCTGTTCACCTTCATCGGCGCGACGACGGAGAACCCATCGTTCGAGGTCAACTCGGCATTGCTGTCGCGCGCGGCGGTCTATGTGCTGCAGCCGTTGGGCGAGCCCGAGCTGCGCCAGATCGTCGCCAAGGCCCAGGCCCTGGACGCGCTGCCAGCCGTCGAGGATGCGGCGCTGGCCCGCCTGGTGGCGTATGCCGACGGCGACGCGCGCCGCCTGCTGAACACGCTGGAGACACTGGCCGTCGCGGCGCGGCAGGAGCAGCTGGCGCAGATCGACGACGCCTGGCTGCTGCGCGTGCTGGGCGAGCGCATGCGCCGCTACGACAAGGGCGGCGACCAGTTCTACGACAGCATCAGCGCGCTGCACAAATCGGTGCGCGGATCGGACCCGGACGCCGCGCTGTACTGGCTGGTGCGCATGCTCGACGGTGGTGCCGAGCCGCGCTACATGGCGCGCCGCCTGGTGCGCATGGCCAGTGAGGACATCGGCCTGGCCGACCCGCGCGCGCTGCGCCTGGCGCTGGACGCGGCCGAGGTCTACGAGCGCCTGGGCTCGCCCGAAGGCGAACTGGCGCTGGCCGAGTGCGTGGTCTACCTGGCCGTGGCGCCCAAGTCCAACGCCGTCTACAAGGCCTACAACGAGGCCCGCGCCTTTGTGAAGCAGGACGGCACGCGCCCGGTGCCGCTACACCTGCGCAATGCGCCGACCAAGCTCATGAAGAACCTGGATTTCGGCAAGCACTACCGCTACGCGCACGACGAGCAGGACGGCTTTGCCGCAGGCGAGCGCTACTTTCCCGATGGCATGGACGCACCCAACTTCTACCGCCCGGTGCCGCGCGGCCTGGAGCTGAAGATCGGCGAGAAGCTGGCCGCGTTGCGCGAAAAAAACCAGTCGCACGAGGACGCGAAAACGCCCCTGGACGCAGAGGGTAAACCCCGCTGAAACCGCCCCAATGCGGTGCAGGGCCGTGGCTACAATCCCGCCGAAACCCGCTTGCGCATTGGCGTGGCGGGTTTTTTGCTAGGCAGGTTGGAGCCTGAAAACGCGGCGTGCCGGAACGGAGAAAACAATGGAAATCTTGCTACAGCAGATCATCAACGGTCTGGTCATGGGCAGCATGTATGCGCTGGTGGCCTTGGGCTACACCATGGTGTACGGCATCATCAACTTGATCAATTTTGCGCACGGCGAAGTGCTGATGGTCGGCGCGCTGACCAGTTGGACATCGATCGGCCTCATGCAGCAGGGCATGCCCGGTGCGCCGGGATGGGTCATCCTGATCCTGGCCATGCTGATCGCCTGCATCGTGGCTGCAGCGCTCAATTTCGTGATCGAGAAAGTGGCCTACCGGCCGCTGCGCAACAGCCCCAAACTGGCGCCGCTGATCACCGCCATCGGCGTCTCCATCTTGCTGCAGACGCTGGCCATGATCATCTGGAAGCCCAACTACAAGGCTTACCCCACGCTGCTGCCCAGCGACCCCATCCACATCGGCGGCGCCGTGATCTCACCCACGCAGGTGCTGATCCTCGGGCTCACCGCGGTCTCGCTGGCGGTGCTGATGTGGCTGGTCAACTTCACCAAGCTGGGCCGCGCGATGCGCGCCACGGCCGAGAACCCGCGGGTCGCCGCATTGATGGGCGTCAAGCCCGACATGGTGATCTCTGCCACCTTCATCATCGGCGCCGTGCTGGCGGCCATTGCCGGCGTGATGTACGCCTCCAACTACGGCACGGCGCAGCACGCCATGGGCTTTCTGCCGGGCCTGAAGGCCTTCACGGCTGCGGTGTTCGGCGGCATCGGCAACCTGGGTGGTGCGGTGGTCGGCGGCATCCTGCTGGGGCTGATCGAGGCCATCGGCTCGGGCTACATCGGCCAGCTGACGGGCGGTGTGCTGGGCAGCCACTACTCGGACATCTTCGCCTTCATCGTGCTGATCATCATCCTCACGCTGCGGCCCTCGGGCCTGCTCGGCGAGCGGGTGGCGGACCGGGCTTGAGGGGCAGCGCATCATGAACAAGAAGACCTTGACCACGGTGGTCTGCGCCATCGTGCTGCTGGCCTTTCCACTGGTGCTGCAGAACTTCGGCAACGCCTGGGTGCGCATCGCCGACATGTCGCTGCTCTACATCATGCTGGCGCTGGGGCTGAACATCGTGGTGGGCTACGCCGGCCTGCTGGACCTGGGCTTCGTCGCGTTCTTCGCGGTCGGCGCCTACATGTTCGCGCTGATGGCCTCGCCGCACCTGACGGACACCTTCGAGGCCTTCAAGGCCATGTTCCCGAATGGCCTGCACACCTCGCTGTGGTTGATCATTCCGCTCGGGGCGGGGCTCGCGGGGCTCTTCGGCATGCTGCTGGGGGCGCCCACGCTGAAGCTGCGCGGCGACTACCTGGCCATCGTGACGCTGGGCTTCGGCGAGATCATCCGCGTGTTCCTGAACAACCTGGACCACCCCGTCAACATCACCAACGGCCCCAAGGGGCTGAACCAGATCGACTCGATCAAGCTGTTCGGCCTGGACTTCGGCCGCTCGCTGAAGATCGGCGACTTCACGCTGCCGTCCGTCACGCTGTACTACTACCTGTTCCTGGCGCTGGTGGTGCTGAGCGTGATCATCTGCCACCGCTTGGAGCTCTCACGCATCGGCCGCGCCTGGATGGCGATCCGCGAAGACGAGATCGCCGCCAAGGCCATGGGCATCAACACGCGCAACATGAAGCTGCTGGCCTTCGGCATGGGCGCGGCCTTCGGCGGCGTGGCCGGCACCATGTTCGGCGCGTTCCAGGGCTTCGTGTCGCCCGAGTCGTTCAGCCTGATGGAGTCGGTCATGATCGTCGCCATGGTGGTGCTCGGCGGCATCGGCCACCTGCCGGGCGTGATCCTCGGCGCGGCGCTGCTGTCTGCCATGCCCGAGGTGCTGCGCTACATCGCCGGGCCGCTGCAGGCCATGACCGATGGCCGGCTGGACGCGTCCATCCTGCGCCAGCTGTTCATCGCGCTGGCCATGATCATCATCATGCTGACGCGCCCGCGCGGCCTGTGGCCGTCGCCCGAGCACGGCAAGTCGCTGAACAAGAAGATGGCACCCGACCCGGTGCCGGGCTCGGCACAGGCCATCACGCCGGGCGTGGACACGCCGGCCGACGCGGTGCCGGGCAAGCCCGGCCGCCCGATGTCCATCAACCCCTGAGCGACGGAGCAGCACACCATGGCAGACATCGTCCTCAACGTCAGTGGCATCTCCAAACGCTTCGGCGGGCTGCAGGCCCTGTCCGATGTGGGCCTGAAGATCGAGCGCGGCCAGGTCTATGGCCTGATCGGCCCGAACGGCGCTGGCAAGACCACCTTCTTCAACGTCATCACCGGGCTGTACACGCCCGACAGCGGCAGTTTCGAACTCGCCGGCAAACCCTACAAACCGACCGCCGTGCACGAGGTCGCGCAGGCCGGCATCGCACGCACCTTCCAGAACATCCGCCTGTTCGCCGAGATGACGGCGCTGGAGAACGTGATGGTCGGGCGCCACGTGCGCACTTCATCGGGCCTGCTGGGCGCCATCTTCCGCACCCCCGGCTTCAAGGCCGAGGAGCTGGCGATCGCCAAGCGCGCGCAGGAATTGTTGGATTACGTGGGCATCGGCAAACTGGCCGACTACAAGGCCCGCACGCTGAGCTATGGCGACCAGCGCCGGCTGGAGATTGCCCGCGCGCTGGCGACCGACCCGCAACTGATCGCGCTGGACGAACCGGCCGCCGGCATGAATGCGACCGAGAAGGTCATGCTGCGCGAGCTGATCGATCGCATCCGCAAGGACAACCGCACCATCCTGTTGATCGAGCACGATGTGAAGCTGGTCATGGGCCTGTGCGACCGCGTGACGGTGCTGGACTACGGCAAGCAGATCGCCGAGGGCACGCCCGCGACGGTGCAGAAGAATGAAAAAGTGATCGAGGCCTATCTGGGCACGGGGGGCCACTGATGACGGTATTGCTGAAAGTCAAGAACCTGCAGGTCGCCTATGGCGGCATCCAGGCCGTCAAGGGCATCGACTTCGAAGTGCACGAGGGTGAACTGGTCTCCCTGATCGGCTCCAATGGCGCCGGCAAGACGACCACCATGAAGGCCATCACCGGTATCTTGCCGGCCAGCGGTGGCGACATCGAGTACCTGGGCAAGAGCATCCGCGGCCAGGGGGCGTGGGACTTGGTCAAGCAGGGCCTCGCGATGGTGCCGGAAGGGCGCGGCGTGTTCGCGCGCATGACCATCACCGAGAACCTGCAGATGGGCGCCTATGTGCGCAACGACACGGCCGAGATCGCCAAGGACATCGAGAAGATGTTCACCATCTTCCCGCGACTGCGCGAGCGCAAGGACCAGCTGGCCGGCACCATGTCCGGAGGCGAGCAGCAGATGCTGGCCATGGGCCGCGCGCTGATGAGCCGGCCCAAGGTGCTGCTGCTGGACGAGCCGTCGATGGGCCTGTCGCCGATCATGGTGGACAAGATCTTCGAGGTCGTGCGCGACGTGTACGCCCAAGGCGTGACCGTGCTGCTGGTCGAGCAGAACGCCAGCCGCGCGCTGGCGATTGCCAACCGCGGCTACGTGATGGAGTCCGGCATCATCACCATGAGCGGCGACGCCAAGGTCATGCTGAACGACCCGAAGGTGCGGGCCGCCTACCTGGGCGAGTGAGCGGCGCGCCGGGCGGCTGCATGCCTGCTCGCAGCGCCTGCCAGGGTTGAGGTTCGACGGGGTCGGCGTTGGCGGCGCAAGCCGTCAGGCGATGTCGAGCTGGTGCACACGGAACTGCCCGGCCTTGCGGTCGGCAAAGTAGGCCAGCAGCGTTTCGCGCACCGTGCGGAACGCGATCTCGTCCCAGGGGATCTCGTGCTCGCCGAACATGCGGGCCTCGATGGTCTCGTAGCCGGGGTTGAACCGGTCGTGCAGCAGCTGCGCCCGGTAGAACATGTGGACCTGGCCCACACGCACCACGCTCATGATGCTGAACAGCTCGCCGATCTCGAAGGCTGCACCGGATTCTTCATCCGTCTCGCGCGCAGCGCCCTGGGCCGTGGTCTCGTTCAATTCCATGAAGCCGGCCGGCAGCGTCCACTTGCCCCAGCGCGGCTCGATGTTGCGCTTGCACAGCAACACCTTGTCGCCCAGCACCGGCACCGTGCCCACCACGACCAGCGGGTTCTCGTAGTGGATGGTGGCGCAGGCCGGGCACACCGCGCGGTGCTTGGTGTCGCCATCGTCGGGCACGCGGTAGACCACGGCGGCGCCACATTCGCGGCAGTGCTTGATGGGGGGGCGTAGGCTCATGCGGGGCAGTGTAAAGGGGGCGCTGCGCTCAGGCTTTCAACCGGAAATCCTGACTTTCAGTCCTTCCAATCCGGCCACGCCGCCGACCAGCACGTCACCGGCCACCACGGCGGCCACGCCCTCGGGGGTGCCGCTGTAGATCAGGTCGCCGGGCTTGAGCTCCCACGCAGCGGACAAATGCTCGATGGTCTCGGCGATGTTCCAGATCAGCTTGGACACGTTGCTGCGCTGGCGGTCTTTCTCATTGACCTGCAACCAGATCTCGGCCTTCTCGATGTCACCGGCCTGCGCCTTGGGCGTGATCGGGCCGATCGGCGCCGAGTGGTCGAAGCCCTTGCCGATGCACCAGGGGCGGCCCTGCTTCTTCATGTCGGCCTGCAGGTCGCGGCGCGTCATGTCCAGGCCCACGGCGTAGCCGAAGATGTGCTGGTGCGCATCCGCCGCCAAGATGTTCTTGCCGCCGGTGCCGATCGCCACCACCAGCTCGATCTCGTGGTGCAGGTCACGGGTCAATGGCGGGTAGGGCATGGATCCAGTCTCGCCGGCCGGCACCACGACGATGGCGTCGACCGGCTTCAAGAAGAAGAACGGCGGTTCACGGCCTGTGAAGCCCATCTCTTTGGCGTGCTCTTCGTAGTTGCGGCCGACGCAGTAGACGCGGTGCACGGGGAAGGCCGCGCTTTGGCCGACGACCGGCACGCCTACCGTGGGGGTGGGGGGGAAGACGAAGCTCATGGAGGCCTTTCGGGGGTGGTGGGTGGTCCGCCGCGCAGGCACCGGACTATCGGTGAATCGGCGTGCGCCAACGTGGCGGGCGGTGCACGGCGGGCAGTGTGCCATGGGTCGGCAGCGCGCCGGGGGTGTTGCCGGCCCGCCTCACCAGCCAGGATCGCCAGTGCGCGTGACAGTTGAGCGTGACCGGTGCGTGTCACCAGCGCGTACCGAGGTAGGCGCCTGCCTGCTCCAGCCGCTGCTGCAGTTGCACGGTGTCCACGTTGTCTGCGTTGCAGCCCGTTGCCAACGCCAGATCCGCCGCCGTGCCCGCCGCCTGCCCCATCACGAAGCACGCACCCGTTACGCGCGCGGCCGACTGCGCCTCGTGGCTCATCGAGGCGCAGCGGCCGGCCACCCAGAGGTTGTCCAGGCCCAGCGGCACCGTCATGCGGTAGGGCAGCTGGTTGAAGCCACGACTCTCGGGGATCTTCGGCCAGCGGAATTCCACGTCGCCGGCCAGGTGCAATTCCAGCGGCCAGCCGTTGACACCGATGGTGTCGTCAAAGCTCGCGCAGTCCAACACGTCGCGCTCGGTCAGCTCGTAGTGGCCCTGCACGCGGCGCGTCTCGCGGATGCCGACCTGCGGCGCGATGTCGACGATGTAGGACTGCTCGAAGCCCGGCACTTCTTTCAGGAACTGCGCCACGCTGGCAATCTGCGCGCGGCCCAGCGTCTCGGCGTCCGACAGTTCCTGCGCGTCCACGCCGTTCATGGCCAGGCCCTGGGCGTTGGCCAGCTGCGTGAGGTTGACGCGCCATTCGATCGGGTTCTTCTGCGGCCGCACGATGGGCGTCTTGCGCGGAAAGTGGTAGCGGCCGCTGGCTTCGGCCTCCAGCATCATGCGGCCGATGCGGCCCCAGTCTTCGTTGGCGCGCAGCGGGTCCACGCCGTTCAAACGGAACATGGTGGAGGGGTAGAGCATGTTGCCCGCGCCGTCGCCGAGAACGTAGCGCGCGCCGGCCCAGACGCACAGGTCACCATCGCCCGAGGCGTCGATGAAGCACTGGCCGGCGATGGCGCCACGACCCGACTTGGTTTCCACCAGCAGCGCCCGCACGCGGGTGGGCGTGGCCATCACCGCGCCGGCGCCCAACGCATGGAACAGCACGCGCACGCCGGCTGCGGCCAGCAACTGGTCGGCGGCGATCTTGTAGGCCCCGGTGTCGTAGGCCTGGGCCCAGGTTTTGCCGAACACCGTGTGCGGCGCGTTCAGCCCGCCCAGCTGGTCGATGCGCGCCAGCAGGTCGCTGGCCACGCCATGCACGACCTGGCGCACCTCGCCGTGTACGTTGGCGTGCAGGCCGCAAAAATTGGTCACGCCCGCCGCAGTGCCCATGCCGCCGAGAAAGCCGTAGCGTTCCACCAGCAGGGTGCTGCGTCCCGCGCGTGCTGCAGCGACAGCGGCGGCGATGCCGGCGGGGCCGCCACCCAACACGACCACCTCGTACTCTCCGAGCAAGGGTGTTTGACGCTGTGGCTCTGTCAGATAAGGGAGCATGGAAAAGTAGTCCTTTGGCTTGAACTGTGCAGCGTAACGATTAGTCGCAAGGTTTGACGATTAGGTCACGATCTGAGGGCTTCGGTTAGGTTGCAATGCGCGCTTCTTTCACGCAACAGGAACTCGCCATGTCCAAGACCACTCACCCCACCGCCCGCATCGCCACGCGCACCGGCATCGCTGCCGCCGCCTTGGCCCTGCTGCTGTCCGGCTGCGCCAACATGACGGAGACGCAGCGCAACACCGGCATCGGCGCGGGCGTCGGCGCCGTGGCCGGCGCTGCCTTGGGCAAGGGCACAGGCGCGGCCATCGGCGCTGGTGTCGGCGCCTTGGGCGGCTACATCTGGTCGCAGCACATGCAGACCAAAAAGGCCGAGATGGAGCGGGCCACCGCTGGCACCGGTGTCGAAGTCACGCAGACCGCCGACAACCAGCTGAAGCTGCAAATCCCCAGCGATGTTTCGTTCGACACCGGCCGCGACGAGATCCGGCCGGCACTGCGGCCCATCCTGGACCAGTTCGCCAGCGGCCTGCGTGATCAGCCCCGCACCGAGGTGCGCATCATCGGCCACACCGACAACACCGGCTCGGATGCCGTCAACGACCCGCTGTCGATGCAGCGTGCCGCCAGCGCGCGCGACTATCTGAGCGCGCGTGGTATTGACGCCGGTCGCATCCTGATCGCCGGCCGCGGATCGCGTGAGCCGGTGGCCGAGAACGGCACCGATTCCGGCCGCGCTCGCAACCGCCGCGTCGAGATCTTCCTGGCCGAGCGTCAGGGCTGATCCGGCACGGGGCGGGCGCCGGCCGAGCGCGCCTCAGGCCTGCCGCGGGCAGGTTGCGGGCCTGCCGGAAGTGGCGGGGAGGGTCGCGGTGAAGGCGGCAGGGCTGCCGATAATGGCCGCCCGACCGCTCTCTCCCCGACGCCATGAAGCTGTACAACTACTTCCGTTCCTCCGCCTCGTTTCGCGTGCGCATGGCGCTGGCGCTCAAGGGCCTGGCGTACGAATACGTGCCCGTGCACATCGCCAAGGGTGAGCACAAGCAGCCGGCCTACGCCGAGGTGTCGGCTGATCACCTGGTGCCGGTGCTGGAGGTCGACGGCGTGCGGCTGTCGCAGTCCATGGCCATCATCGAGTACCTGGACGAGACCCATCCCACGCCGCGCCTGCTGCCGGCTGACCCCGTGGGCCGCGCGCAGGTGCGGGCGCTGGCGCAGTCCATCGCCTGCGAGATCCACCCCATCAACAACCTGCGCGTGCTCAAGTACCTGGCGCGCGACTTGAAGCTGGGCGACGAGGCGAAGAACGCCTGGTACCGCCACTGGTGCCGCGACGGCCTGGAGGCGTTCGAGCGCCAGTTGGCCGCGTTGCGGCCGGCCAGCGCGGCGGCGTCCGGCTTCTGCGTGGGCGACAGCCCCACGCTGGCCGATTGCTGCCTGGTGCCGCAGATCTTCAATGCCCGCCGCTTCGACACCGACCTCAGCGGCCTGCCGCTGACCATGGCCGCGTTCGACGCCTGCATGGCTTTGCCGGCGGTGCAGCAATCCCAGCCCTCGGCCTGCCCCGACGCCGAGGCCTGATCCCTTGGCCTTCGATCCGGATTGGCTGGTCCCCGACTGGCCGGCGCCGGCCTCGGTGCGCGCCGTGCACACCACCCGCGCCGGCGGCGTCTCCACCGCTCCCTATGACCGGCTGAATCTGGGCGACCACGTGGGCGACGCGCCAGCGTTTGTGGCTGCCAACCGACAGCGCCTGGCGCAGGCGCTGGGCGCTGTGCCCGTGTTCATGCAGCAAGTGCACGGCACCGAGGTGGCGGCGCTGGCGGGGCCAACGGAAGGCGTCGTGGCCGATGCTTGCACCAGCACCGCGCCCGGCATCGCCTGCACGATCATGGTGGCGGACTGCCTGCCCGTGTTGTTCACCGACCGCAGCGGCAGTGTGGTGGCGGGCGCGCACGCAGGCTGGCGCGGCCTGGCTGGGCTGGGCGGCGTGGGCGTGCTCGAGGTCACCGTGCGCGCCCTGCTGGCCGCGCTGGGGCCGCGCGGCACGGCGGCCGATCTGCTGGCCTGGCTCGGCCCCTGCATCGGCCCGCAGGCCTTCGAGGTGGGCGGCGAGGTCAAGGCCGCGTTCGAAGCGCACGATGCACAAGCGGCGCACTGCTTCGCCCCGCAGGGCGCCGGCAAGTGGCTGGCCGATCTGCCCGCCCTGGCCCGCCAGCGGCTGAGCGCGCTGGGCCTGTCGCACGTGTACGGCAACGACGGCGGGGCCGCCTGGTGTACTGTCGGCAACCCCTCAAGGTTCTTTTCGCACCGGCGCGACCGGGTCAGCGGGCGCATGGCCGCCTGCATCTGGCGCGGCTGATGCGGCCGGTGCTGCTGATGCGGCTGAGGCGCCAGAAGCGGCAGAGGCGGCCGCCGCGACCGCAGCTTCGCGCTCTGCTGCCTCGCGCTGCAACTGGGCCCTGCGGCGGCCGGGCGCGCCCATCAGGTAAACCACCAGTGCCAGCGGGCCGACGCCATAGAGTAAAAAGGTCACCGCACCACCCAGCACAGAGCCTTGGGTGCTCGTGGCCTCTGCCACAGCCATCAGGAGGGCCACGTAGGTCCACGCGATCACAACCAGGTACATAAACGTAAAAAAAGTTGCAGCCGTGTTGAGCGGCTGCTGTAATCAGGGGTTACCCCAATAACCGAGGTTGAGGAGACGCAATGAATTCTGAATCAAGCTGGCAGCAGTCCGCCCAGCAATTCCAACAGATCATGGGTGAGATGCTGGGCAGCGCGATGCGCAGCGGCACTTCCCCGTTCGCAGGCATGACCACGATGGCCCCGGGTGCGGCCACGGCACCCGCCTTGAAATTCTCTGCCGACAAGCTCAAGGAGCTGCAGCAACAGTACATGAGCGAGGCCGCTGCGCTGTGGAATGCCAGCGCCAAGCAGTCGCTGCAGACCGACCGCCGCTTTGCCGGCGAGGCCTGGGCCAAGAACCCGCTCGCCTCGTTCTCTGCCGCCAGCTATCTGCTGAATGCGCGCACGCTGATGGGCCTGGCCGAGGCCGTCGAGGCAGACGAGAAGACCCGCTCGCGCATGCGCTTTGCCGTCGAGCAGTGGATGGCCGCCTCGGCGCCCAGCAACTTCCTCGCATTCAATGCCGAGGCGCAGGCGCTGGCGGTGAAGACCAAGGGCGAGAGCATCTCCAAGGGTCTGCAGAACCTGATGAAGGATCTGCGCCAGGGCCACGTTTCGATGACCGATGAGTCGCTGTTCGAAGTGGGCCGCAACGTCGGCACCACCGAGGGCGCCATCGTCTTCGAGAACGATCTGTTCCAGCTCATCGAATACAAGCCGCTGACCGCCAAGGTCTACCAGCGCCCGCTGCTGCTGGTGCCGCCGTGCATCAACAAGTTCTACATCCTGGACCTGCAGCCCGAGAACTCGCTGATCCGCTACGCCGTGGAGCAGGGCCACCGCACCTTTGTCCTCAGCTGGCGCAACCCCGATGCGTCGATGGGCACCACGACCTGGGACGACTACATCGAGGACGCCGCCATCCAGGCCATCCACTTGGTGCAGGAGATCGGCGGCTCGGACACCATCAACGCGCTCGGCTTCTGCGTCGGCGGCACCATCCTCACGACCGCGCTGGCCGTGTTGGCCGCGCGCGGCGAAGAGCCCGTGGCCTCGCTCACGCTGCTGACCACGCTGCTCGACTTCACCGACACCGGCATCCTGGACGTGTTCATCGACGAGAACATGGTCAAGTACCGCGAGATGCAAATGGGCAAGGGCGGTCTGTTGCCTGGCGGCGACCTGGCCTCCACCTTCAGCTTCCTGCGGCCCAACGATCTGGTCTGGAACTACGTGGTGGGCAACTACCTGAAGGGCGAGACGCCGCCGGCCTTCGACCTGCTCTACTGGAACAGCGATTCCACCAACCTGCCCGGCCCGTTCTACGCCTGGTACCTGCGCAACACGTACCTTGAGAACAAGCTGATTCAGCCCAACGCGCTGACCGTCTGCGGCGAGAAGATCGACCTGAACAAGCTGAAGCTGCCGGCCTACATCTACGGCTCGCGCGAAGACCACATCGTGCCGATCGGCGGCGCCTATGCGTCGACCCAGCACCTGCCGGGCAAGAAGCGTTTCGTGATGGGCGCCTCGGGCCATATCGCCGGTGTGATCAACCCGCCGGTCAAGAAAAAGCGCAGCTTCTGGACAGGCAGCGACACCCGCTTCCCGGCCAAAGTGGAAGACTGGATTGCCGGCTCCAAGGAGAACCCAGGCAGCTGGTGGACCGATTGGGCCGCGTGGCTGGAAGGCCAGGCTGGCAAACAGGTCGCTGCACCGCGCACGTACGGTCGCGGACAATACAAAGCCATCGAAGCGGCACCGGGCCGCTACGTGAAGGCGAAAGCTTGATTCATCGACAAAGGGACAACACCATGGAAGACATCGTCATCGTCGCAGCCGCCCGCACCGCCGTCGGCAAATTCGGCGGCAGCCTCGCCAAGATCCCGGCACCCGAGTTGGGCGCCGCCGTGCTGAAGGAACTGCTCGTCCGCGCCAAGCTGAGCCCAGAGCAGATCAACGAAGTGATCCTGGGCCAGGTGCTGGCCGCAGGCTCCGGCCAGAACCCGGCGCGCCAGTCGGTCATCAAGGGCGGCCTGTCGCAAGGCACCCCCGGCCTGACGATCAACGCCGTGTGCGGCTCTGGCCTGAAGGCCGTGATGCTCGCCGCTCAGGCCGTGGCCTATGGCGACAGCGAGATCGTGATCGCCGGTGGGCAAGAGAACATGAGCGCTGCCCCGCACGTGCTGCTGGGCTCGCGCGACGGCCAGCGCATGGGCGACTGGAAGATGGCCGATTCCATGATCACCGACGGCCTGTGGGACGTCTACAACCAGTACCACATGGGCATCACCGCCGAGAACGTGGCCAAGAAGCACGGCATCACCCGTGAGCAGCAGGACGCCTTCGCGCTGGCCAGCCAGCAAAAGGCCACGGCCGCCCAGGAAGCCGGCAAGTTCAAGGACGAGATCGTGCCCTTCACGATCCCGCAGAGGAAGGGTGACCCCATCGTCTTCGCCAACGACGAGTTCATCAACAAGAAGACCACCGCCGAAGCGCTGGCCGGCCTGCGCCCCGCCTTCGACAAGGCCGGTGGCGTGACGGCGGGCAATGCCTCCGGCTTGAACGACGGCGCCGCCGGCGTGGTCGTCATGACCGCCAAGAAGGCAGCAGCCCTGGGCCTGACGCCGCTGGGCCGCATCGCCAGCTTCGCCACCGTGGGCCTGGACCCGGCCATCATGGGCATGGGCCCGGCCCCAGCATCGCGCAAGGCGCTGGAGCGTGCCGGCTGGAAGGCCGCCGACCTGGATCTGCTGGAAATCAACGAAGCCTTTGCCGCCCAGGCCTGCGCCGTCAACGCCGACATGGGCTGGGACACCAGCAAGATCAACGTGAACGGTGGCGCGATTGCCATCGGCCACCCGATTGGCGCGTCCGGCTGCCGTATCCTGGTGACGCTGCTGCACGAGATGGGCAAGCGCAATGCCAAGAAGGGCATTGCCTCGCTGTGCATCGGCGGCGGCATGGGTGTGGCACTGACGATCGAACGCTGACCCGCGCGGCGGCCACGCGCCGCCTGCCAAACCCCGATCAACGCCGCGCTCTGCGCGGCGTTTCCATTGGTGCGTGCTGCAGCCCAACCGTTGCGGCAAGCGCGCACGCTGACCGCAGGCACTTGCGCCCGCCCGTCACTGCCGGTTACAAGTGCTGCATCGGCGCCACGCGCCATCTCACACAAGCGGGGTGCGTCATGGCAGAAGACGGACTGGGCGACGGCGTTCTAGGCATGGCGGGCGATCTGGCGCTGGAGCTGATCGGCAGCCGCGCCCGCGGTGTCGCCAAGCTGGTGCTGCAACACTACCGTGCTCCCCGGGAGGCACCACCCGAGACCATGCGCCTGGCGCTGGAGATGCGGCGCAGCCAGCTCGACGCGCTGGAAAACGTGCGGCTGGGCCACGCGCAGTTGCTGCAGACGCTGACCTCTTCGGCCCACCAGGGCAAATATGCCGATGAGCTGGCCTTCAATGCCCTGCTGGCGCGCTACGTGCAAGACCGCCGTCAGCCCCTGCGCGACGGTCTGGTCGACGTTGCAGCGCTGAGCGACCGAGACGTACGTGACCTGCTGCGCTGGGCGGTCCACCAGGCGCAGGCCGGTGCAGACGTGGCCGAGTCGCGCGCCGCGAGCGAGACGCAGATGCTGGCCGAGATCACGGCCGAGGTGCAGCCCACCGTTCCAGGCCATTTCGAGCGGCGCTTTCGCGACCCGGCGGTCGGCTGGCATGTGTTCTGGACCAAAGGCTTTCAGCTGCAGCTGGACGAAGACCGCGCTCTGGCCGACCAGCTCCTGCGCGCGCAGGGCGCCGCCGCGCTGATCCAGGGCGACCAGATCCAGCGGCAGCTGCAGGAGGTCATCGATCGCCTGCCACCGCCGGCCCCCGCGCCCGCCGCGCTGCCGCAGGCGTTCAACTTCACCCAGCTGCTGGAGGCCAAGACCCGCCACTTCCACGGCCGGCGCCGGCTGCTGGCCGAGATCGAGGCCTGGGTCATCGACACCTCCGCCCGTGAGCGCGTGCTGGCGCTGCATGCGCCCTTCGGCATCGGCAAGTCCGCGTTGATGGCCGAGTTGTGCCGCAGGCGCTTGCAGCAGCACGGCACGGCAACAGTAGTCCACTTCTGCCGCTGGGACCAGGAACGCACGCTGGAGCCCGGCCACATCGTGCGCAGCCTGGCCGCACAGTTCGCGCGCAACCTGCCTGGCTATGGCGCCCGGCTGGCGCGCGAGCCCGCGCTGCGTGATCTGCTCGACGAGCGCGCCGCATTGCTGCAGCCGGCCCACGCCTGGCAGAGCGGGGTAATCGCGCCTCTGTCGGAGCTGACCGGTGCGGACGCGCCGCGTCCGGGCGAAGTCCATCTGATGCTGATCGACGGCCTGGACGAATCCACCGAACGCACGCAGGCCGGTGAATCCCTGCTGACGCTGATCGGCAAGGCCGCGCACGGGCGCCAGTTGCCGCCGTGGCTGCGCGTGGTGCTGGCCTCGCGGCCGGACGAGCGGCTGGCCGCGCTGGGCTCGGCTGTGCGTGTCGTTGACCTGATGAACACCACGGCCAGCGACCAGCAGGCCGACCTGCAGGGCTTCATCGCTGCGCGCTGCGAGGCGCTGGCGGCCGGGCCGCTGGCCCAGGCGACGCTGGACGCGCTGGGCCGCGACCGCAAGCAGTTGGTCGACGCCGTGTGTGCGATGTCGGACGGCCGCTTTCTGGTCGCCGAGCAGGTGTTCGATTTCATCGAGTCGCGCGACTTCTCGCCAACGGCGCTGGTCCAGTTGCTGGATCGGGCGCGGGCCGTGCCCGGCATCGAGAGTTTTCTGGACTGGTCGTTCCGCGAACGCGTGCGCCGCCAGGGCCATGACGTGGCGCTGACGCGCGACGTGCTGGGCGTCGTAGCGGCAGCACGCGACCCGCTGACCACGCCGGCGCTGGCGGCCGTGCTGCGCGGCGACGGCCCTGCCACGCCCCACACCGACACCGCCGCCGTGCGCCAGGTGCTGCAATCCCTGGGCGGCCTGGTGTTCGAGCGCCCGCCCGTCAGCGGGCAGGGCCTGTCGGGCTGGACCTTCGCGCACAAGTCGATCGAGGATTGGCTCGACCCGAACAGCGCGCACAACCGCGCGGCGCTGCGCCGGCCTGCGGGCGACTACGCCATCGACCGCCCCCAGTCCCTGCGCCGCATCGAGGCGCTTTGCCTGTCGTTGGCCCGCAGCGAGGAGCCGCGCGGCGCCGCCGGTGATTTCTGGCCCTACCTGCTGCGCTGGGGTGTGCGGCACCTGACGCAGGGTGGGCATCTGGCTTCGGCCGTCCGCCTGCTGGCCCACCAGCTGGACGCCCAGGACGATCTGGCGCAGCCCGGCGGCGCCTACCGGGTGCTGGAGGCCGAAGTGATCGAGCAGCTGCGCCTGCGCTTTCGGCGCCTGGACGAACCCTTCTCGCGGCCGGACGCGGAACTGGCCCGGCTGGACAGCGCGTCGTTGCAGCAGCTGCTGCTGGCGCGCGAGTACGAGACCGGCAAGTACCAGCCGCTGATCCGCGCCATGGCCCAGTACCACGCGCCACACTGGCAGGCCTTGCGCGACAGCCTGCTGCTGCACGACAACGACCTGGTGCTGCGCAACGACATCGGCGTGGCCATGGCGCGGGCCTGGCATGCCGCACCGCAGGCGGCTGCACAAGCCCTGTTCGCGCAGATCCTGGAGCTGTCGCAGCAGGCCGAAGGCAGCCCGCAGCGTGAGATTGCCGGTTACGCCATCAAGCACATCTGCCAGCGCATCGAGCCGGCGCCCTGGTGGCAGGCGTCCGCGGCGCTGCAGCAGGACATCCGCACGCTGCTGGCGCGCAATGCCGCCAGCAGCTCTGCCACCGACCGCATGGTGGCTGGCGAGGCGCTGCTCGCACTCGCCGTGCAGGGCGTGGATGTGCGCGACTGGGTGGCGCCCGAGGTCGGCGTGTTCTGGCAGCCGCGCTGGCCCAATTTGCAGGCCGATGTCGACGCCATCCACGCGCTGCTGGCCCCGGGCGATGCCGCGCCACCCGGCGCATCGCCGGGCCTGGCCTCGGTCCTTGCCCAGCACGCGCTGGCCGCTGCGCTGGGGCAGGCGCTGCGGGGTGACGCCATGTTCGCGGCCGGCGCCGTGCTGGCCGAGCAGCAGGATCTGCGCGAGACGCTGTGGCCGATGGCGCACCAGCAGTGCGGCAAGGAATACGTGGGTGATGCACTGCGCGAGCTGCTGGCGCTGGGCGACGCACCGCAGGGCTTCGCGTTCGACCTCGTGCGCCTCTTGATGCTGCACCCGCTGTGGGACGTGGGCGAGTGCGGCGCCAACCTGCTGGCCGACCTCATCAAGCAGAGCCAGGGGCGTTGCATGTCCTGGGTGGACCAGCTCATGGCCAGCGAGCCGGCGCACTGGCGGCTGCGCTATGGCGCGGTCGACGCAGCCTTCACCGCCGGCACGGTGGACGGCTACGCCAAGTTCCGCGCGGTGGTGGTGGCCGCCGGCATGGGGCCTGCCGCGCACGACCCGTATGGCCGCGTGCGCGGCATCTGCGCCGACGACCTGTGCGCCTACCTGGAGCGCCAGGACCGCACGCAGCGCCGGCAGCTGCTGGCCCCCGGCCAGCCCCTGGCCGGCCTGCTGCAGCACTGGCTGGCCACGGCCGACGACATCTGGCTGCTCGAATACCTGCACACGCTGATGCGCATGCTGGCCACCGACCGCCACAAACTGCCCGAGGTGGTCGACCAGCTGATGCACACCACGCTGGCGCCCGCGCTTCCCAACGAGCCGGCCCGGCCGTTCTACGTGCTGGACAACACCGAATTCCTGCAGACCGTCGAAGACCGGCGCAGCCGCATGCTGGGCCGCTGAAGCTGGGAGCTGTGCCCCCACACCCGCGCGAGGCCCCCCATGCGCCGTGGCGCCACCCGCGTGCGCTTGTGCGCCGTTACGAGGCCCGCCGCAGGATCGCCAGCGCCGCCTCGCGCCCGGTCTGCACCGCCCCGTCCATGTAACCCTGCGAGCCGGTGGCGCAGTGCTCGCCCGCGAAGTGGATGGGGCCGACCGCCGGCGCCTCGTCACCGCCCAGGGTGGTCCACTGCCCGGGCCGGTAGCAGGTGTAGGAGCCCAGTGCGAACGGCTGGCCCGGCCAGTGCACGCGCCGCACGAAGCCGGTGAGCGCGGCCTCGAACCCGGGGTACACGCGCTCGGACTGCGCCGCGAAACGGGCCAGCCAATCTTCGGCGCGGCCCTGGCCCACGGCCTGGCCCATGCCACCGCCCAGGTAGTAGGTGAAGACGGCCGGGTCCGCCTCGCGCAGCCGCGAGCAATCCCAGGTGCTTTGGTAGTCCAGATCGGCAAAGCCGCCGCCGTCGAAGCCGTGGCGGCGCCACACCGGCGCGTTGAGCCCGGCCATCAGCTTGCTGTTGCCGCCATAGCCCAGCTGTGCGATGGCGCGGCGCTTGGCCGGCGGCAGGCAGTCGCCGGTGTCCACGGCGCGCAGCAGCGTGAAGGGCAGGGCCAGCACCACGGCATCGGCATCGACCTCGGCCGCCCGGCCGCCCGGGCGGTCCACCGTGCAGCGCACGCCCGCGCCCTGCCGGCACAGGCGCACCAGGCGGTGCTCCGGGTAGATTGCATCGGCCAGGGGGCCGGCCAGCGCGTCCGTCACCGCCTGCGAGCCAGCCCGCAGCTTGTAGCGCTCGTCGCTGTCGCCAAAGATCGAGGGCGTGCCGCGCATCAGCGTCAGCAGGTTCAGGCTGCTCTGCTCGCCGGCGTCCAGGCCGTAGACGGTGACATACGCCGTCTCCACCAGCCGGCGCACCCAGGGCTCGGTGTCCAGCGACTGCAGGTAGGCGGCGATCGAGATCTGGTCGAAATGCGCGTCCACCGCCGTGTGCCGCCGCCGCTGGGGCCGCGCACTGCAGCGCCGCGCGTCCGCATCCACCTGGGTGGCCAGCAGCGCCAGGGCCGTGTCGAACGCCTGCTCGCTGCGCACGCTGCCGCAGGCCTGGTAGGCCTCGTGCAGGCCCGGCTCGGGGTCGGCGCCGGTGTCCAGCAGCGCCAGGCCCAGATGGCGCACCAGCGCCAGCATGTCGACATGCTGGGTGTCGATGAACTCGCCCCCACATTCGACGACCGGGCTGCCAGGGCCGGCCACGCGCTCGGTCCAGACACGCCCACCGACGCGGGTGTCGGCCTCGAACACCGCCACCTCGCAGCCGCCGGTGCGCAGCAGCGTCGCTGCCGTCAGGCCGGCCAGCCCGGCCCCGACGACCACCACGCGCGGTGCAGTGCCGCGCGCCCGCGGCAGCCCTTCGCCGCGATACAGCGCGCGCAGCCGGCGCTCGCGTGGCGTGGGCGCAGGCCCACCGTCAGGGGGCAGGGGGGTCTCGTGCATGCGGGTCTCCAGAGCGGTCAGACGCGAGGCAAATTCTAGGAGGCAGACCGCGTGCTGGGGCGCTGGCATGCGCCCCTTTGCGGGCCCCTGCGCGCAGCCCGGGCAGGCCCGATGCCGGCCTGTTCTGGCGTCCGTCAGGCCCGCTCAGCCCACTGCCACCGTCGCTGTGAGGTCGGCCCGCCAGACGGTGACGCGGTTGCGGCCGTTCTTCTTCGCGTGGTAGAGCGCCTGGTCGGCCAGGTCGATCAGCGCGTCCACATCGGCCACGTGCGGTCCGATCTCCGAGACGCCGAAGCTCATCGTCACACGCACGCCGGGGTGGTCGCGCAGGGCCGCGCCCAGGTTCGCCTCGATGTCGGCACGGATGCGTTGCGCCACCTCCAGCGTGTAGCCCGCGCTGCGGCCCGGCAGCACCAGGCAGAACTCCTCGCCGCCGTAGCGGCCCGCGAAATCATCGCCCGCCAGACCGCGCTGCAGGGCTTGGGCGGCGCCGTGGATCACCTGGTCGCCGCCGCCGTGGCCGTACTTGTCGTTCACCGACTTGAAGTGGTCGATGTCGCACATGATGCAGGCCAGCGGCGTGCCGTGCGCGCGGGCTTCGGCAAAGCGCTGTTGCGCCTGCTGCATCAACGAGCGGCGGTTGAAGATGCCGGTCAGCGCGTCACGCGTGGCCAGGATCGTCAGCTCCTCGTTCTTGCGTTCGATCTCCTGCTGCGAGGCGCTCAACTCCTGCAAGGTCACGCGCAGCCGCTCGGTGCGGTGGTGCAGCTCGGTCACGTCGGAAAACGTCGCCAGGCACCCGCGCACGCGCCGCCCGTCGACGATGGGCGCGCAGTTCATCACCAGTTCGCGCCGCCCGTCGATGGCCTCGATGCTCAGCGCAATGCCAAGCTGCGCCTGCTGCGTGTCCTGCGCCCGGCGCCATGGCGGCACCTTCGCGTCGTCCATCGGCAGCGCCTGCGTCAGCCACTCCAGGCGCTTCACATCGGTGCCCGTCAGCGATTCGGGCAGGTGGCCGCGCAGCGCGCAGAAGGCGTGGTTGGCCAGCATGATGCGGCCGTGCTCGTCCAGCACCAGCACGGACTCGGTCAGCGTGTCGAAGGCGTCACGCACGCGCTCGGGCACGGCGGCGTTCGGGTCCAGATGGCGCAACATGCGGCGCAGGTACAGGCTGAACCCCAGCCAGCCCAGCAGGCCCACCAGCACCAGCCAGCGCAGCGCCGGCTCCTGCAGCCAGCCCACCAGCGTGCGCGGCCAGATGGTGTCGAACACCAGCTGCACCTGGCCCCAGGGCTGGCCGTCGGCCAGCAGCGGCACGCGCATGTTCTCCAGCGTCGAGGCGTCCTGCGGCCCCAGCCGCCACAGCCGCGCGTGATCGCCCACGCTGGCGACCGGTCGGCCTCGTTCATCGAGCACCGCGATGGCGTGCAACGACGGATCGAGCCGGCGCGCCTCGCCCAGCGCCCGCTGCACGGCCAGGCCGTCGTCGGCACCGGAGCGCAGCGCGTCGGCCACCCGCCCGCCCAGCACGGAGGCCACCTGCGCGCGGTGCTGGCGGGCCGCGCGCTCCCGGTCCGGGGGGAAGCCCGTCAACAGCTCGGCCACCATCATCAGCAGCACCATCAGCGACACCAGCCCCATGGCGATGCGCGTGGCCGGGCTGAACAGGCTGCGCCGTGAATGGCGCCACAGGGCGCGCCAGAGATCCTTCATCGCTTGTCTTTCGCGTCGTCGCGCGCCATGCGTTCTTCGTCATGGTCGTGCAGGTCGTGCAGCTCTGCGGGCTGGCTGTCCGGCACCAGCGAATCCAGCGCGTCATCTTGCGGGGACGCTGGCAACTGCGGCTCCCGCGATGTGCGCCGCGCCGCGCGGCGCAGGACCGGCAACGGGTCGAAGTTCTGCCAGGCCGGCGTGGACGCCAGCAGGCTGGCCAGCAGCACGCCGGTGCGGCTGGCCCAGACCACCACGCCGAACGTGACGGCTGCCGTGCCCACGGCCGTGGCGTCGATGCGGATGCCGGCCAGCTCGGCCCTGGCATCCGGCGGTGCCGCCACCGGCAGCGCGGTGATCCGCGCGCTGCGCTCGCCCACGGTGAGGCCGGCATCGGCGCGCGCCGTGAAGTTCGACTCCAGCGTCAGCAGCGATGTGATGTCCAGCGCCATCGGCTCGCCTGCCGGGCGCTCGCCCTGCCATGACACGCGGTCCGGCGCCCACATGCCGCCCCGTGGCGCGCCTGCATCGGCCCGCAGATGAGCAGACACATCGGGCGCTGGCCCGCCCGCCCGCAGCGCGCCGGGCGCGGTGCCCAGCACGTCGGCGCCCGCCTGCGCGCCGTCTTCGGCACTGCCGTCGCCAGTGCCTGCGTCCGCACCGTCGTCGCCGGGCGCTGCGTCCGTGGTGCCAGCACCGGCTTGACCGGCCGCTGGCAGGGCGGCAGCGGTCGGCAGCGTCGGCGTGACCGCCACCGGCACCGTGGGCAGATCCGGGGCGGGCACCACCACCATCAGCCGCTTGGTGCGCGAGGCGCTGCCGTTGTCGGCCTGCACCACCACCTCGTAAGCGTTGTCGCGGTCGGCATCGGCCGGCGCGTCGTACTGCGGCGGCACCATGAACGACAGCGCGCCGGTCTGCGCGTCGATGGTGAAGCGGCCGGCATCGGCGCCGCCGACGACGGCATAGACCAGCGGCAGGTTGGCCGGGTCGATGGCCTGCACCGTGGCCACCTGCTGATGGGCCGAAGCGCCGGGCACGGTGGCATCGTCATTGCCTCCCACGAAGTCCGGCGGCATCGTCTGCGCCGCGTGCAGCACCCGCACGTTGAGCGCGATGCGGTCCGACTGCTGGCCATCGCTCACCGCCACCACCACCTGGTAGACGTTGTCGCCATCGGCGTCGCCGGCCGGCTGGCCCTGCGGCGCCACGGTGAACTGCAGCAGCCCGCTGGCCGCATCGAGCGTGAAGCGCGCGGCGTCGGCCCCGCCGTCCACGCTGTAGACCGGCGCCTGCGCCGGCAGGTCGGCATCGGCGGCCGACACCGTGCCCACGGCCGCCTGTCCGCTGTTCACCTGCAGCGCGGCGCTGTCGCCGCCGCCGAATGCGGTGATCACCGGCGCGTGGTCGTTCACCGGCTGCAGCGCCACGGTGAAGAAGGCGCTGCTGGTGCTGCCGTCCTGGCTGGTGGCCAGCACCTCGACGCGGTGGCTGGTGGCGCCCTCGTAGTCCAGCCGCGCGCTGTCGGCCACGGTGACCACGCCACTGGCCGCGTCGATCGCGAAGCGCCCGCCCGCGTCGTCGCGCAGCGTGTAGGTGACGCCGCTCTGGGTGCCGTCCTGGTCCTGGTCCTGGTCCTGGGCAAAGGCGGTGATGCCCACCGCAGTGCCGCTTGCGGCGTGTTCGGCCACGCTGTCGGGCCCAGCATCGGCATCGGTGATGGGGCCCACGTCGAACTCGTTCACACCGCCGACCTGCACCGTGAAGCTGAGCGCCGTGGTGGATCCGTCCGTGCTCTCGGCCTGTACGCGCACCGTGTGGCTGCTCGCGGCCTCATGGTCCAGGCGGCTGCCGTCGGCCACCGTCACCAGGCCGGTGACGGCATCGATCGCAAAGCGGCCACCGGCGTCGTCCAGCAGGCGGTATTGCACGCTGGCGCTGGCGTCCAGGTCGGTGGCCAAGGCCACCAGCCCCACGGTGCTGCCGTTGGCGGCGTTCTCGGGCACCGTGTTGTCCGCCGGGTCGTTGTCGCGCACCGGGCCGATCGCGGCTTCGTTGACATCGCGCAGCGCGATGCTGAAGCTGCGCGTGCTGGTCGACCCATCGCTGCTGCGCGCCTGCACGGTCAGGCCGTGCGCGGTGGCCGTCTCGTAGTCCAGCCGCGTGCCATCGGCCACCGTCACCACGCCACTGGCGGCGTCGATCGCGAAGCGGCCGGCGGCATCGTCGAGCAGGCTGTAGGTCACGGTGTTGTTCGTCACGTCCGCATCCACGGCCCACGCCGTCACGCCGACAGCGGTGCCGGTGGCGGCGTTCTCGTCCACGGCGTCGACCGCGCCGTCCAGGTCGCTGATGGGGCCGGTGTCGAACTCGTCCACATCGCCCACCGCCACCGCGAGCGTCTGCGTGGTGGCCAGGGTGCCGTCGCTGGCCTGCACGGTCACCTGGTAGACGTTGTCGGCATTGCTGTCCTGCGGGTTCTCGGCATCGCGCGCGCTGGTGAACGCCAGCACACCGGTGCCAGGGTCGATCGTGAACCACGCGGCGTCCGCGCCGCCCGCGATGCTGTAGGTGACGGCCGGCCCGTCCACATCCACGGCCGTGACGGTGGTCACCAAGCTGGTGTTTTCCAGCACGGTGGCCGTGCCGCTCGCGCCGCCGCCATTGCTCGTGATCTGCGGTGCGTTGTCGTTCACGTCCGCCACCGTGACGGCGATCGTCTGTGTTTCGGTCAAGCTGCCGTCGGTCGCCTGCACCGTCACCTCGTAGACGTTGTCGGCGCCGCCGTCCTGCGGATTGTCGAAATCCGGTAAGGCGACGAAGCGCAGCGCGCCCGTGCCACTGTCGATCTGGAACAGCGCGGCATCGGCGCCGCCGCCGATGCTGTACGTGAGGATCGGGCTGTCGGCATCGGTGGCCATCACGGTGGTCACGGCGGCGCTGTTCTCCACCACGTTGACCGCGGCCGTGGCACCCCCGCCGTTGCTGGTGATGATCGGCGCGTTGTCGTTCAGGTTCGTCACCGTCACGGCCAGGGCCTGCGTGTCCGCGAACGTTCCGTCGCTCACCTGCACTTGCACGTCGTAGACGTTGTCAGCACCCGCGTCCTGCGGGTTCTCGAAGTCCGGCGCGGCGACGAAACGCAGCGCGCCGGTGCTGGCGTCGATCTGGAACAGCGCCGCATCCGCGCCGCCGACGATGCTGTAGGCAAGCGGCGAGCCGTCGGCGTCGAGGGCGGTCACCGTGGTCACGGCCACGCCGTTCTCGGCCCGGCCCACCGATGCCGACGCGGCCCCCCCGTCACTCGTGATCACCGGCGCGCTGTCGTTGAGGTTGCGCACGGTGACGACCAGCGCCTGCGTGTCGGCCAGCAGACCGTCACTGGCATGCACCGTCACGTCGTAGACGTTGTCGGCGCCTGCATCCTGCGGGTTTTCGTGGTCCGGCGCGCTGGCGAACTGCAAGGCACCCGTCGCGCCGTCGATCTGGAACCACGCCGCGTCGGCGCCACCGACAATGCTGTAGGTGAGCGACGGGCCGTCCACGTCGGTTGCCGCCACGGTCGTGACCGCAGTGCTGTTCTCGTCGATGGAGATATTGGCCACGGTGCCGCCACCGTTGCTGGTGATCACCGGCGTGTTGTCGTTCACGTCCGTCAGCGTCACGGCGATGGCCTGCGTATCGGCAAAGCTGCCATCGCTGACTTGCACCACCACGTCGTAGACATTGTCCAGGCCGACGTCCTGCGGGTTTTCGAAATCCTGTGTGACCGCGAAGCGCAAGACGCCCGTGCTGGCGTTGAGCGTGAACAGCGCTGCATCCGCTCCGCCGACGATGCTGTAGGCAAGCGCAGAACCGTCGGCATCCGTCGCCGTCACGGATGTCACGACCGAGGCATTCTCGGCCACGTTGTCCGAAGCCGAGGCCCCCCCGCCGTCGCTGGTGATCACCGGCGCGTTGTCGTTCAGGTTGGTCACCGTGACGGCGATGGCCTGGGTGTCGGTGGCGCCGCCGTCGCTCACCTGCACCGTCACGTCATAGACGTTGTTGGCACCGGCGTCTGTCGGGCTCTCGAAGTCCGGCGCGCTCACAAACGTCAGCACGCCGGTGCTGGCATCGATCTGGAACAGCGCCGCATCCGCGCCGCCCGCGATGCTGTAGGCGGGCGCGGGCCCGTCCACATCGCTGGACGTCACCGTCGTGACGGCGGCACCGTTCTCGGCCATGGAGATGGCCGCCGTGGCGCCGGCGCCGTTGCTGGTGATCACCGGTGCGTTGTCGTTCACGTCCGTCACCGTCACGGCCAGGTCCTGCGTGTCCGCCAGGCTGCCATCGCTCACCCGGACCTGCACGTCGTAGACGTTGTTGCCACCCGCGTCCTGCGGGTCCTCGAAGTCCGGCGCCACCTGGAAGCTCAGCACGCCGGTGGTGGCGTGCACCTGGAACAGCGCCGCATCGGCACCGCCCACGATGCTGTAGCTGAGCGCAGAGCCGTCCGCGTCGGTCGCCGTCACGGTGGTCACCGCCGTGCCGTTCTCTGCCGTGCTGACCGAGGCGGTGGCCGCGCCGCCGTTGCTGGTGATCACCGGCGCGTTGTCGTTCAGGTTGGTCACCGTGACGGCGATGGCCTGGGTGTCGGCGAGCAGGCCGTCGCTCACCTGCACCGTCACGTCGTAGACGTTGTTGGCGCCCGCGTCCTGCGGGTTTTCGAAGTCCGGCGCGCTGACAAACGTCAGCACACCGGTGCTGGCGTCGATCTGGAACAGCGCCGCATCGGCGCCGCCCGTGATGCTGTAGACCGGCGTGGGGCCATCCACATCGGTGGACGTGACTGTCGTCACCGCGGTTGCGTTCTCGGCCATGGACACGCCGGCCGTCGCACCGCCGCCGTTGCTGGTGATCACCGGCGCGTTGTCGTTCACGTCCGTCACCGTCACGGCGATGTTCTGCGTGTCCGCCAGCAGGCCGTCGCTGGCCCGCACCTGCACGTCGTAGACGTTGTTGGCGCCCACGTCCTGCGGGCTCTCGTGGTTGGGCGCGGCCAGGAAGGTGAGCACGCCGGTGTTGGCGTCAACCTGGAACAGCGCTGCGTCCGCGCCACCGCTGATCGAATACGTCAGGGTCGGGCCGTCGGCATCGCTGACCGCCACGTTGGTCACGGCCGTGGTGTTCTCGGCCACGTTGATCGACGCCGTGGCGCCGCCACCGTTGCTGGTGATCGTAGGCGCGACGTCGTTCACGTCCGTCACGGTCACGGCCAGGTTCTGTGCGTCCGTCGCGCTGCCGTCGCTGACCTGCACCTGCACGTCGTAGACGTTGTTGGCGCCGACGTCCTGCGGGCTCTCGAAGTTCGGCGCGGCCACGAAGCGCAGGGCACCGGTGCTGCCGTCGATCTGGAACAGCGCGGCGTCGGCACCACCGCTGATCGAATACGTCAGCGCAGAACCATCGGCGTCAATGGCCGCCACGGTTGTCACGGCCGTGCCGTTCTCGGCCACATTGACCGAGGCCGATGCACCGCCGCCGTTGCTGGTGATCTGCGGCGCGTTGTCGTTCAGGTTGGTCACCGTGACGGCGATGGCCTGGGTGTCGGCGAGCAGGCCGTCGCTCACCTGCACGGTCACGTCATAGACGTTGTTGGCGCCGGCGTCCTGTGGGCCCTCGAAGTCGGGCGCGCTGGCAAACGTCAGCGCGCCGGTGCTGGAATCGATCTGGAACCGCGCCGCATCGGCGCCGCCCGTGATGCTGTACGTCAGTGACGGCCCGTCCACGTCGGTTGCCACCACG
Source organism: Rhodoferax sp. RT4P68 (assembly GCF_056521305.1). NCBI lineage: Bacteria > Pseudomonadati > Pseudomonadota > Betaproteobacteria > Burkholderiales > Comamonadaceae > Rhodoferax > Rhodoferax sp. RT4P68. The sequence continues at coordinate 672,669 of NZ_JBWMBB010000002.1, forward strand.
GTGGTGACAGCCGTTCCGTTCTCGGCGATGGAGACGCCCGCCGTGGCACCACCGCCGTTGCTGGTGATCACCGGCGCGTTGTCGTTCACGTCCGTCACCGTCACGGCGATGTTCTGCGTGTCCATCGCAATGCCGTCGCTGGCCCGCACCTGCACGTCGTAGACGTTGTTGGCGCCGGCGTCCAGCGGGTTCTCGAAATTTGGCGCGGCCACGAAGCGCAGGGCGCCGGTGCTGCTGTCGATCTGGAACAGCGCAGCGTCAACACCGCCGCTGATGGAATACGTGAGCGAAGAACCATCGGCATCGGTGGCAGCCACGGTGGTCACGGCCGTGCCGTTCTCGGCCACGTTGACGGAGGCCGTGGCACCGCCGCCGTTGCTGGTGATCACCGGCGCGCTGTCGTTCAGGTTGGTCACGGTGACGGCGATGGCCTGGGTGTCGGCGAGCAGGCCGTCGCTGGCCTGCACGGTCACGCCGTAGACATTGTTGGCGCCGGCGTCCTGGGGGTTCTCGAAGTCCGGCGCGCTGACGAACGTCAGCACGCCGGTGCCGGAATCGATCTGGAACCGCGCGGCATCGGCGCCGCCGGTGATGCTGTAGGTCAACGACGGCCCGTCCGCATCCAGGGCCACCACGGTGGTGACAGCCGTTGCGTTCTCGGCGATCGACACGCCCGCCGTGGCACCGCCGCCGTTGCTGGTGATCACCGGCGCGTTGTCGTTCGCGTCCGTCACCGTCACGGCGATGTTCTGCGTATCGGCCAGCACGCCGTCGCTCACCCGCACCGTCACGTTGTAGACGTTGTTGGCGCCGGCATCCACCGGGCTCTCGAAGTCCGGCGCTGCAATAAAGGTCAGCGCGCCGGTGCCGGCGTCGATCTGGAACCGTGCGGCATCGGCCCCCGCGCTGATCGAATAGGTCAGCGACGACCCATCGGCGTCAACGGCCGCCACGGTGGTCACGGCCGTGGTGTTCTCGGCCACGTTGATGGAAGCCGAAGCACCGCCGCCATTGCTGGTGATCACCGGCGCGTTGTCGTTCAGGTTGGTCACGGTGACGGCGATGGCCTGGGTGTCGGCGAGCAGGCCGTCGCTGGCCTGCACGGTCACGTCGTAGACATTGTTGGCGCCGGCGTCTGTCGGGCTCTCGAAGTCCGGCGCGCTGACGAACGTCAGCACGCCGGTGCTGGAATCGATCTGGAACCGCGCGGCATCGGCGCCGCCGATGATGCTGTAGGTCAACGACGGCCCGTCCACGTCGCTGGCCACCACGGTGGTGACAGCCGTTGCGTTCTCGGCGATCGACACGCCCGCCGTGGCACCGCCGCCGTTGCTGGTGATCACCGGTGCGTTGTCGTTCACGTCCGTCACCGTCACGCCCAGCGTCTGGGTGTCGGTGAAGGTGCCATCGCTGACGTACACGGTCACGTTGTAGACGTTGTTGGCGCCCGCATCTGCCGGGGCTTCGAAGTTCGGCGCGCTCACGAAGCGCAGGGCGCCGGTGCTGCTGTCGATCTGAAACAGCGCCGCGTCGGCACCGCCGCTGATCGAATAGGTCAGGGCCGAGCCATCCGCGTCAACGGCCGCAACCGTGGTCACGGCGGTGCTGTTCTCCGCCACGTTGATGGAAGCCGAAGCACCGCCCCCATTGCTGGTGATGATGGGCGAGCTGTCATTGGCATTGGTCACCGTCACGGTGATGGCCTGGGTGTCGGCCAGGCTGCCGTCGCTGGCCTGCACCGTCACGTTGTAGATGTTGTCGGCGCCAACGTCTGTCGGATTCTCGAAATCCCGTGCGCTCACGAAGCTCAATGCCCCGGTGCTGCCGTCGATCTGGAACAGCGCCGCATCGGCGCCACCCACGATGCTGTAGAGGGTCGCCGGGCCGTCTGCATCGGTCGCGGTGACGGTGGTGACCGCCGCCGTGGTCTCCGACAGGGAGATGCCCGCCGTGGCGCCGCCGCCGTTGCTGGTGATCACCGGCGTCACGTCGTTCACGTTCGTCACCGTCACGGCAATGGCCTGCGTGTCGGTCAGGCTGCCATCGCTCACCCGCACCGTCACGTCGTAGACGTTGTTGCCGCCTGCGTCCTGCGGGTTCTCGAAGTCTGGCGCGACCACGAAGCTCAGGGCGCCGGTGCTGGCGTTGATCTGAAAGCGCGCGGCGTCGGCGCCGCCGCTGATGCTGTAGGTCAGCGACGGCCCGTCGACATCGCTCGCCGTCACCGTGGTGACCGCAGCACCGTTCTCTGCGTGCGAGATGCTTGCCGTCGCACCGCCGCCGTTGCTGGTGAGCACCGGCGCGTCGTTGACGGCGGTCACCGTGATGGCCACGTTGTCCGCATCGCTGCCGCCCGTACCGTCGCTGGTGGACAGGGCCAGGGTGTCGCTGCCGTTGTAGTGGGCCGCGCCGGTGTACTGCAGCGTGGCCAGCGCCGCGTTGACCTGGGCCACCGTGCCGGCGAGCGTCAGCGTGGCGCTGCCATTGCTGCCGGCGCTGATGCTGGCACCACCGGCCAGGCTGACCTGCAGCGTGCCATTGGAGACGGCCAGTACGGTGCTGAGGGCCGAGGCAAAGGGTGCGGACACCGAGATGCCGGCGATGGCCGTGCCCACGTCTTCCACGATGCTCTGCGCGCCCGGCACGGTGTGCACCACCGGGCCGGTGGCCACCTGGTTGGCGGAGAACTCCGAGGTGTCGGTGAAGGTCGCGTAAGCCGCGTCGCTCTTCGTGGCCGTGGCCGAGATGGCGTAGCCCAGGGGAACGCTGACCGACAGCGTGGTCGAGAAGCTGGCGTTGCCCGAGCCATCGGTCGCGACGTTGACGAAGCCCAGGTAGACCTGCCCCTCGCCGTGTCCGCTGCCATCGGCTGTGGGCGATGCGAAGAACTCCAGCCGGTAGTAGCTGCTGGCCGTGCTGTTGAGTGTGCCGGCCACCAGCAGTTGGGTGCTGGTGTTGGTGCGGGCCTGGCTCAGCACCGGAAAGTTCTGCAGGTTGTTGGCGCCGGTGTCCGCGTCGCCCGCATCGTTGGCCGTGACGCCGTTGGCGCCCAGGTCGATGCCCAGGCCGGTGTTGGCGAACACCAGGTTGCCCAGAAACGACATGCTGGTGCTGGACACCGCCACGATGCCCCTGGCGTTGTAGGCCACGGTGTTGCCCTGGCCGGCCGTGGTGCCGCCCACCACCGTGCCGCCGGCCCCGGCGCCATTGCCCAGGTTGATGCCGTCGCCGGAGTTGCCCAGCGCGGTGCTGCCGTCCGCCGCGACGCCGATGAGATTGCCGCGGATGATGGTGCCCGTGCTGGTGCCGATGGTGTTGCCGATGTACAGGCCGTGGGCGTTGTTGCCGGACACCACGTTGTCCAGGATCTGGTTGTTCAGCGAAGATTCCCACAGGTCGACGCCGTCGCTGGTGTTGCCCAGGTCGAGCTGGCCGGTGACGTCGGTGCCGATGTAGTTGTTCCGGATCAGATTGTTGTTGGCGCTGCCCGAGGTGTGGCCCACCTGGATGCCATCGGAGTTGCCGGAGATCACGTTGCGGTGGGCGCTGGTGGCGCCGCCCACAGTGTTGCCCGAGGCCCCGCCGATGAGCTGGACGCCGTCTTCCGTGTTGCCGAGCACAGCCGTGCCTGCGGCGGTCAGGCCGATGAAGTTGCCCGCGATCACATTGCCGGTGGCGCCAGCGCCATCCACCACGATGCCGATGGAGCCGTTGCCCGCCACCACGTTGCGGTCGGCGGCGGTGGTCCCGCCGATGGTGTTGTTGGCGCCCCCGACGTACACGCCCCGCGCGCCATTGCCTTCGCCGGCACCCGCGTCGGTGCCGGAGGTGTTGAGGCGGCCGATGTAGTTGCCCACGATGCTGTTGCCATCCGAACCGGCGTCGATTCGGATGCCATCGGTGCCGAAGTCGCGGATGACGAAACCGCGCACCGTGCTGCCGTCGGCCGTGCTGGTCAGCGTCAGGCCGTTCCCAGCCAGGTTGTTGCCGTCCAGCACGATCGCTGGGCGGCTGCCGTTGGCCGCGAAGCTGTCGTCGGTGGTGGCGTCCAGGATGACTGCGCCGGTGATCGAGGGCAACGCGCTGAGGGGGGTGATCGTGTGCACGCCCGTGCCGGAGATGCCAAAGGTGATGCGGTCGGCCCCGCCCGTGCCGTTCGCCGTGTTGTTGGCCGCCGTGATGGCCTCGCGCAGCGAGATGAAGCCGTCGGCCCCCTTGTTGGCCAGCAGCGTGGACAGGCTGGTGGTGTCGCCGTCGTTGGTATCGGCGGCGGTGTCCACCACGATGCTGCCCTGCACAGACGAGATCGCCTGCACGTTGCGCGCGAACTCCGAGGTGTCGGTGAAAGCGTCGAACGTCACAGTGCTCTTGGTGGCCGTGGCCGTGATGACATAGCCCACCGGCACCGCGGCCGCGAGCGTGGCCGAGAAGCTGGCAGTGCCGCTGGCGGTCGTCACATTGGTGAAGCCCAGGTAGACCTGCCCCTCGCCGTAGCCGTTGGCGTCGCCGGTGGGCGAGGCAAAGAACTCCACGCGGTAGTAGTTGGTGCCGCTGTTGCTCGTGAGCGTGCCACCTACGACGACCTGGCCCGCGCCGTCGGTCTTGGCCAACGTGAGCACGGGGAAGTTCTGCAGGTTGTTGGCGCCGGTGTCGTTGTCGTTCGCATCGTTGGCCGTGACGCTGAAGTCGGCGCCCAGGTCGATGCCCAGCCCGACGCTGGAATACACCACGTTGCGCAACAGCGGATTACCGCTGCCGCCGGTGTTCGAGATCCGGATGCCACTGGTGAAGCTGTTGCCCTGGCCGCTGAAGGCCACGATGTTGTCCGCAACCTGATTGGACGAAGGGGTGCCGCCGCCAAACGTGTTTTCGATCAAGATGCCGTTCTGCTGCGTGCCCCAGTTGGCGGTGCCGGCCAGGTCGGTGCCGATGCGATTGCCCTGGATGGTGGTGCCGGTGGTCGGCCCGTCGATTTCCACGCCGATCAGACCAGCGCCGCCGATCCAGTTGCCATCGTTGACGCCTGCGCCACCGACCACCGTGTTGTCGGCGCCCGCGCTGATGTAGACGCCGTTGGCGCCGGTACCCAGCCGTGTCGTGCCGTCGGCGCCGACGCCGATCCAGTTGCCCTTGATCGTGTTGCCGTCGCTGGCGTCGCCGTCGATCTGGACCCCGTCGCCACCGTTGCCGGCGATGACGTTGCGCTGGTTGGTGTTGCTGCCGCCCACCGTATTGCCGGTGGCACCTGAGGCGACGCGGATGCCGTCGAAGGTGTTGGCGATGGCCGTGGTGCCGGCCAGGTCGGTGCCGATGTAGTTGCCGACCACCTGGTTGCCGCTGGCGGAGACACCGCTGATGACAATGCCGTTGGCGTTGCCCGCAATGATGTTGCGGTCGGCTGCGCTGGTGCCCCCGATGGTGTTGTTGGCACTCAGCACGAACATGCCCGCGGCGCCGTTGCCCACGCCGCCGCTGCTGCCAGTGGCGGCCAGGCTGCCGATGAAGTTGCCGGCGATGGTGTTGCCTTCCGAGCCCGCGTCGATCTGAATGCCTTCCTGGTCGAAATTGCGGATCACCAGGCCACGGATGGTGGAGCCGCCCGAGCCGCTGGCCAGCAGCAGGCCCTCGGCGTTCAGGCTGTTGCCGTCCAGCACAATCGCCGGCCGGCTGCCGTTGACCGCAAAGCTGTCGTCGGTGCTGGCGTCGATCACCACAGCGCCGGTGATGCTCGGCAGCGCCGAGCCCAGCGTGATGGTGTGCACGCCGGTGCCGGAGATGGCAAAGGTGATGCTGTCGGGCTGTGCGCCGGTGCCCGTGTTGTTGGCTGCAATCAAGGCCTCGCGCAGCGAGACCAGACCGTCGGTACCCCGGTTCGCAGCCAGCCAGCTCAGTGTGTGGCTGGCGTTGCCGGCCGTGATGCCGGCATCGTTGTTGTCGGCCGCCGTGGTGACAGCGACCGTGTTCACGCTGGCGACCACTGCTGCAGAAAACTCCGAGGTGTCCGAGAACGTGCTGAACCCCACGTTCGACTGCGTGGCTGTCGCGGTGACCAGATGGCCCGCCACGACGGTGGCCGACAGCGTGACGGAAAAGCTCGCCGTGTTGCCGCTGGTGGTGACGTTCGTGGAACCCAGGAACACGCGTCCGTCGCTGCTGCCGCTGGGCGAGGAAAAGAACTCGATCCGCAGCGGCGTGCCGGCCGTGCTGTTGAGCGTGCCGGTGACGATGGTCTGCGCGCCGCTGATCGTCGCGGCTAAGAGCACCGGAAAGTTCTGCAGGTTGTTGGCGCCGGTGTCCGCGTCGCCGGCGTCGTTGGCCGTGACGCCGCTGGTGCCCAGGTCGATCCCCAGGCCGCTGGTGCCGGCCAGCGTGCCGTAAATGCTGTTGCCCAGGATGGCGTTGCCGGTGCCGCTGGTCACCGCGATACCGTCGTAGGTCGAGGCGGCCTGGTTGCTGTTGGCAATGATGTTGCCCTGGCCGCCGCCGGTGCCGCCGATCACGTTGTTGCTGCTTGCGATCTGGATGCCATTGCGCTGCATCCCCCAGTTGGCCGTGCCCGCCGCGTCGGTGCCGATGCGGTTGCCCTGCACGGTGACGCCACCGGCCGACGCATCCAGGCGGATGCCGTGCAGCGTAGCGCCCGCGATCACGTTGTTGGTGATCACCGTGTTGGCACCCACCAGCAACGCCAGGATACCGGTGTCGGGCGTGCCGGCCCGGGCGGTGCCGGCCGCGTTGGTGCCGATCAGGTTGTTGTGCACCACCGTGCCTGCGCCGATGGTGCTGATGTACACGCCGTCATTGGAGGTGGCCCCGCCGGCCGCGATCACGTTGCCTTCAACGCGGGTGCTGGCGGCGCCGGACGCGATCGTGACCCCTTGTTGCTGGCCCGCGAAGGCCGTTGCGCCGTCTGCGCCGATGCCGATGTAGTTGCCCAGGATCTGGTTGCCCGAGGCGGTGGCGCCCGTGACCAGCACGCCGTACACGTTGGAGCTGCCCTGGGTGCCCATCACATTGCGGTCCGCAGCCGTGCTGCCGCCCACGATGTTGTTGGCACCCTCGACGAAGAGGGTGTAGGAAGCATCGGCCTGCACCACGTGGGTGCCGGCCGCGCTGACCGAACCCAGGTAGTTGCCCACGATGGTGTTGCCGTCGGAGCCTGCGCCGATGTGGATGGCAGCGCTGCTGAGGTTCTGGATCACCAGGCCGCGGATGGTGGAGCCGTCGGCCGTCGAGGTGAGCGTCAGTCCAGCGACATTCAGGCCGTTGCCGTCGATCACGATGGCCGGCCGGCCACCGTTGGCTGTCACGCTGGCCGCATCGGTCGTGCCATCGATGACCACCGTGCCGGTGATGTCGGGCAGCGCGCTGGCCAGCGTGATGGTGTGCACGCCGCTGCCGGCGATGTTGAAGCTGATGTTGTCCGTGCCGCCATTGGCGTTGGCATCGGTGATGGCCTGGCGCAGCGAGCCAGCGCCGCTGTCGGCCGTGGTGGTCACCGTGTATGTGGCCAGCACGCCCTGCCATTGCGCCTGCGTCTGCAGCCCGAAGGCCAGCTGGGCCTCGATGGCGCCGGTCTGCATCTCCAGCGTCCAGTTGCCGCCCAGCGCGGTGGCGCCGGTGCGGTCGGTGGAGGCGGCGACGTCGGCGCCGGTCAGCTGCGACAGGCCGGCCACCAGTGCGCGCCCGGCGTCGGTGGAGGCGACGTCGCAGCCGTACAGCAGGATGTCGGCCTCGGCGCTGAGCTGCCCGCCCCAGCCGGCGATCTCGTGCGCGCGCATGAGCAGGGCGTCGCCATCCAATGCATCACGGCCCAGCTGCAGCTGGCCGGCGCCGCCGTGGCTGACGATGTGCAGCGCGGCCACGTCTTGCCGGCCGGACAGCGCGGTGGTGATGGCGTTGACGCCGTCCTCGTCGGCCGCGACACGGATCAACTCGATGTGGCGTCCTTCGCCCAGCTGCGCCGCCACGCCGGCGAGCAGCGTCGTCACGTCTTCGACGCGCGCGTCGACGAACACCAGCTCCACCGCGGCCTGGGTGGGGGCGGGGGGCGTTGCGAGCGCCTGCTCTGTGACTGGCGCGTCCAGGCGCGGCAGCGCAGCGGCCAGCGCCGCGCCCGGCGTGTCGGCCGAGTAGAGGATGCGCGGCTCGAAGTCTTCGAGCAGGGGGCGCTGGCGGCGGGCGTGCGGCATGCGGGCGGGGCGATGGTCAGGGGCGTGCGGCCGCTCCCGGTGGCGTCGCGTTGGCCGGGGTGGCGGCGCGCTGGCCCAGGTCGACCCGGCAGCGCAGGCCGGCCGGCAACGCGTGGTCGGGGTTGGGCAGCTCCAGGCGCAGGCGGAAGGTGTTGCTGGCCGGGTCCAGCACGCGGTCGATCTGCGTGATGCGGGCCGTGCGCGGCCGCGCCCCGGGCAGCTCGGGCTGCACAGTCACCTGGCGGCCCAGCTGCAGCGTGCCGAACAGCGCAGTGGGCGCGACCACTTCCACGCGCAGCTGCGAGATGGCGGCGATCCGCAGCAGCGGCTTTTCTTCGTAGCGTTCACCGACGTTGGCGTAGCGCTCGACGACCACGCCGTCGAATGGTGCGCGCAGCACGCGCTGGGACATTTGGGCGTCGGAGACGGCGACCTCGCGCGAGGCGGTGCGCAGCGCGTCGCGCACCTGGCCCACGCGCTCGTGCGCCACCTTCAGCTCGGCGTGGGCCTGCTCCACAGCCTGGGTGGAAACGAAGTTCTGCTCCTTCAGCGTACGGGCACGCTCCAGGCGCAGCTGGGCCAGGTCGCGTGCGGCGATGGCGGCGCGCAGCTCGGCCTGGCTCTGGGCGCGCGAGCGCACGGCATCGGTGCTGGCGCGCTCCACGTCGGAGCGCAGCCGGGCCAGCACCTGGCCCTTGCGCACGCTGTCGCCGCGCTCGACCTCGACCGACTCGACCACGCCGATCACGGCGCTGCCGATCTCGGCGACGCGGGCCGGCTGGATCAGGCAGGCCAGCGCCTGTGTCGGGGTGGGTGGCGATGCTGGTTGTGCGGCCGCGCCCAGCGGGGCCAGTGCGAGTGCGCACAGCGCCAGGTGCAGTGCGGCTGGCGGCCGTGCGGGCGGCGGGTGGTGGGTGGTGTGCAGGATCATCGGTGGGGATCGGAGTTCGTGTGTCATGGGCTCAGAGCGGGCCGGTGAAGCACAGGCCGGCGTCCAGCGCCAGGTCGTGCTGGAACAGCCGGCGGCGCTGGCGCGCCTGGCGCCGTTCGCCGCCGAGCTGGGCCAGCCGCAGGGCCAGCAAGGCGAGCCAGGGCGCCAGGGCGATGCGGCCGGTGGCGTCTGCGCCGCGGGGCCACCAGCGCGCCCCCTGGCGCAGCGCGGACAGGCGCGGCGCGGTGGCGGGCGCGTCGGTGTCCAGCGCGATCCAGCATTCGTGGCTGCCCGGCTCGCCGTGGCGGGCTGCGCGGCCGGCGAGCTGGCGGTCCAGCCGCCGCGAGCCGTTGCGCTGGCAGCTCAGCACGTGCAGGCCACCGGCGGCCAGCGCGGCTGCGTCGAGCTCGATGTCGGTGCCCCGGCCGGCCATGTTGGTGGCCACCGTGACCTGGCCACGCCGGCCGGCGCGCGCCACGATGGCGGCCTCCTCGGCGTCCAGCCGCGCGTGCAGCACCTGGTGGTCGATGCCGGCCTGCTGCAGTGCTTGCGCCATCGCCTGCGTGGCGGCGACCGAGTCGCAGCCGATCAGCACCGGCCGGCCGGTGGCCGACAGTGCGCCGGCCCGCGCGACCACGGCGCTGCGGCGCGCCGCATCGTCGGTGTAGCAGCGCGTCGGCCAGGCGGTGCCGCGGTAGGGCAGGCGCAGCGGCACGTGTTGCAGCGTGCAGCCGTACAGGGCGCGCAGCTCGGCGCGGCCCTCGCGCAACGTGCCGCTCATGCCGCACACATGGTGGTAGCGGCGAAAAAAGCGCTGGAAGGTGATCTGCACCAGCGTCTCGACCTGCGCCGGCATGGGACAGCCTTCCTTCAGCGCCACCAGCGCGTGCAGGCCGCGCGACCAGCGCCGGCCCTCGGCGATGCGGCCGGTGACGCGGTCGACGATGGCGATTTCCTCACCGCGTGCGGGGTCGGTGGCGGGCACGCACACGTAGTCGCGGTCGCGCTGCAGCAGGTGGCGCGCGGTCAGGGCGGTCTGCACGGTCTCGTCGCGGTGGCGCCCGTTGAGCCACAGCGGGCCCAGTCCCTGTGCCAGCGCGGCCAGGCGGGCGCGGCCGCTCTCGCGCAGGGCGATGCGCTCGGGCACGTCGAGAAGGTCGAAGTCGGTGCCAGCCGACAGCCGCGCCGACAGCGCCCACGCCTGCCACAGAAAGGCGCGGCTGGCGGCGTCGCGCACTTCGCGCGACAGCACCAGCGGCATCTGCGCTTCGTCGATCAGCACGCTGTCGGCCTCGTCGATCACGGCCATGCACAGGCCGCGCAACACGGGCTGGGGTCCGGCGGCGTGGCCCAGCGCGGCGGCGCGGCGCTGCAGCGCGCCACGGCCGGCACCCTGCAACAGCCGGTCACGCAGGTAGTCGAACGCAACTTCGCGTGCGCTGACATAGACCACGGCGCAGCGGTAGGCGGCGCGGCGCTGGTCGGCTGGCAGGCTGGCGAGGACGCAGTCTGACGTGAGGCCCAGCAGCGTGTACAGCGGTGCGAAGGCGCGGGCGTCGCGCTGCACCAGGTAGTCGTTGGCGGTGAGCACGTGCACCGGCACGCCGGCCAGCGCGCCAACACTGGCGGCGATGGCGGCCGAGAGCGACTTGCCCTCGCCCGTGGCCATCTCTACCATGCGGCGCGACAGCAGGCTGAGTGCGGCCATCAGTTGGGTGCTGTAGGCCTGGCGCCCGGTGGCGCGGCGGGCCGCCTCGGCGGCGTAGGCGACAGCCTGGTCCAGTGCTGGGTCGCGCAGGCCGTGCTGCAGCAGCGCGGCCTGCACGCCATCGCGCAGGGCCGCGAAATCGGCGGGTGGCAGCGCCTGCCACGCGGCAGCCTGGCGGTGCACGCTGTCGGCGCGGCGCCGCAGCGCACCGGGCAGCTGCGGCCAGGCGGGCAGAAAGGCGCGGCGCCAGCGTGCCCCGGCGGGCTCGGCCCGTTCGGGGTAGTCGCCCCAGCGCAGGCCGGGGGTGGGCAGGGCGGCGCTGTTCATCCTGCCGGCTCGAAATGGCCCAGCACCAGCTGGCGCAGGCTGCGCAGGGCCTGGGTGGCGATCGGTGCATGGCCGTGCGCGAAGCGCACCAGCGCGCGTGCGCCGTAGCGCTCGCCGGTGGCGGCGGCCAGCTCCACGTCCATGACGACCACCGGCTGGCGTGGCGTCAGGCCTTGCGCGTCGGCCGGGTCGGTGGCGATGGCGCCGCCGGCCAGATCGCCCAGCGCGGCGCTGGGCAGGCGTGCCAGCGTGCCGGGCACCTGCTGCGTGATGCGCGCGGCGTGCACTGTGGCCAGATCGTCGGCCAGCCGCACGCGCACTTCACCCTGGCGCGTGCGCACCAGCTCGGCCTGCTGCTGCGGTAACGCCACGCGCACCACCTGCGGCGCGCTGGTCAGCAGATGGCCCAGCGGCTCGCCGCGCTGGCGGAACTGGCCCAGCAAGTCCTGCGCGTGCGGCAGCACCAGTGTGCCGTCAGCCTGCGCGCGCACCTCGCGCAGGCGCAGCCGCTCGTCCACACGGTCCAGCTCGGCCTGGCTGTAGGCCAGCTTCTCGCGCAGGTCGGGCGCCTCCTGCGGCGCCTGGACGATGGCGTGGAACAGGCGCACGTCGGCCTCGGCGATGTCACTGGCCAGGCTGGCGCGGCGCGCCACCAGGGGCAGGTCCTGCAGCTCGGCGATCAGTGCGCCGGCCTGCACCCGCTGGCCGTCCTGGGCGTGCAGCCGGGCGATGAACCCATCGGTGCCGGCGCGGATCTGGGCCTGCTCGGGCAACCACACCACGCCCTGGGCCACGCTGTTGAAAGGCACCGGCAGCCAGCCCAGCAGGGCCACCAGCGCCACGGCCACGAGGGCCATGCGCGCCATGGCCCAGCCGCGCCGCGTGTCGTGCAGCGTGCCCAGCTGCAGGGCCTTCAACGCGGTCCACAGCGGCACCACCAGCGTGGCGCCCAGCAGCAGCGCGCCGACGAAGACACCGAGCAGTGCCGAATAGGAGCCGATCCACAGGCCGATGACCACCGACAGCACCAGCCGGTAAACCCACGACAGGGGAGCGTAGGCCAGCAGCCAGCCGCGCTCGCCCGGCAGCGGCTCCACCGGGTTGGGGTTCACTACCCCCAACAGCACGCGGCCCAGGCCCTCGCGCCACCAGCGGCCGCTGCGGGTGGCCAGGTTGCGCAGGTCCATCAGGTCGCACAGCACGAAATATCCGTCGTAGCGCAGCAGCGGGTTGCCGTTGGTCAGCAGCGTGGAAACGCTGCCCGTCAGCACGACGATGAAAGCGATGTCGCGCACCAGCCCGGGCTGCACCAGCAGCCAGACCGCCAGCGCCAATGCGGCCATGGCCAGCTCGGCCATGATGCCGGCGGCGCTGACCACCGCGCGCTGGTGCCGGTCGCGCAGCGCATCGGCGGCCGATGCGTCGACGAAGGGCACCGGGCTCAGCATGATCAGCGTGATGCCGGTCTGGCGCACCTGGCCGCCATAGCGCTGCAGGGCCAGGCCGTGTGCCAGTTCGTGCACCGCCTTGATCAGGGGGTAGCAGAGCCAGGCCATCAGCAGGTAGCCGGGCGCGCCCAGCATGCGCTGGGCGTTCAGCACCAGTGCATCCCAGTGCATGGCCGCCGCCAGCGCGGCGGCGGCGGTGGCCAGCAGCCACAGCGCAAAGCCCGAGCGTGAGAACAGCAGCGGCCCCAGGCGGCGCAACGCATGCAGCAGCGCGGCCGGGTTGCCGAGGGCGACGCGAAACGCCAGCGGGTTGACGCCGCCGGCGCGGCGCTGGCGGCGGCGCTTGTCCTGCGCATGGAAGAGGGCCTCGACGTCGGGCGTCACGTCGAACTGCATCAGGGCGCGGCGGTGCATGCCGACCAGCAGCTCGATCACTTCGGGCTGCGACAGGGCGTCGTGCGGCCGGGCGGCCACCATGGCGTCCCAGATCTGCTGCACCGTGGCGTTGCCGTCGCAGCGGCCGACAAAGGCATAAGCGGCGGCGTTCAGCCGCACCACGCTGTCACTCTGGGTGTCGCGCAGCACGTGGAAGGGTGCGCCGCGCTGGATCTGCAGCTTGTGTTCCACATGCCCGCGCAGCTGCGGCCGCAACCCCTGCACGCGGTGCCAGCTGGCGCTGAACAGCGTGGCGTCGGCCTGTGGCGACGCCTTGCGGGCGGCGAAGGGGCGCGGGGCGGATGCCATGGTCACGGTGTCCACGACCACGCGGTCAGGCGTGCCCACTCGGCCACGCGGTGCAGCCAGACCCAGGCCAGCGCTGCGCGGCCGACGTCGATCTTGGCCACGCCCTCCAGCCCGGGCCGGATGCGGGCCACGTCGGCGCGCACGTCGGTCTCGACCTCGAACACGTTGCGCCCTTCGACTGCGCGGGCCACCGGCGTGATGCGGGTGACCTGCAAGGCCAGGGTGTCCCAGGGCAGCGCGGCCAGTGCCAGGCTGCCGCTCTGGCCGACGCGCAGGCGGCCGATGTCGCGTTCGTCGACCTGCACCATCACACGGTAGCGGTCCAGCGGCGCCAGCAGCATCAGCTGCTTGCCGCGCGCAAGCGGCGCGCCCAGCGACTGCGTGAGGTCGCCGTCCACGACGATGCCGGCAAACGGGGCGGCGATGCGGGTGCGCGCCAGCTCGGCCTCGACCAGCGCCAGCTGCGCGCGCGCCTCGTCCGCACGCGCCAGCGCGATCACCATGGCGGCGCGGTCGGCGCGGGCGATGGCGCTGGCGTAGGCGTTCTCCTGCTGGCCCAGCTCGCTGGTCCAGCGGCGGCCCTGCAACGTCAGGTCCTGGTCGGCCATCTCGACCAGCACCTGGCCGGCCTGCACCCGATCGCCGGGGCGCGCGTGCACGGCTTTCAGAAATCCGTCCAGCGGCGCGACCAGGCTGCGCTGCTGCTCGCCTTCAATGCGCGCCCGGCCACCGACCCGGTGGTCCACCGGCATGGCCAGCAGCGCGGCCAGTGCGAGCGCGCCGAGCGCGAGGCCCGCCACCAGGGCTGCCCGGTGGCCCTCGCGCACGCGACGCAGCCCCTGGCGCGTGCTGTCGGCCACGCGCAGGTGCAGCGGCGTCTCCTTGTGGTGCATCAGCAGCAGCACCGGGCCGGCCAGGCTGACGATGTTCTCGATCTCGGCCACCAGCACGGCCAGGTCCAGCGGGGTGGTGGTCCATTCGCAGGTGATGGCACCGCAGGCCTGGCCCAGGTGCACGATGGGAATGCTGGCTGCCGCGCCACCGCGGTCGCTCAGCAGCGCGCGGTGGGCCAGGCGGATGGCCGGTGCGCCCTCGGCCGGCCAGCACACGCTGATGCCCTGCTGCACGGCTTCGTCCATCGCCGCTGTCACGGCCCCGTAGGCGTGCTGCTGCAGGCGCTGGCCGTCACTGTCGCCATGCGACACGGCGGCCATCCGCACCAGGCCGTTGCGCAAGAAGCCGACGCTGACCCGGGCACAGCCGCGGCCGTTCGCCAGCTCCGTGGCAAAAGCGGTGGCGGCCTCGCGCACCTTGGCGTGCGACAGCACTGTCGCCTGCAACGACAGTGCCAGCACCTGTCGGTCCGCGATCCACGCATTCATGTACGACCTGGGCCTCCAGTCAAAGACATGGGCACCGTCCCAAGCACCGCCGCCGCCGCTGCACGGTGCAGCGATGACCCTGGCGATGGATCGGGCCACCGGCAAGGGGCCTTCAGAGGGCTATGTGCGATGCATGTGGGGCACACGATTGGAGCGAGTTAGATGGGAAGTTACCTGTCATTGTTGTACGAATGTCGTCAGATTCTCCTGTTGTCCGACAGTATCTGAGAGGGGTTTGTGCTAATCCGGCTGGACATTGGTGTATTTCTTGATGATCATGCCCGCAGGTTGCCTCTGGAGTGGTCATGGCTGCGTTGCGTAACTTGAAGCTGTCCGGTCGCCTTTCGGTGCTCATCGGCATCTTCGCGCTGGGATTCATGGTCTCGGCGGGCTGGGCTTTCAAGACGCTCGGTGCCTTGAAGGTCAACGGCCCGGCGTACCAGCAGATCGTGCAGGGCAAGGACCTGGTGGCCGATGTTCTGCCGCCGCCTGCTTACATCATCGAGTCCTATCTGGTGGCGCTGCAGCTGGCCAGCAGCGAGGCCGGCGCCCGGCGTGACGGGCTGATCGCCCGGCTGCGCACGCTCAAGGGCGAGTTCGATACCCGCCATGCGTTCTGGGCAAAGGAGGGTCTGGACGCCGAGACCGGACCGCTGCTGTTGGAGAAATCCCACACGCCGGCGCTCGAGTTCTACCGCTTGGGGTTCGACCGGCTGGTGCCGGCGTTGCAGGCAGAGAGTGCTGCCGACGTGGCCAGCGCCATGCAGCAGATGAGCGCGGCCTACGAGATGCACCGGCAGGTGGTGGACCAGATCGTGGCGCTGGCGACGGCGCGCATCAGCCGCGACGAGGCCCAGGCGCGCGACACGATCCGCGACGCCAGCGTCCTGATGCTGGTGATCATGGGGATTTCCTTGGCGGCGGCCGTCGTTCTCACGGTGGCCGTGGCGCGCAGCATCATCCTGCCGCTGCGCGAGGCGGTGAAAGTGGCCCAGGTGGTGGCGTCCGGGGTGCTGACCAGCCGCATCGTTGTGCGCTACCCCGATGAGCCGGACCAGCTGATGCAGGCGCTCAAGGAGATGAACGGCAACCTGCAGCGCATCGTCGGCGAGGTGCGCGCCGGCACCGACAACATCGCCGCTGCCTCCAACCAGATCGCCCTGGGCAACGACGATCTGTCGGCGCGCACCGAGCGCCAGGCCAGTGCGCTGCAGCAGACCGCTGCGTCGATGGAGCAGCTGACCAGCACCGTGCGCCAGAACACCGACAACGCGCGCCAGGCGAACGCGCTGGCGCAGACCGCATCCGATGTGGCGGTGCGCGGCGGCCAGGTGGTGGCCGAGGTGGTGCAGACGATGGGATCGATCAACGCCGCATCGCGCAAGATCGTCGAGATCATCAGCGTGATCGACGGCATCGCGTTCCAGACCAACATCCTGGCGCTGAACGCGGCGGTCGAGGCGGCACGCGCTGGCGAGCAAGGCCGCGGCTTTGCGGTGGTGGCGGTCGAGGTGCGGCAGCTGGCCCAGCGCTCGGCCGACGCCGCCAAGGAGATCAAGCTGCTGATCGGTGATTCGGTCGCACAGGTGGATGGCGGCAGCGCGCTGGTGGCACGTGCCGGCGAGACGATGGGCGAGATCGTCGCCAGCGTGAAGCGGGTGACCGACATCATGGGGGAGATCACCGCCGCCAGCGCCGAGCAGATCAGCGGTCTGGAACAGATCAATCAGGCCGTGGTCGAGATGGACACCACCACCCAGCAGAACGCGGCGCTGGTCGAGCAGGCCGCCGCCGCCGCAGCGTCCCTGCGCACCGAGGCGCTCAAGCAGGCCCGGCTGGTCAGCACCTTCCGGCTGGACGAGCGCGGCGCCAGCGCCGGCCCGCTTCTGCTGCAGCCCAGCTGACGCGGGCGGTTCGCTGCCTGCGCCACCGTCGCCGTAGCGATAGCTGTGGCTGTAGCTGTGGCTGTGGCTGTGGCTGTGGCTGTGGCTGTGGCTGTGGCGACCGGCCCGGGCTTTCACCTGCCCCTCCGCGGGAACGTCTCCTACAAACCGGATACATCGCGTCACGGATCATCGTGTCTCGATGCATCCTGACAAGGTGCTTTCTGGGAAGCGGATGCATCGTTTTGGGGCTGTCTTCGTGGCAGCCCCTTTTCTGATCCAAACGATGCCGCCCGTCGCGGTCTGGCAAGGAGAACTGGGGCATGCGCGCACACGAACCAGCGTTGATCGACGCGGATTCGAGAGATTTCAAGGGCTCGCTGTTGGCAGCGTTCGCAGTGTTGATCTTTGCCCCGGCGCTGGCGCAGCTGGGCGGCTGGCTGGTTCCGCAATGGCCGACCGGGCTGCTGCTCGGGGCTTCGGGCGCAGCGATGCTGTTGGCGGCGGCCTGGCTGGCGTGGCACTTGGGCCGGGCGGCCTACCGTACGGCCGCGCAGGCTGCCCTCACCGACGCGCCCGATACGCAGATGCCCGCCTGATTGAAAGGCGGCCGGCACCCTCGCGAGTCGCCTACTCGATCTTCATGCCGGTGCACTGGGGCCGGCGCTGCCATCTGGAAGCGAACGCCCTCTCAAGCTTTCAGTCGACCTGCGCGCCCGAGGCCTTGACCAGGCGCTCGTACTTGACAAGCTCAGCCTGCATGAACGTTCCGAACTCGGTCGGCGTGTTGGCCACCGGTTCGGCCATCAGGTTGGCGAAGCGCTGGCGCGTCTCGGGCGACTGCAGCGCCGCGACGAAGGCCTGGTTCAGCCGTGCCAGTACGTCCGGCGGCGTGCCGGCAGGCGCCACCAGGCCCCACCAGGTGTCGATGGAAAAGCCCTTGAGCGTCTCGGAAATGGGCGGTGCATCGGGCAGCGCAGGCGAGCGCTGCAGCGTGGTGACGGCCAGCGGTTTGAGCTTGCCCGACCGGATGCCGGGCGCCGCCGTGGCCAGGTTGTCGAAGTTGAAGTCGACCTGGCCCGACTGCAGCGCCAGCTGCGCCGGGTTGCCGCCGTTGTAGGGAATGTGCAGCGCGAAGATGCCGGCCTGGGCCTTGAACATCTCGCCGGCCAGGTGGCCGGCGCTGCCGTTGCCGCCCGAGCCGTAGTTCAGCTTGGCGGGATGGGCTTTGGCGTAGGCGATGAGGTCGGCCAGCGTGTTGATCTTTAGCCGCTGGGCGGTCTCTGCATTCATGACCAGCACATTGGGCACGCGCAGCATCTGCGTGATGGGGGCGAAATCGCGCGCCGCATCGAACGGCATCTTGCGGTACAGCCAGGGGTTGACGGCGTGCGTGGCGGTGGCGGCGATGCCGATGGTCAGGCCGTCCGGCGCGGCCTTGGCCACGATGTCGGCGCCGATGTTGCCGCCAGCACCCGGCTTGTTGTCGATGATGACGGTGCCCAGGCTGTCTTTCACGCGCTCGGCCAGCACGCGGGCCGTGACGTCGATCGGCCGCCGGGTGCGTAGGGGACGACCAGGCGGATGGGCTTGTTCTGCGCCAGCGCGGGTGCGGCGGCAAGGGCGAGGGCGGCCAGCAGCGCGGCGCGGCGACTTGCATTGAAGTTCATGGTTGCGCCTTGTCGGCTTCCGTGGTGAACGCGTCGGCAAAAAATTCTTCCGGCGGCAGGCCGGCCTGGGCCGTGTAGTCGGCGCGGGCCGAGTCGACCACGATGGGCGCCCCGCAGGCATAGACCTGGTGGCCCGACAGATCGGGCACATCTTCCAGCACGGCGCGGTGCACGAAGCCGGTGCGGCCCGTCCAGTTGTCTTCGGGCATGGCGTTGGAGACGACGGGCACATAGCGCAAGTGCGGCATCTCGGCCATGCGCGCGCGCACCCAGTCGTCCATGTACAGGTCCGACGGCCGGCGCCCACCCCAGTACAGCGTGGCGGGGCGGGTGATGTTCTTGAACTGCAGCTGCTCGATCACGGCCTTCAGCGGCGCAAAGCCGGTGCCCGAGGCCAACAGCACCATGGGCTTGTCGGAATCCTCGCGCAGGAAGAAGCTGCCGTACGGGCCTTCGATGCGCAGGATCTCTTTCTCCTTCATGGCGCTGAACACGTGGTCGGTGAACTTGCCGCCGGGCATGTGGCGGATGTGCAGCTCCACGCTGGGGCCGACGGGGGGCGTGACATCGGGCCGCAGGGCGGTGTGCGGCGCATTGGCCATGGAGTAGCTGCGCCGCGCGCCGTCGCGCAGGATGAACTCGATGTACTGGCCGGCGTGGTAGCGCATGGCGTCGTTGGCCGGCAGCTGCAGCTTGACCAGCATCACATCGTGCGACACCTTGGCCAGGCTGATCACGCGCGAGGGCATGCGTTTGATCGGGAAGGCACTTTCGTCGGTGACCTGGCGCGATTCGAGCACCACGTCGGTCTGGGGCACGCCGCAGCAGGTGAGGATCAAGCCGGCGGCTTCTTCTTCGGCCGACAAGGCCTTGCTCTGGTGCGGGCCATGCTCGACGCGGCCCTCCAGCATCTTGCATTTGCACGAGCCGCAGGCACCGTCCTTGCAGCCATAGGGCAGGCCGACGCCCTGGCGGATGCCGGCGGCCAGGATCGCTTCACCGGCAGCTGCCCGGAACGCGCGCCCGCTGGGTTGCACGGTGATCTGGAACTCCGGCGCGGCGGCCGTGGTGCTGTTCATCTTTGGGTATCCTCGAAGGCTTTTCGCCGCTTGTGGAGCCGGGATTTTGCCTTCAAACCAATCACCGCTCGGGGCACTGCCCGCGCGCTTTCGCCGCGCCCGCGTGCTCATCGTCGGCTGTGGCGATGTGGGCCAGCGCGTCGCCGCGCAGATGCCGACGGGCCTGCGTGTGCTGGCGCTGACCTCATCGCCTGAGCGCTGCGTTGAGCTGCGCGCGCGCGGCCTGGTGCCGCTGCAGGGCGATCTGGACCACCCGTCCTCGCTGCGCCGGCTGGCCGGGCTGGCCGACCGCGTGCTGCACCTGGCGCCGCCGCCAGGCGAAGGGCGCGGCGATCCGCGCACGCGGGCGCTGGCCCGGGCGCTGCTGCGCCGCGCGCCGCCGCGGGCATTGGTCTACGGGTCGACCAGCGGGGTCTATGGCGATTGCAGTGGTGAGCGGGTGACGGAGGTGCGGGCGCTGGCGCCGCACACCGAGCGTGCCCAGCGGCGTGTGGATGCCGAAGCGGCGGTGCATTTCTTCGGCCGCGTGGCCGGTGTGCGCACCAGCGTGCTGCGCATACCCGGCATCTACGCACCCGACCGCGCGGGCGGCACGCCGCGCGAGCGGCTGCTGCGCGGCACGCCGGTGCTGCGCGCCGAGGACGATGTCCACACCAACCACATCCACGCCGACGATCTGGCGCGCGCCTGCATCGCGGCGCTGTGGCGCGGCAAGCCGCAGCGGGCCGTCAACGTCAACGACGACACCGAGCTGAAGATGGGCGACTACTTCGACCTGGCGGCCGACCTGTACGGCCTGCCACGCCCGCCGCGCGTGGCCCGCAGCGCCGCGCCGGCGCAGTTGCCGCTGGGGGTGCTGAGCTTCATGTCGGAATCGCGCCGGCTGGTCAACACGCGCATGCGGCGTGAACTTCGGCTGAAGTTGCGCTACCCGACCGTGGCAGAGGGGCTGCGCGGGGGGTGAAGCGTGCGAGTCGGTGCATGGCCGTGCAGAGCGCTGTAGCGCTGACGTCGCTGCGTCATCGACGCCAGGTGGCGCGGATGCCGCTTCAGGGCCTGTGGGCGATGACTGCGGTGCCGACGCCGGCGCCGGTTCAGATCCCGGCGGGCTTGCGCATGGTCGTCATGCGGTCGACGGTCTTGACGGTGACGGTCTTCACGTCGGCGCCCTGCAGCACGGTCAGCTCGACCTCGCCGTCCGGTGCGGCGCGGTCCCACAGCTTTTTGTAGAAGGCCTCCAGCGTCGTGACTTTGACGCCGTCGATGGCCAGCACCACGTCCCCCGGCTTCAGGCCGGCGGCCAGTGCCGGGCTCTCCTTGCTGACGCGCACGATCTGCAGCCGGCCGTCCTGCTCCACCGAGCTGAGGCCCAGCCAGGGGCGCCGGCTGACGCGGGTGCTGCCGGTGCTCTGCAGCTCGGCCAGGATCGGCTTGAGCAGATCGACCGGCACGAACATGTTGCCCGGCGAGCGCTGGTTGGCGCCCAGCGCATCCATGACGAACAGGCTGCCAATGCCCACCAGCTCGCCCCGCTGGTTGAACAACGGCGCGCCGGAGTGGTTCGGCACCGGCGGGCTGGTGAACAGCGCGGCGTCGAGAAAATATTCCCAATAGCCTGAGAAGGCCCGCTTGCTGACCAGCTGCGTCATGGCCACGTCGCCGGCAGCGCCCTCGGCGCCGCCCATGCCGACCATCAGCACCACGCCGGGCGCCATGTCCTGGCCATTGCCCAGCTGGACGGGCACGACGCCGCGCAGCGGGGTCAACGGCCGCAGCAAGCCGAAACCGGTGGCCAGGTCGTAAGCCACGGCTTGCGCCGGCAGGGAGCGGCCGTCCCGCGTGACGATCTGGATCGTCTCAGCCTCCAGCATCAGATAGCCGATCGTGAGCACCAGGCCATCGGGGCCGATCACGACGCCCGTGCCTTGGCGATGGCGCCCCAGCGTCTCGGCCGACACCGCGTTTTCCGTCGCATTGACCTGCACGCCAACGACCGCGGCATGCGCGCGGCTCAACGCATCGATGGTTTGCTGGGCGGCCAGAGGTGGCGGCGCCGCGGCCTGTGCAAGGGCGGGGCCAAGGCCCAGGCAAAGCGACAGGAGGAGTTGGTGTGCGCGGTGTGGTGGGCTGGCGCGCGAGGAGCTGGAGGGGTGCACGATGAACTCCCGAAAGTGGTAGGAGACGTGGGTGCAGGATGCGCCGAAAGCGCGGCCCGGGCAAGGGCCAGCCCCGCCTTGCCGGGCCCGGCCTCAGCTTTTCAGCTGCAGGTACTTGCCGTAGGCGAACACCGAGTTGGGCGCGCTGACCACAGAAGGGCGCGCTTTGGGCTGCACTGCAGCGCGGCGGCGGGCAGGGCCGGCCTCGATCGTCACGCCCTTGGCGCGCTGCTCGTCGACCAGCTGGCGCAGCGAGACGCCTTGCATGTAGTCGAGCATGCAGGCGGACAGGCTGTCCCAGAGCTCGCTGGCGGTCTTCGGGTCGGTACCGGGGCCGACCAGCGCGGCGCCCTGGGCATCGGCCGCAGCCTGATCGTCCACGGCCAGGATGATGTCCGCCACGGTGATGCCGCTGGCCTTGCGCGCCAGGGTGTAGCCGCCGCCCGGGCCGCGTGCGCTCTCGACCAGGCCGCTGCGGCGCAGGCGGCTGAACATCTGCTCCAGATAGGACAGCGAGATCTGCTGGCGCGCGCCGATGGCGGACAGCGTCACAGGCCCCAGGTGTTCGCGCAGGGCGACGTCGATCATCGCGTTGACAGCGAAACGGCTCTTGGTGGTCAGTCGCATGGCGGGCTCCTTTTGTTGGATTCGTGGTTCGGAAGACGGGACTCTAGACGCGATCACACTTCGCGTATATTCGATTTTGAAGACAAAACACTTCGAGAAAACCGCAGGAACTTTTCAGCATGAACTTCAAGCACCTGCGTTATTTCTGGGTGGTGGCCAAGGCGGGCGGGGTGATGCGCGCCGGTGAGCAGCTGCACACCACGCCGCAAACCCTGTCCGGCCAGATCAAGTTGTTTGAAGACTGGATCGGCCACAAATTGTTCCGCAAACAGGGCCGACGACTCGAATTGACTGAGCAGGGCCGTGTCGCGCTGGACTACGCCGAGGAGATTTTCGCGCTTGGCGCCGAGCTGGAAGCCGCCGTGCGCCACAAGCGGGGCGAACGGCGCCCGCTGGAATTTCGCGTTGGCGTTGTCGATTCGGTGGCCAAGACAGTGGCCTACCAGTTGCTTTCGCCGGCGCTGGACGTGCCCGAGCCGGTGCGCATGATCTGCCACGAAGGCAAGTACGACGAGTTGCTGGCCCAACTGGCGCTGCATCGGCTCGATCTGGTGATCGCCGACGAGCGGGTGTCGGGCAAGGTCAGCGTGCGCGCCTTCAACCACGCGCTGGGCCGCAGCCCGATGACATTTTTTTGCGCGCCGACCTTGCGCGGCAGTCTGCAAGGCGAGTTTCCGCAGTGTCTGGAGGGTGCGCCCATGCTGGTGCAGGGCGCGGCCTCGGCCGTGCGCCAACAGCTCGACCCCTGGCTGGCGCGCCTGCAAATCCGCCCGCGCATCGTGGGCGAGTTCGACGACACAGCGCTCATGAACGCCTTTGGCCGTGAGGGGCGCGGTGTGTTCATGTCGCCCTCGGTGCTGGAGCAGCAGACGGTGGCGCAATACGGTGTGGAGGTGCTGGGGCGCAGTGCCGAGCTTGCGGAAGAGTTCTTCGCCATCTCGGTGGAGCGTCGCATCACCCACCCCTGCGTGGCAGCCATCACCCGGGTAGCGCGCGCCCAACTGTTCCACAGCTGACCGATCGCACGTCCGCCATGACCGCGCGGGGGCGGCAGGGGCGAGAGCGCGGTGCATACCATTCACCCGGTAAGGTTATGACGCGGCCACGCCACACGCTGTAGGAGAGCATCGGTTTGCCCCTGTCGGCACAGGCGCCGAGTGGATGAGGTGTGCGTGTGTGGTCAGGCTCAGTGCACCGTGCAGACCATGCACGGGTCGAACGAGCGCACGATGTGCTGCACCGTCACCGGCGTCTGCTCGCCAGGCTGCACGGGTGCGTTCTCCAATGCCATCTCCAGCGCGCCGGGCGTGCCGGCGGCGTCGCGCGGCGAGAAGTTCCACGAGGTGGGCGCGACGATCTGGTAATTGGCGATGCGCCCGCCGCGCACCACCAGCCAGTGGCCGAGTGCCCCGCGCGCGGCCTCCGACAGGCCGATGCCTTGGCCTTCGTCCGGCAGCGCGGTCGCGTCGCAATAGGGCTCGCCGCTGTGCAACTGCAGCAGCCACGATTCCATCATCGGCAGCACGCGCGCCAGTTCCAGCGCGCGCGCCAGCACCCGCGTGAACACCGTGGCGCCATGGCGGCCGACCACGTCCTGCACCAGCGGATGCTGCGATGCCAGTTGCCGCGCGATGGCGCCGGTCTCCACCACCTCGCCGGCCAGGCGCGGCGCCTTGTTCCAGGTGTAGGCGTCGGGCTTGTCGGCATCCGGCCGGGTCAGGCCCTGCAGCGGGTGGCGGGGCGCGCCGTGGTCGTCCAGCCAGGCGTGGGTGGCGTCTTCGGTGATGGCCTGTGCGTCCGGCGCACTCCAGCTGCCACCTGCGCGCCAGACGCCGGCCGCCAGCGCGTGGCCACCGCCCGGCTGCGGGTAGGCGCCAAAGCTCAGAGTGCGGCCCGGCCCACGCCCCAACGAGGCCAAATCCAGATCGCGCGCGATGGTCAGGAACAGGCGCAGGTCGCCGCGCAGCGGGTCGTGCGCATGCCAGGCCCACAGCGCGTCTTCGCTGGCCAGCGCCGCCATGTCTTCGAGTGCGGCGCCGAACAGTTGTTGCTCCAGGAATCGGCGGAACTCGCGCACGCGCGCCAGCAGCCGCACGCGCTCGGCCGCCTCCACCGCCCGCGTGCTGCCGCCCGGCTCGATGCTTTGCGTGTGCGGCCACTTGCCGGCCAGCGTGCCCAGCAGCGTGAACCAGCGCTGGCGCGCCGCAATGGCCTGGCGCGTCTGCTCACCGGCCTGCGGGTCAAAGCGGCGCACGGCTTCGGCGTGCCAGGGTTTGGCTGCGTAGACCGGCCGCATGAAGTCCGGCATGAAGAACAGGTAGAAATGCGTGAGGTGGTCGGCCAGGTTTTCGGTCGCCAGGATCAGGTTGGTCACATGCTGGCCATTGGGCGGCGGCGTGACCCCGGCCAGGTCGGCCAGCGCACGGGCAGCCGCCACCGATTGCGAGACCGAGCAGATGCCGCAGATGCGCGGCACGTAGATGAGCGCGTCGTGCGGCGCCTTGCCGGTGAGGATCTGCTCGAAGCCGCGGTACATGGTGGCGTTGACGCGGGCCGAACGCACGCGGCCGTCGGCGATGTCGAGGGCTACTTCGAGGTCGCCTTCGACGCGGTTGAAGGGGCCGACGAGGAGCCGGGTGGTCTTCTCAGTCATTCTGGGGAGACACGGTGGGGGTACGGTCCGGGGTGCGGGCTGAGGTGCCGTGGCGGGCGCGGGCCGAGGCCACCGGGTAGCTTTCTCCGCGAATGTCCCCCGGTCCGCGCAGGGCGCGTCCCTCCTCCTTTATTTCTACAGGGACTTCCCACCACGTCAACAACCGGTCATGGATTTTTTCTACAGGGACTTCCCACCACGTCAACAACCGGTCATGGATTTTTTCTTCCATTGATAGACAGTCTTCGTTGTCGTTCAAAGCAGGCACGCAGTAAGAGAAGAGGCCACCACAAA